>CAVVCK010000002.1:0-547535 GCA_963746775.1 uncultured bacterium
CAGGCTGAGCGGGGGAATAGGTAAGGATTGGGCTTCGGGCTATACACAAGTATTGTCTAGATTTTCTAAAGACATTTCTCGTGAGGTGAACAGATCAAGATCAAATATAAATATTATAGGTCATCAAGAAGAAGTTAATAGATTAGAGAAAACTTTAATAAAAGCATCAAATCACAATGCACTTTTAGTTGGAGAATCGGGGGTAGGGAAAAGAACTATCGTAATGGGTTTAGCTCAAAGAATATCTCGTGGTATGACGTATAAATATTTAGCTTATCGACATATAATGGAATTAGATATTAATTTTATTCTAGCAGGGGCACAGGGTCCGGGTGAAATTATAGACAGGCTGACTGGCGTTTTAAATGATGCGGTAGCGGCTGGTAATGTAATATTATTTATAGATGGTATAGAAGCATTATTTGGTGGTGGGGAAGGAGCAAAGGTGGGAGCGATTGATGCTGCTCAGGTTTTTATTCCCTATTTAGAATATCCAGGATTATTTTTTATAGCCACCACTTCTACTTCCAGTTTCCACCAGTATATAGAGACTAAAAAGGCCGTATCGGAAAAATTTGAAAAAATAGAAGTGATTGAGCCTGATAAATTTCAGGTTATAAGAATTTTAGAAGATGTTGTACCGCAAATTGAGCGACAAACAGGAATAACAATTACATATGAAGCTATTAAATCAATAGTTGAGCTTTCTGATCAGTATTTATACGATAAACCTTTTCCTGAAAAAGCTATTAATCTTTTGAACGATGCAGCTGTCTATGTTGCCTCATTGGGTAAGCATGCAGTTATGCTGCCTAGTCAGGTAGAAGCAATAATGTCTAAAAAAACAAATGTACCTATTGGAGAAGCTGCCGGGGGAGAAAAAGAAAAATTACTTAATTTAGAAAAAATATTACACCAGCGAGTAATTGGGCAGGATGAAGCTATTAACGTGATTTCTAATGCTATGAGAAGAGCCAGGGCGGGCATGGCTTCGTCAAAAAAGCCTATTGGTACATTTATGTTCCTAGGTCCGACTGGTGTAGGTAAAACCGAAACCTGCAAAGCCTTGGCTGAAGCTTATTTTGGTGATGAAAACGCTATGATTCGTTTTGATATGAGTGAATTTCAAGATATAGCTGGTATTTATCAATTAATTGGAGCACCTCAAGGTACTCCGGAAGCACAATCAGGAGGCAAATTAACCAATGCTGTGCGAGATAATCCTTTTTCCCTAATTTTATTTGACGAGTTAGAAAAAGCTCATCCAGATATCCTAAATTTATTCCTGCAAGTTTTTGATGAAGGCTGGCTGACCGATTCCCTGGGTCGTAAAGTAAAATTTAATAATGCTATTATTATTGCTACTTCTAATGCGGGTGCTCAGCTAATCCAGGAAAGTATAAAACAAGGTTTACCTCCTAAAGAGTTAAAAAGTAATTTGATGGACTATTTACAGAAAGAGGGAATATTTAAACCAGAATTCCTCAATCGTTTTACGGCAGTGGTGAATTTTAATCCTCTAACAGAGGAGCAAGTTGTAATAATTACAGATAAATTAGTTCAAGCGCTTGCTTTTAGTTTAGAAAAAGACAAAGGTATTATGTTAGAAGTAGATTCTGCTGCGGTAGAGAAATTGGCCAGGTTAGGTTATGATCCAATGATGGGCGCTAGACCTATTCAGAGAGTAATACAAAAGAAAGTAGAAGATATTTTGGCGCGTAGGATGTTGGCTGGTGAAATAGGTAGAGGTAGTGTACTGAAAATTGGGGCGGAGGATATTAATGAAAATGACTAGTAAAAATAGTATTATTTAAACAAGTAGAAATAGGCTGTATGGAAAATAGAAATTGGTAATAGAAATTAGAAAATGGAAAGTAGCTAAAAAACGCTCTAAAAAAAACTAACTTCCAATATCCAATCTCCATTACTATTTTCCAGTTTCTAAATAACTAATTTTTTAAAAAGTTAAACTCTGTTTTAATATAACAAAATGGATAAAAAATATATTTACGTATTACCCTTGGGTAAGATTGATTTGAGTTTTTTCGAGAAATTAAAAAAAGATCTTCAGAAAATCTTTAATTTTGAGATTGAATTAGGTGATAGGGCTCAAATTCCAGATTATGCTTATAATAAGGGGAATGGTAAATATAACGGAAGGATTATTTTAAATGAATTAGCTAAATTGAATTTTACTAACAGTGAGAAAATATTAGCTATTACAGGTCAGGATTTATTTACTGAAGATTTAAACTATATTTTTGGACAGGCAGAATCGGGTGGAAAAATTTGCTTAATTTCAACCTATAGGCTTAATCCTGAATTTTATTTAGAAAAAACTAACGATGAACTATTTTATAATAGAATTTTGAAAGAAGCAGTGCATGAATTAGGGCATACTTTTGGACTAAAGCATTGTGATAATAAAAAATGTGTGATGTGTTTTTCTGATGGAATAGAAGCTACAGATGATAAAGAGAGTGTATTTTGTGAGAAATGTGAGAAGGTTTATAAGTATATGAATTTTTAGGTCAATATTTTATTTTAATTCCTAATTTCCAATATCTAATTTCTAACAAAAATTTTAATGCCAAATTTATAATTTAGACATTTGACATTTATTGGTAATTGTCACCTCTGACGGTGATCTGCCGTAGAGGCATGGGGAATTAGAAATTGAAAATTACTTTTATATAAAAGCTTAACTATCAAAATTTATCATTAATATTATTTTTTGAATTTTAATTTCCAGACCATCCACATCGCTTCCCAAAATATTTTTTTAGAAAATTTTGAAGTACCAGTTTTTCTCTCGAAGAAAGTGATGGGTACTTCTTTTATTTTGAAGCCAAGTAAAGTTGCTTTATAAGTTAATTCTATTTGAAAAGCATAGCCGTCAGATTGAATATTATTGAGATCTATTTTTTCTAATACTTCTCGCCTAAAGCATTTGAAACCGGAGGTTAAATCTTTTATGGGTAAACTTAGAATAGTTTTAGCATAAATTGTGCCACCTTTACTGATTAATTTACGGTTCATATTCCAATTCTCAATTTTTCCTTTAGATATGTACCTAGACCCTAGAACTAAATCACAATTTTTTATAGCTTTTAAAAATTTAGGCAGGTCTTCTGGTGAGTGAGACAAATCAGCATCCATTTCGAAAATATATTTAGAGCCTAAGGCGAGGGCTTTTTTAAAGCCGGTAATATAAGCGCTGCCTAAGCCTAGCTTTTTATCTCTTTTTATGTAAATAATTTGCAGAGGATGAAGAGTAGCTAATTTTTGGGCAATCTTGCCAGTACCATCTGGAGAATTATCATCGATAATGATAATATTTCCTAGAACTTTTTCTCTATTTAAAACTCGGAGTATTTTTTTTACTAAAACCTCTAAATTATTTCTTTCATTATAGGTTGGTAGAATAATAGAAACCATGGCTTGAAATAGATAAATATTAAATATATAATTATATTATACAAATTAATTATTATAAGCAATGACAAGATATACACTTCCATTCAAAAAAATTAATAAAAAACTAATTAATCAAGCTGGTGGCAAGGGCGCATCACTAGGAGAAATGAGTGGCACTGGTTTTCCTATTCCTGCCGGATTTGTAATTATAGCTTCTACATTTGAGAAATATTTAGCAGATACAGATTTAAATGTGGAAATTGAGAGCGCTTTAAAAAGGGTAAATTCTAAGGATATGGAATCTGTAGAGGAAGTCTCAGAAATAATTAGCCATTTAATTAAGAAAACTCCTATAAAATCCAGTATAGAGAAAGAAATAATATCAGAATTCAGAAAATTAAAGGCTAAATTTGTAGCCGTAAGGTCATCGGCTACGGCTGAAGATAGTAAAATAGATAGTTGGGCGGGGGAGTTGGAGAGCTATTTGAATACTACGGAGAAAACTTTAATAGAAAATGTAAAGAAGTGTTGGATGTCTTTATTTACTCCAAGAGCTATATTTTATAGATTTGCCAGAAAATTAGAGAAAAAGTCTATAAGTGTGGCTGTTGTCGTTCAAGAAATGGTGGAATCGGAAGTATCTGGAGTAGCCTTTAGTGTACATCCTATAACTAAAGATCGTAACCAGATGATAATTGAGGCAGGCTGGGGATTAGGGGAAGCGATAGTTTTAGGCAAAATAACGCCTGATTCTTATGTAGTTAATAAAAAAAGTGGAGAGATATTAGATATAAATGTATCAGAACAGGAAAAAATGGTGGTGCGAAAAGGAGTAGGCGGTAATATTAAAGATGTTTTGGTTCCAAAGGATAAAATAGAGAAACAAAAATTAAGTAACAAACAGATTGTTCAGTTGGCGGAGATTGTGAAGAAGATTGAACAACATTATGGTTCACCACAGGATGTGGAGTGGGCTTATAAAGGTGGTAAATTCTATATTGTCCAATCTAGGCCTATTACTACACTATAATATTATAATTTCTACCCCTCTTTAGAGGAGGGTTTTTGAGGCTTTAGCCTCATTAATTAGTGAGGCTAAAGCCTCGTAACCTTTGGCTAAAGCCAGGTAGAAAAATTGAAAATATGGAAAATAATAAAAAAGTAATTTGTACTGATATAGAAGGCAATAAAAAGGAATTTAGGGCAGAAGATCTCACCTTTAGGCCTTCTGTTTATGGTATTTTAATAGAAAATAATAAAGTTTTGTTAGGTAGAATATTAGAAAAGTATGATTTGCCAGGAGGAGGGGTAGAAATGTATGAAAAAGTAGAAGATGCCCTGAAGAGAGAGTATTTTGAAGAAACAGGTATAGAAGTGGAGGTGGGTGAAGTTATTGAGGTAAAATCAAATTTTTTTATATTGCCAACTACCAAAGAGCCAAGGAATTCTATCTTAATGTTTTTTAGAGTAAAAATGATAAAAGATAATGGATTTAGGGAAGAAAATTTAGATGAATATGAAAAGGGGAAAACAAAACCACCTGTATGGGTGGATATAAATAGAATTGATGAAATTGATTTTATGAACAAATTAGGACTACCAGATATTATTAGAAAATCTTTAAAAATGGATAATGAATCTTAATAAATTAAGAAAAGAAATAGAAAAAGAAGATTGGTATCGCCAGGAATCAGCTGGCAAGATTTTTTATATTTCTGCTCCTTGGTATGGCTGTTTTAAAAAATGAAAACAGGGTAGAAGTTAATGCCAGCAAGGGTATAGTTAAAATTTTAAAATAATATATAATTGCACTAATGTAGGGGTTTAAAATTTTGAATCCATACAAATTTTCTAATATGCTAAATCTTCTAAAAACCCACTTCGGCTATGACCAATTTCGACCTCTACAAGAGAAAATAATCAATAATGTCTTAGCCAATAAAGATACTCTGGTCCTAATGCCCACAGGAGGAGGCAAGTCTTTGTGCTACCAATTGCCAGCCCTTAAATTTAGTGGGATTACTTTAGTTATATCTCCACTAATTGCTTTAATGAAAGATCAGGTAGATAGCCTTCAGGCCAATGGAATTAAGGCTGAATTTATAAATAGTACCTTGCCTTATGATGAGATTGAGCGTATACAAATGCGAGCACAAGAGGGTGGAATTAAAATATTATATTTAGCTCCAGAACGTCTCTCTTTAGGTCATTTTAAAGAATTTTTAAAAAGTCTTGATGTTAGTTTAATTGCTATAGATGAAGCACATTGTATTTCAGAATGGGGACACGATTTTCGTCCAGATTATCGTAATTTAAAAGCCTTGCGCCAAATATTTAAGGATGTTCCGGTGATAGCCTTGACTGCTACAGCTACAACAAAAGTAAAACAAGATATTATAGATCAGTTGGAGCTTAAAAATGGTAATTCCTATTTAGCTGGCTTTAATAGATCTAATTTAACTTATATTGTTAGACCCAAAGATAGAGCCTTTGAAAATTTAGTTATCTTATTAGAAAAATATAGGGGCAAGGCGGTGATTGTGTATTGTTTCTCTAGGAAGGATACAGAAGAATTGGCGGAAGATTTAAGCTATGAAGGATTTAAGGCCAAGGCTTATCATGCTGGATTAGAGCGAGAAAAGCGAAAACGCGTACAGGAAGAATTTATAAAAGACGAAATTGATATTATTATAGCCACCATTGCTTTTGGGATGGGAATAGATAAGCCAGATGTAAGATTAATTGTTCATTATAGTTTACCTAAAACTCTAGAGGGTTATTACCAAGAAACGGGAAGAGCTGGACGTGATGGGTTGCCTAGCGAGTGTGTGCTTTTTTACTCAAACGGAGATAAAGCCAAACAAGGGTATTTTATAAGTCAGATAAAGGATAATAAAGAGCGTCAAAATGCTTATCAAAAACTATCTCAAGTTATAGAATTCTGCGAGCTTGAAACTTGCCGGCGTAAATATTTATTAGAATATTTTGGCGAAAAATGGGATAAAGATAATTGTAAGAGTTGTGATAATTGCTCAATTCCCATAGAGGAATTTGAAGCTACAGAGATAGTACAGAAAATATTATCAGCTATTATTAGATGTGAACAATATTTTGGTTCAAGTCATATTATTAGAGTTTTAACTGGATCTAAAAGTAAAAAAATTAGGAGCCTAGGGCATGATAAATTATCTGTTTATAGCATTGTTCAGGATTTTAGCAGAGAAGAGCTTAGAAATATTATTAATCAATTAGTAAAAAAGGGATATTTAGCTCAAGAAATAGGAAAATATCCTATTTTAAAAATGACTGATAAAGGCTATTTGTTTCTAAAAAATAGAGAAACAATAAAATTACCTAAATCTAGAGAAATAGATTATAAAACAGATAGATTCAATGAAGATTCTCCGCAATACAATGGGGGATTGTTTGAAAAATTAAGAATTCTAAGAAAGAAAATAGCTGATCAGAAAAGTGTTCCTCCCTTTGTTGTTTTCGGCGATGTTAGTCTACAGGAAATGGCTTATTATTTACCGCAAAGTATAGATAGCTTTTCTAAAATTTCTGGCGTAGGGCAAGAAAAATTATCCCAGTATGGAGAAATATTTATAAAAGTAATAAATGATTTTGCTGGAGAGAATAATTTAGAAGAAAAAGCCATTACTAAATTAAAATTTAGAACTAAAACAAGATCAATTAAGCGTTCTGGTTCAACTTATGATGAGACTAAAAAAATAATGGAGCAGAAAATGTCTATTGCCGAGGCAGCCAGGCAGAGAGGATTATCCATGGGGACTATTCTAAGTCATATAGAGAAAATTATTAATAGCGGGGAAGAAATAGATATCACCCATATTAAACCCCAAAATGAGATGCGTTTTAATGAAATAAAAGAAGCATTTTTAAAAACTGCTCAGCCTAACTTAAGTCCGGTTAGAGAAATATTGGGCGAGGAATATTCTTATGATGAATTAAGATTAGTGAGGTTATTTTTGCTTAGAGATTTATAGATCTATGCTATATACAAAGGCGACACGTTAAAGTTTCGCCTTCAAATAAGTTTGAATTTGGAATGCGATGTTTATATGAAATTAAACTTCAAATTCATCTGAAATATGCTATACTTTAATATATAAATTAAATATTATTTAAAACAAAAAACATGAAAAAAACATTTTCAATTTTAATTTTTGCTTTTCTTTTTATTCTAACTCCATTTCTAGCTTTAGCGGCCGAAGGTGATACTAAAACTATTTTAGGAAAACCATATACAGGTGATAATAGCGGTGCCAGTAAAGCTTATTTAGATACCCCCAAGGGGTTTGCTACTGATTCTGATAATAATATTTATATTGCCGATACCACTAATAATGTTATCAGAAGGATTGATAATAAAACAAATATAATTACTAAATTTGCCGGCTCAGGAGAATTTGGGTCAAAAGACGGTTTTAGGCTTTTAGTTGATTTTGGCTATCCAGAGGATATTGCTATTAATCAGAAAGATAACACTATGTATATCGCTGATACTTTAAATAGTAAAATAAGAAAAATAGAAGGAGATAAGGTAACCACTATTGTCTCAGATGGGCTTTCTAATCCTAGGGGAATATTAATACGCGGCAATGATTTATTTATAGCTGATACTGGCCATAATAGAATCGTACGCACAACATTATCTGGAGGAAAACTAATTGAGGTGGTTAAAAAATGCGACGTGCCTACTAAAATGGCTTGGCGGGGGCAATTTTTATATGTAGTTCATGAAGGCAATAATAGTATCGAACAGATAGATTTATTTAAAGGGAGCAGAGAAAGGATTGCCGGAGGATTTAGCGATCTGGGCGGAATTGAAATAAACGGTACAGATCTTTATGCTGTGGCAGGAAAACAAGGTGTCTGGAATGAAATTTATAAAATAGATTTAAAGACCAAAGAAAAATCATTATTGCAAAGAAGAAGAGAATTAGAAATGCTTAATTGGGCTTCTGATATTTTATTTAAAAAAACGGTAGGTAATGATGGTAAAATTTTAAGCACTAAAATGTTTATTTTGTTTAAAGGTGGGTCGAGTGTATATAGTTTCGATATTGATGGCGCTAATGAAGAAAAAATTGCTGGCAAACAGCGTTATGGTAATGAATATGGCCCATCTAAAGAGGCCTTGTTAGGTCGTCCGCAAGAAATAGTAATGTCGCCCGATGGGTATAAAATGTATATTTCAGAAAATAATAGAATAGTGGAATATAATCTAATAACTAATACTTTGAAAGAAATTGCTGGCAGTCCTATGGATAATTATAAAGAAGGAACAGGATCAGAAGCGCGCTTTAGCGATGTAACTTCTATGGCTATGTCGCGTGATGGAAAAACATTATATTTAGCAGATAGAAATAATCATAGAATAAGAAGTTTAAATATTGAAACTAAAACAACTTCTTATATAACTGGTGCCGGTGAGACTAACGCTTTTTATTCTGATAATGGATATCAAGAAGGCGGTCCTTGTCCGGATGTTTATGAAAAAGGTGTTAAGGGATGTGCTTATTTTAATAGACCAACGGGGATAGCCCTATCTCCAGATGAGAAAACTTTATATGTAGCCGAAGGATCAAATAATCGTATTAGAGGAATAGACTTAAGAACTGGTATTACTTTTCATATTGCCGGAACTGGCGAGATTGGTTATGTTAATGGTTTTGGACCTTGGACTAAGTGGAATGGTCCTTTTACTATTGCTGCTTCCAGTGATGGGCGAACATTATACGTAGCTGATAAATATAATCACGCTATTAGAGAAATTAATATTGAAACAAAGAATGTAGTAACTTTAGTTAATAAGAAAGGTTTACCTGGAGATTATAGCGGCTATGCTCCTGATTCACTGCTTAATATTCCAGAATATATTGAATTAGGGGATAATGGTGATATTTATATTACAGAAGCTGGAAGTTTGAAAGTAAAAGCTGTAAATATTTATTCTAGACAAGTAAGATTGATTTCAGGTTCGGGTTCAAGAGGATTATATAGTGGATCAAAAGATAATACTCGTTGGTCTGGACCTAAAGGAATGGCTATAAGAGGTAATTGGCTTTTTGTAGCGGATTTTTATAATGATTTGATTAAGTTAGTAAATCTAAAATAGAAATAAATGAATAAAAATATTTTAGTAATAGGATCCCTAGCTTATGATTTTATCATGAATTTTAATGATCGGTTTGCTGATCATATAATGCCGGATAAAATCCATGTTTTAAATATTGCTTTTACAGCTGAAAAATTATCTAAAGAATTTGGCGGAACAGCCGGTAATATTGCTTATAATTTAAGCCTTCTTGGAGAGAAACCGTATATTCAAGCAACCGCTGGTAAAGATTTTGGAGATTATAAGGTATGGTTAAAGAAAAATAATATAAAATTAGACTTTATTACAACATTAAAAGACGAGTATACAGCTTCTGCCCATATAATTACCGATAAAGATGATAATCAAATTACCGCTTTTCATGGTGGAGCTATGTTTTTAAATAATTTCACTGTTAAAAATATTATTTCAAAAATGAAACCTACTATAGCTATTATTGCTCCTGATAGTAAAATAGGTATGTTATTGCATGCCAAAGAATTAAAAGAAGCTAAGGTACCTTGTATTTTTGATCCAGGGCAGGCTCTTCCTCAATTTAAAAAAGAAGAATTAATAGAATTAATTACTGGATCTGAGGTAGCGCTATTTAATGATTATGAAATAGAATTATTTAAAAAGAATTCCGGACTATCAATTAATGAGATTAAAAAATTAACTAAATATTTAATAATAACCAGAGGGCATAAAGGATCAATTATTTTTAATAACGATAAAGAGTATACAATCAAAGCAGCTAAACCTTTAGGCAATTTAGATCCAACAGGAGCAGGAGATGCTTATAGAGCTGGTATAATTTATGGACTTGTAAATAATTTTCCAATAGATATAATAGGTAAGATTGCTTCATTATGCGCTGTTTATACGGTTGAAAAATATGGAACGCAGACACATAGCTATACAATAGAGGATTTTAGGAAAAGGTATGAGGAGAATTTTTCTTCTATGTTACCTTCTTTATAATTACGTATTAATTTCGTGGAATTTATATAAATTGATTAACCACAACAAACGATGACTACAACAATTAAACATGATGTTCGTGATATTAATCTTGCCTCTCAAGGCAAATTACGCATTGAATGGGCCGAAAGGCAAATGGATGTATTGCGATTAATTCGAGAATCAAATAACAAAAAGAAACCACTAAAAGGATTAACTATAGCAGCTTGCCTACATGTTACTGCGGAGACGGCTAATTTAATGAGAACGCTAAAGGCTGGTGGTGCTAATGTTTTTTTATGTGCTTCTAATCCCTTATCTACCCAGGATGAAGTAGCAGTTTCTTTAGTTAAAGATTATGGTATTTCAGTTTTTGCTATTAAAGGTGAAGATAAAAAGACTTATTATAAACATCTAAATAGTGTTTTAGCAGAAAAACCAGATATTACTATGGATGATGGAGCTGATTTAGTCTCTTTGCTGCATTCTTCAAAGAAAAACTTAGCTAAAAATATATTAGGTAGTACTGAGGAAACAACAACGGGTGTAATAAGGTTAAGATCTCTAGAGAAAGAAAATAAATTACAATTTCCAGTAATTGCTGTGAATGATGCTATGACTAAACATTTCTTTGATAATAGATATGGCACGGGACAATCAACATTAGATGGGATTTTACGAGCAACTAATGTTTTGTTAGCTGGTAAGAAATTAGTAGTTTCTGGTTATGGCTGGTGTGGTAAAGGTATTGCTATGAGAGCAGATGGTATGGGATCGGATGTTATAGTTTGCGAAATAGATCCAGTTAAAGCTCTAGAGGCTAAAATGGATGGCTACAATGTTATGCCTATTAGTGAGGCTGCTAAAATGGGGGATATTTTTGTAACCGTGACCGGTGATATAAATGTTATATCTAGAAACAATTTTGAGAATATGAAAGAAGGAGCTATAGTTTGCAATTCCGGACATTTTAATGTCGAGTTAGATTTAGAAAATCTTAAAAAAGTTACTAAAAAAATAAGAGAAGTTAGACCATTCACACAGGAATATACTTTAAAGAAAAATAATAGAAAAATTTATATATTAGCTGAGGGTAGGCTAATTAATTTATCAGCGGCCGAGGGTCATCCGCCAACAGTAATGGATATGAGCTTTGCTAATCAAGCCCTCTCTGCTGAACATTTAGCTAAGAATTATAAAAAATTAAATAAAAAAGTTTATAAAGTACCAGACAATATAGATAGAGAAATTGCTAGATTAAAATTAATATCTATGGGTGTAAAAATAGATAAACTTACCAAAGAACAAAAAGAATATTTAAATTCTTGGACAGTAGGAACATAAGATGGTATTTAGTATGTAGTATTTTGTATAAAAAATTGATATAACGAAGATTATAATAAAAAACCAGTCATTATTAATTAAGCTGGTTTTTTTAATACTAAATACTAGATACAATATACTATTCCGTCGGATATCCTTTTTCCTGCCAATTTTTGAATCCATCTAATAAATTAGTAACTGACAGATAACCTTCTTTAACAAAACTTTCAGTTACTAATTTGCTACGGAAACCTGCTTTATCATATATAATGATTTCCTTCTCTTTAGGTAATTCATCTTTTTTGGATAGTATATTTTCAAATGGCATATAAATTGCTCCTTTGATATGTTCTTTATTAAATTCTTCTTCATCTCTAACATCAATAATTAACATGTCTTCCTGATCATCTAATTTTAGCTTTAATTTATCGGCATCAATATTTTTATAGGTAACATTTTCACCAGCTATAACAGGGTAACCTTTAGCTTCCCAACCTACTACGCCTTCTTTAAATCTTTTAATATCTTTAAAACCGAAACTCATAAGAGATCTAGCTCCTTGTTTACATGTATCGCAGCTATCAGATATATCTCCGGCAGTAGTAACTATAATTTCTTTGTCTTTAGGAAGTTCTTTATATCTTCTTGCTAATTCTTCTTGAGGTATAGAAATAGAATTAGGTATATGTTTTTTTAAATAATTTTCTACTGTTTGTATATCAACTACAATCATATTTTCATTTTCATCCATCTTTTTTTTAAGTTCTTCTGAAGTAATTAAGGGTGGATCTGTAGGATCACTTTCATTATCAATATTTTCATAACTAGTATTATCATTAGATTTATGCCATTTTAAACCAAATGATTTATAACCAACAACTACAAAACCCATAATAACCATAGTTACTAAAAAAATTAATATTATATTTTCTTTTTTAAATTTTATTTTAGACATTTTATTTTAAAACTTTATTTATTATATCTTTATGTCCTCTTAAAAATTCTTTTCCGGAGACTGTATTTTTTCCTTCTAATTGAACTTTTTCTAAAATTAAACTATTTTTACCACATTTTACAGCTAAATTTTTACTTTTTGTTTCAAATGGTATACCGGATTCTAATTTTTTATTAATTTCTGAAAATTTTACTTCAATTATCTTTAACTTTTTGGTTCCAAATTTTGTATACGTTCCAGGCCAAGGATAGAATGCTCTAATTTTTCTTTCTATTTCTATTGCTTCTTTATTCCAATTTATTTTTCCATCTTCTCTTTTTAATATTTTTGTATAGGTAGTCTTGTTGTGATCTTGCGGAGTATATTTAGATTTTTTATTAAGTATTTTAGGTAATGTTTCTATTAGTAAATCAGCACCAAGTATGGATAACTTGTCATGAAGCGATGAAGCGGTGTCATTACTTTCAATTTTAATTGATTTCTGAGAAATAATATCACCTTCATCCATTTTCTCATCCATCTCCATCACAGTAATACCAGTTTTCTTATCTCCCTTAAGTATAGCATATTGGATAGGGGAAGCACCACGATATTTGGGTAATAATGATCCGTGGATATTTATGCAACCAAATTTTGGTATTTTTAAAATATTTTTTGGAATAATTTGGCCGTAGGCGGCGGTAATTATTAGGTCAGGTTTTAAATCTTTTATTTCTTTGTAAATATTCTTTATTTTTTGAGGCTGAAGTAGAGGAATATTATGTTTTAGGGCTACTTTTTTAACCGGAGAGTGGGTTATTTCTTGTTTTCGACCTACTTTTTTATCAGGCTGGGTAATGATAGCTATAATGTTGTAGTTTTCTTTTATGAGTTTATTTAGACTGGAGATAGAAAAGTCAGGAGTGCCTATAAAAATTATTTTATATTTATTCATTCTAAATTTATTATACAAATTTATCAATAATCAAAATACCATCTAAATGATCAACTTCATGTTGTATAACTCTGGCCAATAATCCTTCAGCTTTAAATTTTATTTTATTTCCCTCTGTACTTTGCGCTTTTACTCTTATTTTATGAGGTCTTTCCACTAGTCCAAATTTACCAGGAAGACTAAGACATCCTTCTTCATCTTCATTTGTTTTTTTAGAAAAAAAAGTGATTTTAGGATTAAATAATATTAAAGGTTCATCTTTCTGATCAATGGTAATTAATCTTATAGATTTTCCTATTTGAGGAGCAGCTAGACCTATGCCTTTGTTCTTTTTTCATTATTTCTACCATTTCTTGGGCTAGCTCTTGTATTTTAGTATCCAAAATATTCTCAATTGCTTGAGCTTTTTTTCTTAATATTTTATTGGGGTAGGTTACTATTTTTAGCATATGAATTTGTTCCCTCCTGTAATCAGGAGGAGTGGGGGAGGTTTCGTGGATACACGTAATTGCTATATTCACAAAACCCCTCTTGTATTCTCCCCTGATTACTGGGGAGAAATTTTTTAAAGCAAACTTTCTGGGTCTATATCTACATTGCAATCTGAGGGTAAAATATTTAGCAATTTATTTCTTTTATCTAAACTAATTTTATCATTCAGCTTTAATATAATCTGCCAAATAAATTCTCCTCTTTTTTTGGGAATAAATGCCGTTGATGGTCCTAATATAGTAATATTTAATTTATTATCCTGAATATATTTACGTATAATTTTAAATATACTTTCAGCTTTTATTTTTGTCTTATTAAAATCTTTATTTTTAAATATTATTTTAATTAATTTAGAAAAAGGGGGATAGGCAAGGCTTTCTCTCTCTCTAATCTCTTCTTTATAAAAAAGCTTATAATCGTGCTTAGAAGCTGCTTTTAATATTTTATTATCAGGATTATAGGTTTGTAGTATTACTTTTCCTTGATCAGAGCCTCGTCCTGTTCTGCCTGCTACTTGAGTCACAAGCTGAAAAGTATGCTCAAAGCTTCTAAAATCAGGTAAATTTAGGCAAGTATCTGCTGAAATAATACCAATTAAATCTATATTTGGCAAGTCAAAGCCTTTAGTAATCATTTGCGTACCTATTAGAACATCATACTTTTTATTTAGAAAATCATTAAAAGTGTTAAAGTGAGCAAACTTAGTGTTCATAGTGTCTTTATCCATGCGAGCCACCTTTACTCCTGGAAATTGAGCCTTAAATTCACTCTCGATACGTTCAGTACCAGCACCAAAATATTTAATATATTGGCTATCACATTTAGGGCATTTTGTACTGATTTTTTCACAATAATTACAGTAATGGCAGTTTAAGTGATCAGTTTTGTCAAATCCGGAGTGATAGACTAGGGGGACATCACAATGAGGGCATTTTAGGACATAGCCGCAATCACGACACATCACAAAAGTGGAAGTGCCACGGCGATTAATAAATAAAAGAGATTGTTTTTTATTTTTAAATGTATTTTCTAATTCTTTTACTAAGTTATCACTAAAAATAGAATAGTTTTTCTTTTTTAATTCTTCTCTCATATCAACTATTTGAACTTTGGGCATATTGTATCCTCCTTGAAATCTTTCCGGCATTTCTAATAATTTAACTTGTTTAGATTTTGCTAGGTAATATGTTTCTACACTAGGAGTAGCGCTGCCTAATATTACTTGGCAATTGGTTAATTCAGATAGTTTAAAAGCAACCTCTCTAACATGATATTGAGGATTTTGATCATATTGTTTATATGATGAATCGTGTTCTTCGTCGATTATAATTAGGCCTAGATTACGAATAGGAGTTAGAATAGCTGATCTTGGACCAATAATTATTTTTATTTTTTGGTCTCGAATATCTTGCCAAGCTTTATATTTCTCACCAGCAGATAAATTACTATGAAGCAGGGCTATTATTTTATGATCAAAACGGGAAGCAACTTTTTGTACCGTTTGGGGAGTAAGAGATATTTCAGGAACTAATAATATAGCTTGTTTTCCCTGATCTAAGGTATCTTTAATTAGTTTTAAGTAAATTTCTGTTTTGCCAGAACCAGTAACTCCGTGGATTAAAAATGATTTTTGTTTTGAATTATTAATTGATTTGTAGATTTCATTTTGTGTTTTGGTAAGTTTAGGAAAAGAGATTTTTTCTTTGGATAATTTGATAGATTCATGTTTTCTGGTGCCAACTCTCTTTGGCAGCATAATTTTTAGAACAATACCCAGGGAAGTATAATAATATTTTGAAATAAATTCTGCTAATTTTAGTTGTTCTCTTGATAGAGCAGGATTAATATCAATTATTTCTAAAATATTTTTTAATTTAAACTTTGGTTTTATTTTTGGAAAATTAAAAATGATACCACTTATTTTTTTATTTCCTAGGGGAATTTTAACTTCTATGCCTTCTTTTATATCTTTTTCTAAATCTTTGGGGATGGAATAAGAAAAGTATTGTGGTTTATTGAGAGGGATTTGAGTAGTGGGGATTATATTGGCTATTAAAGACATATATTATTTATATTTCTTAGCTTCAAACTTATATATTTGAACATTTTCTATCTCTGGATTAATACCAGCTTTTATATAAACAGCCTCGAGCTGTTTTTTAGTTGTATTTAGGCCTTCTAAAGCGGGTAATAAAAGAACAGATTTACCTTTATTGGATTTTACCAAGACCCCATATTTTAGAGGATTAAGTTCAGATATGTCTTGAATTAATTTGGGTTCTTCTAAAATATATACTTCATAATATAAACTGTCTAAACCAAATTTTTCCACAGAATTGAATCTATAATCTTCAGTAGCAGCGGCTATAGCATTGTGAATAATTTCTTGAGCTATATTTTTCTATTTGGTAGGTAAGTTCCAATACAATCTTTTAGATTACCATTTTCTAAAATAGTAACAAAGGCGCCTGTTTTTTTAGACAAAAATTCTGAAGGCAAATCTTTGGGTGGCTCTATTATTTTATTTTCTTTTATATAGGTTTCTACGGCTGATTTAGCAAGGGTGGTGTAAGGATTCATATTTTAGAAAGTTATTTTCCCCGACTTTTGCTACGAGGCTGGTATAGTAGTCGAATATTTATATTCTGGCTAAAGCCGAGGAACATTTACGTCCGAAACCCTCCAGTAAACTAGGATAGAAGAATTATTTATAATTAAATCTAGATTTTCACCACACTTACTATATTTCCATTATCATCAAACCTTTTAATTTTAAATTCAATTCTTTTAATCATATATTTTATTGTATTTTATCATTTTTTAAGGTTAAATAAAAGGTATAGTAATTGAAATAAAATAAGTAATTATGAATGATAAATTAAAAAACAATAAAACAGATATTTTAAGTGTAGGAATAGATACTTTAAGAAAATATCAAGTTATTGGTAAAATTGATCAATTTTTAAAATCTACAGGAAAGCATTATATAGTAACGCCTAATCCTGAATTTTTAATGGAAAGCAGGAAAGACAAAAAATTTAAAAATATTTTAAATAAAGCTGACATAGCTATACCTGATGGGATAGGATTGTTATGGGCCTCGTGTTTTCTCGGATCAAAAAGCAAGTTAATATATGCAAGTGCACTATATTACGGCTTACTTTTAATATTATTTCCAAAAACTTGCCAAAAATTAATTTCTGAAAGAATAACTGGTACAGACTTAATTATGGATATAGCTCAATTATGTGAACAAAATAAGTATTCAATATTTTTATTAGGTGCAACGGAGGGTATAAGTGAGGCTTGTGCTCTAAAGTTAAAGAAAAAATACTCTAATTTAAAAATAGCCGGAACATATAGTGGTAATCCTAAACAGAAATATGATAAAAAAATAATTAATATTATAAATAAAGTAGAACCTAGTGTATTATTTGTAGCTTACGGTCATCCTAAGCAGGAAAAATGGATAAGCCGTAATTTAAATAGCCTAGATTCAGTTAAATTGGCTATGGGTGTTGGCGGTGCTTTTGATTTTATATCAGGCAAAATAAAGCGAGCTCCATTATTATTTAGAAAAACAGGATTAGAATGGTTTTGGCGAGTTGTTAGGGAACCATGGCGATTTAACAGAATCTTAACTGCTACTTGGCGATTTATGAATGAGGTGATAAAATATAAACTTAAAGAAATGCGGAAAGACGCGGATAAAAATGCGGATTAACGCGGATTTAAATAAAAAAATTATGGAAAAAATTCGTACTCGATTTGCACCATCTCCGACTGGTGAACCACATATAGGCAATATCAGATCAGCTCTTTTTGCTTGGCTTTTTGCTCGCCATAATGGAGGCAAATTTATATTGCGTATAGAGGATACTGACAGAGGAAGATTTGTTGAAGGTAGTGTGAATAAAATAAAAGAATGCTTAGAGTTTTTAGGTATGGATTATGATGAAGGAATAGATAAAGGTGGTGAATATGGCCCATACTTACAATCAGAAAGGCTAGAAATATATAAGAAATATGTTCAGAAATTAGTTGATGAAGGAAAAGCATATTATTGTTTTTGTAGTTCCGAAAGATTAAATGAGATGAGAGAAGAACAAAAATCCAAGAATTTAGCTCCAAAATATGATAGAAAATGTTTAAATTTATCAAAGGAAGAAATTAAAGAGAAATTAGATAATAAAGAACCATATGTTATTAGATTTAAGATTCCTGATGGATATACAGAATTTAAGGATATAATTAGAGGTAGGATTTTTATAAAAAATGAAGTATTAGATGATCAAATTATTTTAAAGTCTGATGGATTTCCCACGTATCATTTAGCAGTGGTAGTGGATGATCATTTAATGAAAATATCTCATGTTATTCGAGCTGAAGAATGGTTGCCATCTACTCCTAAACATTTATTATTATATAAAGCCTTTGGCTGGAAAGCGCCTCAATTTGCTCATTTACCAATGATTTTAGGTGATGATAAGAAAAAGTTGAGCAAAAGACATGGTTCAGTTGCTTTCTTGGATTATAAAAAACAAGGTTATTTACCTGAAGCTTTGATTAATTTTATGGTATTCTTAGGCTGGAATCCTGGAGGTGAAAGGGAAATTTATAGCCTGAGTGAATTAATAAAAGAATTTGATTTAAGTAAGATAAATAAGGCAGGAGCGATATTTAATATTGAAAAACTTAATAATATTAATGGGCATTATATTAGAGAAATGGAAATAAGCGAATTGGCTAAAAAATGTTTTCCTTATTTAGAAAATGAATACATAGAAAAAATTGGTAATAGTTTTAAAATAAAAGAAACAGGAGAAGTAATAAATTTAGAATATTTAGAAAAAATTGTATCTCTGGAGCAAGAAAGGATGAAAAAGTTATCAGAGATAGGGGATTTAACTCATTTTTTCTTTAAAAAAGAGCTTAATTATGATCCTAATTTATTAGTTTGGAAAAAATCTTCTCAAGAAGAAACTTTAAAAAATTTAAAATTATTGAAGGAATTTTTAGAAAATTTTGATGATAATGACTGGAATAAAGATAAAATAGAAGAAAAAACTATTGTCTGGCTTAAAAAAAATAATTATGGGATAGGGGATTTTCTATGGCCCATGAGAGTAGCTTTATCTGGTGAGAAAAATAGTCCTGGACCATTTGAAATAGCCGATGTTTTAGGAAAAGAGAAAACATTATATAGGATTGAAAAAGCTATTATTTGACGCAATATTCAAATTATGCTATAATGTAATTGAATAAAATAAATATTTATGAGTTTTATATTTAAAAATAGAAAAACAAAATATATATTTTTAGGTATTATATTACTGTTGGTTTTTGTACCAGCCTTTTTTATTTTAGCAGATAATTCTACTCAAGATTTGAATAAAAAAGTAGATAATAAAAAGCAAGAAATTGAAAATTTGGATGATAGAATTAAAAATTTAGAAGATGAAATTGAAAATAAAAAAGCTGAAAAAGTTAATTTAGAAAATCAACTTAACATACTAGATAATGAAATTTCTAAAACAGAAACTGAGGTTGAGCGAACTGGTAAAAATATTGAAAAAGTTAATTTAGAAATAGAAGAAATTAAGCAGGAAATTAAAGAGAAGAAGGCTGAAATTACTAAACAAAAAATTCTTTTATCAGGTTTGATTAGAGAAATAAATCAAAGTGATAGGGTAAGTTTTTTTGAAATACTTTTCTCATATAATTCATTTTCTGAGTTTTTGGATCAAGCTCAATATTTAGAATCATTAGAAAAAGAAGGAAAATTGATTTTAGATGAAATTAATAGAATAAAAGATGAACTAGAAAAACAACAGCAAGCGTTAGAAGAGAAAAAAGAAACTCTAACAAATTTAAAAACAGAATTAGATAACGAAAAAAAGGTTTTAAATGAAGAAAAAGATGGTAAAGAAAATCTATTATCTGAGACCAATATGCAGGAGGATAAATTCCAGGATTTATTAGAACAAGCACGATTAGAACAAGAAACAGCAAATTCAGAGATAGCTCGCCTTCAAAGTGAAATTGAAAAAAAGATTAAAGAATCTCAAAATACTACAGATAATTGGGAAAGTTTAGGAGGTGCTGGTGAACTTGATTGGCCAGTGTATCCTGCTAGAGGTATTTCTGCTTATTTTATGGATCCTGCATATTATAATGCTTTTGGTATAAATCATTATGCTATAGATATACCAACTTCTCAAGGATCAGCAATCCATGCTCCAGCAGATGGCTATATGATAAAGTATAGAGACGCAGGGATGGGATATAGTTATATAGTTTTATATCATGGCGAGGGGATGACTACGGTTTATGGTCATGTAACAGGTTGTGCGCTTGCCGATGGTCAGCAGTTTAATCGTGGTGATGTAATAGGTTATTCTGGTGGCGCTCCTGGAACAAAAGGTGCTGGTTGGCTTACAACGGGTTCTCACTTGCACTTTGAAGTAAGAATAAATGGTAATCCAGTAGATCCACAAAAATATTTAGTATCAATATAATAGTATAGAGAATCAATAAATATATTTTTAATAAAACCCCCATAATGGGGGTTTTATATTACGCAACATATTAATTAGTATGTCAAATTTTCAATATAATATATAAATTAACAAATTAGGTTTCAATTCATGCTTTATTTATATCTACAAATAATTTAATTATTAAAATAAAAAATAATTTTGTTTATAAAAATTATTTTAAATTAAAGGAAATTTACTACGTAAATAAAAAATGGTTAACAATAAAAATAATTTTTTAAAGTTAATGTAAATATTAAAGAATAAGGTAATAAAGGATAGGTAATTAGCATAATGTTGTTTATATGAACTCATAGGAGGCGATTTGAGGGGCCTAAAATATGTAAATAGTACAAATCTATATGGTTTATAATGAGAGCTTGATATAAATATATTTTTTAAAATTAATTAAAAAATTAGGTGCTATAGATAGTAAAAGATGGGTTATTATATAAAATAATAAAAAATAAGTAGTAGAGAATTATAAAATTAGATAAATTTTTAAAAGTAGTAAACTTAACTATTTTTAAAGCCTACTAAGCACTCCTCTGGCTATGGTTTTTTGACAATGTATGTCGTACAACATACATTGTGCGACTATGTCTCTGTGGCTCTCTCAAGAAAAAGCACCCTACCCTCTCAATTAAAATTGTTTTTGGCTACCCTTCTTTTAAAGCACCATTAAAAAGTTTTTATTTTTAATTTTATAAAAAAGTGATAACTTTATTCTTTTGAAAAAAATTATGACAAATCATTTTATAAATAACGAATATATATAAATCTAATAGGAAAACCATAAATAGTCCCCTATTTTTATAATTATAGAAGGAAATAAAGAGCAGTATTAAGGCAGGCAACTAGCTTTTTCTTTTGTGTTTCCTGTCTTTCATAAATGGAAACGGACCGTTTCCATTTGTATAAATTGGCTTGTAAGTTAAGAGTGACAAGAAAAGCAATATTGCAGCCAGTAGGGACTGTAGAAAAATAAGGAGTAAAGCTAAGATGCAGTAAATAATGATATACCCCGTAAAGTTTTGTGGTATATCTTTACAATCAAAGAAATTATAAAGTACGAAAAATAAAACCAAAGAAAATACAAAAACAAAAGTACAATTTGACATACCCTTCTCCACATCTATCTCCATTACCCCTTTTCCTCCTTGAGAAGTTCATATTTTTATACCAGAAACAAGAAATAATTACAAATGTATTTTGATATATCCACAAAAAATGGGTTGTCTAGGAAAAAATATTTTTTAGTATAACAAAGTCGTACTTGGTTGTTGGGGAGGGACAAACTAAAAAGGCTATTCTTAGAGAAGATGAAAAAATAGGCTAACCTGTTCTTTCCTATTCTTCATAATAAAATATAAACTCTATTGTATTTTGTGATATAGCGGGAAATTTAAAAACTTTATTATTCTCCCCTATTTTGTTAAGATATATTTATAGTATTTTAGCTAATAATACAAAAACAAAATGAAAAAATTTTTAAGTATTGGAATAATATTATTCTTAATTATTTCAATCATTTTTTATTTACAAAAAAAAGAAGTTCAAGCAGATAATGTTAATATTTTAACTCTTGGCGATAGTGTTACTTATGGCTATCCTTACGGCGGTACTTCTAATACCTACCCGGCTAAACTTCAGGCTATGATTGATGATAATTTTGGATCTGGCCATAATGTTATTAACCGAGGTGTAAGCGGATATAGAGCAGATCAGGTTTTAGCTGATTTGCAAACACAAAATTGGCTAGAGATTGATAATCCTGAGGTAGTTTTATTAATGGTTGGCGGTAATGATTTAGCTCAGGAAATCGATCCCCTAGATTGGAGTACTATTCCCACAGTTATTGATAATACCGTATCGGAAGTGCAGAATATTATTGATTTAATAAAAAATTATACTAATCCTGACGGCAGCACTCCAAAAGTAATTGTCTCTGCTTTTATTCCTAATAACTTGTCTGATATTGGTGGAACTTTTGTGGTTAACCTGTATAACGCTGATTTAGAGAATAATTTAACTGGTTATGATATTTATTTTAAGACTAATTGGGATGATTTTTATGATACGGAAACTGCACAAGCAGATACTTCTCTAATGGCTGATAAGGCTCATCCTAATATACAGGGATATGAAATAATGGCGTCGAATTGGTATCAAGTATTATCACCCCTTCTTCCTGAAGTTTCTAGTAACAATAATGACGAAGATGATCCTGATGAAGATAATAATAACAATGATTCAGAAGACAATGAAGACAATGAAGACAATACCCTCCCCGACTCTATAGATATTAATCCAAAAATTTTAACCACTTCTGGGCCAGGTGAAATAACCAGATTGCAAGCATACGATAGGCACGGTGAGGCAATTGGTGGTGAAATAAATAATATATTTCCAGATAATTACCTAGGGGGAGCTGGAATTGTATCTATAGATGCCAATAATAACGGCTTAAAAGATCAAATAGTTGTATTTGCTATTAATAATGGAGGTCCTCAGGCGAGAGTATTCGGACTTCGTGAATCTGGCGAAATATATTTTATGGGCCAAATGTTTTTATTTGATAGTAATATTCGTGATGGGCTGAGTGTTACTTCGGGAGATTTTGATGGTGATGGATATGATGATGATATAGCCTCTTGTCTTACAGGAGACCGAAAACCAACTGTAAGGGTTTATAAAGATGCAATAGGTATTGATAATTGGGAAGAAACAGCCGAATTTGATGCTTTATTCGGTAATGTTGGATGTAATTTAGGTACTTTTCAATACGATTCAAATAGTGATGAGATATTAGTTTCTCCTGAGTCAGGACCGGAAGATCCAGAGCTTTCAATTTATACATCATCGGGTAATTTGCGAGAAAGATTTTTAGCTTATGGCGAGGGGGTAACTTCGGGACTTACACCATCTGGTATAAATGATAGAATTTATACTACTCCTAATAATGGTACTTCTCATGTTCGAGTATTCGATAAGAGTGGAAATCCAAAGAATTTCTGGTGGGCATATGATAATATGAATGTTGTTGGGGACTTTAAGAATATAGCTGGTGATATTGATTTAGACGGTAGAGATGAAATACTTATCTCCCCTATTGGAGCTAACGGTCCTCAAGTGTTGGCCTTTGAGCCTGATGGTACATGGCGTACTTGGCCAAACTTTTTTGCTTTTAGTGATGAAAATTTAAGAAATGGAGTTGGTATAGCAGTGATTGATAATTTTCATGGAGCCAATTAATAATTTATAAAAATAATAAAATAGCATCTGCTTGTATGCTATTTTATTTACCAAATTTTTATTTATTTAACTTTTATTTTTCTTCTAGTACTTTTTGGTTTCTCAGAAACTTTTTTAGCAGTCTTTTTTATTTTTTTTGGTTTTGTTACAAATTTATTTTTTGTTGTATTTTTATTTCTTTCCCTCTCTTTAATCCAGGTAGTTAAAATTATTGTAAAAGCTATAATAGCTAATCCTCCTAAGGCAATCCAATAATTAAATTGTTCTGTTATTTTTTTATCCTTATTAATTTTAAATCTGGCAATTTCTACTTTAGCACTTGAATTATTTTCTGTATCTTGTGATTGAGCATAGACAATATGTTCCCCAGCCTCAAATAATTTAGTATTAACAGTCATTTCCCATAAGCCATCTTGATTAGCTGAAGTTACTGTTTTTAAATTTAAATCACTGTGAATAAACAGAGTAACAGTAAAATTAGGACCGGTTTTTCCTTTTAATACTAAATCATTATCAACAGGCATAGAATATTTAGAATCATAATTATCTATTTGAGCTGATCCCAAATGAGTTAATACTGGTGGTGATATTTTACCTGCCCTTGCTTCATCGGGAATTTCAGTTGGAATAAATGATATTGTATTTGGTTTATTATAATCTTGATCAGAAGTTATAATTTCAGATACGACATAAGGTTCTCTGTTTTCAGATATAACCTCGTTACTTTCATCATTATTTATAATATCCTCAATATAATAACCGAAATTAGCATCGTTATATTTTTGATCATCTGATTCCAATTTTACAACAATTGGATTTGTTCCTGTCGTGAGATTAAAATTATTAGATGGTAAAGAATCTTCTTCGACTAAAATTAAATATGTTTTAGGAGAAAGACCGGTAATTTTATAATTGCCATTTTGGTCAGTTTTATGTGTAGAAACATATAAATCTTGGTCAAATTCAAGCGTTTCGTTATTATTACTGTCTTCATAAAGTTTTAAGCTAATATTTTTCAAACCAACCTCGTTACTATCTTTTTTCCCATCACTGTTTTTATCCATCCAAACTAAATTACCTATACTTCCTGTTGGAGTTGGAGTATTATCTTCAATTTCTATCTGGTCATTTGATGAATTAATACCAAAATTTATATCTGCATATTCTTTTGTTTTTTCTATTGCAATTAATTGTGGATTATTGTCAGTAATAATTGAAGAATTATCGGGTAAATTTTCCTCATCTATTTTTATAAAATAATCACCTTTAATTAAATTTTTGAACTGATAGTTACCATATAAATCTGTATTAGTTTCAGTTAAATATGCACCATCTTCTTCGCCAATAGTATTATCATTATTCAAATTCTCATATAATCTAATAGTAATTTCCTTTATTCCATTCTCATTTTTATCTCTTAATTTATTATTATTAGCATCATTCCAAACAATACCATTAATGCTGCTAATTGATGAAGCTTCATTTTCTATATAATTTATAGTTTGATTAGTGTTCTGTACTCCGTTATTCTCGTCATATAATATATCAGCTGTGTTTTCTATTTTATGATTTTCAGGAGTACCTTCTACCTTAACTTTAAAAGTAACATAGCCTGAACTTTTAGCTGTTATTTCTCCAAATTCAAATTTAACTTTGTCAAAATTAAAAGTAACTAAATCATCATCTTTTATATCTGTTTTTATAGATCCGTTAATACTGGCTGAATTTGCCACGTAAGATGTTCCTGTGGGAATGTCATCTAAAATATTAAAATTAGAAGCAGTTGATTCACCTTCATTCTTAAAATCTATACGATATGTTAATTCATCCCCTACTTTTACTGATTTGCCATCATCCTTATAAGGAGAAGGATTGTTATCATAATAATAAATTCCGGCCAGAGCAATCGCAATTATTCCTATAATTACTATGATAGCGATAATTGTTTTGGTATGTGAACCTTTTGTTTCAGTAATAACCTTTTTGCTAGAATTTACGCCATCTAATGATCTAATTGTATTGGCAAATAAAGAGTTATTGCTTTTCTTTTTAGTGCGGCTATTTTTATTATATAAAGGTGCTAAGATGTAATTAAATAAAATATTTTTATTTAAATAGAAAAATGCTATAGCAATAATTAATATAATAATTGGCCAATATAAAAATTTTAAATTAGATAGGCTAATATAGTTACTTGTAAATCCAAGTAGCAGAGAATTCTGTGTCTCGTTATCTTTATTAATACCTACTGTTTTAAAGACAGCTATAATGGGACTTTTACCAGTAGCTAGAACAAATCTCTGTATTTCAGACCAAGCGCTTTCGGCATTTTCATTATCTTTAGTTTTAATTCTATAATAATATTGAGTATTATCTGTTAGATTTTCAGGTACTGTAAAATTAGTTTTGTTTTTCTCTGTATTATAAATATAAGCACTGTTAAATTTATCGTTCTTATCAATTTGTATTACATAGCTTAATTTATCCTTTGTATCTGCGCTATCTGGATCCAGAGCTTCATTCCAATATATCGTAGGTTTCTGTGTTTTAACTATATTTCCCTGATTAGGATTAAAACCAGAGATGGGTGGATTAGGAGATTTATTGCCTTTATCTAAAATAAAATATTTTTCTTCAGTTGAATAATCAGATTGATTATTTTGATTATCGACAGTTTTTACTCGCCAGTAATATCTTGTATCATCTTCTAAATTACTAAAATTTTCTAATTGATTAATATTTATTTCGGCGTTATTTATTCTAGAAGTTACAGAATCTAGCGAACCAAAATCATTATTATTATCTAACTCTACAGTATAAGTAATAATATCTTCTGGGTCAGGATCAGAAGACACATCCCAAGCAAGCTTATCACTATCAGAGAGTGTTCTGTCATTAATTGGTAAAAGATTATTAGTTGGACTAGGTGTTCTATTGTATTCTATAATTGTTCTATCTAGACTAGTGGCAGCTGTAATATTGCTACCAACTTTAAAATTAGCTCTATATTGCAAATATCTTCTTAGAGGTGAATCTATATTTTCACCTGAAGGATTATTATATTCTCTACTCCATTCAGACCAAGATATACCATCAACTGATGTCCTGGTTTGTAATTTTAAATCACTTCCTTCAGGTGTATTTCCATCCCACATAATTCTATTAAAACTTACTACTTTATTTTCTCCTAAATCCAAAGTGGGAGAAGTATAGGTTGAGTTTTGAGGAATAAAATAGATGTCATCAAGCATCATATTTCCCCTGGCTACAAAATATGCTATGTTTATTAAGTCATTATCTGGTTCATAAGCTTTTAAATCATTTTCTAAATTTCTATCGTATGTATGCCAATGTCCATCAGCATTTTCTCGTTCTAAACTATACCTAATATAAATACCGTTTTGGCCGTTGTCTATATATGGTCCATAGTTAAGGCTTCTTGTTCCTAAGGTCGTGTTAACTACCACATATATGTAGCTTTTTGTATTAGTATTCATTTTCCATTCAACATTTTTTAAACCATTGACTATTTTAGAAGGAGCGCCATAGTCAAAACCAGTTAAATTTGAATTAACAGAATCAGTACTTAAAAGATTAATTACTCTACTACTAAGCTCTGGATTAAAAATATTAGTTATTGATCCTTCGGGGTCATTATCAAATACTCTCCATTCGTCGATATTTTCATCTTCAGCATTTTCATAAATGACGCCGGGAGTAAGTCTAACAGAATTATCAGTAATATTAAGATCTCCTTGTAGCACTCCCCTTTCGAAATCTACTTGGTTAGTTTGTTCCCATATTCCCGCTCTAGTTATAAAAGGAAAAAATAAAAAAAGTGCTATAATAAACAAAAGCCTTGAAAAATTTAATTTCATGATATTAACTTATTATTTTTTACTACGTAAGAAAGTTTTCGACGTAGTTGGAAATTTAAAATTTCTATTTTTTATAGATAGTTTAAAATCACCTATCAAAAATACCTTTTATCTGTAATTTATAGTATAACAAAAAACTTAAAATAAATATAGATATACGCTAAAATATAATAAATAAAATTTTTTATGAGTAATTGAAGTTCCTGATCAAATAGAAAATTTACAAAAAAAGCATAAAAGAAAAGTATGAATATAGTATTTTTAGATCAAAAAACAGTAGGTAGTGATATATCTTTAGATTCAATTAGAAAAGAAGGAAATCTTAAAATTTATGGAATTACTTCACAAGATGAGTTAGAAAATAGAGTTGAAGATGCTGATATAATTGTTACTAATAAAGTTATTATAAATTTAGCTGAGAAAAAACTAAAAAATATTTCAAGATTAAAATTGATTTGTGTAGCTGCTACTGGTTATAATAATATTGATATGCAAGCAGCCAAGAAGAAAAAAATTCCTGTTACTAATGTAATTGGTTATTCAACAGATTCAGTAGCGCAAACAGTTTTTTCGTATATTTTATCTTTCTCTAATTCGACAATAAAATATGATCAGGATGTAAAAAGTGGCAAATGGAGTAAATCACCGATATTTACACTTTTAGATTATTCAATTACAGAGCTTAAAGATAAAAAACTAGGTATTATTGGTTATGGTAACATTGGTAAAAAAGTAGCAGAAATTGCAAAAGCTTTTGGTATGGAAATCTTAATAGCCAAAAGATCCGGAGTAAATTACAAGGAAAATAATAGAGTTAGTTTAGGAGAATTATTAAAAGAAAGCGATATTATAACAATTCATACTCCCCTATCTTCTGAGACAGAAAACATGATTACAGAAAAAGAATTTAAGTTAATGAAAAAGGAAGCAATATTGATTAATGCAGCTCGTGGTGGAATTGTAAACGAAAATGATTTATATAAAGCTTTAAAAAATAAAGAAATTAAAGGAGCAGCGATAGATGTAATGGCTGAAGAACCTCCTCGGAGTGGTAGTCCTCTATTTGAGCTTAATAATATAATAATAACACCTCATGTAGCTTGGGCTTCAAAAGAAGCTAGGCAGAGGGTAGTAGATGGTGTAGCAGAGAATATTAAAAAATTTAAAGAAGAAAAAATTAATGAGATTAATTTATGGTAGTAGTCTTTAAAATAATTTTTTAGTTTTAATATTGTTTTCAGTAAAATAAAAAACCTTTTATAAATTAATTATAAAAGGTTTTTGTATATTTTAAAAAGTATTAAATTATTTTTTATCTTGATAATTTTTAATAGCAGCCTTGAGGCCACTTTCAGATAAATTACTGCAATGTTCTTTAATTGGAGGAAGTCCACCAAGCTGTCCTGAGACATCTGCTCGAGTTATTTTTAGAGCCTCTTTTATAGTTTTTCCTTTGGCTAAATCTGTTACCATAGAAGAAGTAGCAATGGCTGATGCACAGCCTAAAGTTTCAAATTTTATGTCTTTAATATAATCTTCTCCTTGATCGTTTTTATCAACTTTAATATATATTTTCATCATATCACCGCAAACAGGATTTCCTACTTCCCCTATTCCATCGGCGTTTTCAATTTCACCCTGATTATGAGGATTTCTAAAATGTTTTAGAACTTCTTGGGAATATTGAATATTTGGCATATATTTAGTGATTAGTTAGTAGTTTGTAGCGAGTAGTTATTTTAGGGGGGAAATTTTTCTTAAATTTTGGACTATTTTTGGTAAAACTTTTAGTAGTTTATTAATATCTTCTTCTGTGTTTTCTTTTCCTAATGTAAGTCTTAAACTCCCATGTGCTTCTGCTTGAGGTATTCCTAGAGCTAACAGCACATGAGAAGGTTTTAGGCTTCCTGAAGCACAAGCTGAACCAGTGGAAGCGTAGATACCTTCAAAATCTAGTCCCAACATAATACTCTCCCCTTCTATATTTTTAAATCTGAAATTAGCATTACCGGGGAGTCTTTTTTCTCTGGAGCCATTTAGTGTTGTCAAAGGAATATTTTTTAAAACCTGATCAATTAACTTATCTCTTAATTCTTTAATTTTTTCTACGTCTTTTTTATGCTCGTTAGTTTGCAATAATTCAATAGCTTTACCTAATCCTACAATAGAGGGAACATTTAGCGTTCCTGATCTTAAATTAAATTCTTGAGCTCCGCCATGATGAAGGGGCGTTATTTTTGTTCCTTTTCTGATAAATAATGCTCCTATCCCTTTAGGACCATAAAATTTATGAGCCGAAAGTGATAATAGATCTACACCCAAATTCTGGACATTACAATCTAGGTATCCTATAGCTTGTACAGCATCAGTATGAAAATATATTTTATTTTTTCTGGATTTATTAATGTTTTTTAATAAAGCACCTATTTCTTTAATGGGCTGGATGGTTCCTACTTCATTATTAGCATACATTATGGAAATTAAGATAGTATTTTCCTTAATATTATTCTGAATATCTTTAGTGTTCACAATTCCTTCTTTACCTACATTTAGATAAGTTGCTTCAATTCTACCTTTTCTTTCTAAATATTCTACGGTTTCCAACACACAATGATGCTCTATTTTAGAAGTAATAACGTGAGGTTTTTCTATTTCTGAATCTTCAACAATCCCTTTTATAGTGAGATTATTACTTTCAGTTGCTCCACTGGTAAATATTATTTCTTCTGGATCACAACCTAAGTATTTAGAGACAGCTTCTCGGGCATTGTCTACTGCTCTATTGGCTTCTTGTCCAAAAGAATGGATAGATGAAGCATTACCGTATTTTTCACTAAGATAAGGCTTCATAGCTTCAAATACCTTATAGTCTAGAGGTGTAGTAGCGGCATGATCTAAATATGTAAAATTATTCATTATTTTGTCTATATTTATATATTCACATCGCATAGTGGCTGCTGGCCCTCCAGGCTAGCCAATGAAGAATATTGGATAGCCTTGGGGGCCGTCTGCTACGCGGGGAATTGTTATTTTTTGAACTTTTCCAAAACTTCCTTCAAATTACCCTGACATTTGGTACAATTTTGTTTTAAAAGACTTTCATATTCTTCAATACTCAATAATACGCCAACAGGCTTAGAATAGCGCATAATGATATACCTATCCCCTTTTTGTATATCAGATATAAGCGATTTAGTTTTTACTTGCAATTCTTGCTGATTGGTATACTTTTCCATAATTAAATGTTATATTACAATTAGTATAACTTTATATATAACTTTGTCAAATAATTCTATCAATTTTTATAATTGATTCATCATCTAACTCGTAATTCTGCCAAGAAGTATATTTGTATTTTTTGGGATTATCAACTAAGCTATGTTTTAAAAAATTTCCATTGGTATAATTCCCCTTTTCTTCTAGATCTTTATTATTGCGAATTACGTGGTCGTAAAAACGGGGCTGCCATATTTTTTGTTATTTAACATTTTAGCAAGAGATTTTAATATTAGTTCCCGGTTCCATTTTTTGATTTTATTATTATTGTTTATGTTTTTAATCCATTTTAAATATTCAGGTGATTCATTCGATATCGCGTAGTGGCTGGATCCCTGTCCAGCTTGTCTGGACACCGGACGGACGGGGGTCTGTCAACTACGCGAAAAAAATATTATTCTTTTTATGTAATAATATCAATCTTTTATGCTTGCTCCAGCCGTATATCCCTTACTTTCCGCTTCTTCCTTGGAACTAAAACAAACTTTATTTTCTTCTTTTATGTTCTTGGCAGTACCTGAATCTGGTAAATGGTATTTATCACTATTTTTACTGCCTACATACTTACAATTTTCAGCGCTATCTGATTCTGTACTTTCTTCTGAACCTGAAATAGATTTTTCAGAACTCGTAGTGCTATTTGTAGTTACTAAAGTATAACCTTGCTCCTCTGCTTCTTCCTGCGAGTCAAACCACATCATATTATCACTTGCTATATTCCCTACTTCTTTACTATTAAAAGGATAAAATTTGTTATTTTCAATATTACCCACAAAAACTCCTTCATTGTTTATTTCTTTCGAAACATTTTCTTTATTATCATTTTCATCGCTGCTTACTTTTGTATCTTCTGTTTTTACTTCCTCTTTACTATCTACTTTAGCTTCAGTATCTTTATTTTCAAAAATATTACTTTCATCTATTTCTATAGGTTCAGATTTTGATACTATAGATAATCTTCCAGCAGCGAAACTAATGGCGCAAACTAAAATAAATCCTATTGTTAAAATAATCTTATCTTGATGATCTTTAAAAAATTCTTTTATATTTTCTATTCTTGACATAGAGTTTGGGATAGATTATATTATTTAAAAGGATAATTTAACTTAAAATAATAATATGTCACATCGTAAAGCTGGTGGTTCTACATCACTAGGACGAGATTCTATATCTAAAAGACTAGGTGTTAAAAAATCAAATGGTCAGACAGTTGGAGCTGGTATGATTTTAGTAAGACAACGAGGTACTAAATATAGAGCAGGTAAAAATGTTAAAAAAGGTGGAGATGATACCTTGTTTTCTCTTATAGAAGGTGTTGTAGAATTTAAAAAGAAAATGGTTAAAAAGTTTGATGGGAATTTAAGAAAAACTTGTTTTGTGAATGTATTTGATAAATAAGCTGATATAGCGGATTTTGCGGAATTGTAAATAGAAGTTATTCTATATAAATAACATGCATTATGAGCATGTTATTTTGTTTGAAAAAATTATTTTTTATTGCTTTCTTTTATGAATTCTATAAACAACGGATGAGGATTGAGAGGTGTTGACTTATATTCGGGATGGCCCTGAGTGGCTATAAAAAAAGGATGTTTTTCTTTGGGTAACTCTATTATTTCAACAAAGAAATTATCAGGTGAAGTACCAGAAATAATTAAACCCTTATCTTCTAAATCTTTCCTATATTCATTATTAAATTCAAATCTGTGTCTATGTCTTTCTGAGACTATGCCTTTGCTTTTATCCTTAAACCCATTATATTTATCATAAATTAAATATGCCAAGCTGTTCTTTTTCAAAACACAATCAAAAGATCCTAATCTCATAGAACAACCGTCACCTTTTATAGTCTGATATTTTTTATTAAAAGGTATGCTGTGAATTATTTTATGCTTTGATTTTGGATTTACTTCTTCCGTGTGAGCATCCTTCCAGCCTACTACATTGCGCGCATATTCCACAGCAGCTAATTGCATGCCATAACATAGACCCAGGTAGGGTATTTTATTCTCACGTGCATATTTTATTGCCTTTATTTTACCCTCAATCCCTCTGGTCCCCCAACCTATGGGAACAATTATTCCTTGAACACCTTTTAATTCCTGATTCATAGTCTTTTCTTTTTTCTCAGAATTAATGGGTATTAAATCAAGCTCTAAATTGTTATAGATACAGGCATGTTTTATAGATTCTAATAAAGCATAATAAGAATCCATCAAAGAAGAATCACCGGTAGAAAAATATTTACCAACAATAGCTATTTTAACAGATTTTTTCTTTTTATCTCTAATTTTTTTAACATAACCATTCCAATCTGTTAAATCTAATTTTTTCTTTGGTTTTAGACCAAAATATTTTAATATTCTTTTATCAAAATCCTGATTTTTAAAATGATTAGGGATGCTATAGATAGTATCAACGTTTTCATTGGATAAAATATCTTCTTTCTTTATATTAAATTTTAGGGCGAATTTATATTTTCTTTGATCGTCAACTGGTATTTCACTCCTAATGACAATGAAATTAGCTGTAATGCCCATGCTCATTAAATTTTTTAAACCAAATTGAGCTGGTTTTGTTTTGGGTTCTCCTATATGCGGAGGTACTGGTACATAAGTTACATGGACGTTAGCTACTTGTTCTGTCGTAGATAAAATTCTTACTGCTTCATAGTACAAGCCATTATTGTTTTCATATTCACCCACTGTTCCGCCTAATTCAATTACTAAAAAATCTGCTTTACTTTTTTTAGCTGCTTCTTTATATCTTCTAATAATTTCATTAACTACGTGAGGAATAGGCTCTACATCTTCACCTTCATATTTCATTTGCCTCTCATTATGTATGACCTGTTGATACAGCTGTCCCATAGTCATAAAATTATCATGACCAACTTTTTGGTTCAAAAATCTTTCATAATTTCCCAAATCAATATCAGCTTCTAAACCATCATAACAAAGGAATGGATCCCCGTGTTCTATGGGATTAATAGTTCCAAAATCTACATTTAAATTATTCTCGCATTTAATAGGACAAACTGTGTAACCTTGTCTTTTTAACAATAAAGATATAGTAGCCGCTGTTACACCCTTCCCTAGGGCGGATAAAACTCCTCCTGATACGAATATGTATTTTGTTTTTTTGTTATTGCTCATTTTTATTATAAATTAAACTATTAATCAAAGATTCAGGATTAAATATAAATCAAAAATAATTTTAATCTAATCAACCTTCAATTAAAATTTTATAAATTATATAATCTATTTTTCTGCTACGATTTTTATATCTAAAGAAATTTTAATTTCTTTGTGTAAAACAATTTTTATTTTATAATCACCTATTTCTTTTATGGGATCGGAAATTTCAATATTTTTAGAATCTATGTCTTGTCCAGTAATCTTTTTGATATTGGTTGCTATTTCTTTTTCTGTAATACTGCCAAATAGTTTACCATTTTTTTCTGTTTTAGCTTGAATGGTTATTGCTTGACCTTCTAAAATTTTAGCTTTATTTTGAGCATCTTCCTTTATTTTATCATCATCAGCCTTTTTATTTTTTAAATCCTCATTAATTTTTTTAATGGCAGCTTTGGTGGCAGGAATAGCTAAATTTTTAGGAAATAAAAAATTACGAGCAAAACCTGACTTCACTACTTTTAGCTCACCTTTTTCTCCTAGATTTTCTACGTTTTCATTTAAAATAATTTTCATAATAACCCTTTTAATTCTTCCTTATCAGAAAGAATAATTAATTAATATTTAATATTAAAACTATCGAAATCTCCTCTATATTTTTCCCATTTTTCTTTTATATTAAGTACTTTAGCACCAGCTGATCCTTCATAACACCACTTTATAAATAATTTTAAATCATTTTTTTCTCCTTCAGCTATAATTCCAACAGTTCCATCTCCCTCATTTTTAACAAACCCAGTTAAATTAAGCTTAATAGCATTTTCTTGAGCACTAACTCTATACAAAACACCTTGTACTTGTCCTGATATTTTAAGTACAACTCTTTTTAACATGGCTATTTACTATCTACAATTTCTTTGGCTTTATCTAATTGCGGATCACGGTCGTTATTATAATCTTCTTCAGTTAGTTCTACTTTATCTGTTGGTTCGATTCCTTCTTTGTTTATATTCTTTCCGCTAGGTGTTAACCATTTAGCAATAGTAATTCTTAGACTCGAACCATCATCGAGATACTCAAGTTCCTGCACTGACCCTTTGCCATAAGTTGTCTCACCTACTAAGGGCACTGATTTATTTTCATTTAAGGCACCGGCTAATATTTCAGAGGCACTGGCACTGCCATTATTTACTAAAATAACCAAAGGAATTGAAGATAGGCGATCTCCACCATTAGTTTTATATTCTTTTTTATCATCTCCTTCTTTGGTTGAAACCTGATAAGTTACCGTCTTCCCCTTTTCCATTAAAATACTGGCAACATCTATGGATGTATTTAAATATCCACCGGAATTATTTCTTAAATCTAGGATTATACCTTTTGGTTTAATAGCCAAGACATCCGATGAAATCATTTTTAATTCATTAGCTGTATTTTCTCCAAAATAGGATAATTTAATATAGGCAATATTATTATCTTTTTCTGATTTTATACTTTTCCACTCTACGCTTTTTACTTCAATTTTAGCTCTTTTGATAGTATTTTCTTTGGCTTCTTCGTCGTCTCTAGCAATAGAAAGTGTAACTTCAGTATCTTTTTTACCTCTAATTAAATTTACAGCTTCAATTAAACTCATAGCGCTCGTATCTTTACTATCTATTTTCAAAATTACATCACGAGCTCTTAAACCGGCTTTTTCAGCTGGCGAATCTGCTATAGGAGATATTATCGTTAACTGATTATTTTTAATACCAATTTCAGCACCAATTCCTTCAAAATTACCGTCTATTTCTCCCTTAAATTCTTTTGATTGTTCTGGATCCATAAAAGCAGTATAGGGATCATCCAGTGAAGATACCATGCCATTTATAGCGCCATAAAGCATCTTTTTATAATCCAATGGCTGTTCTATGTACTTTTTTTCAATTAAATTCCAAGCATCCCAAAAAAGATTAAAATCAACTTTATCTGTATTATCGGAATTTTTATTAGCCAAAAGATCATTTTGATTATTGGTATTATTTCTAACAAAATTACTTCTGCCAACAAGCAAACCAACCGTAAAACTTCCTAATATTAATAGGACTGCTAGATAGACATGGAAGTATTTTTTGGAATTTTTAGAAAGCATATTTATTAATAATTAACTACAAATTCTAGATCTGTAAGTAAATTAGTCTTATATTCTACCTTTTTATTATTTTCTAGTAAAGTTCCTGAACCTATTGGTGAAAATGATTTAATATTATTCGCTGTGTTAATATTTATGGTTAAATCTGGATTTATAGTTCCTGGCTGTTTCTGTACTTTTAACTTATAACCATTATTCTTTAAATCTTTAGATAATTTTTCCGGTAAGTAATATTCATAAGTTAAATCTCTTTGTTCCCCAGGTTCTATAGAAGTGAAGGTACCGATAGATTCTTTATCTAGTTCATTAATAATTTCATAAGTCATGCCTGCTTCTTTGTAATATTGAGATCCTTTTTCGTTTCCATCAATACTAATTAATTCTGAATCTTGAGGAATATATATTCTATTCCAAGTTCGATAGCGAGTTGTTCTCCAAGAAAAACCAGGAGCATTATTAATGTGTGTTAGGATAACTTTTACCTTGGCTTTATCCCCGTTATTTAAATCAATATTATAATTAATTTTTCGTTTTACATAAGAATCGGTTTTCAAGCTGGCCATATTAGCATCTATAGAGGCAAAATAATCACCTGCTGTTTCTTCTATCTTTCCTCCCCAATTCTCATTTTCAATAAACTTTTGTGTTTCTTCATCTTGAGAGTATATTAAAAACTGTTTTTCATCTAGTGACGTGGAAAGAGTTTGTAAAAGTGTTATTAATTTATCTTGAGGCAGGCTATATAGCTTTCCAATTATTTCTGTAGCCAATCCACCGAGTAAATCTTTTCTAAACTCTTCTTTTAAGCCAAGTTCGGCAAATCTTTTACTAACTTGATATTGAATTAACTCGGTTACATTGTCAGATGTAAATTCTTTAGGAAAATCTGCCACTGAAACTGGACCAGTTACCTTAAGTAAATATTCTAAAAAAGTACAAGTAATAGCCATAACACCGTCAAAATTTTCTTCTCCTCCTTCGAGATGATAAATATTCTCAACATTTTGGGCAGATGTTGGAAAATCAGGAGACCAATTTGCATCTCTTAGATACCAAGTATCAAGTGCAGGATGAACTAATTTGGGTAATTGCCAGGGAGGAGTAATTTTAGTTTCTGAAGGATTGTCAACGTTATAGGTATCGTTTGTTTTAAAATCAGCAATTTCTCCACCTTTAATATGTAGGATTCCAAAACTGCCAATAAATCCGCCAGAAGGTCTTAATTCGGTATTATTTTGGAATAGCATTAAATAAGTTTGCTCATTGGGATATCCTCCAAATTTGGGAAGCATTCTGGACAGTAATACTCCATTTTCTAAAAATTGCTTGGCCTGTGGCAAATAATCTGAAACCATGTTTTTTGCCTCCTCTATTTCTTTAATAACTCCAAAAGTAGGCATGTTGTTTAGTTCGATTTCAGCTAATTCTAGTTTACTTTGAGCAGCTTCTAAAGAAGGGGTTGATTGATATAAATTTTTTAGCACCTCTTCTTTTTGCTCCGGAGTAAGATTACCTATCTGGCTGACATTTTTAAATTCAATAGGAGAAACTATAGTTTCGGCAACATTAAGCGTGTCTTTAAAAGTTGAAATTATTCCTATGCCAGCTGTTAATAATTTATCAGCAGCCTTATATTGTATATTAACAAAAGGAATTATTTTAACCCATTTTAATTTCGATAATGATGCCTGAGATCTTTTAAAATCTTCTTCGCTAGAGGCAAGAGCGATGGCTGCTCCCGATATTTTCATTTCTTTAATAGCTGCTTGTGCCAAAAGAATATCTGATTTACCTTGCTTGGCATTATAATAAGCAGACAAAGCAGGTTTGATACTAAAAATTCCTAAACCCATTAAGCCAATTAAAATAACAGCTACAATTAAACCAGTAATTTTGGCTATTTTTTTGTATTTTATTGCTTTTTCTTTTTTTTCAGGAAGAATTTTCTTTTCTTCTTCTTTGCTATTGTTTTGATTACTTATTGCTTGTTCCAGAGAGATTTTTTTCATTTATATTTGTATTATAATTTGGAATATTTTTATCTTTATGTCTCCAATATTTAAAAAAGAATTTTACAGCGGAAGCTATATGGATTCTGGTAATTTTATTAAACATAGATTTTAAAATACTTGGCTCAGAGGCTGATGCTCTTTGATAATAATGTACCATTTCAAATTTAGGAGAATAAACAACTCTATAATCATTATTCCAAAATCTTCGACACCAATCAACATCTTCCATATACATAAAAAATCGCTCATCCATTAAACCTACCTTATTAATGGCTTCTTTCCTAATAAACATACAAGAACCCAGGATCCAGGCCACTTCACTCTCTTGTTTATGATCCCAATCAGTCATTAAAAATTTATTCACCTTATCCTTTGCGCTTTCTGTTTTGCCTAAAATAGTACGACGATACAAAACCATTTTTAGGGAAGGATATTGGCTAAAGCAAGAATATTGAATTGAACCATTTGGATTTAGTAATTTTGGTCCTAGAACTGCTATATCTTTATTTTCTTCCATGTATTGATACATCTGATCAAGACAATTTTGAATGACTGTAATATCTGGATTCAAAACTAAAACATATTTGGAAGCTCTGGATTTTTTAATACCCTGATTAACAGCTCTTGGAAAACCTAAATTTTCTTTATTATCAATTAAGATAACACTTTCTTCGAAATCATCTCTGATCATTTCCGCGCTGCCATCTTCAGAATTATTATCGACTGCAATAATTTCATAACCAAAAATAGGTTTATTTTTTTGAATTGATTGAATACATTGTCTTAATAATGTAGGAGTTTTATAGTTTATAATTATTATAGAAAGAATAATTTCTTTATTTTGATTATTATTTTCCATTATTTTACAATAAAATTAAAAAGACATAACTTTCCTTAAATAAGCCTTTTATATAAAATAACATAGCAATATTTCAAAGTCAATGTAGAGTAAGTTTACCTATTTTCTATAGTTGGCTGATTAGCAGAAATATCGTTTATTTTTTCAAAAGAAACAAAAGTAATACAAATTATTAATAAATAGCCAATTCCCAAAGGATGATTTAAATAGGGAGTGGTTATATTAATAATAACTAATCCGAATAAGGTAGCTAATAATCCCACAATTAAATATTTATAATTAAATTCTCTACTATTAGAACTATTTTTAAATTTAGAAATTAAGTTAAAGCCACTTTTAAATATTTTCCAGATAAACCATAAATAGATAGCAAGTCCTAAAATTCCAATTTCTGTAATAGTATCTAGGTAAGACCATTCGAAAGCAAATACTTTCAAAATTCCAGCATGTCCGGGTACAACACTCTTGTATTGTATAACAGTACCATAGCCCGATCCTATAATAGGATGTTCTGCTATTTTTTCAAAGACAGGAGTTATTAAATTAATTCTGCTAATAGCCGATGACTGTTCAGAAGGATTAATGATGCTATTAATTCTATCATTTAAAATATCATATACCGGCGTAATCAATGTTCCGGTGATAATAATCAATAAAAAGATAAGTCCCAAAAAACTCAAAATAATTTTTGCTGATTTTTTCCAAGGAAGAAAAAATAATAAAAACACAAGTCCAGCCAAGCCTCCAATCCATAAACTTCTAGAAAATCCAACTAGCAGTGCTAGGGCAGAAGAAGCAATAATTGTAATAAGCCAAATATTTTGCCAAATAAGTCTAAAATTTAATTTTTGTTTTAATAAATAAAATAATAAAATAATAGCTACAAAAAGAGAGTAAATTTGTGCGGGGGTGAAATATCTAAATAAACCTCCGCCAATGTAAGTTATCTCCCCTACTCCCGTGTCTTTGGTCCATCTAAAAATCCAGACGCCTCTAATATTTCTAAAGGCTTCCTGACTCTTTAACTCATCTTTAGCAGTAATGCCATGAGAAATATCTTCTGCTTCTTGCGTTTGTTCTTCTTCTTCGGCAAATTCATTACTTAGCGAGCCAGCCTTGTCTGGCCTGGCATCTTGGTGAAATATGGTAAATTCCAAGCTAATAAAAAGAGTCAAAATACTTGTAGTAAAAGCAGCCGCAATTAATATTTTTAATATGTTTTTGATCTCTTTTTTACTAGACAAAATATCAAACAAAACAAAAGCAAGAGCAAAATAAAAATACCCATTTACATCAAAAAATATATTTTTTATGGAGTTGCCATTTATTAGAGCAGAGGCAACACCTATCACAATAATTATTGTTAAGAGCGCATAGTTTTTAAAATATTTTGTCTGAATAAAACTAAATTTATGCTCTCTTTTTTTAAAAAACCAAATAAGAAAAATTAAAGCAAATAAGGCTATGCGAAGTGATAAAACAAAACCGCCAACATTAAAAGAAAATAAGTAACCTTTTACCCCAATAAATAATTCAGTTAATAAGATAAGTACCCCATATTCTAATTTTTTTAGAGAAAGTGCCAAGGTAATAAAGAATATTAACCAAAAAATAATATCGTTTAATAGAGGAAAAACATAACCTAAAAAAGACAACAAATATATGCCTAAAAAAATAGCCGTTAATTTCAAGATTTGTTTTATGTTTAGAATACTATTCATAGAAATTTTCAATGACTAATTATTAAATTTTAAAAATTTAGAATTTGACATTAAAAATTTTATTAGAAATTAGATATTAGTAATTAGGCATTAATAAAATTCTTTAAATTGTCAGATTTTGTATTCAACCTTTTACTTCTATATTTTTAAGATAGCCGTGTTCTTAGAAGTTTCCCAATGCTATATCAACTCCTCCTCTAAATTTATCGCTATAAGCAAAAAAACTTAGTAAATCATAAGGCGTACCATCGGCTTCAAAAGCTCTGACTTGTGGTCCGCCTAATTTAGCGGCACCGGTTAATATTTCTGCCTTGCCATCCCTATCAATATCTCCCATGTCTATAGTAGCCCCAAGAGGCACCTCCCCGTAAGCTTTCCATTCACCGCGCAATGTATGCTCAGAATTATACGAAAAAACTCGGCATAAAGATTCATCATTTGCCTTACAAACACCGATTTCATCTTTGCCGTCTCCATCGATATCTCCCGCAGCTACATTGATTCCTCCCTTGTAAGATTGATCAAAAGCAAAAAACTGAATAGGCAAAGGCGTACCATCAGCTTCAAATATTCTGACCTGTGGTCCCCCACCTTCTCCGGCACCTACTATTATTTCATCCTGGCCATCATAATCTACATCACCAAAAGCGATTGAGGCGCCAGATTTTACTTCACCAAAAGCATCCCACTGTCCAACCAATGTCTTATCATTATTATATCGATAAATTTTCACAGTAGCTTTTGCTCCTTGCTCTGGAACAATGCCGATTTCATCTTTGCCGTCTCCATCGATATCTCCCGCAGCCACATTAATACCCATATTATCACTGGGATTAAAAGGCCACAATTCAATTCCTCGGGGGGTTCCGTCAGCTTCAAAAATACGCACCTGTGGACCGCCACCTTTCTTGGGAGCAGTAATAATTTCATCCTGACCATCGGCGTCAACATCTCCGGCAGCAATATTAACTCCTCTCCTGAAATTTTCCGGATAAGGAAATAATTTATTGGGATCAGCTTGGGGTGTTCCATTTAAATCAAATACTCTAACGTGCGGACCTCCTCCTGGACCAGCCGCGGTAGCTATTTTCAAAATATCCCCAGTCAGATTAGCAGGTATGTCTTTATACCAACTCCAAGCAGCGCGTGGATTCATGTTTGTATCTAGTAAGCCAAAATTATTTTCGTAATTACCACGGTAATCATAATTTCTAATATTATATAAAAATATTCTTTCAATAAAACCTGTATTTAGAACTTGGGAAACTGTATTTTGTAAATACTTTTTTTGGGCATTTTCATCTATTCCCTCCATTCCAGTTGAACAGCCAAGCTCTGTAATCCAAGCTTTCTTTCCGGGAGTGTATTTATTAACAACACTTTTAAAACTGTTTAGGTCTTCTAATAATTTATGATTATTCCCATCATCTCTATAATAACCGCAATAATAAATATGAAAATTAATCGCATCATATTTATTGGTCTGACTAGCTATGCCTTCCATGAAATTATTATCAGGGTTAGCCAAGCCTCCTATTAAGACAGTAGCCTTAGGATCAATTAATTTTATAGTATCATAAGCAGAATTTAACATAGGCACATAATAATTCGGACTAGTGGGTACTAAATAATCAGGTGAATCTGGTTCATTCCAAATTTCCCAAACGTCAACGTATTCATTATATCTAGCTACGACTGATCGAACATATTCCTCCCAAACATCTGGGTGAGGAGGGGTGAAGACACCATGATCAGGACCGTAAGCTAGAACGCCCACTACTTTAATTCCTAATTCTTCATATTCCTTCATAATAGAATCATATCTATCCAGCCAAAGATGGCCTTTATCGCCCAATATAGCTTCGGTAGAAAAATGCTCACGTACCCATTTGGTATTACTTTCCCGAAGCCTATATCTATATTGATCTTCTAGTCCGGAAGCGCCTAGCGTCCAGTGAACGTTGAGGCCTACTTCGTTTTTGGAAGGACTAAAAAATGCTTGGGCATTTTTAGAACCAATTAAAGAAAAAACAAAAACTATTATTAACAAAAAAACTAAATATTTTTTAAATATTTTCATGGTAATATTACTTATATAATATTACTTATTTTAGCAGATTTAAATTTAGATTTCAATTGAATATAGAGAATAAATGTAGTGAAGAGGGATTTTGGATAATGTTAGGGATGTGTGGAGTTTTGTAGTAAGGAGGCTTGTTTTGGGTGGTGGTAGAGGGGTTAGGGGTTTACCCAGTTAGATAATTTCAAATCTAACGGGGTGAATGCTTGAAGTTCAAAACTCCTTATTTCTTTTCAAATAACAGGCAAAAGGGAAAGGGTTTAAAGGGAAGGAATTTTTGACTTTTTGTTTGGATTCTTATTTTAATTTTTTATAGACTTTCTCAAACATTTTCTCTTTAACAAACTTTCCAAACTCTGCATTTTCTACAATTTTTTTGTAAATATCAAAATTGGATTCAACCATAGTATGCAATTGATCCTCAAAGATATGTGCGAAAACAAGCTTGAGTGCGTCTTTGGTGTTTGTTTTAGCGCTTTGGCTCAATGTTTCATTCCCAGATAATCTTGTTTGTAATTCGGCAAAAAACACCTTGTCGCCTTCGGTAAAGTCGGTGCCAAATCGCTCGTTCACCTCATTAATTATGCGCGACAAAAATTCTTTTTCTTCGCCTGCACCTTTTCCTGTTCCCAATCCTTCAATCGGTTTCAATTCACCGGTCTTTTTTTCGAGCTCAATGTTTCCACTGGAAATTTGCTGGATGCGATAAGTGTCCATATTCACATTGTCGGTAATTTCCACTGGCAATCTTTCTTTTTCGGCAGGTAATTTACGCCCAAGCATCCGCAAAAATGCATATAACTTTTCCAAATTTACATCCTTAAACGAGACAATCTGCGACAAAAAAGCATACATGCGAACATAGTTTTTTAATTGATCGCGAAAATCAATTTTCTCTTTTTTCTCGCGCTTCAAGTATTCTTCAACAATCGGATCCAAAAGTGGATGCAGTTTTTCTTGCGTTGCTCCGCGTTTGAAAAATACTTTGGCGAAAGTTTCAACATCATTTTTGGCAAAAATACCAAAATCAAGCAGATTGCGCTCCAAATCATAAAGCTTGTTTGGGTCGGTGGCTTTGGTCAAAATAGCTTTGTCATAATACGGCTGAAACGCTTTTTGAATTTCTTCTTCATAATTGGCAAAATCCAAAACCATCGTGTCTTCTTTGCCTTTAGTAGTGCGGTTGAGCCGGCTCAAAGTTTGCACGGCCATTACGCCACCCAATTTTTTATCAACATACATTGTATGCAAGAGCGGCTGGTCGAATCCGGTTTGGAATTTATTTGCTACAATCAAAATTTTAAATTCCGGTAATTTGAAGGTGTCGGCGGTGAGCTTATCGCTTCGCAGTCCATTCATGCCGGCTTCGGTATATTCTTTTCCACCGTCAGTTACCGTGCCGGAAAACGCCACCAAGGTTTTGATCGGGTATTTATGCTCTTTAATATATTGGTCAAAAGCAAGTTTGTAGCGTACCGCATGCAAGCGTGAACGGGAAACAATCATCGCTTTAGCGTAGCCGTCAATTTTGCGCGTAGTGTGCGATAAATAATGCTCAATAATTAATTCTGTTTTTTTTCCAATAGCATGATCATGTAATTCCACATATCCCTTCAAAAGCGCGATGCCTTTTTTCTTTTCATATTGCGGATCTTCTTCGGTTTTTTTAATCAAATTAAAGTAAGTCTGGAAAGTGGTGTAATTTTTGAGCACATCTAAAATAAAACCTTCTTCAATTGCTTGTCGCATTGAATACAAGTGAAACGGCTCAAAAGTTCCATCGGCTTTTTGGGTGCCGAAAATTTGCATGGTTTTATCTTTTGGTGTGGCGGTAAAGGCAAAGAAGCTGATATTTTTCTGTCTGCCTCGGCTAGATAATTCAGACAAAATCGCATCTTCGCTCGTCAATTCTTCTTCGCTCTCATTTTCCGCTTCGGCTTCTTCCAACGACCCAAGCGCTTTTTTCAAACTCTTGGTACTCTCGCCCGATTGTGAAGAGTGTGCCTCGTCAATAATCACAGCAAATTTTTTGCCTCCTTGCTTTGCAAGCTCATCAACAATGTAGGGAAATTTATGCAAAGTGGAAACAATGATTTTTTTGCCGGATTCCAGCGCTTCTTTAAGTTGTTTTGAATGTTCGTCAATCGCCGCAACTACACCCTCCACTTGCGCGAATTGCCTAACTTCATCGCGAAGCTGTTTATCAATTACGCGCCGATCGGAAATAACGATTGCTGTATCAAAAATTTTCTGATCATTGGCATCGTGTAAACTGGAAAGTTTGTGAGCAAGCCATGAAATTGTTTTTGTCTTTCCGCTTCCGGCGCTGTGCTGAATGAGATATTGCTGACCGGCTCCGTACTCTCGCGCATGAGCCACCATTTTGCGCAACGCGTCCAACTGATGATAGCGCGGAAAAATAAGCGTCTCTTTTTCTTTTTGATTACCTTCCTCGTCCGTTGTCTTTTCAATAGATACGAGCATAAATTCGGCAATAATCTGAAGCAAGCTGTCTTTTTGCAAAACTTCTTCCCATAGATACGCGCTCTTGAACCCGCTCGAATTCACCGGATTGCCAGCGCCGTTTTCAAAACCTTTGTTAAACGGCAAAAAGAATGTGGATTTGCCAGCCAAATGCGTGGTCATATACACCAAGTCATTATCCACGGCGAAATGCACCAAACAGCGCTTGAAAGCAAACAAATCCTCACGCTGGTCGCGGTCATAGCGATATTGTTTGATTGCGTCCTGTACATTTTGTCCGGTCAAATAGTTTTTCAGCTCCAGCGTGGAAATCGGCAAACCGTTCAAGAAAATCACCGTATCCAGCGACTTGCCGTCTTTTTGGCTAAACTTCACCTGTCGCATTATAGAAAAAATATTATTTTGATGTAAAAGCGCGTGTTCCGGATTCAAAGTGCTCTCGGGCGCGAAATAAACAAGCTGAAAGCGCGAACCGTAATCGGCAAAACCTTTGCGAAATACATCTAAAATCCCGCGCGATTCAATCTCGGTTTTAAGACGATAGACAAATTTTGATTTTACTTCTTCGCCGTGCTGTTCTTTGAGTTTCTCCCATTCTTTTGGCTGGGTGGCGTAGATAAATTCAAAAAGCATTTCCTCGTCCATGCAAGATTCGGCGTTATAATTTTTTGGCTCGCGCGCACGATAGCCGGAAGCGGTCAAAACCGTTTCAATATGCGCTTCAAATGATTTTTCTGATGTATCCATAGTATTAAGATTTTATAAGTTCAAATAATTCTTTTACATGTTTCCAATGAATTCCACGAAAAATATTTGCGCTACCCGCCTGGTCAGATATTGAATTTGCAAGCACCGCGATTATTTTAGTCAAATCTCTTTTTAGTACAATTGGAGCGCCGGAGTATCCTCCAGCAACAGCGCCTGATATTTGTATTGTCTTTGGTAAAGTATCCTCCAATATCTCAGTCCCTACTAACCCTTCTGCATAAGTTGGTGTATGCCTTGCATTTAACAAAGCATTACCAAATGGAAATCCGGCATAAGCCACATCTTCACCCACGCTTATTGTTTCTTCACAAATATCAAGTCCAGATAAAACTTGTTGCATAAGGTAATTTTCATCTGCTTCGATATTCAAAATTGCCAGATCATGGATATAATCTAAAATTGATATGGTTGCTTTTTTATATTCAACGCCATTACCACCGACTACCAACATACCTGAAACCTCAACGGGTGCGCCTATAATATCTTGGACAACATGAGCACATGTGATAAAAGCTTTTTTATCTTTCAGCCAAAATCCCGTTCCTTTGATTGTTAATTTTGGGGGCAAAAAATCATTAGTTTGTGGGTTAAACTGTGGTTTAATTATGCCAACAGTTCTTACGGCGCTACATACATAAGGTGCATTGTTTGTTGTTTGGTTCGCTGTCATATTATTTTAATTAAATTTTAATTTTACCAGTCACGGCATTAGTAATAAGAGCTTGGCGATATTCTTGCAGTTTTTCAATTTGCATTTCCACCTTTTTCATCATCTCATTAATCTTCGCCGTCTCACGGTCTATATAATCAATAATTTTTTGCTGTTCCTCTCTTGATGGATACGCAACCTGCAAAGTTTTTATAAACTCCCATTCGGCACGGGGCATTTTTGCGCCCTGTGTTGAAGAATCAATATAATTTATGAAATCAGCGGTCAATATCCTATGAAGTAAAAACTTATTTATTAAAAATTTGTTTGTTCTAAAAACAAGCGCTTCGCCGACACACAAGCCATCTCGTTCAGTAATCATAGCTTTAGCAAGATATGGTCTCAATTTACCGAACAAAACATCTCCGGCAATAAATTTTTTTAGATCTCCTTCTGGGGATTTTTGATTTTCCGGTGATACAAATTTTCCAGACCAGCTCTCTATATTTTCCAAAGCAATAATAAGATCGCTTTTGTCGTCATCGGTTGCTTTATCTACAACATTTTTTAAAAGGTAGTTTAATCGCTTCACTTTCCACCCTTCAGGAATATCTCCTAGCCAATCAATGCCGGAAGGTTTCATTTTTGCTTTTGTATCAATGCCTTTGGTCACGGCGTGCGTAATCAGTGCTTGGCGCTTTTCTTTAAGCAAATCAATCATCTTTTGCTTTTTCGCCACCATCTCATCAATTTTCGCCGTCTCTCGGTCGAGAAAATCAGCGATAGATTTTTGCACCGTTTTTTCCGGGAAAGGAAAAATAATTTGTTTTAATTTTGGCGGTCTAATCTCAAAAATAGTTGTACCGACTGAAATAGCATTTAAATAATCTTTCAGGATTTTTAAAGTATAAAATAAATATTTTGTGAATATTTTTTCATTTACTTTAATACCGGCAATACCTTGTTTTGTTGTGAGTGGAATATTCGCTATTCCAACTTCACCTATTGTTGCTCCAAAAGAGATAATAATATCGCCAACATCCCAAATCTTCGCGTTTGATTCCTTATAACCCTTTTCGCTAATTTTTTCTTTAGTCTCGTTTATTTCATCTTTAATATCGTCGACAACCAGCCAATTTATATCGCCGTCAAAATTATCAGCCTCACTACGAGAAGGCGTTCCACCATCTTCAATAGCCCAGCTCAAATATTTCAACTTGCATTCTTCCCATCCCGCAGGAATATCTCCCAGCCAGTCAATGCCGGATGGTTTATATTTGGAATATGTTTTGTATTTTGTCGCGGTAATCATAATTAAATATCCGTTAGCATTTTGGCGATTTCATCTTCCAATTTTTTAATATCACCGCCAATTTCATCAAGAGGACGGAGCGGTTTGTATTCGTAAAAATAGCGGGTAAAGCTAATTTCATAACCCACCTTACCAATTTTGCCGTCTTTGTGATCGCAATATTTTTTATCATCGCTAATCCATGCGTCCGGAACATGAGGCAAAACTTCGCGCGTAAAATAAGTTTTAATATCCTCGCCGAGCGGGACATTTTCGTAATCGCGCAAATCTACATCCGGTTCCGGTTTACCTTTTTTGTCGGTAATAACATCAGCTGTTTCATCGCGTTCGGAAAGTCCCTTGAGAATGGCTTTTTTGACCGGCGCGTCCAGTTTGAGATCAGCTTTTTTGAAAGTCGCTTCTAAAACTTCAACAAACTTGTCTTGATTTTTATAAAGTGTGTCACCAATGGTGGCAAGCGCTTTTTGAATAGATATTTGGAGTGCAAAGCCGGCTTTTTCTTCTTCCAGTTTTTTGAGCGGATCGCGCTTTTTGCTTTTGGCAAGATTTTGAAAAGCGGATTCGGTTTTTAATTTTTCTAAACGTTCGGCGCTGGCTTGAAAATTCAGTTTGAGCGGGCGTTCAATCGTGATTTTGCGATAACCGAAAAATTCATTCGGGAACACTTTGACGATTTTGCTCTTTTCGCCATCCAAAGTAAGTTCGGTAATTTTTTGGATTTGCTCGTCAGAAATGACATTGCGTTTGTCTCCCAAGCTCTTGCGCATTTTTTCGTAGAGATCAGCTGCATTGATGAGTTTTACTTTGCCTTTGTGATGATCTTTTTTGCGATTGGTCAGGACCCAAATATAAGTATGAATGCCTGTGTTATAAAAAAGTTGGTTTGGCAGAGCAATGATTGTCTCCAGTAAATCATTCTCAATAATCCATCTGCGAATTTCGCTTTCACCGCTTCCCGCATCACCTGTAAAGAGCGGCGATCCGTTCATAACAATAGCGATACGGCTACCACCATTTTTAGGCTTCATTTTAGCAAGCATTGTTTGGAGGAAAAGCAACTGACCGTCGCTAATGCGCGGAAGGCCAGCGCCAAATCGTCCTTGAAACCCAAGTTCTGCTTCTTTTTCTATTTCCTTTTGGTCTTTCTTCCATTCCTTGCCATAGGGCGGATTGGAAAGCATATAATCAAACGTTTGACCGAAGAGATGATCATGCGAAAGTGTAGAGCCGAATTTGATATTATCGGCGTTTTCGCCCTTGATAAGTAGGTCGGATTTGGCAACGGCAAAAGTTTCTGGATTCACTTCTTGACCAAACATTTCCACTTGAGCCGTATCGTTTACGCTTTCCAAAATCCATTCTTTGGCTTCGGTAAGCATGCCGCCGCTTCCGCAAGCCGGATCATAAATGGTTTTGATAATGCGTTGTCTTTTTAAAATTTCCAAATCCGGAGAAAACAGAAGATTGACCATCAAACGAATAATTTCGCGGGGAGTAAAGTGTTCTCCTGGATTTTCGTTTGAGGCTTCGTTAAATTTACGAATCAATTCTTCAAAAACATAACCCATCGCCAAATTGCTTACACGATCAGGATGCATTTCGACTTCGCTAAATTGTTCTATAACTTGGTAGGTGAGATTCGCTTCTTCAAGCGCGTCAATTTGCGTGTTGAATTTGAACTTATCAATTATTTCGCGCATGAGTGGACTATACGCGTTGATATACAGACGAAGGTTTTTGCCGATATTTTTCGGATCGTCTAAAAGTTTTTTGAAATCATATTGCGAAGTATTATAAAAATTGTATCCGCTCGCTTTTTTCAAAATACCGTCCATGTCTTCCAGCTTGCCTTTGTATTTTTCATACTTCACCAAAACATCGGCTTTGGTATCTTCAAGCGCGGCATCAAGACGGCGCAAAACGGTTAGAGGCAAAATAACATCCGGATATTTTGCGCGCTTAAAGTCATCGCGTAAAAGATTTGCGATGCTCCAGATAAAATTGACGATTTGTTGGTGGTTATTTTGGTTCATAATAGATAATTTGTTATTTAAATTGTATATGTTTTCCCCTTATAAATAAACCGTTTTTATAGCCCCACTATGCAACAGAATAGACTCCGCGAAGAAAACACCTTATTAACTTCCTTCAAAAAAATCTTCATCAATTTCTTTTACTTCATAAATATTACTTATTTGTAAACCAACTTTATATTCATGCATTAAATTTACAAGATTATTTCCATCGATAAGAATTATTTTATGATGAGCTTCACGGGCTTTTTTTATAGCCGAATCATCAAAAGTTGATGTAGTTACAAAAATACCCTTCGTAGTATCTCCACTCATTGCTCCGATAAAGTTACGAATCTCTTTTTCGCGAACCTTATTTTCATTGTAACGCTTTGCTTGAATATAAATTTTTTCGAGACCAAGTTTGTCCTCATTGATAATCCCATCAATTCCACCATCTCCAGATTTTGCAGTCTCAACAAAATCACCATACCCCATTTTTTTAAGAAGTATTAAAATTACTTTTTCAAAGTAATAAGGATCAATACTTTTTAATTTTTCTAATAATTCTGTTTCTACTTGTCTTTCAATCTTAGAAAAACCCGAGTCTATTAAATCTTGAGGAGAAGCATTTTCAATGTCTGAATTATTGTCTATAGATTCTATTTCTTTTTCAACTTTTTTGTTATTCTCATATTCTAAATAATCTGGATCATTTTTTAAGTCTTTTAATGTAAGTTTTCCAAGAGCAAGAATCTTTTTACCTTTTTCTGTTATTTTAACCATCGCACGCTCTGGCTGTTCAATCATTTTAGCTTGTTTTAAATATCCTTTCCCCCATCCTATACGATTTAATATTAAAGGATCTCCACTTTTAGTTTTTTGTGTTAAAAGTTCTTGAGGTAAATCAGAATAATATTTATCTCGAACTCTTTTACGTAATTCATTATAGTGTAAAACTTCACCATCGGATAAAACTTCTAAAATAGGTATAAATGTTTCGTGAAATTTTGGTAAATCCATATTTTTTAGACTATTTTGTAAAAGTATATTCTTTTTTGTTTTATAAATAAACTATCTTCGTAACCCCATTGTACAACAGAATAAACTTCGCGGAGAAAACACCATGCGATCGAATGTAAATTCTAGCCGTCGTAATTATTCGTCTAACTTTCTCAATCGCTTAATCACCGAATCCTGATACAACCTAAAAGCTTTTCGTTTTTCCTTAATGTAAATATAGGGCGTGCCAAGAACCTCGGAACATTTTTGGCATTTTAACGCCGGGACTTTATTGATACTTGAGACTTGTAGGCCAACCATATTATCAGGCGCGAATATTCTATCTAAGTATAATCGTCGCAAATTACCAGGCCCATCTTTCTGATATACTACAACAATACTCTCGCATTTACGACAACAAATATTTAAAAGCCTTGAATGGCCACCTCGAGCAGACTTATATTTATCTTTCTTGAACGAAAAGCTTGTTTTTTTACTCATAGGCTAGAATTTATTTTGGTTAACCAGTTATATACGAACTAATTATTTTATTATTTAAAATAAGCTAAAAATATTTTAAAACGTCTTACGGATATCAATACAACTTATCATTCTATCAACCCTAGATTCCCAAGAATAATCTTTAACCGATTCAAGTCTTTTTATTTCTAATTCTTTATTATTGTTTTTTAAAGCTTCCTGAATTTTATCATTAAATTCTTCCTTATCTTTCGCTACATAAATTAAATCTTTAAAATTCTCAATGCCAGCGACAGGAGTTGTAACTACCGGTTTACCACAAGCTAGGTATTCATATAATTTCAAAGGATTCATCGATTTAGTAAACTCGTTGATTTTATGAGGAATAATAGCTACATCAAAATTATTTAAATAATTGGGTAATTCTTCATATTTTACTCTATCAATAAAATGAATATTTTTTTTGTTTTTTATTTTATCAATATTGGCATCCGGCCAAACATCGCCAATCAAAACAACTGATTTGTCTTCATTTTTATCACTAATATATTCTATCAACTCAATATCTATCCTATTTTGAATAATTCCAACATATCCAATAATCGGATGAGAGATATTGTCAATCTTTGTATCTAGTATTTTGTATTTAGTATTTTGAAAAAAATCAATGTCTACTCCGTTCGGCATCCAATGAACATTTTTATTGCTTTTAAATAAATTTATCAAATCTTCTGAAACAGTAAAAATTAAATCAGCCTTTTGATCAATTAAATTATAATTATCTTTTAATCTTTCTTTATAATTTTTAAAATTAGGGTGTTCTATCCAATTATCCACGGTATCAAATATTTTTATTTCCGATTTTATTTTATTAAAATAATCAACAAACATGGGAAAATACGACCAGAGAATAATATTTTCTAGTTTTAAATCATCAATAATCCTGTTAATTTTGTTATAAACTTTATCTTCGGAAAATATGGAGTCGATAGTTGAATAAGTGTAGAGTTTTTCGGAAACTTTTTTTAAAACAGAAGTAGGATCTCTTTTTAATACTTTACTATTATTTTTTGATATTTGATTTTCATAATAAGAACGCAGAGCCCTTTTCTTAGTATATGGCAAAAAATCTACATGCAAAATTTTACCAACATTATTATTTTTCAATAATTGGTTTAGTATATGATAATTTCTATTCACAATCCCCTTTTTATCCCAGTCATTCCAATCTGACATGGAAAACATTATAATGTCAAATTTTTTCATAATTTAAAAATTCCTTTTAATTTAAGGCTATATAATCTATGATATTATTATAACATATGTTAAATCAAATAAAACATCTAGGAAAACATACTTTTATATATGCCATAGGCTCTGCTATCCAGACTTTGGTAGCTTTTATATTAGTTCCGATTTATACCCATTATTTAACGCCTGCTCAATACGGTCAATTAGAAATATTAAATACTATTCTTTTAATTTTGACTATGATCTTATCTTTCGGTTTCGCTTCAGCAGTAATAAAAGTGCATGAACAGGATTGTTCGACAGAAAAGGAGAAGAAAGCGGTGCTAGGTACTATGTATCTATTCGTCATGCCTATTGCTTCACTGATTAGTTTATTATTTTTTATTTTTTCTAAATCCATTACTAAATTATTATTAGGAGATGTAGGTGAAGTTAATTTATTCTATTTAGTTTTAGGATTGAATATTTTTACCATATTTTCCATGCTTTCCTTCTCCTTGCTCCGAGCCAAGGAAAAATCACTATATTATATTTTAGTTTCTTTTTTTAGATTTATATTAACCTTGGGTATAAATATTTATTTAGTAGTTGTATTGCAATTAGGTATTTTTGGAATCTTAGCTGGCAATTTAATTGCTACTATTCTAGCTTCCTTTATCTTTATTCCCTCTATTATTAAATATATAAAATTTACTATTTCCAAAAAATATTTAGCTAAACTATCCTATTTTGGCATTGCTATTATTCCAGCCGCTATTGCTTCTTGGATTATGGATTTATCGGATAGATATTATTTAAAACATTTTACAGATTTATCGGAAGTAGGAATTTATTCTCTAGGCTATAAAATAGGTATGGTCGCTTCAGTCTTGATGGTTACTCCTTTTCAACTAGCTTGGCCAACGATATCTTATGCCCTAGCCAAAAAGGATGATGCCAAAGAAATTTATGCCAGAGTCCTAACCTATTTTTTATTTATCTCTTCTTTCGTAGCTCTGGGGCTAACTCTTTTTTCTCCACAAGTAATTGAAATAATTTCACCAGCCAATTACGCCAGGGCAGCTATTGTGGTTCCTTTTGTGGCTTTTGCTTACGTTCTCTACGGTGTCCATTTTATAATTGTGCCGGGATTACATCTAAAAGGAAAAACAAAATATTACCCTCTAATAATTGGCATTCCGGCAGTAATGAATCTTTTTTTAAATTATTTTTTTGTACCACAATTTGGCATGTTGGGCGCAGCTATGACTACCCTCTTTTGTTTTGTCTTAATGGTCATTATCACCTATTTATTTTCAAATTATTATTATAAAGTTAAATATGAATGGTTTAGAGGGTTAAAAATTGTATTTGTACTAATTTTAGCCCTAATTTCTAGTTTTTATATAAATGGATCATTCTGGCAGGAAATACTTTACAACTGCTTGATTTTATTGGGTTTTATTGTTATTCTATACATAATTAGATTTTTTAGAAAAGGTGAAATAGAACAATTTTTAGCCATTTTAAAAAAATTTAAGCCATAGATTTAGCAGATTAAACAGAAAAAAATCTTGAAATTATTTCTGCTAAATTAGTTTAATCTGCGCTAGAAAGTTAATTTATAAACTAATAATACAATTATCTATTTTATGAAATTAATAGTTACAATTCCCGCTTATAACGAAGAAAAAACAATTGCTTCAGTAATTCGTGAGATACCGCGCCAAATTGAGGGTATTGAGAATGTTAAAATTTTAGTGTTAAACGATGGTTCTACTGATAATACGGCTCAAGTCGCTTCTAGTGCTGGAGCTGATTTTGTAATATCACATAAAAAAAACAAGGGATTAGCCATAACCTTCAAAGATGCTATTGAGGAAGCTCTAAAAAAAGGAGCTGACATTATTGTCAATACCGACGCCGACAATCATTATGATCAATCTAGGATTCCCGAATTAATCAAACCAATTTTAAATAAAAAGGCTGATTTGGTTATAGGCTCAAGAAAAGTAGAAGAACTTGACCATATGCCCCGCAAAAATAAATATGGAAATATTATGGGCAGCTGGCTGGTGTGTAAATTATCAGGCTTGGGTAAAATAGATGTTTCCTCTGGATTTAGAGCCTATACCAGAGAAACAGCCCTGAGAATGAATATCTTATCCCCCCATACCTATACTCACGAAACACTAATTCAAGCAGCCGAAAATAAATTATCTATAATAGAAATACCCATTAAAGCCCGTGAAGTAAAACGAAAATCAAAATTAATAAAAAGTATCCCTCGACATATTGCCAAATCATTAACTGTAATATTGAGAGTATTTTCTCTCTACAATTTTATAAAAATATTTATTACTCTAGGCTTAATACTATTTATAATCGGCCTAATACCTATTTTTAGATTTATATATTTTTATTTTTTAAATGGAGGCCAAGGTCATATCCAATCATTAATTATTGGTACTATGATGACTCTAATTGGATTTATTACGATTGCTATTGCCCTGCTGGCTTCGGCCATTGATTGGAATAGAAAATTAATCGAGGAAATTTTATATAAAACTAAGAAACAAGGGTTAAGTAAAAAATAAATCAGATTATTAGATCATTGTATTGTTAACAACTTAAAATGATTTAACAATTTCTGCCTCTAATGGCGGATAGCAATTTAATTAATGAAAGTATTATTTATAACCAGAAAATATCCTCCCCAAATAGGTGGTATGGAAAAATATAGCTATGATCTTATAAAAAACTTTACCAGGGGAAAAGAAGTTATCGCTCTTAAAAAATCACAAATACATTTAATTTGGTTTATCCCTTATGCTTTAATTAGGGGTATTTTTTTATCAAGAAGAGTGGATTTAATTTATTTATGTGATAGTTTATTAGGACCAGTAGGTTTAATTCTAAAATATATATCTAGAAAACCTGTCCTAGTTACTGCCCATGGATTAGATATAATATATAATAATTGGATATATAGAAATATTAACGTAAGATCTTTAAAGTATTTAGATAAAGTTATAGCAGTCAGTAAATTTACCAGAAATAATTGCTTAAATTACGGGATTGATCCCGAAAGGTGTATTTTTATTCCTAATGGGATTGAAATAGATGATGCTAAGAAAAAATTTAACAAACAAGATCTTTCTAAATTTTTAAAATTCAATGTTTCTAATAAAAAAATATTATTATCAATAGGTAGGTTAACAAAAAGAAAAGGATTTGCTTGGTTTATTAAACATGTTATAAAAAGATTAGATGATAATATTATCTATTTAATTGCCGGTACAGGCAGTGAAGAAAAAATAATCAGAGAAACAATTATTAAGAGCAGAGTAATGAATCAGGTAATAATGTTAGGAAGCATTTCTGAGGAAAATAAAGAGCTACTGTATCAAACTGCTGATATATTTATTATGCCCAACATTGAAATAAAAAATAATCAGGAAGGATTTGGCTTAACTTCCCTAGAAGCATCAAAAGCAGGCTTAATTGTTATGGCTTCAGATATAGAAGGAATCACTGATGCTATTATTGATAATAAAAATGGCTATTTAGTTGAAGCGGGTAATGAAAATAAATTTATAGAAAAAATTAACAATATTTTAAATTCCAGTGACATAGAAAATATTGGCAAAAGATTTAGTGATTATACTAAAGAAAATTTTGCTTGGAAAAATATAATCGCAAAATATGAAAGTGAATTTAAAAATGTTTTAGAAAAATCAAATTGAATTATTAATTTATTTTTATTTTTTTATATATGACCTCAGAATCATTTTTTAGAAGAATATTTTTAATTTTTATATTATTTATAAATCTAAGCTTGGGCTATGCTATTTTTGGTTATTTTAAATTAAATGTTATTGTAGCTTCCCTGCTTTTAATATTTTTAACGTTATTTTTATATTTTTCTTTTAAAACTTTCATAAAAGAAAAAGTCAGAATTTCTAAATTTGAAATCCTAATTATTATTATAATTGTTTTTATTACTTTATTTAATGTTCTTTTTTATCATAATATGCCCAGAGGAAGAGATGATATGGCTTATATAGCAGCTTCGGCTGAACTGGTGGACTCGGGTAGTTTATCTTTTAATGATCCCCTAAGTTATCCTTATCATCCCTTTAGAAATTTAGGAGGAGATACTTTTACTTCCAGATTTCTTCCTGGCTACATTGTCTATTTATCTATTTTTTATATCTTATTTGGCTCAGCTGCTGTTTTTTGGGCTAATGCTTTATTAATTTTTCCTTCCCTCTTGATTATTTATTTTATTGGCAAAGAATTATCTAATAGAAAAGTTGGTCTGATTAGTGTTTTGTTAATTTCAACTTTTTATACTTCCTTTTGGTTTCCTCGGAGAACTGTTTCGGAAAATCTATTAATGTTTTTACTATTATTTGGCTGTTGGCTCACTGTATATGCCTTTAAAAAGAAAAGGGCTGGCTATTTTTTTCTGGCTCTACCTGTATTTTCTTTTTCTATATTAGTCAGAGGAGAAGCTTTGGGATATTTATTGATGTTTATAATTGTTTTACTTTTAGGATTAATTAAATTTAAAAAAGAAATAAAAAATAATTTACAATTTATTATTCCCGGCACAGTCATATTTTTTATAAATTTATATTTATTCAAAACTTACGGGGATCTGTATGGAACTGATTATATTAAATATGTCCTAGATAGCGCCAGAGATGCAGCTCAATTTTTATGGGGATTAAGTAATTTAACTTTATTTTTTACACTGCTGACAGTAATGGTGTTGTTTGTTATTTATTATCTCTATAAAAACAAGTTTTTTATCATTAAACAATCCAGGGTTAATAAATTAAGAAATTTTATTTTAATATTATCTTTTTTATTTTTTTCCATATATGAGATATTAGCCATTTACAATCTAAACACTAAAGAATATGTTAAATGGAATTATTTTGATAACCAATATGTTTTGTTTAGTTTTTTAAAATATTATTTGATAATATACATAATTATATTTTTTTACGGCATCTATAAAAAATATTACTCTAAAACAGTCTATGCTATTATTTTCATATTATCTCCTGTCCTTATCTTCTTTAAAACTCCCAGTATTGCTCCTGATCATCCTTGGTTTATGAGAAGATTTTTTCCTGTCGTTATACCTTTAATAATTATACTCTCCAGTATAGTTCTTGAAAAAATATTAAAAGACAAAAAGAAGGTTTATCTAACAGTTATAATTTTGATAATAATTAATTTATCTATCTCTCTCCCTATTTTAACCTTCAAGGAGGATCAAGGAGTAGATAATCAGTTAGAAAATTTATCTAATAAATTTCAATCTACAGATTTAGTTTTAATGGAGCCTGGCTGGCAATGGCAGCAATGGGGATATGCTCTGCATTACGTTTATAATATGAATGTTTTACCTAATGTAGATGAATTAAATTCAAAAGATTTTCCTAATTTATTGAAAAAATATAATAAAGTCTATATTCTATCTTCCAAAAGATATGACATTTATCCGGGATATGAAGATAATAATTTAGAGTATTTATACGACTGGAAATTAAAATATCCCTATCTAGAGCGAGACAGCTGGCTAACCTATTATATTGATCACAATAGAGAAGCTCTAGAGGTAAGCAAAGTAAAAGAAGCTTTAAAAAATATTCCGCCACAAAAAATCAGCGAAACTGAAGAGACTTATTATGTTTTCAAGGTTTTAGACAAAAATAAATTAGATGTTAATAAACTATTCGAGTATAATAATAGTAGTTTTTAATCGATACTAATATACGAATTAATACTAATTATACTAATTTATTGTTTTAATAAAATAAGATGAAAATAAAAAAAATATTACTATATATATTTATTATTTGTAGCATATTGTTAGCTGTCTCTTTATTGGGTCTTATAAAATTTCCCTGGCAGCAATCCTTCCGAGTAGTTTTTGGATCATTTTATGTTTTATTCCTACCAGGTTTTATTTGGAGTTATGTTTTTTTTGAAAAATCAAAAACAGCTAAAGATAAAAATGGCAGAGAAGAAGCTTCCGCAGAAAAACCATTGGACGGAATTGAAAGAATACTGCTTTCTTTTGCTCTATCCATAGCACTTAGTCCCCTAACCTTATTTTTCTTGAATAAAATTGGTGTAAAAATAAATTTAATAAATAGTTTTTTGGTTATTTTAGGATTAATTGTTATGGGATTGGGAATAGTATTTTATAAAAATAATTTTTACAGAAAAACAGAACAAAAAAATACTAATGGTAAATAATAATACAAAAAGCATTGCTAGAAATAGCTTATGGTTAGTTATAAGTGAAATTATAAATGGCATATTGATGTTTATAATAACTATATTTTTGGCCAGGTTTTTAGGTGTTGAGGGCTATGGAAAATTAACATTTGTACTAAGTTTTGTTACTTTATTTATTATTCCTATAGATTTAGGCTTAAGTCCTTTAATTACTAAGGAATTAGCTGGAGAAAAAGAAAAAATTAAAAAATATTTAGATAACCTAATTTTATTCAGAATAATATTGGGTATTATAGCGTTTTTACTTATAATTTTGATAATACGATTATTGAATCAAGATAACGATGTTATATTTTTGGCATATCTCTTGGGACTTTGGACTATTTTCCAAACCAGTACTCAATTTTTTCAGGCAATTTTCCGATCACAAGAGAAAATGTTTTATGAGGCTATAACAAGAGTATCTCATGCTTTTATTTTAGCTATTTTATCAATTTATTTTATTATGTCCGGATATAGTCTTATTTATTTTGGCTGGGCTTATTGTGCAGCTGCTTTTTTTACTCTATTTATAACTATAATTTTTACTTGGACAAAGTTTTCACATTTTAGTTTGAAATTTGATATTAAATTTATCAAAAATATATTTAGAAAATCTTGGCCATTTGCTCTGAGTCTATTGTTTATATCTATTTATTATTACATAGATTCTGTAATGCTTGGTATTCTGAAAGGTAATAAAGAGGTTGGATTATATAATGCTGCTTATAAATTAATTGTCTTTATCCTGATCATTGGTTCTGTAATAGCTAGAAGTACTTATCCTATAATCTCTAAACTTTTTAAAACTTCTTTTATAAAACTAAAAGTATTTTTAGAAAATTATAATAAATTTATCTTTATTATCGCTATACCTATTGCTTTTGGCGGCGTTATTTTATCGCGCCAAATAATACTATTTATTTATGGAGAAAATTTTAATGAATCAATTTTTGCTTTTCAAATATTAGTTATATCAGCTGCAATTGTTTATATAAGTACAATTTATGCTCATTCTTTACAAATATGTAATAAACAAAAAATCCATTTACTAGGAATGGGGTTGGGTGCACTTATTAATATTACTTTGAATTTCATTTTAATACCCTACTTTGGATTAATAGCTGCTGCTGCTGCTACTCTTCTTACGGAAATATTTATTTTGATTTTTATGTTTGTTAATTTTTCTAAAATTATAAAATTAGGTGTTTTAAAATATTTTTACAAGCCATTCATTGCCTCATTGGGCATGTTTTTATTAATATATTTTGTAAATCAATTAAATTTATTTTTATTATTAATTACAGGAGTATTATTTTATTTTATAATCATTATTTTAATAAAAGGTATCTCCAAAAATGATTTAGCAGTAATTAATAATTTAATAAGAAGAAAGTAAATCATTTAATTTTTGATTATTCACTTTGAATATTATAACAGAGCCTAATTCTTTATTTTCTTTAAATTCAACAATTTTTTCAAGAAAGCTAGCTTTTGATAATTTATTTTGATAATTCCAATCAATAGAATTTTTCCAAACAAATTCACCCATTATTTTTTTACCAGCATAAACATAATTAATATTATTATTTTGGTAATAATTTAAGGAAATTTGTGAATTAGGATTATAGATAGGATCGCAAAGTTTATCATCGCCTTTGGAACAAGTGCTTCCGTCCAATACTTTTCTGTCTGTCAAAAGATTGAGATAGCTTCCCCATCCTGGATTTACAATAGTTCTTGGTATGGCCAAAATAATATCATCTTTCTTTGTATTATTATTTATCCATTCTATAGCTTGTTCATCAGAGTTTTGAATTCTTACTTGTTTTTCATATTCTGTAGCCTGGCTTATTTTATTTAGAGCAAAAAATGAAATGAAAATAACCAGAAGTGATATTATGATTACCTTTTTGTAATATTTATTTTGTATAATAACTATAAAATAAATAAAGATAGCTGCCAAAATGCAAACAGGGATAGTAGCATCCCCCACTAATCTGGAGGGATAAATAAAAAAAGAAAATCTTGAACCAATCAAAAGAATTCCTCCCCAAATGATTAAGATTATTTTCGACCAAAAATATTTTTTATTAGTTAAAATATTATTATCAAAATTTATGAGTTGGTTGTATGGTGAAAATAAATTAATAATTCTTTTATAAAATTTATGCTTAAAAATAAAGGAAAAAATAAATAGAATAAACCCGCCGGTAGCTAATAATATAATGATTAGCGAGTAGGCTTTAATATAATTGTTAAAGGCTGGCGGTATAGAAAAGAATATATCATTGCCAATGGTGATATTAGCTTGTTGAGTATTCCCTAGTAAATTTAAAAAACCAAGCAGTCTGCTAAAAGCGCTTTTAAAATAATAGTTCCACGTAAATAATAAAAATATTAAAATTGAAGGATATAGTAATAGAATAGACTTAGAAACTGTTTTTCTTTGTTTTGTATTTTTATAATAATAAGCTAATAGTATTATTAGAAAAATGCTCATAATCATTATCAAATATACTGTAGAAAGGGAGTGAGAAAGAATTGTTGAGCCAGCAAAAATTATTATTAGTAATAGATTTTTGTAAATAACGCTAGGTTTAATTTTTTTATTAAATAATAAGGGTATAAAAGAAAGCATAAAAACTAAAAAAAACTCAGCGGAAATTAAGTCTAGATATGTTCCGTCCTGATAGATACCAAAGAGGTTAGGAGAAATAAAAACAAACATTAAAAAGGCAATAAAAGCTATTTTATAGTTAAAATACCTTTTAGAAATAAAATAGATGCTGGAAATTGATAAAATAGTTAATAAGGGAGCAAAAAAAATGGTAGTAGCTGCTAAATTACTTCCAGTAAGATATGTTAAAACTGCTAATAGAATATGGAAAAGAGGCGGATCAGCACTTCCCGGATGCACATCATAATAACCATTCTGTATAATGTATTTAGTTTCGGTCATATGGCGGGTTCCATCATCACCTGGTGGTACTAGATATCCAAATTTAAATATGCCATAATAATAGTTAAAAAATAAGAATACGAAAATTAGAATTATTAACGAATAAAGTATTATTTTTTTAAAATAAATATTTGACATTAAAATTTGTTATATTGACTGATTTACATAATAAACTAAAATAACTATATAATATTAATAAACAGATGACAATATTGGCTAATAAAGAAAAATTATATAGCTATTTAAAATTTTTAAAAATAGCTTTATTTATATTAATATTTTCTATTTTAAGCTGGCTTGCTTATAATAATTTTGCGCCTTTAGGAAAATTAGTATTAGAATATAATTTTAATAAGCAAGTAGCGCCCTTCCTCTCTCTTGAGAAAGGGCTGGATAATCCAGAAAAAAACATTGGCAGCAATGTTGGCTATAGCCGTGTTACCTCTAGCCCAGCCGAATTTTCATTGCAAATGCCCAGGAAATTTAAAAGTGTCGAAGTAGAAATTAAATATCTCAGTAGTTATCCCGTTCTAACTATTTCTTCTAAAAAAAATAAATCCCAAAATTATATCACAAAAATTTTAGAATTAGGATTATCAGGTGAAACTTGGAAAAGAATTACTGATCAGGAAAAAGGATTAGTACTATTTCAACAGTATAAGTCGCTTACTCAAAAATCCAATACTAACGCTGAAACAGAAAATACAGAAATTGCTTCTAATGAAGTTTCATCAAAACCATTTTTTGATTACAATAGAGTCAAATATTTTTTAAATGATTTAGATAATATTGTAGAAAGAAAAGAAAAGAAAATAGCTTATTTTAATTATGATCTATCCGATAAAGCTAAAATACCAGCTTATAGTCCTTCCGAAGAAAAAACAGTTTTTGAAAAAACAATTAGAGGCAAACATAAAATTATAACTTATTTAGGAGAAAATGAAATTCTAGACTATGATTTTTACTATCAAGACATGAATAAAAAAGATGGCCCCGATAGATTTAATGTATTCATAGATAAGGGCAATGAAACTATAGCTAGATACACAGAAAATGATGATGGTGATGAAACATCATCGGAAAAACCATCTTCAATTAAAAATATCCATGTCTTGAGGGATGATTTAGAGCCAGGAAAATACGTTATAACTTTAGATATTAGCGATGACTTATATGTTAACAAAATAGAAACAGGACAAAAATATCTTGCTTTCCAAGATCATTTATTTTTAGAAAATTCAAAACAAAATTTAGATTTTTATACAGATGCAGAAAATCTAAGCCTGAGTACGTTGTATAATGATGGATTAGATCAAGATATTTTATCTGAAAGGCAAATATCCTACGACCAATTAGAACTTGAAAACTCAAAAAGTGCTAAAAAGGAAAACAGCCAGTCTTTATTAGATTTAAACGGAAATAATTTAGATAATAAAGTCAGTATAAATAAAATTAATTCTATCTATACTCTTTTAACTCCTGGTATTGCAAATAAAGTTAGTATTCCCAAAGATGATCTAGTTATAAATTACAAGGGTTTAATTGGCACTGATCCAGAAATTGTTTATAACTTAAGTAAGTTAGAAGAATTTGTTTATCCTCTGCAAAATGGTTTTGATTATAATGACGCTGATTATGTAATTACTGATTATTTTACAGAACCGAAAACTGAGGGACCATATAAAATTTCTAAGCAAAAATTTAATTTGGATGAATTAGAAGTTGATGAAAATAATAAGGTCAATTTTTCTATCAATATCCTCGGTTATAATAGAAATAATAGTGATTTAAAAATTGCTGGTGTAAAATTCACTTTGGAAAAAGAACCTTGGAATTTATCTTTCTTGATAAATAAAATTAAAAGCCATTTAAAAAATGAAAGATTCTAATTTAGCAGAAAAAGAAGATTTAATTATCTTTATAAAAAAAATTATTAATGAGATATTTTCTTTAAGTTTAGTTTTTTATTTAATTTTATTTCTTTTAGAAGAAATAAAGTCTAATTTTGTTTCAAATTATCTTAATATAAATATTTTTTTAATTTTAACTATAATTAGCGGCATTTTGGCTGTATTAACTAAAAGCGATGAAGTTTATAAAATTAATGAGAAAAATAAAAAAAGAGAAGTGTTTGATTATATCATAGCTTCTGTTTTGGGGTTAATTGGTGGAATAGTTACCTATTATAAAATCACTGATATAGAACACTGGCTTTCTTTATTGATTTCTTTAATGATTTTTATATTAATATTTTTGATAGCTTTATTGTTTTTAGATAAAGATGAAGATTATGAATAATTGTAATTTATGGAAATAGCCAAAACAGCGACGAGAAATGCATTTTTTTTGTCTATAGCTGATATTCTTTCTAAGATTATCAATTTTTTTTACGTGGTTTTGGTAGCAAGATATCTAGATATTGATAATTATGGTGTATTAATGTTTGCTTTAGCTTTTGTGGAACTCTGTAGTATAGGATTAGATCTTGGCCTATCTACTATATTAACAAGAGAAATTGCTAAAGATAAAATAAAAATGAATGCTTATTTTAATAATATAATTTTTATAAAAATTATATTATCATTTATTACTTTATTTATTGTAAGTTTAATATTAATTTTTGCTGGATATGGTGAAATTATAAATTTTATAATTATTATTTTGTTTATAGCTGCAATTATTAATTCATTTGCTTCATTACCATCCTCTATCTTCCAGGCATTTAATAAGATGTATTATTTATCAATATGCAGAATTTTAGCAAGTATAATAATTTTTTTAGGAGCACTAGTATTAATAAAATTTAATGCCTCTGTTTTTCAATTTTCTTTTTTATATTTAATTTCTAGTATTATTCTTTTAATATTTTCATTTATTATTTACTTATTAAAATTTAAAGGTAAATTATTTTTTGTATACAATAAAATACTATGGCTTAAATTAATTAAGTTTGCTTTACCATTTGGTATTTCTGTTATTTTTGTAACTATATATTACAGAATCGATAGTGTAATGCTAAAATATTTTAGAACTGATGCCGAGGTAGGTTTTTATAATGCAGCCTATGGTTTTATCCTTGCTTTGAGCTTTATACAGGGCATAATAATTACTGCAATATTTCCAATAATGTCTAGACTTTATGTAGATTCTAAAATATTATTAAAAAATCTATACGAAAATTCTTTTAAAATACTTGCTATCCTAGCCTTTCCAATCGGAATTAGCATTACTCTTTTGGCAGATAAAATTATATTATTAATATATGGAGATAAATTTGAAAATTCGGTGTTACCTTTGCAAATATTGGTTTGGGCTTTAGTATTTATGTTTTTAAATGTAGCAACAGCAAATTTACTAAATGTTGTTAATAAACAAAAAATTGTAGCATTTCAAATAATTTTAGCTGCAATTTTTAATGTTTTAGCTAATATATATGCTATTCCAAAATTTGGTTCAGTTGGTGCAAGCATCACTACAGTACTTTCAGAAATTTTAGCTTTTACCTTACTTTTATCGGTTAGCTACAAATTAAATTATGGCCTTAATGGTAAAATATTATTAAATCTTTTAAAAATTATTTTTTGTTCAACATTAATGGGAATACTACTTATATATGTGAAAAATTTAAATTTGTTTTTTGTTGTATTGATAGGCAGTTTTTCATATTTCCTACTAATTTATATTTTAAAAGTAGTAGATAAAAATAACATTAATTTAATTAAAAATTTGATAATAAAAAAATGAAAATAGCTATAGATGTGAGAATTGCCCAATATAGCGATAACCAGTCTAGAGGATTTGGATATCTAACAAGAAATTTAGTGAATAATCTAATTCATTACGACAAAAATAATGAATATTTTATTATTGGCTACAGAGGAATAAATAAATTTTTAACTTTAAATAAAAATGTTAAAACCTATGAAATGTTTAGTATGGTAGAAGCAGATTTCTATCAACATTTTTATCGACATACAAAATTACTTGAAGCAATATATTTTAACCATATCATTCAAAGTAATAATATAGATACTTTATTAACCTTTTCTTCTGGTAATCGAGATTATATTATAAATACGCTTTCTATTTGCAAAACAATAAAAGTATTTTGGGATTTAATTCCCCTAGTTTTTGAAGATGTTTACCTGAAGAAAAAAAATGAAAAAAGAATATTTCTAAAATCTCTAAAAGCTTTTGAAAAATCAACAGCAATTATTTCAATTTCTAATAGCTCTAAAAATGATTTATTAAAACATATTAATTTTCCTCAAAACAATATATTTACAATTTATCCTGGTGTTGCTTCTGAATTTTCACCAAAAAATAAAGACCAAATCTTAAAAATAAAGACCAAATATAAAATTAAAAATAAATATTTATTTTATGTTGGTGGTTATGATTTTAGAAAAAACATTGGAGCAGTAATTGAGTCATTATTAAAAATACCCAAGGAGATATTAAAAAATTATCAATTAGTTTTAGCCGGTAATATGTATGATAAGGAAAAGAAATTATTTACTAGAATGGCTCAAAAGCTTAATGTTTCAAACAACTTATTATTTACAGGTTTTGTTTCTAATAATGATTTGCCTATATTGTATTCTGGAGCTGATATTTTTCTTTTTCCATCGTTATATGAAGGTTTTGGACTACCCCTGATAGAAGCTATGGCTTGCGGTTGTCCTGTAATTGCTTCCAATAATTCTTCGATACCAGAAGTTGTTGGCGATGCAGCGCTGATGGTTAATCCTAAAAATAACGTTGAAATAGCAAATGCTATTTCAAAAATATTGAGAAATGATCAGTTAAAAAATAATTTAATTAATAAGGGATATGAAAGAGTAAAAAGATTTACTTGGAAAAACGCTGCGCAAGAAACTATTAAAATATTTAATAAACTTTAATCCTGATTAGATACTTTTAAAAATATTTCTTTTATTTTTTCACTGACTTTATTGGCATCAAAAAGTTCTAGTGCTCTTTTCCTAGATTCATTACCTAAATTTTTTCTAAGTGCCTTATCTTTATAAAGTTTTTTTAAGTGTTTAGATAATTCATAGCTATCAGCAGGTGGTACAAGTATGCCACAATTACCAATTACTTCTGGAATTGAACCTGATAACGTTGAGATTACTGGTTTACCACAGGCCATACTCTCAATTAGAACCATACCAAATTGTTCTTGCCAACCTGGTACTGGAATACTGGCCAATACAAACAAATCTGCTAAATTATGAATTTTAGGAATAAATGAATATTCTATTTTTTTAATAATTTTAACATTATTAGATATATTTAAACGTTTTGAAATTTTTATTAATTTATTATACATAGGACCATCACCAATTATTAACAATTTAATATTTTTGTCTCTGTCTATTAATTTTTTTACTGATTTAATAACATCATGTATCCCCTTTTCCCAAACTAATCGTCCAATAGTTAATATAATAAAATCATCATTTTTTAGATTATATTTTTTTAATAATTGCTTATCTTTATTTTGAGGTAAAAATTTTTCCGTATCTATTCCCATAAAAATTACAGAAATTTTGTTTGGATCAACTCCTTCTAAAATTAAAGTGTTTTTTGCTCTTTCGGTAGTGGCTATAAAATGATCTACTTCTTTTATAGCTCTTGCCTTATTTTTTCTTTGTTTACTAAATATTTCGTTTGAAAAAGGAATATTTTCCCATATAGTTACAATAACCTTTTGTTTTGGATTGCGTTTTTTTGAATTTAATGCTTGAATAGTGGCAGGATTAAAAGTTTCAATAGTATTAATAATATCAAATTTTTTTAAATACTTCGTTAAAAAAGGTAGGTAGTCACTATTTCCAAATAAATATGTTCCAAGATAGTGGGTTATTAGTGATTTTTGAAATAATTTAGCGAGAGAATAAAAACATTTCAAAGGAAAATTAATTTCCTTTGTGTCAAAAATAGCAGGTTTAGCATAGATTCCTTCTATTTGAAAATTATCAACTAAGGGTTCATAGTTTTGTATTTCCCATTTATTAATTGTAGCTCCACGAACAATAGCTATTCTCATAATAATTTATATTAAAATTTTCTCATAAAAATAACCAAAAAGCAAATAAAATGCGTACAAAATCAACAAAAATAAGAATTGGTATAGATATTTCTGAAATTGCCTCAAAAGAAAAAACAGGCAGTGAATATTTTGAATTAAATTTAATTCAAAATATTTTAAAAATAGATAAAAATAATTATTTTATTTTATATACTTATCAAGATTTTGATACTAGCATTTTACCAAATACTAAAAATTATAAAATTCGTAAAATAATTACTAAACATCAAACTTTATGGGAAAATTTATATTTACCCTATTTATTAATAAAAGATAAACCCGATATCTTTGTTTCTCTCAACCATTTAGGACCAATTTATTGCCCAACAAAATATATCTCCGTAATATTAGATCTAGCCTTTATCGTTAATAAGGAAACATTTAAAAAAGTAGATCAAATAATTTTTAAATTATATGCAAAGCATGCCATAAAAATTTCAGACCACATTATAACAATTTCTGATACCACAAAAAATGATGTTTTGAAATATTATAAACTCTCCTCTAATAAAATATCTTCTGTACTTTTGGGATTTGATAAAGATATTTTTTACAGACGCGGTAATGATGAAGTTAATTTAGTAAAAAATAAATATAGCATTAGAGGAAATTACATTCTTTTTGTAGGTACCCTACAAAAAAGAAAAAATATATCTCGTTTAATTTCTGCTTTTGCTAAATTAAAAAATGAGTATAAAATTAAGGAAAAACTAGTTATTGTAGGTAAGAAAGGTTGGTTATATAATGATATTTTTGTAAAAATAAAAAAGCTAGAATTATCTAATAGTGTAATTTTTACTAGCTATGTTCCAGGTTCTGATTTGCCGGCGCTATTTTCTGGAGCAACTGTTTTTATACTCCCCTCTTTATATGAAGGATTTGGCTTACCTCTACTAGAAGCAATGGCTTGTGGTACTCCTGTTATTACCTCAAAGATTTCATCTTTACCAGAAGTAGTGGAAGAAGCTGGAATTTACATTAATGATCCCTATTCGGAAAATGAAATTGCAGAAAAAATTAATTTAGTTGTAAATAATAAGCCATTACAAAAAGAATTAAGTCAAAAAGGATTTTTACAAGCACAAAAATTTTCTTGGAAAAATTGTGCTGGTAAATTTTTATCAATAATAGAAAAAACTGTTGAAAAAAAATAGACGAATAAAAATAGGTATTGATGCCAGACCTATGGTCGAAGAAAATAAAGATGGCATATCTTTATACACACAAAATCTTATACACGAGATGATAAAAGATAATTCTATTGATTTTGTTTTATATTTCAATAAAAAACAAGCTAATATAAATCAAAGTAATGTATCTAATAGAATTTTAAACGGAATTAATATAGCCTGGCCGCAAATAAGACTGTCCTTGGACTTTATGATCAATAGACCTAAGCTCGACTTGTTTTTATCCCCTGCCCATTCTGTACCTCTTTATTGCCCATTTAAATCAATTGCGGTAATTCATGATTTAGCCTATTTCAAGTTCAAAGAATATTTTACAAAATTTGATTATTTTATGTTGTCTAAATTAACAACCAATATAGCTATTAGAAAAGCCAGTCATTTAATTGCTGTATCAAAATCAACAAAAAATGATATTATAAAATACTTTAATATTTCCCCTGAAAAAATTACAGTTATTTATGAAGGTTTTAATAACAGAGTTTATTACCCACGAAGTTTACAAGAAGTAAATAATATAAAAAATAAATACAGTATAAAAAATAAATACATTCTATGCGTTGGAACACTACAAAAAAGAAAAAATATTGTTAGATTAATAAAAGCTTTTGCTAAAATAAAAAGACATGATAAAATTAGTGATAATTTAGTTATTGTTGGTAAGCGTGGTTGGCTTTATAAAGAAATATTTGAGATTGTTAAGAAATTAAAATTAGATAAAGAAATTATTTTTACAGATTACGTTCCTTTAGATGACTTGCCTGTATTAATTAGCGGAGCAAAATTTTATATCCTTCCTTCTTTATATGAAGGATTTGGGCTTCCCTTGCTAGAAGCAATGGCTTGTGGAACACCAGTTATTACTTCCAAAATTTCATCTCTACCAGAAGTTTGTGATAGGGCGGGGTTATTAATTAATAACCCTTATTCAGTTGAAGAAATATATCAAAAAATAAAAAAATTATACTTTAATGAAGATTTACAAAATCATTTGTCGAAAAAGGGACTTATAAGATCTCAAGAGTTTTCCTGGAAAAAGTGTGCTCAAGAAACAATTAAAGTAATTAAAAATACTATCAATGATAATGCCTAGAGTTGCTATTATATTGTTAAACTATAATGGCCTAAAAGATACTTCGGAATGTTTAGAATCTCTGAAAAAAATAAATTATGATAATTATGAAGTTATAGTAGTGGATAATGCGTCTAAAAATAATGAAGCTGATATTTTAGAGAGAAATTTTAAAAACTTCGCTAAAATTATAAAATCCAAAGAAAATACTGGTTTCGCTGAAGGAAATAATATAGGTATTAGATATGCTATCAAAAATAATGATGATTATATTTTAATACTAAATAATGATACTATTGTTCAACCAGAATTTTTAAAGAATATGATTTTAACATCTTTTCATAAAAAGGCAGAAATGGTTTCCCCAAGAATTTATGATTATTATAATAGAAATGAAGTTGATCGTTTGGGTCAAACTTATACAAAATCAGGCTTATTTTTCGATAGAAAGGATACTAAATATCGCTTATTTACTCTATCTGCCTGTTGTGCTCTTTATTCTGTAAAATTATTAAATTCTGTCACAGAAAATGGTAATTATTACGATCCAGATTTTTTTATGTATGCCGAAGATAGTGATTTAGGATTCAGAGCTATATTAAAGAATTTTAAATCTGCTATAGCAAATAAAGCAATTATTTTTCATAAAGGATCAGCTAGTGCTGGCAAAAAAAGTGATTTTTCGCTGCATTTACTACATCGTAATTCAGCCTGGATAATAATTAAAAATTTACCAACTACCATATTAATAAGATATTTTCTTTGGATATTATTAATACAGATTATTATAGTTGTTTATTATATATTCAAAGGAAAACCAAAATTAATTCTAAAAGCAAAATGGGATTCATTAAAAGGTTTTTCAAAAATGCTTAAAAAAAGAAAATTTATTCAAAAAAACAGAATAATTTCAAATAAAAATTTAATAAAACAAATAGAAAATAAACTGATTATAAAAGAATTAATATGATTAAAAATCAGTCATTAATTGCAGCTTGTTTAGTAGTATATAATGAAGAAAAGAATATTAGACGTTGTTTAAAGAGTTTAAAGGGAATAGTCGATGAGATCATTGTTGTGCATGACGGTAAATGTAGTGATAAAACACTGGAAATTGCTAAAGAATTTACTAACAAAATTTATATACAACCTCATATAGGAGAAGCTGAGCCTCATCGAGAATTTTCTTTTAGCAAGGCATCGTCAGAATGGATCCTACAAATAGATGCTGACGAAGCCATCTCTCAGGAATTAAAAAATAACCTAAAAATACTTATTTCTAATAAAGATATTAATGGTTATTATTTATATTGGCCTAAAATGTATAAAGGAAAATATATTACACATGGCCCATTAAGTGATTCATATAAGCTTTGCTTATTTAGAAAACATAAAGTTAAGCTTACTGGTATTCCACACGAAATACCAAGTATAGAAGGAAGAACAAAAAAAGTAAATTATCAGTTAGAGCATTATGAAAAATTTAAAAACGATTGGGAATCATTCAAAACAAAATCAATGAAATGGGCAATAATTGATGCCAAATATCGAATTAAAAATGGATATGCTCCAAAAAATAAATATTATTATTTAATAAAAGGTACTACTTATTTCTTCTTAGGCCTTGGGATGAATTTCTTCAAAGGTTATTTTTTAAACGGTTGGATAGGTATTCAACATTCATTTTTTTCCGCCGCTTATTATTTTTTTATTAATTATAATATCTTTAAGCTAAAATAATAAGTCTTGATTAACTTTATAAACAATAATTTTAATATCTCCATCCTGCATTTCATATACATTTTCAACATAATTCAGATATTCTAGAGAATCTCCAAATTTCCAATTATACTGTTGAGGAAACCATCCTATGGGTGCATTACGATAATAGATATAAGCTATTTGATTATTTTTTAAATAATTTTTAGCAATTTTAGAAGAAGGATCTTGTACAAACGGGCTATCTAAGGATGTGAAAATAGTTTTTTTATCATTTAAAAGTAAATCGAAAGGTCCTTTTCTTACTTCTTCGCCCATAGATGGACTTAGTAAGATAGTACTCCCATCTGAGGTATTATTTTTTAACCATTCGACTGTACTATTATCTCCTCTTAGAAGTTGTGATTTATAAGCTAAATATTTATCTATTCCCTTGGGAACATTAATAAATAGAAGAATAGAAAAAGCTACTATAGATATAATCTGACATAGTTTATTGTTTTTAAGATATTTTAGGAAACTAATAATGAAAAAGGCTGAAAAAATGTTGATTATTAAAGCTAATTCTCGAATAACTCTTATTGGATCAGGACTAAAATGTGTAGTAGAACCTAGAATGAATACAGATAGCCAGCTTAAACAAAATAAAAAGATAATAGTTTTTTTAGCTACCAACTTAGGTATAAAAAACAATGATAGAAATGCAAAAACTAGTAGATCAAATCCAATCATATCTTTTAATTCCGAAAAACTGGGAACTTTTTGGATATTAATTCCTTGAACTTGACTGCTAGAAGATATTTCTCCTGTTGTTATAGTTGATTTAATAGTAGAAAATAAAATTGGAGCAAAATAATCTCCTAAATACCAAAACCAAGCTGGAATAATAGCTAGCACTATAATTAATAAATAAAATATTAATATATTTTTTAAAAACTTTGGTTTTTTATTCTTTACAAAATGATAAATTATAAATATTACCGTAAAAAGTCCTAAAATTAATAGAGCATATAAAAAAGATAATAAATGGAAGATATGAAGAGAAATAAAAATTATAGCTGCGGAGAAACAATAACCAAGTTTACCACTATGAATTAATTTTAAAAATAAATAAAAAAAGACAAACATCAAAAATTCTGCTGATATGATATCTGCAAATGTCCCATCAGACCAAATCCAATTAGGATGGCTAGAGATTAAAGCAGAGATAATAACCACCAATAAGGCTGTTTTAAAACCAAAAATGTAACGTACTAGTACGAAAATAGACAAAAAACAAAGAATAAGTAAAAATGGAGCAAAATACATAACTATATTAATAGCATCAGTTCCAATAAATAATGCTAATATGGCAAGAAATATGTGCATTCCTTGAGTATATTCTTGCTTTAGATAACCATTGTTAAGTATAAAATCAACAAGAGTAATATGATAGGCAGCATCTCCTCCTGATGGATAAATATATTGGTATTTAAACAAACTAAAATAAACTAAAAATATAAGGAATAAAAATAATATTGAAATTATTAATGATTTTATGTTTATAGATTTCATTAAATTTGTTCTATTTCTATTGATTTAAGATATAAATCCATAACATTATTATAAAATAACTTAAATTCCAGATTTTTATCAGCTCCACTATTTTCGAAAATAATTGAATGTTTTTTAAATATATTACTAATATCTTGGGGGGATATATTCTCTCGTTTTATAACTTCTTGTTTATTAAGGTCAGAAATTTCTATAAAAGCAGCATTTTCCTCAGAATTTTTATCATTTATATTTTCTCCTTTCAGATTAAAACTTATTTTATATTGTCCCTTTGGTAACGACCAGTATGGCCCGAAAGCCATAAAAGCAGCTTTATCAACATCTCTTTGGGCAAATAAAATATCTTTATTGTCTTGCTGTATAATTTTACCAGTTATATGTGGAATATTATTAGCTGAAATTGCCATTTTAGGTACATTTTTAATTTCATACAAAGATGCTTCTTGCTCATCTGTTAATTTTTTAGAATATATTTTTTGAAGTTCAAATTTATCTTTTGGATTAGCAAATTCTGCACCAGGATATGGTTTGGTGATAATTGAATCCATATCGACATTATAGAAAATTGCATAGTCAGCTTGGAGTGCGTTATTTGAGGAATAGGGATATTTAATTTCAGTTAGGAAGTCATCTTGTTTTATATAATACTGAAAATTTTCTTTATTAAAATAAGATGTATTTTTATAATACATATTCAAGATTGCTTTTTCTTCGAAATCACCATTATTTCCTATTTCTTTCAAAAATTCTTGAATATAATTATTTTCAGAATCATTTTTTAATTTAAAAACAAGCAATTCGTCATCTTCATAAAAGAAATCAAATAAATCTAACTTATTAATTAATTCTTGATAATTACTTTTTTCAACATCTAATAAATATTTTTTATTCATTACTACATATTCAATTTTTTGCTGAATGACATTTTCTTTGATAGCATCCAGATTATTAAATATTTCTAACTTGATTCCATTATTTATTTTTCGATCCATATTAAGAAATGGGTATGAGAAAATATTATTTTTATAATCATCTACGATATTTGTCTTATTCATATCATAATCAATTAATTTAGAATCTAATATCTTTTTTTCTCCATACATTTCTGGCTCAAAGCTATAATTTGTATGAACTGGATATTGCCAGATATTTGAACCGTTAATATCATAATAAATTTTTGGTATAGTAATATCATTAACTTCTTCATATTTGACATTGCTTATGGCAATAGTTTTGAATCTTTCATCCTCATTATTAACAATTTGTGGATTATTATTTATATCAGCAATATTAAATTTTATTTCGTTTTCGCCTGGCTTAAGATCATCAATATAAATTTCATATGCTTTTCTTATTGGTCCAACCACATACCCCCCTTTTATATTATCATTTAGTAAAATATTTACTCGTCGAAATTCTTCTCTAGAATTTATTTCAAAATATAATTTTATTTTTTTATTTTCTTTAGAAAAATTATTTACAATCAAAGTTGAATTATTTAATGACCATTTATAGATATTATTTTCTTCATTATTTTCTGTATAACTAGACCAATTTTCTCCCTCAGACAATATTATATCTTTATTTGGTTGATATCCTATTTCATACACAAGAGTATCCTTGTCTTCCGTTTTTTCTGAATAATTAATTGAAGTTTCTATATATTTTTTTAAATTTAGAAAATTCTCTAACTTTATTGACTGGCTTTCTTCTCCTCCTTGAATAAACTCCTTTAAAATGACAATGTATTTAACATTATTTTTCCTTAAAATGTAATTAGACAATCGATTATCGCTTTGTTTAACAAAATCAAGGTCGTGACCAAATATAGTGAATCCATAAAGAAGACTGTTAATAATAGGGGTTTCTTTTTCCAGTGAAAAACTTCCTGGAATATCTCTGGCAGTGTTTATTTTTCCTAAAATTTTTTTATTATTTTGTGAATTATAGTACTGTGTTTTCGAATAGCATAAATCACTAGTAGCACAAGGAATTTGTATTATAGAGTAAGTTTCATTGTTATTTTTTATTTTATTGTAAAAATCAGGAATTTTTACACTGCTGCTGGGCATTATAAATATGTATTCCAAAATAATCATTATAAAGATAGAAGGTAAAATTAGAATGGCACATTTTCTTATTTTTACATACTTTTCTAAAATATATTTAATACCAAACCCAACTACAATTGATAAAGATAGCAAAGCTATTATAAATATTCTACCAGTAGCTCTAATATTGTTAAAAAATGGTACTATCTTATACAAAATGAAATAAGACAAAGGAATTTTAGTCAAATCACCTAAAATATGTAGATAGGGACCAAGAGAAAAAAATAAAAATAATACTGTTAAAATTTGCCAAAATAATTTTTGCCTATTTTCTTCCTTATTTTTACTCTTGTAAATAAATGAAATGATCATAAAAAAGATAATAGAAAAACCTAAATAATACATCGAACCCATTTCACCTTCTGTAAATTTAAAGCTAATATTTTCACCAAAAAATTTACCCCAAATAGGATGAAGGAAAAATGGAGTAACAAAACTTATTAAATCTGCAGAAAAACGTTCTACTTGCCAAAATCCTGGATCTAAATAATTATTTTCTAATAAAGATATTTTTATAAGGGGCAGATAGTAATATACTAACAATGATCCTCCTATAGCCAAAATTATAGTTGTAGTTATAATAAATCTTTTCTTTTTTAAATAACTACGGTAAAAAATTAAATGGTAAACAAATATAAAGAATATCAAAATAGTTAGATAGGCTGCATAATGGCTTTCGGTAAAGACTGCCAAACAAAAAAACAGTAAAGAAAAAATGGCATTTTTTATTGATGCTTTCTTGAAATATTTAAAGATAAACAATATTAAAAATGGAATCCATTCAATATGCATAGCTCCAAAATGACCAAGACTATGCATTACATGATAAGGTGCAAAACCATAAATTATTCCAGAGAAAAAGGCAGCAGCTTTATTTTTGATAAAATAATTTGTGAGCAAATACATACCAAAGGCTGCTATAGGAAAAGATATAATCAGTAATAAATTATAAGCCAGAGGTTCTCCAAAGATTATGTGAAAAACAAATAAAACAGAATGTAAATCAAATAATTTACGAGGATTCGTATAGAATTTTATTACTTTAAAATAATCAAGATTACCATCCTGAATAAAAGTTTTCTCTTGATTATAGACAGTAGCTAGTTGTTGAAAATGATCTCCCCCAACACCCATAACCTCTGTCTTTAGATTAATAATATTGGGAATAAAAAATATTACTGTTATAAATATGTAGATACAAAGAACAAAGTAACTGTAATATTTACTTAAAATATTATTATTAATATACTTATTATCTTTTTTAGTTAGTAATTTCATGGTAGCAATCTATAATTTTTTGTACTAATCTTTTTATATCGAATTTATTTATTAATATCGAAATATTTTTACTAAATTCATTTCTATTTTTTAAAATTTCAACTATTGCTTTTGATAGTGCTTCTATATTCTTTGGTTCGACAATAATTCCAGCTTTATATTCTTCAATCTTTTTAGCTATACCAACAATATTCGTAGTAATCACAGGAGTACCACAAGCTAAGGCTTCTAATAAAACAATTCCAAACCCTTCTTGTGTTGAATCTGTGGATGGCAATACAAAAACTTCATACTTATTATAACATTCTACTAATTTTTCATCTGGAATAAATCCTTGAAATTCTACATTGTTTTCTATACCCAACTTTTTAGTTTTAACTTTGTAATATTCTAATAATTTTCCCTTACCTCCCACAATTAACTTTATATTTGGAATTTCTTTTTTTACACTTTTTATGGCTTCCAATAAATAATCTAAACCTTTATAGGCATGATATTCATCTAGAATACTAAGAAAGAATATGGTATTATTTTGTTTTTTTATATCTATTTTTTTGAATATTTTTCTATTAACGCCAATTGGGATAAATTGAACTTTTGATGAATATTTTTTAAGATACTTCGATGTTTGAAGATAATTTGGTCCAATGGTAATAATTTTATCAGCAAGTTTTAAAGTTAGTTTTAAAAGCGTGTTGTTATAAATTTTTGAAATTATATTCCCCGCTCCATTTCCTGTAATATCATTACAATATGAAATAACAACTTTTTTTCCCCTTAATTTAGCAATAATTGCCGACCAATCTGCGCTCCATGGAGTAGGTAGGTAAGTATGTATAATATCAAATTCTTCTTTCCATAATCTAAAAGGTAATATTAGGGTTAAATTTGTATTAGCAATTTTACATAAATAGTCTAATCTCTCTATTCTGAAACCATTGAGGTTTTTAATATCAGACTTAGGTTCATTGGCGCAAATAACTTTAACCTTATTACCCAATCTAACAAGTTCTTTCGAAATATCTAAGGCGTAATTTTCTACTCCGCCTGTATAGGGATAAAATCTAACTGGAGTTTGAACTATTTTCATTAATTATGTTTTTATAGTATTTTTCTAAATTTTCTATTACCTTTTTCCAATCATATTTAACAACCGACTCTTTAGAATTAATACTTAATTTATTTAATTTATTATTATTTTCTAAAATTTTCTTTGTTTTTCTATAAATATCATTAGTGTTTAATCCTAGCACAAAACCATTGTAATTTTCTTTAATTAAATCTTTGGCTGCATTATCCTTATGATTAATAGTTATAACTGGCAAACCACAAGCGTTAGCTTCTAACACAACTATTCCAAATCCTTCACGTATTGAGGGTAATACAAAAACTTTAGATGATTTAAAATATGAATAAAGATCATGCTGTTTTTCTAAAAATCCTTTAAAAATTATATTTTCCTCTAACTGTAAGTTTTTAGTTAAATTAATAAGTTTTTCTTTTTCTGGACCATCGCCTATAATTAAACACTTTATTTCAGGAAATATTATTTTTAATTTTGCTACTGCCTCAATAATTATATCTACATTTTTTTCCTTAATTAATCTGCCAGCAAAAATAATATCGGAATTGACTTGATTGGATTTAATTTTATTTATATTATTTATATCAATCCCAATCCCGATAGTACTTATATTATTCTCTTTATTGGAATTATCTTTAATTATTCTGTTCGTTGTAAAATTCGATATTGAAATAATATTAGATGATAGTAAAATTACTATTTTTTCAATAAAATATCCTAAATATCCTGCTAGTTTTAAATATTTCCGCCAATATTCTTTTCCCCAATATTCAAACCAGGTAATTACTAAAGCTATTCTTTTTATCTTTGAATAAATAAAGCAAGGAAAAACTGAAAAATAAGGAAAAGCTGCGCAATCAACTAAATCAAATTTTTCTTTAAAAAGCGGCTTAATTAATTTTAGGCCAAAATAGATAGCTTGCCCATCGAGCGTCGACCAGATTCTATATATAATTTCTTAGGCTTACAAACACTATGATACCAAATATTATTTTTAAAAATAATATCTTCTCCCTGCCAAAATTTCATAGAAAAAAAATGAATTTCGTGTTCATTCTTTCCGCCTACAGCCAATCTAGATAATCTTTTACCAATTTCATAATATCTTTTTTCACCCCCACCCTTAACATAAGGATACAAACAATCATATATAAAAGCTATTTTCATTTACTGTCTTTATTTAAATTTATATCAAGAATACCATAAAAAAATGCAGAAAATATTATCTGTAATCCTAAAATTATTAAAATCATAGAGGTTAAACTCTTCCTTATTTCATATAATTCTCCAAAATCCACTTTGTACCAAGTATAAAATACATATATCCCCATTATAATCCCTAGAAATAAAACTAAAAATCCTAATTTTAACATTTTCTCTAAAGAAATATACTTTTCTGAAAATTTATTCATTTTACCTTTAGATATTAAACCCTCAGAATAAGCATAAATTTTTGTAAAAAGTCCAAAACTAACTATTTGAAAGCCTACTATTGTTAAAAGCGCTCCTAGAAACATCGGGTGAATATCCAGGGTAACATTTCCTAACTTAATTGGTCCAAAAGTCATCCAAATAACTAAAAGCAATCCTAGACCTGTTAAAAAAAATCCCGGAGCTAAAAATAAATAAGAAGGAGACATAATCAACATAAATTTTAAATGACGCCAACCATCATTAAATGTCTCTAGCTTAGATTCACCTTCTCTGATACCATACTCTATAGGCAATTCCTTAATTTTCAAATTTTCACGGGCAGCCGCCATAATCATTTCTGAAGCATATTCCATACCCTCAGTTTTCAATTTTAATTTATCATAAGCCTGTCTTGTAAATGATCTAATACCGCAGTGAGCATCTTTAACCTTTACTTTAAATAAAATTCTTAAAATAGCTGATAAAATAGGGTTACCTATATATCTATGTGAAAATGACATAGCTTTTTTCTGCATTTTTTGAGCAAATCTATCCCCTATTACCATATCATAACCAGCTCGCAGAGGTTTTATAAAATCATTTACAATTAAAAAATCATAAGTGTTATCAGAATCACCCATTAAGATATATTTACCCTGAGCTTCTTTAATTCCGGCATGATAAGCATTGCCATAGCCTTTTTTGGGCTGGTGCACTATTCTAGCTCCTAGGCTTTTAGCAATTTCAATCGATTTATCAGTTGAACCATTATCAGCTATTATAATTTCGCCATTGAGGTTATTTTTTTTTAATCCTTTTTGAGCCTTTTTTATACATATTCCAATAGTTTTCTCTTCATTCAGACAAGGCATAACCACAGATATTTCTGGTTTGTTAAACTTCATTTTCAAAATATTTAATTGTTTTTTTTAATCCTTCCTTTAGATTAACTTTTGGTTCCCATTTTAATTTAGATTTTGCCAAAGTAATATCTGGTTTTCTTTGTTTGGGATCATCTTGAGGTAAAGATTTATACATTATTTTACTCTTAGATTTAGTTAATTTAATAACTTTTTCCGCTAATTCCTTAACAGTAAATTCAACAGGATTACCCAAATTCACTGGTCCAGTAAAATCCTTTGGTTGTTGCATCATTCTATATATTCCTTCGACTAAATCATCTACATAACAAAATGAACGTGTTTGCAACCCTTTGCCATAAATTGTGATAGATTCCCCTCTTAGTGCTTGTAGAATAAAATTAGAAACTACGCGACCGTCATCAGCAGCAAGTCGTGGTCCATAAGTATTAAAAATACGAATAATTTTAATGTTAACGTTATTTTGTCGATGATAGTCCATAAATAATGTTTCAGCACAGCGCTTGCCTTCATCGTAGCATGCTCTAGGACCTAAAGTATTTACATGACCGACATAACTTTCTTTCTGTGGATGCTCTTCTGGATCACCATAAATTTCCGAGGTTGAAGCCTGCAGGATAGGTGCTTTAATTCTCTTAGCTAAACCTAGCATATTTATTGCTCCCTGTACCGAAGTTTTAGTGGTTTGTACTGGATCTCTTTGATAGTGTATAGGAGAGGCTGGACAAGCTAAATTATAAATTTCATCCGTCTCTATATATAAGGGGAAATTAACATCATGACGAATTACTTCAAGTCGTTTATTACTTAATAAATGCTCAATATTTTTTTTCTGACCTGTATAAAAATTATCTACACAAATAACTTCATGGCCTCTATTTAATAGATACTCACACAAATGTGATCCTATAAAGCCTGCCCCGCCTGTGACTAAACTGGTTTTCATTGTTTTATAAATTATTTATTCTCAATTATTTCTTTAATATTATAACTCTTTCTTTTGCTATTATAATAAGTTTTAACAGCGATGTCAGCGAGTAGTCCCGATATAAATAACTGCAAACCGGCTAATATCATAAAAACTGAAATAATAGGCCAGATTCTATTACTTAGAGTAAAATATTCCAAAAATCTACCAATTAATAAAAATACTAATATAAAAGATCCTGCACCACCTATTAGAATACCCAATCCTCCAAACAAATGCAGAGGTCGAGAAGAATATTTTCTCCAAAACCATACTGACCAAGCATCAATGAATCCTTTGACAATTCTTTTCCAATTATATTTGCTCTGACCATATTTTCTTTCCTCATGTCTTACTTTTACTTCGGTTATTTTAAATCCTTGCCAGCGTAGGATGGCTGGTATAAATCTATGCATTTCACCATAAAGATCTAAATCTTCAAAACATTCTCGCCTATAAACTTTTAGAGTACAACCAGAATCGTGAATATTATCTTTTATTAAAAAGCTACGTAAATATTCTGCTCCTTTGGAAAATAATTTCTTTGAAAATGGATCTTTCCTTGGAAATCGCCATCCAGAAACTACATCATAACCTTCTTCTAGTTTTTCTATCAATTTTGGAATTTCTGCTGGAGGATTTTGGCCATCTCCATCTAAAGTTATAATTATTTCCCCCCTACTTGCTTTAATTCCAGCATCCAAAGCAGCAGTCTGACCAAAGTTTTTACGAAATCTAATAATTTTTAGAGGAGTTAAACTTTTTATAATTTCAAAAGATTTATCTGTGCTGCCGTCATCGATGAAGATTATTTCATAAGAACTATCTATTGATTCTATTACTTTTACAATATCCTGATGTACTTCTCCAATAATCTCAGACTCATTAAAAATAGGAACTATAATTGAATATTTTAAATTATTTGATGTCATTAGTTGTGCATTGTAAATGTTTGAATAATATTTTTATTATATTACCAATATAGAAATTCATGCCAGATAATTAATATCTATCTGTCTATTAATAACTATGCTTATATATCCAAATTATTTATAAATCTACCTTAAATAATAACAAACTAAAAAATAGCTGTCTATCCTATTGTTTTTTATTGTACTTATGATAAATTATTAATAATTATTATTTAAAATTTACGAAAAAATAAAATGAAAAAGGCATTAATTACTGGCATAACCGGCCAGGATGGTTCTTATTTAGCTGAATTCTTGTTAAGAAAGAAATATAAAGTTTATGGTTTAGTCAGGCGTTCTAGTACAGAAAAATTTGATCGCATAGCTCATATAATTGATAAAATTGAACTTATCCAAGGTGATCTTACCGATCAAAGTTCTCTTATTTCTGCCTTACAAATTTCTAAACCAGACGAAGTCTACAACTTAGCTGCTCAGTCATTTGTTCCAACATCATGGAATCAATCTATTTTGACTGGCAATATTACCGCCCTAGGAGTTACAAGAATACTTGAAGCTATAAGGACTGTTAATCCTAAAATAAGATTCTATCAGGCTTCTAGTTCAGAAATGTATGGTAAGGTCAGAGAAACTCCACAGAATGAAGATACTCCTTTTTATCCCCGCTCTCCCTATGGTGTATCTAAGGTTTATGGTCATTATATTACTGTTAATTTCAGAGAGAGTTATAATATGTTTGCCGTATCAGGTATATTATTTAATCACGAATCTCCACGTCGAGGCTTAGAATTCGTAACGCGTAAAATTACTGACGGGGTAGCTAAAATTAAACTTGGCCTAGCTTCTGATTTGCAAATGGGTAATTTAGAAGCTAAAAGAGATTGGGGGTTCGCAGGTGATTATGTTCAATTAATGTGGAAAATGCTGCAACAGAAAAAACCAGAAGATTATGTTATCGGTACAGGAAAAACTCATTCTGTAAGAGAATTTATAGAAATTGCTTTTGATTATGTCGGTTTAGACTACAAGAAATATGTTAAAGTGAATAAAAAATTTGTCCGCCCTGCAGAAGTTGATTTATTAGTTGCTGATCCTAGTAAAGCTCATAAAAAACTTGGATTTAAGCCAAAGGTATCTTTTGAAATGTTAATCAAAATGATGGTAAAAGCAGATTTGGAAAGATTATCAAATGAGTCAAAATATCAATTAGTTAGCGGGAAAAAGGGTAAAAAATATCATAATACTGTAGGAAATATGTAAACTACGTACGAAAGGTATCTCTGGTAGGTGGCTTCTACGAGGTCGTAGACCTTAAACCACCTATTGATCACATACAAATTTTAATGTATAGATTATAATTATAATAAAGCTAGATAAATTCGTATGTGGTGAGATAAACATTATAAACCTCTGCCTATGTCGCCACATACAGAATCTTAATGCTTCAAAATAAATATTTTAAATCAATTAGAGTCTAAACTTCAAATAGTATTTAATAATATTTTAAGAATTTCATACGTGGTCGAAGGCTTTCGTACGTAGTAAAGATTTTAAAAAATAAAAAAATCTGTAATAACAATTAGTATAATATATAAACTACAATTCATGATCTATAATATATAATTCTATGTTTAAAAATGCTCTAATAACCGGCATTTCCGGCTTTGTCGGACCATATCTAGCCCAAGAACTCATTAAACATGGATATGAAGTTTTTGGTTTGGATCGCGCTGGAAATAATCAGCTAGATTCAAGATTCCAAATACAAGATTCTCATATTTTAAAATGTGATTTATTGGATAAAAATGATATTCTTAAAACAATAAATAAAATCAAACCAAAATATATTTTCCATCTAGCTGGTTTTAGTTCTGTTAGAGATAGTTGGAATAAGCCTGAATTATGCCGTAAAATTAATGTGGAAGGTACTAAAAATTTATTAGATAGTATTATTGAAGCTAAGCTAAACCCAAGAATTTTAATAGTTACTTCGGCTGAAGTTTATGGAAAGCCAAAAGAATTACCTCTAAAAGAAACTTCTCCCCTCTTCCCTGAGAGTCCTTATGCTAAATCAAGAGTAGAACAAGAAAAATTACTCAAAAATTATAAAAATCTTGATTGGATTGTTTCCCGAAGTTTTAATCATACTGGTCCAGAACAACAACCTATTTTCGTTATCCCTGAATTTGCCCAGCAATTAATTAATATTAAAAATAATAAAATTGAACCAAAAATTATGGTGGGAAATTTAGAAGCAAAAAGAGATTTTAGTGATGTTAGGGATGTAGTTAGAGCTTATCGCCTACTTTTGGAAAAAGGTAAAATGCATGAAATTTATAATGTTTGTTCTGGTAAATCTTATATGATTAAAAATTTATTGAATAAAATGATTAAAATAATTGGCAAGAAGGTTGATGTTGAAATTGATAAAAATAAGTTTAGGCCGGTGGATATTGAGGAATTAAGAGGAGATAATAGTAAGATTAGAGAGTTGGGATTTGAGAATAGATTTGGGATTGAAGAGACACTAGAAGATATGATGAAATAATTAGACTGATTTATATATTAAAAATTCAACGTTTTAATATATTATTATGTTTTTTATCATTATTTAAAGAAAATATGTCATTTTTTTCTCCTAAAATATTCTTAGCTGCATAAATACTAATTAAGATGGAATGATCCATACTTGTTATATTTAAACATACTATTTCTACCTGTAGTCTGTAAATTATCAAAATTATTTAAGAATTTTTTTATTTTTTCTAAATTATTTTTATAATCCTGATCATATACAGGATAACCTTTGGCTAATTTTTCTAATAATTTTGGAATCTCCTCAGGAGGATTCTGACCGTCCTCATCTGGTGTTATAATTATTTTTCCTCATTTCATGATACTCTTTATCAACGTTCACTGAAAATAAATCATTATTCTCTCCTAATATATTTTTAGCAGCATAAATTCCTGTTAAAATAGAATGATCCATATTATTATACTTAAACATCCCATTTCTACCTATTATTTGCAGATTCTCAAATTTATTTAAAAATGATTTTATTTTTTCTAAATTATTTTTATAATCTTCATCATATACAGGATAAGCCTTGGGTACTCTAGCTACATAGCCATCTATAAATTTATCTTTTTCTCCTAATTTTATTTTCTCAAGCTCTTCTAACGCTTGATTTATTAAAAAGCCATCTTTTTTATTCCAAAAGTTATCGTTTTCATTACAAAAATATTCCATTCCCAAAACCGTTTTATTCTTATCCTTTAACATATGTATGCTCCAGTTTTTAAAATTCTGTATTCTACCTAGCTTTACTTCCGGAGAATGTATATAAACCCAATTGTCTGGGAAACATTCTTTTTTGTCTAATATTAAACTAATTATGATAAAACTTCTATATTTTAGGTTTTTGGCAGATTTTAATACATCTACTGGAGGTTTGGGATTCATCTTTAATACTAATTCTGATATGGGCATGCTTGATACAAAGCTATTAGCTTTAAACTCCTCAGTAATATTTTCTTTATTACTTACTTCTACAGAAAATATTTTATTGTTTTTCCAATTTATTTTTTCTACGTTCTTATTTTTCATAACCTTGCTACCAGTATTGTTAATGTTATCAGCCATTTTTTCGTACATCATGCCAGGACCATATTTGGGATACTTAAATTTATCAATTAATGTTTTTATTTTTTCTTTTTTATCAGGAAAAAGTGCATTCTTAACAGCCCGAGATAGAGAAAGACCTTTAATTCTTTGGGCAGCCCACTCTGCTTGAATTTGATTACAAGGTATTCCCCATAATTTTTCAGTATAAGTTTCAAAAAATATTTCAAATAATTTTTTTCCAAATCTATTAGAAACCCATTGATCAAATGTCTTTTCTTTATTTATTGGAAAAATCTTTATCTTTACATAACTCCCCAATACAGAAAAAGAAGTAAATATGCCCAAATTAAATAAGGCATTGAAAGGTTTTAGTGGATAATAAAAGAATTTATTGTTGTAATATATTCTAGAAAGTCTTGGTCGTGTTGGAAAATCTTTTTGTAAAGTTTTATTCCAAAGATCTTCTACTTCTCTTGATTTGGTAAAAAATCGATGCCCTCCAAGATCAAATCTATAGCCCTTGTATTCAACCGTTTTACTTATTCCCCCTACCTGTTTTTCCTTTTCTAAAACTAAAATATCCTTATTATTATTAACTAAGGTAACTCCACAAGCAAGACCAGCTGGTCCAGCACCTATGATTATTGTATTGATTTTATTTATATTCATTTTTTGCTGTAAATAGTAAGTATTTTCTAGCTAAAAAGTTCCATAGAAAAACGATAAAAATAGCAATAATCTTAGATAAAATATACCACAAATTAAATGTGGTTGTTAGAATCCACAAGACGATCCCATTAAATAACAGTCCAATAAAGCCAATAATGAAAAAAAATAGTATCTCTTTGCTAGCTTGATATTTATTTTTTGTAAAAATCCATATTTTACTTAGAACATAATTCACAATTCCTCCGATGACAAAACTAAGTGTGGCAGATACTAAATAATATAAATTAACATATTCAGTTAGTATAAATAATATGGAAATATCTAATATAGCCGACACGCTCCCAACAAATAAATATCTGAATAATTGAATATAGATATCTTCTGTTTTTTTCTTAAAAATGATATTGAGAAAATATAGCAATTTATTTTAATCTATTATTTTTATTTTCTAAAAATACCCCACTGAGACAACATGCCGACTTTTTTTATCTTTTTTTCTTTAAAATAAGTAATGTTTTGAATATAAATACAATTATGTTTACTTGTTCTTTTTTGATTTAAATTAACTTTTTCTAAAAATTTACAAAACCAGTCAAAATATGGAACTGGAGTTGTGATTAATAACTCTCCTCCTTTTTTTAATAGATCATAACACTCTTTGAAGCAATTAATATGCTCTACTACTTCAAAAATAATTATTATATCAAAAGATTCTTTTTTTAATCCTAGGGTTTTCCAGTTTTTAATACTGCCAACAATATCGGCAGGTGGTTTTATGTCTATTCCTGTATAAAATTTGTACTGGTTCTTTAAAAAATAGCTTTTTACCCACCCTTCTCCACATCCAATTTCTAATATCCTACTATCTTTTGGGATATTCTTTAAAAAGTAATTTATTTTTTTTGCTTTAGCTATTTCACTCAATAAAGGCATATTATTATAAAGTTATTTATATATTTTAATATTTTTAAGGATTAATTCTGAATTATTATTCAATACAGGCTCAATTACAATATTTCAATAAGTCTATCGTATTTTTCCTGGTAATTATTTTTTTAAATATACAGCATGCAAGCTATTATTTGTAATAATATTAATATATTCAGATTCTAATGTTCCACTCTGGCTAAAAAATACTTCTGATTGGTTTTTATTAAGAACCAATATTATATCTGGCTTTCCGTTCATATTTTCTATGGTTTTGTCTTTAAACTTATTTTTCCATTTTTTTTCTAATCTTCTTTCATACTCTTTAGTATATTCTCTTTCTATTAGATAACCATATAAATTATTAACCCCCTCAATAGTTAAATATGTTATTGATGAAGAAATAACTTCAGACTTCTCTAATGGATCAAAGACAAAAAGTATTTTTGAATCTGATTTGGTGTTTTTTGTAACAGTTGACAATAATTCATTAGTTTCTTTTCCTTCCTTGGCAAAGTTAGTAGCTTCTACCTTCACTGTCCAAAAAGATAAGGTAATAAAAATAAAAATAACTAAATAAACTAATCTTCTGCAAAATATTTTTTTAGTATTTTTTACAATAATAATAGCTAAAACAGATAATCCTAAAATACTTGGTAATAAATAACGCTCAGCCATCCCTGACTTTGAGTATAAGAATATATTAGGTAAAACAATCATTATAGAAAAAGAAAGGTAAAGTAAAAGATATTTTATTGATTGAATAAACTTCTTTTTTCTTTCATTTTTTATAAACAAGAAGGACATTCCATGTATTACTATTAAAATCAGTAATAATATTAACCAGCCTAATAAAGAATTTTTATTTAGTATAATATTTTTTATTCCTTTAAGATATCCGTAGACAGATAAACCTGTCCCGGCATATCCGATTTTATCTGTTCCTACTACATATTTAATAAACCATAATTCAAATAACATTATTATCATTGGTAATGCTAATAGCAAATTATTTTCAATGCTTTTCTTCATTGGAATATTAAATGTATTTTTTTCATTCCAAATTTTAAATAATACAAAAGCTGGAATTATAATAACAAAACTTTCTTTACTTAAAGAAGCTAAAATTAAAAAAATAATAAATAGTATTGTATTCAATAAATATCTCTTCTTTTTAATGCACTTTGTCATAAAATAAAAACTAAATCCAAGAAATACCATGCCTATTGTTTCATTTGGCCCAAGCCGCCACCATATAGCCATTTGTGATCCTATAAATGTTAAAAATATAAAAATTAACGATAGAAATACAGAAAGATTTAATTTTCTAGCACCTATGTAAAAAAGAGAAAAGGTCAAGGCTGCCAAAATTCCAGTATAAAATGAAAGAATAAAAAAATTAATTCCTAATAGTTTTATTTCTAAAACTCGATGTAAAAAATATATCGGCCTAAAACGAATATTAAAATCATTACCGATCCATTCAGTTGACACATCTATAAAGGAATTACTTTCTAAATCAGAATGAATTTTTAACATTTCATGATCATCTATAAAATGATAACCTGAATTAAGCGTTCCAGTAAGAAATAAAAATAATAAAATACCAACAAAAAATAAAGTCACTATAGAATAATCAAAATATTTAGTACCTTTAAATTTTGAAACATACTTTATTATATTTCCTAGACTCATTTGATAATTAAAATTATTGATATAGCTCCTATTAGAATTCCCAAGAATTGTTTTAAAGCTATCTCCTCCTTAAATAAAAATATTCCAGCAAAAACAACCCCCAGCATTGTACCGATTGTCATAATGGGACTAATTTTACTAAGATTAAATATTTTTAAAATATAGGCATAAATCCCGAAAGAAAATAAATAAAACAATCCACCAAAAATAAAATAAACAAAAAAATTAAATTCTTTCAAAAAAGTAAAATCACTGGATTTTTTTAACATAATCTGAGCTAGGGCACTAAACAAAATACCAAATATTATTAGTAAAATTTTAATCATTGTTTTTCTCTTTAATTATATAGTTAGGTCTTTTTTTTGATTCCATAAATAATTTCCCAATATATTCTCCTAAAATACCAATCATAATCATTTGAATGCCACCAATAAACAATATGCCAACAAGTACAGACGCCCACCCTGACAATGCTCTATCCGTGAATAATTTTATAATAATTGCATATACCCCATATATAAATGCTACAGCAGCCATTATATAACCAAATATAGTAGAAATACGTAGTGGTTTTATACTAAAACTAGTAATGCCATCAATAGCAAATTTCATCATTTTTTTTAGAGTATATTTTGTCTTTCCATGGTACCTTTCGTCTGGCATATATTCGATTCCATATTGTCTAAATCCAAGCCAAGAAATCATCCCTCTTAAAAAAAGATTACTTTCTTCAAAAGTTTTTATTATTTCCACTACTCTTCTATCTAACAAACGAAAATCTGCAATACCTTTTTTAATTTTAACATCTGAAAAGTTATTCATAATATTATAAAAAATATTTGCTGTTTTTCTTTTAAAGAATGACAATCTCTGATTATCTTGACGAATTGTATATACTATATCATTACCTTCCTGCCATTTTCCAATTAATTTTGGAATAATATTTGGTGGATGCTGAAGATCACCATCCATAGAAATTACACAATCACCAGTTGCAAAGTCTAAGCCAGCTCGTAAAGCATTTTGGTGACCAAAATTACGAGAAAATGATAAATAGTAAATTTTATTATTTTGTTTTCTTAATTTTTTTATAATTTTTAATGTATTATCAGTGCTTCCATCATCAATAAACAACAACTCATAATCAAAGTGATTTTCCAAAATATCTGTTATTTTTTTAACTAATATTTCTATATTTCCTTCTTCATTAAAGACTGGAATAATTACTGATGTTTTAAAATTATTATTCATTTTATATAATCTTATTTTAACTTATATACTTGAAATTGTTTATTTTCAAAAACCATTTTATTATTTTGCTTTAAGTAATTTTGAGTATTTTCTTTGTCTATATTTTTTGTAAAAACAAAATAATTAATTTCTGACTCTTTCAAAAATTTAACGGAGTCTATTTTCACAGATTTTCTTTCCGTAAATAAATACATTACCCTAGGTTTAAAAAATACTATTGTCTCTTCTTCTGGAATATTATTTTTTACATACTTAAACAATTCTATTGAATTGTTAGCATAAGGGCCATTTAGTGAATTATTTACCTTGAAAATGGTTAAATTTTGAATTGAAAAAAATATTAATAAGAAAATACCTAGAGTATAAATAATTTTTTTCGAACTAAGCCTAACAATATTTTTAAAGTCAATAATTTGTAATCCTAGTATAACAAAAAATAAATAGAAAGGAATAAGTGTTATAATAAATCTTAGCCCTTGTTGGTAAGGATAAATAAGAAACAATCCAAAAGTTAATATAGAAAATAACGTATAAAGATAATATTTCTTAAAATCTTTTAAAAAACCTAACACGAAAAAGAAAATGCTAGTGTTATAAATAGCATTAAAAAGATATGTTTTATGAATTCCTAAAAAATTAGGTAAATAATTTTTATTTCCAAAAAATTTAGCAAATACATCTAAATAATAATAAAAATTATAGGCTACTTGATTTAGAAAATTATTCGGGAGCAGAGAATGATTGGCCGCATACGAGCCTGATGGCAATATTACTAATACCAATAAATAAGTTATCAGAGATATTAAATATGGCAAACTTTCATCAATTATATTAGAAAATCTATGAAACCATTTTTTATATTCAATTAATTGAACTAAGGGTAATAATATAAAGATAATTATAGAATTAGTTCTTATAAAAACACTCATAAACATACTAAATCCTAAAATAATTAAACATATTCTTTTTGCCTTTAGTCTTTTTTTTTCACAATAAATCTTCTGAATTAAAAAAACAGACAATAGTAAAAAAAACATAGCTGGTATATCTGAAAGAACATTTTGCTTAAATAAAAAAAAGAAAGGAGAAGTAGCTATAAGTAAAATTAAAATTAACGATAAATGTTTATCTAACTTAGCTTTAAATAAATAATATAAAATAATTAAAGAGCTGATAAAAAAAATATAAGTGACAATTTTCAATATTAATATATTAGCACCAAATAATATTATTACTGGAGTTAAAATCAAGGGATAACCCCAAGGATATAGATCTGGTCCAACTTGCTTTTCAGAAAAAGAAACTCTAAAATCTGAGGCATTCACTAGATTGTTTATTTTGTTTTCCACTAAAGCCCTTGATTGTCCAATATAGCCGCTAAAATCTCCTCCCCAATTATGTTCTTTATTTAAAGTAGCAATGTTAATAAAAATTATGATAATAATAAGAGATAATAAAACTTTTTTCATTTAAATTTTTATATTGTTGATTGATAGCTCATCCTTTAGTTTTGGATAATATATTTATATATTGTTTTCTAAAATTTATATTTAAATAATTCTATATCATCATTAAATAAATTTTTTACTATATTTCTTGTTTCGCTAGTATAATATTCTTTATAATTTTTATGAGTTGAAATGTTTGTTTTTTTTAATACAGCCTTTACTTTGATTTTATCACAAACTTTTTGAAAATCTTTTTCTAAATTTTCAAATCTACCTACAAAATCAATAATATTTTTATTTTGATCATCAAAAATATAATTTTTTTGTTGACTAACACGTTTAGTTTTTCCAATTATATATACATAATCTCTAAAAGTATTTTTTTTATTAATTTTAAGGATTTTTTGAAGATCTTTTCTTTTCTGAATTATATAAAAATAGTGAGAAACAATTTTATCCCAAGGGTTCCTTATGAAAGTAAATTTATAGTAATCTTCCCATATATTTTTATCAATTTTCTTCTTTATTTGTAACGCCGTAAGGTGTTGGAGACAAATCAATCTCTTTTTTTCTTGCAAATTTAAACCATCTTTAATACTGTATCTGTTGCCATTTGAATCTTCAAAACCAAATAAATCATTGTTCCTGTTTAAATCCAAACAATCCTCAACACTATCTCCTCCGGTTTTTGGAATATGGATAAATATAAATTTTTGCTTATGTGATATAGGCATCTTAGAAAATTTTAATAATTATTTCAGTAAAAGTTCATTTCTCTGTAGTCAAAAATTATGCGCAATATCTAATTTTAAAATAAATTACTACTATCCAAATTAAAATACTCTTTAGCAACCAATCTATTTGATTCTCTGTATTTATTAGTAATATAATTAAATAGTTCTTTATTCATTTTAAGTTTTTTATTTTTAAAATATTTTTTATTTATGTTATTTATTTTTTCAATTGAAGAAGAACCGTGCCATGTTTTTGCTTCATGTTTTATAAGGTAGTGTATTTTATTAATTATTCTTAAAACTCTCAACGTATTAACATTTAATGATATATTTTTATTTTCAATGTCCCTTAGATTGTTATACTCAATAGGGAAAATAGAAATGAAATCATCTATTAAATTATTATCTTTAAAATTATTTTTATTGAACACCCTAACGATAATATTCTCTTTTTTAAAAACGGAGCTCCAAAAATTTAATAATTGATAATAATCAAAGTTACTATAATTAATACTTCTTATCCAATCAGAAAATTTCTCAGAACAACCACTTTTAACAGCAGTAGAATACAAGCTTGTGAAAAATAAATCCTGTCTTCTTAAATAAATTATTATTTTTATATCACCAGAAATTAAATGTAACAATTCATATAATTTATTAATTTCTTCTGAATTTCTTATTCTACTACTTAAAAGTTCGCTACTTAGAATAATCGAATAAGATTTTATCATTTTTTTACATTTTCTAACAAAAATCTGAGGAAATTCTTTTTGAAATTTATTATATTCATTCATATTCATTTGTTTCATTCTTCTTATGTCTACAGAATGTTTAGGATTAGAAGAATACATGGATAAATCAAAACAATAAATTCCAAGAAATTTTGGATAAATATAGCCCTGTTTTAATATTTTATTCCTATTTTGCCATAAAAAATTTTGAATTGTAGTTGTACCTGTCTTTTCTGTACCAATGTGTAGGTATATAGTTTTATTTTCTTTTTTTCTTTTCATATTAAAAAATCTTTGAATTATTATTTTTGTTAAAAAGCCGCTTCCAAATTTTTATTAAACAAAAATACTCTTGCACTTACAATAAAGTAATTTATTTGTTATTGATGTAATAATATTATGTATCGCTATAAAAACATTTTTATTTTTTCCTTATTTTCTTTAATGGTGCAAGAGTACCTCTACCATACTTAATATAATTCCAAGTTCGTTTAATTGTTTTTTTTAAACCTTCATTTTGTAAATTTGATAAAGCTGAATCAGTAAGATACCTTAGTTTAAATTTGTATATAAATTTATTTACTATCATAATTTCAAATTTTAATTAATTTTATCACAAGTAAATTTTTTATTACTATTATTGAATGTCAGTATCAAAGAAAGGAAAATACCTTGATTTATATCGTAAATTTTTATTTCGTGTTTTTATTACTTTAGCCGGATTGCCAACAGCTATATTATAGGCAGGAATATCTTTTGTGACAACTGCTCCTGCACCAATCACTGCTCCCTCTCCTATAACCACCCCTGGAAGAATAATCACTCTTGTTCCAATCCATGCGTTATCTCTAATAATAACCGGTTTTACTAAACAAGCAAAGTCTGGATTCTGTGGATCATGAGTTAAGGTTTGAATTAATGTTTGATGAGAAATATTAACATTATTTCCAATTTTAACACCAGCACGTCCATCTAAATATGTCTGTCTATTAACTACGGTATTATTACCAATCTCTATCTTAGATCCAGTTACAAAACAATTCATATGTATACTAGAATTTTTACCAATTTTTAAATGACAAAAATGTCTTAGAAACCAATGTCGTAAAGTATAAGATGGTATTTTAGCAAATAAATGATTTGCCAAGTAAAAGCATAGGGCAAAAATTATTTTAATCAACATTTTGTTTATAACTTTTTGCTAAATTTGAAAATATTTTCTCGTATTCAATTATAGTATTTTTTAAATTGTAATATTTTATTATTTTATCTCTTCCCTTTTTCCCAGCATTTTTCCAGTACTCTTCATTATCTGTAAATTTTATCATAGCAGCAGCTAAATCATTCGCAGTATTATAATTTTTCTTGTTATAAGCAATATCATCTAATATCTGAGAATTAAAATCTGTAATATTTCCATATTCGTTTTTTATAATAATCCCAATATCATTATTTTCTATTACTTCTGACGAACCTCCGGTATCAGTTAATATCATAGGTTTCCTGTAAAACATAGCTTCATTCATTGCAATACTCCAACCCTCTATAAAAGAAGGAAGTAAAAATGCATCAGTAATATTATAAAATGACTCTATATTTGAGAAATATCCTGGCATAATTATGTGTTTATTTAAGCCTTCTTTATTTAGATAATTTTGAAATTCTTCTATATGGTTTGGATTTATTATATTTCCTATACAAAGTATTTTAATGTTTTTGCGTTTTTTTAAAATATTTTTCATTGCATCAGCCATTAAATAATGTCCTTTGTGTAAATTATATGAGGCTACATTTAAAAATATATAATCATTTTTTGCTAATCCAAAATCATTTCTATTAATTTTATTTATGTTTTTCTCTCTCTGAAGATGTTCATCAATATTTAAACCATTGGAAATTGTGATAATTTTTTTATTAGGAATTCCTAAAATTTTATTAGCATATATAGTCGCATTTTTCGATACAGATATATATAAATCAACATATAAATCATTTTCTTTAAATTTTTGTAATGCAGAATTATCTAAAAATGCATAAACATTATGAATAAATGTAATATTGGGAATTTTATTATTTTTTAATATTTTATACCCAAAATTAGAAAAATGGGAACAGCTTAAATTTATATTTTCTTTTTTTATAATTTTAGAATATTTTTTAGCTTTATTAAATAATCCAGCTAGATTATATGTTTTTATTCCCTTAGCTAGTGCTATTTTACTCATATGTCCTGCTTTATTAATATTCACAATAACTGGATTAAATTTCTCTTTATCTAAAAATAAAGCATGATCCAAAATAACTTTTTGTAATCCGCCTTTATCAAAAGAATCTACCTCGATTAAAAGATTTATTTTTTTATCATCTTTAACAAATCTTGATTTGTTTTTCTTGAATAAATTTTTTAATAAATTTTTCACTATTTTAGCATAGCTATTAATAATAATTTTGTTTCATCTTGCATAATTAAATCATAAAATTTATTTCTATCTTTAATATTAATATAAAGCATTATACATAAGATAATAATATTTGATAAATTTTTATTTTTTAAAAATAATTTTAGATATTCTATATTTTCAGGTAATAATTTTTTGATTAAATTAATATTATCTTCGACAACTGAAACGGCTGTTACTGCAGCCACTTCAATTTGCACTTTCGTAACAGTTTCTTTAATTGTATTTGATGAATGAATTCTATATTGAATATGAACATGATTATCATAATAATACTCTGCTTGTCGCAAAGATGTAATTATAAAATCTAAATCATGACAATAACGCAATGGTTGAAATCCACCCACAGATTCCCATAATTTCTTTGTAAAAAATAAGTTCGAAGTTGTTGTTATAAAATTTTCATTTAAAATTGATAATTGTAGGTAATTTGTTTTTTTAAAATAATCTAGCGCTCTTTTACGCCACTCCTTCTCCACTCCCGAGGTTATTATAGAACCTTTATCATTAATAAATTCTATTTCGCCAAAAATTAATTCAATCTTTGGATTATTTTGAATAATATCAACACATCTTCTAATTTTATCCTCTTTATAAATATCATCAGAATTTAGAACACTAATATATTCACCTGTTGCTAAGCTAATACATCTATTAATAGTATTATGAGCACCGGCATTTTCTTGTGAATAAAATTTAATATTTGAATATTTTTCTGCAAAATCCTTACAAATATCAGCAGAATTATCTTCTGATCCATCATCAATTATTATTAATTCTATATTCTTATATGTTTGATTCAATACACTTTTAATTGTTCTCTTTATATATTTTTCATGGTTATAAGAAGGAATAACCATGCTTACCTTCTTCATGTTTTTCATTATTTTAATAATTCTTTTAATACTTTTTTGGCATTTTCAGTTGAAAATTCTTTTTGTACGTGCTTTACAGATTCTTTAGATATCTTCTCCCATAATAACTTATCATGATATAGGTTTACTACTTTTTTAGCAAAAACTTTTTTATCATCTGCCAAACAAGCGTTACGACCATCAATTAATCCTATCCCCTCGGCTCCAATACTTGTAGTTACTACTGGAACCCCGAAACTCATTGCTTTAGCAATTTTACCTTTAAATCCTGCTCCAAATCTAAGAGGTGCAATAAAAACTTTTGATTCGGAAAACAACTCCGGAAGTTTGTTTTCTTCAACAAAACCCGTAATTTTAAATTGTCTTTCATTTAATTTTTCTATTTCTTTTGGTACATTACTTCCCACAATAACAACTTTAAAATTTTTAATTTTATTTTTTAAAACCGGGAAAATTTCATCGTGAAACCAAATAACAGCATCAATATTTGGTGCATGTGAAAACCCTCCTAAAAATATAATATTTTTTCTCTGTTGATATTTATCAAGAATATTATTTTCCATAACTGGCTGTATCCATGGCAAAGTAGCAGTTTTAATATTAGAATCTATTTTATCAATTATTTTTATTTCTTCTTTACTATAAAATAAGGAAATATCCGCTTTTCTCATTATTGAAAATTCTTTTTTTTGCATAGTTTGATCTTTTTTTTCAAGATTTTTATTCATTATCTCTGACATTCTTTGTTCCCTTAAAAAATGTAGATCAACTCCGATATAAAGTATTTTTGTATTAGAATATTTTTTGATTATATTAAAAAATTCATTAGCTATAAGTGGTCTAGAAAGAAATGTATAATTAATATATTCTCCATTTATTTTTATAAAATTTAGAAAGGCTGAAGGACCATAAATAACTTTAATTCCTAAATTTGTTAATATTGTATTATATGGTTCTAGATGATTTTCATTATAAGAACAAAAAATAACATTATAACCAAGCTTTACTAAAATTAATAAATATTTATAGGCAATATATGACCCTGCATCTTTATCATAAGTAGGAAGAGTAAGGTCTATAAAAAGTATATTTTTTTTATCTTTTGAAATTATATTATTATAACTATGTTTATTTTTCTTATATTTAAAAAATATTAGAGGTAATTTAATAAATTTAAATAGAAATTTTGGAATAAATTTTTTAATCTGTTTCTTATAAATTTTATAAAAATAATTTGGTATTTTCCAACGTAATGTATTTTTTAAAGTGTATATTTCTTGATTAAGATTTTTTATATACTCATCTCTATTCTTTATTTCATTCTCTCTATTCTTTATTTCGTTATCTTTTTGTTCAATTTTAATATTTTTACATTTTATTAAATCCTCATTATTATTTATCTTATTATTTTTAATACTTTCATAAATATAGTAATAATGCATTTGCAGTTCCTCTTGCATCTTAATTAATTTCTTGCAGACATCATTCTTGCTTTTAAATAATACTCCTAATCCAAAAGAATGGTGAAACTCTATAGTCTGATATTCTTGTTTTAATTCCTCCCAAAGTTTACATACTCCGAAACCTGACTCTCCAACCTTAATATCATGAAAAAGAATAATTCCGCTATCCTTTATTTTAATAAGCCAATTTTCAAAATCATGCTTTACCGCTTCATAGGTATGCAAACCATCAATATGAAGAATATCAATTGATTTATCTTTAAATTCAGAAATGGCATTATCAAAAGTTTTTTTAATCAGTTTAATTTCCACACCTGAATATAATTTATTGACTACTTTTTGTACAAATTTATAAATATCATCTCCATAAAAACCCGCATGCTTATCGCCTTCCCATGTATCAATAGCATTAATTTCTGTCTTAATACCCTCATCTTTTACGGCTTGACAAAAAGAAAAAAACGATGTTCCTTTATGAGTTCCTAATTCAACAATTTTTTTTGGTTTAATATTTCTAATTAAATCATACGAAAATAATTTATGACCAGCCCATGGCCAACTAATGTCTTGAAATTCTTTTTCGTATTCAAATACAGGAACAAAATATTTCCAATCTTTATTTTTTGATTTATTAATAAAATTTTGAAAATCAAAAGATTCTATAATACCAATTCGCTGCATTTCCATTGCCTTTTCTTTAGATATTAATAATTTACTATACTCTTCATCTAACTTTCCTAATTTATAAGCATCAAACCAACGACGAATGTGCCAATTTATATCTTTGCTAAAAGAATTATTTCTTTCCATAGCTCTACCGTAATTAATAACTTTTCTATAAAATTCTTTTTTTTCTCTTAATGGAAAATGAAAAATATTAATATTTTCAGATTTTCTAGTATTGATTACTTTTTTTTTATTAATAATAGAATGATTACCCATCGAGACCTTAAGTAGTCCTTCTCCTGTTTTAAAAATAACCTTAGGGGGATACCTAAAAAAATATAAATTTTCCTTTTTTGAATCTTCTTGGAAATTTTCAGTTTCTATTGGATGAACTACCGCATATTTTGCATTTTCTGGAAACGATTCCTTGCCACCTTTATTCTCAAGTAATATATTAATTAAATTAACCTTCAAAACATCAGCAGATGAATTCCATATTTCAGCTTTCAAGTCCCCACTTTTAGGAAACCAAAATTCATCCGCATCGCAATGAAAAACGATATCAGCTTTATAATTATCAATCGCAATTCTAGCCATTTTATTATTCCACTTTGATTGAGATATGTCTCTACCTGGCTCATCTATCAAATAAAGCTTTCCTTGATTTTGGTATTTAACAAAGACATTTCTTGTATTATCGCTAGAAGCATTATCAGTAGCTATAATAAAATCAACTCCATGATTAAGATGAAATTCTATATTTTTTTCTATAATATCACCCTCATCCCTAGCAAGGATGGTCATTATTAGCTTCGGATCTTTCATAATATCTAAATAATTATTTATTAGTTATTCTTGCTAAAAAACTTTCCTAAAATATTTTTTAACAAATTTTTTAGGATTATGTATCGCCCAATTTAATTTTCCCATATAGGTATTACCCAGCTTTTCTAATCTATTTAACCTATCACTTAATTGCTGTATTTGATTATTCTTCTGTCGAATCAAGCTAACATAGTTATCTATCTTCTTAGTTTTTGAATTCAACAATTCTCTTTCTAACTTGATTTTCTCTTTTTTCTTTTTAATATTTCTATTCATCAGTTCGGTAATTTGATAAAAATATTCAGCATCATCATTTGAATAATGTTTCTTAATAAAATTACCGATTACATTTTTGTCTCTACTAGACAAACTATATTGCCATGGTAAGGCAAGTGCATAAAAAACATTATGAATATATTTCTTAAGCTCTAGAGTTATTCTAAAAGCAACTATATTGGGCAACACAAAATCCTTAAGATATTCTTCTGGAAATATTTTTTTAGAAGCCAAAAGACTCATTAAAACACCGGTAGCATAAGAATCACCAAGGTATTGTAAATTACTACTATCAGCATTCTTTGAAACACGTATGGTTCCATTTTGAACAGGTAAGTTCTGTAAATTTACATCATGCAAAACGCAAATTGCATTCTCTTTCAAATATGGTAATAACATTAGAAAATCGAGTAATTCGCCAGGAAGAATATGTAAGGTATCCAAAATACAAAAATCAATATTATCGCCTATTTCATCTAGAAAACAGGCAGCAACTCCACCTGTAAAAATATTTAACTTATCACTTAATTCGGGATAAAGTTCATTGACAACCCAACCTGATTTTTTTGAATCATCTCTATAATATTTTTTATTATAATCGATTCCTAAAACTTTTACGTTATCTTTATTTTTTGTTTCGTTTAATATAATTGCCAAACAACTACCCGCCGCTATTCCAACTTCCAAAATTTTTTTAGGCTGTTCTTTTATTATTAAATTTTTAATAAATTCAACCTCTGATTTTTGCATTTCCGAATACTGCAAAGCAAAATTTTCACATATTAAGTCATAAAATGGATTAATTTTTGCATATTTCCAAAAATATTCAGACAAAAACATTTCCTTATTGTTCCATGGTTTTGTTGGTCCACAATAGTGAATAGTATGTATATTTTCAGTTAATTTAGACAATTTCTTTTCGTTCTCATAATAGGATAACTGAATATTGTATTTTTCTGGTAATTTTTTAATAGAACCACTCAAAACAACATTTAGAACATCTTGATCTACAAAATCTATTTTTTCCCTATTATTTTTTGCCCATTCAAATAATTTCTGTTCGATTTTGTCACTTCTCCATTTATTAAGATTTAAAAGCATTAACCCTGCATTAAAATAGTAGCTATTTAGTGGTAACTCAAGTCTTAATAATTGTGAACCCAAGAATTCTATTGTACTAGCATTCAAAATCATTCCCGCATAATAGTTTCTTATATCTGTATTAAAAAGATCCAGAACGTCTTTCGATATTATCATATCACTATCAAGGTATATGACTTTATCAATATTAGGAAATAAAGAAGCCAATTTAAATCTAAAATAGTTTTCTATTGAAAAATAATGAGTAATTGGGCAATGCTTAAAATCATTTTTATCAACGATAATAAAATCAATGGAACATTTTTTTATTTTTGTTAATTCCTGAAATTTATTTCTAGTTTCTTTTGATAAATTTGTTGCTAGAATATAAAAATTTAATTCTGTTTCCTTTTTTGAATTAGTTAATATAGATGCAATAGTCGTTGCACAGTATGGGGCATAATTTTCGTCTGTAGATAATATTATAGGGATTGTGGTCATGTTATTAAAATTTTACTACAAGATAAGAACCGTTTCTACAAATTACTTTTTTGTGATCCAAAATATTCTGATAAAAAAGATTATCAATAGTGCTACAATGTTCATTAGTATTCCTAATAATTGGATAAGAGTCTATCCAGTTTGTAATAATTAAGTAACCCTTGTTTTTATGCAATACTTTACTTATTCTTTTAAAAACTATATTGGACTCCTCTTTATTTATATGCTCTATAGATTCAGTAAAAATAACAGTATCTATTTTCTTCCAATTAATTTTCTCAAGTGCCTCAATTAGATTACAATTTATTAATTTTACATTATTCTTTATTTCCAATCTTTTGCTTGTTTTTTGTAATAATTCTTGTGCACATTTACAAGACTCCACCATTTGCACATCAATTCCTAAGTAGCTTAAAGCAAGACTTACTTCTCCTCTTCCACCACCAATGTCTAAAACATGTTTTGGTTTTCTAGAATGATTATCAAAAATTTTAGACACTTGTTCTTTGGCTATCATTTGTGGAAACGGAATCTTGCCTACACCTTTGAAATTTAAAATTCTTTTAACTTTTTCAAAAGATTCTATTCCTAATGCGCAGGCTATTGCTGGACACTGATCTCCAAATCTAATCATATTATAATCCCAAGCATGTTGTTCTGGTATATTTTTTTTAGTAAAATATTTTTCATTGCAGATGCAATTTAAATTATTTGATTTATAAAAATCTTTTTTTACGATTTTTATTATCAGTAGATTTAATGATTTTAAAAAAAATATTTCTTGAGAAATTTGCGCGGATTGGTTAATGCCCAGCCATATCTCCATTGCTTGGAATTCTTCAATTTTTGTATATCTTCCCCTGCTTTTATGAAAATTTTTTTTGTCGCCAATGATGTTTTAGCCTTAATGCTTTTTTGTTTTTTTAGAAATTCTGTTAATTCATTTCGCTTAATATTTAATTTACAATTTTTCTCTAACCACAAAACCAGTGAATATTCTTTAAAGATAATTTGGTAATCTCTTTTATTGGGTTTTGTTAATTTTTTTACCCAAAAATATTTTGATTTATCAATAACATTTTCCATATATGTTTTATTAGATTCATTTTTTACATACTCCCAACAACCACCCCAACCATCTTTTTTTTGATTTATAATAATTTCTGGAAGTTTCAATTTTTAACATATTTTCTAAAATATTTTGACCCATCTATTCCCCAAATATTTTTATTGTAAAGGGTATATAAATTTTCTATTAAATATGCATTTCCGCAACCAATATCACCAAATATTTTTCCTTTAATATTATTACTTATCCATTTGGAAATCTCAAAATAGTCATCTTTCCAATTAAAGTGCATTTTATAGAATTGATCATTGTAGTATTTAAGATTTTTATCTCCCATAATTATTATTTTTTAGGTTATTTATTTTCCAAATATCTTTTAATTATTTCTGCGCTGTTATCCTTAAAATCCTTAATTTTACCTTTTTCTAGCCACATAACTTTATTGCAATAATCTTTAATATTTTGCATTGAATGGGTTACATACAAAACTGTTTTTTGTTTTCTTTCATTTTTTTATAAAATCCCTCGCATTTTTTCTGAAAAGCAAAATCACCCACGGAAGAAAACTCATCTATTAAATAAAGTTTCCCCTTATTTTTATACTCAGTTAAAATATCTCTTGTATTATCGCTAGAAGCATTATCAGTAGCTATAATAAAATCAACTCCATGACTTAAATGAAATTCAATGTTTCTTCTTATAATATCACCCTCGTCTCTAGCGAGAAGAGTCATTACTAATTTAGGATTTTTTTTAATAACACCCATAATTTTTAGACAATTTAATTTATTTTTTCTTTTTGTACTGCAAAAGATAAGTATTTTACTAAAAACTTCTTTGGATTATGAATTGCCCAATTAATTTTTTCAAAATATTTCTTAATAAACTTCTTCGGATTGTGCACCGCCCAATTTAATTTCCCCAAAAAAGTATTATTTAATTTATTAAAAGCTTCTAGGGTTTTATTCTGATTTGCTATTAAGTCATCTTTACTCTTTATTTTATTCTCTTTCCATTCTATTTGTTTATCTTTATCTATAATATTATCTATAATATTTAATTGAAGATTACGTATTTGAATAATCAATTGTTTTTTTGAGGCATGTCTTTCATCACTAACAAAATTAATGCTCGATTTATTATTTCTGTATGCATTATTTGTTAAAGCTTTAATCTTAAAATTATTTTTCCATAATACATAAACTAAACTTAATTGGTCTCTATATGAATAATTTTTAATCCAATACCACCAATCACTCATAATTTTTATTATTTTTTTGTTGTTATGTTTTCTGTATACAATATTAGTTTCAAAAAAAGTTCCAAAGCTTCCAGAAAAACCAGAATTTTTAATAATTGATTTTTGTTTTTCAATAGTTTTAATATTATCTTTTTTTAAAAATTCACAAGCATCAAATTCATCATATATATTATGTCTTTCTGGATGAGGACCAATAGACATTAATTGTCTAGCAATATCGGCTCTCTTAATATCTTGAAAAATTCTATTATTTAATATATCAATATTAGCATCAACATATAAACTTTCATTATATTCTGGGAAAAGAATATGGGGATGTAATTTGTGCCAGCGGCTATTACGCACATCATTTAATTTGTCAAATTTTAATGATCTAAATTTCCAAATAAATTTGTTTTTATCTTTGGGAATATTGTCTGTAAAACAAACATAATTCCAGTCATCATTAATATATTTGTGATTTATAATTTCATCATAATTACCCGTAACACAAGTATACACTACTTTAGTTTTTTTCTTTTTAATTTTCTGTATCCTGTGTTTAATTTTATTAGTGGATACAATTGTTAGTTCGTTTTTGCTATCAACTTTAAGACTGGGATAAACTAGTTTAAGTTTTTTGCTAATTTTACTATTATCTTCTATAAAATATATAAAATTTTTAGACAAGTGGGGTAATATACTTTTCATGGTATTTAAAATACTTTCATCAGAATGAAAACCATCATCAATAACAATATCTATTTTATCTCCTTTAAGAATTTTTTCTAAATAATTTTTATTATCAACAGATTGATCAAATTCATAAAGTTCTGGTTGGTTTTTCAAAAAAGCACTAAGTTTTTTTAAATTTTTTATGTTGTTTTTGATATGATTCAAATCTTTATCAAGACAAATAATTCTTCCCTTTTCAAAAAGATCACACCAAACAGCCAGACCACTTCCTTTCAAAATCCCTGTTTCCACAAAAACAGGTAGCTTTTTTGCCTTGATGATTGGCGAAAGATACTCCGCATACTTTTCTGCGTATCCATGATAAAGCATTCTATCTCCTCCTGTATTTATCTCTTCTCTTGTTCTTGTGTCAAAAGGAGAAACTTTGTTTCTTGGAACATTAGTAGCAATTCCTCCATACCTTATTTCCTTTTCGATAAGCCATTTTTGTAAGTTTAACTGGTCTTTAGTCAACTTTTTTGGTAACTTTATCATTTCTCCAAATTCATAATCCCATTCAACTGGTTTAAAAGGATCTAATCCGGCACCTGGATAAAATGTCATTTCTCCAAAATAAGTTTTTCCTTTAGTTGAGTATAAATCTACTCTAACAAAAGGAAATTTTGATGATAATTTTTTTGCAACAACTAACATTTCGTTTAAATTCGGTGGTTTTGGTATGTTAAAAGAATCATCCTTAGGATAAGCAAATTTTTCTATGTTTAAGTAATTCCAATTCAAGTCATAAAAATTTCTCCTATGGTTTGTAAATCTACCCACATCAACGCCAATGCATATAGGTTTTCCAGAAAAACAAAATATTTTATAATCAAGAAGATTATCACCTAAATATTCTTCACAAATTATTTTTGGTTTAATGTTTTTGTAGCCCCATTCATATGAAAAATAATAATGATTAGAACTTGATTTAATCCATTCTTTTAATTTATTTTTAACATCTTTTTCATTTAGCTTCAGTTTGTTTTTGCAAATAATATTTTGTCCACTACCATGATTTATCTTTAAAATAAATTTATTTGGTAGTTTATTAAAATTTATTTTATTCTCATTATTGTAAACACCTAATAGATTTGTTAAATATTTCTTTCCGATTATTTTTTTTACGTAATCTCTCACCTTATATTTATCAGCACATAATGTTAATAATGGATTTTTGTAATATAATTTTAGCCACTGCAATTTTTCATTAAAAGTTGTTGGGTTATCTATATCTGGATTGTAACCAAAACTATTGATAAATTGTTTTTGAATATGTTCTTTAGTAAGAAATATATTATTGCTTATATTATTTTGCATTATTATTATTCAAATATTCTTTTATAATTTCACTATTATTATCCCCAAAATCTTTAATAACCCCTTTCTCTAGCCATATAACCTTATTACAATATTTTTTTACCTGCTCTGAAGAATGAGAAACAAATATAATAGTTTTTCTTTCTTTTTTCATATTGTTAAATACCTTTTCACATTTCTTTTTAAAAACAAAATCTCCTACCGCTAACACTTCATCTAATAAATAGATGTCAGCTTCAGCATGAATAGCAATAGAAAAAGCTAATCTTACTTTCATACCCGAAGAAAAATTTTTTAATGGAACGTCTAGAAATTCTCTGATTTCAGCAAAATCAACTATTTCATTAAACCTATTATTTAATTCTTTTTTTGTAATATTTAATATTGTACCATTCAAAAATATGTTGTCTCTGGCTGACAAATTCTGATTGAAACCAACTCCTAATTCTAAAAAAGGTACTAGCGTTCCGTTTTTGATTATTTCTCCTTTGTCTTGTTCGTAAATTCCAGCAATAATTTTAAGCAAGGTAGACTTGCCGGAACCATTTTTACCAATCAATCCTAGCCAATCTCCCCTCTTTAAATCAAAGCTGATATTCTCCAGCGCTTTAAATTTCTTGTACTTAATTTTATTAACATTAAAAAAATAAGCTCTTAAACTATTTTGAGTTGGTATTCTAAATGATTTATAAACATTTTTAACCTCTAAAATATTGTTTTCCATTTAAAAAAATTCTGCTACTTTTTTAATTTTTTTCTTAAAGAAAAAATAACCAATTATGAAAGTAGTAATACTTATTAGTAATAAAACTATCAAAAATTTTAAATCCGGAAGTTGATTTTCAATAATTATTTGCCTAACTTGATAAATAATGATAGTAGTTGGATTTAGAAACATTATGTATCTATATTTTTCTGGAATAATGGTTATGGGGAAAAAAACAGCGCTAGCATAAAAATTAAGCTGTAATAGCACTCCCCATATTTTTTGTAAATCTCGAAAACGTACATATAAAATACTTGCGATAAACGTAAAGCCAATTATAAAGATAGTTAAAATTATAATATAAATAGGCAGAAGAAGCCATAAATAAGTTATAGCTGTAGGCTTAAATATCCAAAAAGCGATAAATACAACAAAACTAAAAAGCATAGCTATAAAAGAATTTATGACTGAGGCTACTACTGCTATCTGCCTAGGAAAATTAACTTTTAAAATAATATTTGCTTTATTTAAAATAGAACTAAGCCCAGCTGATGTGCCTTCATTAAAATATTCCACTATTAACAAGCCTAAAATTAATCGTAAAACAAAATATTCATCCCCTCTGGCAAATATAAAGCCGAAAATTAAGTATAAAACTAAAAAATGAAGCAAAGGCTGAAATAAAACCCAAATAAAACCTAAAACGGAATCATTATACCTCATCTTAAAATCAGTCTTGATCATTTGCCACAATAAATCTTTATTGGCTCTAGTTATTTTCATTATCTATTATATCTCTAGAAAAATTATTAAAGTAATTCTTTAAAATTATACGATTAATTATATATTTCTTTCTTATTTTGCATCTTTTGACTATCATCCTGGGTAAATTTATTATAATACTATAACATATTTTGAATAATAACTTCAAAAATCCTAATATTCCTTCCCTTCTTTTAAATTCTTTTACCGATTTATATTGATTCTTCTTAAAAACTTGCCCTAAACTCAAATATAAGTCTCCGAATAGAAAAGTAATTAAATAATACAAGCTAAAATATTTTATGGCAATAAAATAAGCATTTCTTTTGGTATAAAAAGCTTTAAATGAAGAACCAAAACCGGCTGTTTTAGAGTGTAAATGAATTAATTGTGATTTTGAATTATAAATACACTTATATCCGGCCAACCTTGTTCTAATTCCAAAATCTAAATCCTCCGCATAACAAAAATAATCTTCGTCAAATAAGCCTATTTTTTCTATAGCTTCCCTCTTATATAAGGCAGATACTCCGGAGGGAGCAAATATTTCTATTTCTTTATTGAATTTATCACTATCTTCATTGTATCCAATAGATATTCCACCCTCTTTAGAGCCATGAATATTCTTTTCTAAACTTAATCCTATTGTTTGCACCTGTCCATCTGAAAATAACGCCTTACTGCTTACCATGCCTATTTTTTTATCTTTTTTGGCAGTTTTAATTAACTCCTCCAGCCAATTATTATTTACAATAGTATCATTATTAAGTAAAACAATGTATTCTATGTTTTTGTTTTTTAATGATTCTTTAATGCCATAATTATTACCTCTAGCATAGCCTGTATTTGTTTTTAAATTTATTATTTTGGTTTCTGGAAAATTTGATTTTACAAATTCAACCGAATTATCTTCCGAACCATTATCAACTAAAATAACATCAAAATTACTGCATGTTTGATTATATACAGCCTCAAGACAGTTTTTTAAATATTTCTGACCATTCCAATTGACTATTATAATAGAGGCTTTTTTAGACATGATTTTATATTTTTCTTGTCCCTCTCAATTAGTTCTCCCTCTTTGCAAAAGAGGGAGCTAGAGGGAGATTTTTATGATTGACGCTGAGGGTATGTATATTATTGTAATCTAATTATTTAGTTTCTCTATAGATAACCTCTAATACACCGTTCTATATTTTCTAAAACATCTAAATTATTAAATCTTAATACCTTTAAATTTAAGGTTCTTTTTAGGAAATATTCTCTTTCTTTGTCTTTAACTATATTTTCTTCTTCATAATGCTGGCTGCCATCTACTTCTATTACTAATCTTTTGGTAGGACAGTAGAAATCTACTACATATCTATCTAAAGGTTTTTGTCTATAGAATTGGACATTATTGATTTGTTTTCTTCTAATTCTAGCCCATAGTATTATTTCAGCTTCAGTCATAGTTTTTCTTAGCTTTCTGGCTATAGGCTTTATATACGGCTGATAATATTTTCTCATTTTATAGTATTGTTCATAAAAATCCCTCTCTAGCTCTCCCTTTTTTAAAAGGGAGAGGACTATATTTATTTTGTCAGACTATATTTGTAATTTATTTGCGTCTATATAGCTAATTATATGCCATTGCAAATTTATAACATACAATAATCTAAATACTTCCCCGCTATTTTCTTCATGTTAAATTCTTTTATTAACTCTACATTATTTTCTCTAATTTTTCTATATAATCCCCTATTTTCTTTTAATTCTAAAATCAATTTAGCAATTTCTCTATAATCATCATTATTTTCAATATACAAAGCATTTTGCCTATCGATTAAAAATGATCTCGGTCCGCCTGATTTGGTTGATATAATTGGCAGGCCACAATATAGCGCTTCTTGAAAATTTATGCCAAATCCTTCATGTTCTGAAGTACTAATAAATACATCCGAACAATCCAAATATTGATATTTTTTTCTCTCTGAAACAAATCCTAAAAATTTAACCCTATTATCTAAATTATATTTTTTATTTAATTTTTCTAAGCTTTCTTTTTCCGGTCCATCGCCTATTATTAATAATTTTATATTTTTATCTTCTATATTACTTAGAGCTTTAATTATTCTATCTATTCTTTTTCTTCTTATTAAGCGGCCCAATGATATTAAATAAAAAATATTTTCACTCAGGTCTAAATTTTTCCTGGAAACTTTTTTAAACTCATAAGGTTTATATCCAATAGGAATAATTTTTATTTCTTTTTTTATTTTATAATATTTTATTGCCTTATTTTTTACATCCTGAGAGTGGGCAATTATTTTATTAGCCCTATTCAATAGAAATTTTATAATATTTTTAAATAATAAATTTTTATGCGGTTTTATTTTATAATTAGGATTATATATATCTCCACCATGAATATCTAATATATTTTTTATTCTAAATATTTTAGATAATAAATAACCTACAGGCCCAGTTGGAATTACAAAGTGAGTATTAATAAATTCATATTTATTTTCTCTACATAATTTATACCCTTTTATCAAGGCACTAATATTATAAGTAAACATAGATAAAAATGTAGCGCTATTTTTATCTTTTCTATTTAATACTTTTACTCTAAAAATATTAATACTATCTTTGCTTTCATATTTTAATAAATTTTTATACTTAGAAGTAATAATATCAATTTTATAATCTAATTTGATCCATTCATTAATTAAATCCTGAATTACTCTTCCTCCTCCCCCACCTAAAGGTGGGTATTCATAATTTAAAACTAATATTCTCATAAAAATATAATTTATTCTTCAAATATAAAATACCCCTTCAAAAAATATAAAGCAATTAAATAATTATACTTTCTAAAGGGGTATTAGGAGACTCGTGGAAACGAATCTCCCTATTCAAGGTAGGAGTTGTAGATATCATGAACCTCGTCCTCGGAGAGAGGGCGAGGGTAGAAAGAAATTTGAGATAGCTCACCGTTAAATGATGAGCCACCAGGATTACTGAGGGGGCACCAACCCTTTCCTATCCGAACAGGGCGGTCCGGAATGTCTATTTCTCCAGCAACATGATCCACCCTGTCCAATCTCCCGTTGACATATATTTGCACCCCTGTATTTGATCTTACCACTGTGTAGTAGTATCTACCCACTCCACAGATGGAAGATCCCACCCATTCTTGAGAGATGCCGTCAACACTATACGTAAATATCAGACAATTCCCCCCCAAATTGTGGCGGAGTACTTCCCAACTGAAGTTCTCAGTTGAAAGACACGCCCTCCCACGACCGATAATGATTTCTGTATTTTCATTAATTTCTTCTCTGATTGTGACCCAGAACGCCACGGAAAACTCCGTGACATCCACGAGATCCGGCCGATTCCCAGCCGATTCTTCGGTATAGACCTCGGAATAGGCCCCTCCCTCGAATGAGAGGGCTCCGTCCGAGGCCTCGGCCCCATAATTGTACGAATGGTTGTAGCCACTCGTAGAATATAATACTTCTCCATCATCCATAAGGGATGACGCTCCAATATAGCAGAACCCAAGGCCGTTCTCAACGACCTCGTCACAGTCGTTGTCGATGCCGTCGCATATTTCGAGCGCACCCGGATAGACGTAGGGGTCGCTGTCATCGCAGTCGCCGTCACAGACCATGTAGCCGTTGCCGTCGCTGTCGAGCTCTTCCTCGGGAATCCCGTCGCAGTCGTCGTCCACGCCATTGCAGATCTCCTCGGCATCGGGGTTGATGGTCGGGTCGGTATCGTCGCAGTCTTCCGCAACGAGCACCCACCCGCCTTTCTCCCCGCAGGGGTCCTCCTCTGACAGGGCCGGATTCCCCCAGCCATCGCCGTCCGCATCGCGGTAGAAGGTGCAGAGCACCTCCTCGTCGCCATCGCCATCGCCATCGATGTCACCATCACCATCACCATCGATGTCACCATCACCATCACCATCGATGTCACCATCACCATCACTATCGATGTCACCATCACCATCACTATCGCCGACATCATCGATCGGGCGCAGCACAATACCGCACCCAGTTACAAACAAGCACGCCAATACCAAAATCAAACCCTTCATCTCTTCCTCCTCAGGAGCCAACCATTGGCCCCGTCATTATTTTCACCTATTTAAATAAATTCTACATTTATCCACTTCTTAATATAAGTAATAATAAAAACAGGGCCAAAACAAGAATAGCAAGACTGATTTTTAAACACGTGGGTATATTCGATTCTTGGGGTATATTGTCATCTTAATTTATTTCCTACCTAATTTAAAAAGAACTTACCAAAACACATAATTCCTTCTATGTCAAATAATAGAGAAAATACTCTAAAATGTCAAGCTTTAGTGATATATATTTATTTTTTTAAAAAAGAGGTAATAATATCAATTTCATATCCTAACTTATCCCATTCATTAATTAAATCCTGAGTTACTCTTCCTCCTCCCCCACCTAAAGGTGGGTATTCATAATTTAATACTAATATCCGCATAAAAAATATAATTTATTCTTCAAATATAAAATACCCCTTCAAAAAATATAAAGCAATTAAATAATTATACTTTCTAAAGGGGTATTAGGAGACTCGTGGAAACGAATCTCCCTATTCAAGGTAGGAGTTGTAGATATCATGAACCTCGTCCTCGGAGAGAGGGCGAGGGTAGAAAGAAATATTGGAGAGTTCGCCATTAAAGGACGAACCGCCAGGACTATCAATGGGGCACCACCCTTTTCCTATCCGAATATTACGGTCAGGAGGAATAGGTATTTCTCCTACATAGGTGGTTTCCTCGACCTCCAGGATGCCGTTGACGTACACCCTCACGGCAGTCTCTGCCTCCGTGACTGCGATATGGTATCTCCCTGCTCTGCAAACGGAAGACACCAACCAATTCAGATTTTCTCCATCAATGCTATAGGCAAAGACTAAGCAATGCCCATCTACATTGTGACGCAATATCTCCCAGGCAAGTCTCCCTGCGAGACACGCCCTCCCACGACCGATAATGATTTCTGTATTATCATTCACATCTTCTATAAGTGTCACCCAAAACGCCACCGTAAACTCGGTGACGTCCACGAGATCCGGCCGATTCCCAGCCGATTCTTCGGTATAGACCTCGGAATAGGCCCCTCCCTCGAATGAGAGGGCTCCGTCCGAGGCCTCGGCCCCATAATTGTACGAATGGTTGTAGCCACTCGTAGAATATAATACTTCTCCATCATCCATAAGGGATGACGCTCCAATATAGCAGAACCCAAGGCCGTTCTCAACGACCTCGTCACAGTCGTTGTCGATGCCGTCGCATATTTCGAGCGCACCCGGATAGACGTAGGGGTCGCTGTCATCGCAGTCGCCGTCACAGACCATGTAGCCGTTGCCGTCGCTGTCGAGCTCTTCCTCGGGAATCCCGTCGCAGTCGTCGTCCACGCCATTGCAGATCTCCTCGGCATCGGGGTTGATGGTCGGGTCGGTATCGTCGCAGTCTTCCGCAACGAGCACCCACCCGCCTTTCTCCCCGCAGGGGTCCTCCTCTGACAGGGCCGGATTCCCCCAGCCATCGCCGTCCGCATCGCGGTAGAAGGTGCAGAGCACCTCCTCGTCGCCATCGCCATCGCCATCGATGTCACCATCACCATCACCATCGATGTCACCATCACCATCGCTATCGGTATCACCATCACTGTCAGCGTCTCCATCACTGTCAGTGTCGATCGGGTGCAGCGCAAGGCCGCACCCAGTTACCAACAAGACCACCAAAGCCACCAGAATTAGGTTCTTCATCTCGTTCTCCTTCATGAGGCCAACCATTGGCCCCGTCATTATTTTTACCTATTTAAATAAATTCTACATTTATCCACTTCTTAATATAAGTAATAATAAAAACAGGGCCAAAATAAGAATAGCAAGACTGATTTTTAAACACGTGGGTATATTCGATTCTTGGGGTATATTGTCATCTTAATTTATTTCCTACCTAATTTAAAAAGAACTTACCAAAACACATAATTCCTTCTATGTCAAATAATAGAGAAAATACTCTAAAATGTCAAGCTTTAGTGATATATATTTATTTTTTTAAAAAATATGAATAATCAGTCTAAATTATACTCTGCTTAAATTTTCATAGCTATTTTATTGAAATAATTTCTTTTACCCTTGTTTTTATCTAAATTAAGATAAAAAATAGATTATTTAAAAATAAAAAGCTTAATAAATATCCCTATTAAGCTTTTTATACTAGTTATAAATACATTCGGAAGCGGGAGGATTCGAACCTCCGATCGCCTAAAAAGACGACAGCAGTTTTCGAGACTGCCCCATTCAACCACTCTGGCACGCTTCCAAAACCATAAAAACACAAGAACATAAAAATCCACCTCTTTGGCGGATCCGCCGTTAGAGGCGGACAAAATAACAAAAATTACAAATACACATTATTTACAATAATTTAGCTATTCACCAAGTTAACAATTTATTCAATTGACCAGTTTTAAAATTATTGTTAATATCATCTTAATTCTATTAAAGCTATTATATCTTTAACTATTTAACAATTCAACTATTTCCGCCTCTAACGGCAGATCCGCCGTTAGAGGCGAATAACATAAAATCTATGCCCAAGAGAACTTATCAACCAAAAAAAAGAAAAAGAAAAAAAACCCACGGCTTTCGCAAAAGAATGAGAACTAAAGATGGACAAAATGTCTTAAAAAGAAGAAGAGCTAAAAAAAGAAAGAAATTGACTGTTTAGTTTTTTATATGCTACCTAAAATAAATAGGTTAACTAAAGAAAGGGATTTTAATCAAATTCATAAGTTTGGAATATTTGTTGGTGAAAATTTTTTAGCTATAAAGTTCAAAAAAAACAATTTAGATATATCTCGTTTTGGTTTTCTGGTTGGCACTAAAATTTCTAAAAAAGCAGTTCAAAGAAACTTAATCAAAAGAAGGCTCAGAGAATCAGTTAAATCAAAGCTTAATAAAATCAAACCAGGATATGATATTGTTTTTTTTACCAAACCAGAGATCGTGAATAAAAGTTATAGCGAAATTAATAAAGCAGTGGAGAATGTATTTGGTAGAAGTAAATTGATTGTATAATAATTTCTAATTTCCCATGCCTCTTCGACAGGTCAGCCGAAGAGGCTGATAACAAAAATCATAATGACCAAAGGAGGAAAAATTTATGATTTAGAAGAGCGAACCGCAAAATTTGGTGAAAATATTATAGAGTTATCTAAGGTAATTATCAGAGACACTATTACTCTTCCCCTAATAAATCAATTAATAAAATCAGGTACATGTGTAGGTGCTAATTATTGTGAAGCAGATTGTACCGAATCTAGAAAAGATTTTGAACACAAACTAAGTATATGTAAAAAAGAAGCTAGGGAAACTAAACATTGGTTAAGAATGATTGCTAAAGCAAATCCAAGCATCAAAGACAAAGCTAAAGTATTATAGAAAGAATCTAAAGAATTACAATTAATTTTTATTGCTATAATAAATAAATCCAAGACTAATGAAATAAAAAAGTAATTTAGCATTAGAAATTAAACATTTTATTAGATATTGGAAATTGGATATTAGTTATTAAAATGATGTATTATCTTCGCCTACCATTACTATTTATAATTCGTCTTTACCAAAAAACCCTCTCCCCCGACCACGGTCTTCTTTCTTATTTTATTCCCCATGGCACATGCAAATTCCGACCCACCTGTTCCGAATATAGCTATCAAGCCATTAAAAAGTATGGTATTTTAAAAGGAGGATTATTAGGTATAAAAAGAATTTTTAGATGCCATCCTTGGAGTCAAGGAGGATATGATCCTATCCCCAATAACAAAGATGCAAATTTCTAATTTCCAACAAAAATCCAAATGACAAATGTATTAAAAATTTAGACATTAAAACTATTAATTAAATAAACATGAGTCAGATATACAACATTATTCTCTTCCAGCCATTATTGAATCTTCTTGTCTTTCTTTATAATAATATTGGTGATCTTGGTATCGCTATCATAATAATTACTATCCTTATTCGTCTGATATTATTATACCCTTCTTATAAAGCCTTAAAATCACAAAGAGCTCTTCAAGAATTACAGCCTAAAATAAAAGATTTACAGAAAAAACATAAAGACAATAAAGAAGATCAAACTAAGGCTTTAATGGAATTTTACAAGGAAAATAAAGTTAATCCTTTTTCTTCCTGCTTGCCCATGTTAATTCAGCTGCCCATTATCTTTGCTCTATACCGTGTCTTTAGAACAGGCTTATCAGAAATAAATACTGATTATTTATACCCTTTCATAAAAGCACCTGAACATATTAATACTTTATTTCTTGGTTTTCTAAATTTAAATGATACCAATATATTTTTAGCAGTCTTGGCTGGTGTCCTACAATTCATTCAGTCTAAAATGATGTTAGCTAAAACAAAAAATAAAAATCAAGCTAAAGAAAAAGCACCTCAGGGACTAGGCGATATGTCTGGTATGTTGGGCAAGCAAATGACTTATTTAATGCCAGCTATGACCGTCTTTATAGCTATGAGCCTACCCTCTGGCTTGGCCTTATACTGGGTTACTACTACCCTATTTGCAATCGCTCAACAGTATGTTATAATGCGTCCTCAAGCAAAAAATACAGACAAAAAATAAACGTTGTCGGATTTCTTCCCTGAATATTAATTAGCTTAAAATATATGTCAGAAATCAATGAAAATAATATTGAACTTTTAAAACAAACAATTGATCAAATTTTAAAAAGAATAGGAATTAAGGGTCAAATATTTGCCCGTATAGTTGAGCCTTTTGAAAATCAAAAAGTTTTTACTAATTCGCTTGAATCGGAAGATTTAGAAACTATTGTTTTTAATATTAAAACTGATGAAGCTAATATTTTAATTGGCCATAATGGAGAAAACTTATTAGCTCTACAACATTTAATTAGAATTCTAGCTAGACGAAAAGATAATGAACTTATTCCTTTTAATTTAGATATTAATAATTACAGAAAAGAAAAAGGAGAAATATTACAAAGTATTGCAGAAAGTGCAGCTAAAAAAGCTCGCGAAACAGGCAAAAGAGTAATTCTTAGACCTATGCCTTCCTACGAAAGAAGAATTGTCCACCTCTTTCTATCTAAAGAAAAAGATTTGATCACCCAAAGCGAAGGTATTGATCCAGATAGAAAAATAACAGTCACCTTATCTGTAGCTTAATTTATGTTAATTACTTACAATAATTTAATTAATTTACCAGTTTATTATGAAGATAATAAGATTGGCATAATTTCTGATATTTTTATAAGCCCTGAAAATGGGCTTTTTATGTATTTAATTTTAAATAATAAGCAATACCTTGAAGCTGTAAATATAAAAGAAATTTTAAAAAACAAAGTTATAGTAAAAAATAATAATTGTCTTAATAAAATTACAAAAAAATATAATAATCTCATTATCAATAATAATGTTTTTACACAATTAGGTGAAAAAATAGGAAAAGTATCAGATTTTGAAATAGATTTGATGATTAATAGACTTTCAAAATTATATGTATCAGGTGGAAATATTATTAAAAATTTGATACGTGGTGAATTAATAATCAATAAAGATCAAATTATTTCAATTGAAAAAGAAAAAATCATTGTTGAAAACATAATTGCTAGAAAAAAACAAAAAAATAAAATATTACCAGAAAGAAATAAAGAACTGGCTGGAGCAAGTTTTTGTATAAAAATAGATTAAGTTGTAATCCTATAAAAAGCAGACAATATCCAAAAAGTCTGTTTTTTTATTATAATAAATGATAAAATCTTAATAATTTCCATATTAATATTTACTAACCAATGTCTACTGCCCGCAACATTGCTCGTAATACTATAGTTCAATTCACCGGTAAAATAATTGGCTCTATTTTGGCTGTTTTTACCCTGGCCATAATTTTAAGGTATTTAGGTCAGACCGGTTTTGGTAAATATACTACTATTATTACTTACACTAGTATATTTTCCATAATGGCTGATTTGGGATTGTATTTGATCGTTACTCGTGAAATTTCCAAGCCAGGAGCTAATGAAGAAAAATTATTAAGCAATGCTTTTACTATCAAATTAACTGCCGCTATTATAATCTTAGTTCTAGCCTGTCTGGTTTCTCCCCTGCTCTATTCTGGCATTATAATATACGGTATTATCATTGCTGCTTTCTCTTTTATTTTTGTATTACTAAATCAAGTCTTAATTGGACTTTTCCAAAAATATTTTGATATGTCCAGCGTCGCTATTGGTGAAGTGGTTGGTCGAATTATTTGGTTAATTGGCGCTTATATAATTGCCAAATTTGACATGGGTCTTTTATGGCTTTTATTTACAGTTGTTTTAAGTAATTTGGCAAATTTTTTAATCGTTTTCATATCAAGCCGTAAATATGTAAAAATTAAATTAGCCTACGATAAAATATTGTGGAAAAAAATTATTAAAATGACAGCACCGTTAGCTTTCTCGGTTATTTTTAATTTAATATATTTCAAAATTGCTACTATATTTTTATCAATCATGAAAGAAGAAAGCGATGTTGGCATCTACGGCGCACCTTTTAAAGTGCTAGAAAGCTTAATTGCTTTTGCCGCTATTTTTGCTGGATTATTACTGCCCCTGCTTTCTAGATATTACAAAGAAGATAAGGATAAATTTTTAAATATTTTTAAAAAAGGTATCAATGTCTTAATCATTTTTGTTATACCAATGTGTATTGGTACCATTTATTTTGCCCAGGAAATTATGGCTCTGGCTGGAGGTGATGAATTTAGAGGATCTGCTGAAGTTCTAAAAATATTAATATTTGCTGTCGGCGCTATCTTTTTTTCTCATGTCTTTGGTAATACAGCCATCGCCTGCCATCAACAGAAAAAAATTATGTGGATTTATATGAGCGTAGCTCTATTATCTGTTATTTTAAATTTAATTTTAATACCTAAATATTCTTATTTCGGTGCCTCAATTGCTGTAACAGCCTCTGAAATAAGCGTTGCTTTAGCCATTTTAATTTTAATTTATATAAAGGCTCATGTAGCTATTGATTTTAAAACTCTTTCTAAATCAATTGTTTCGGCCGGAGGAATGCTAGTTATTTTATATGTACTTCCACCTTGGTATTTTTTAATAAATGCATGCCTAGCTTCAGTAGTATACTTCGCCCTATTATTTTTATTAAAAGGTTTTTCCAAAGAAATGGTCTGGGAAATAATTAGTGCTAAGAAAAAATAATATATTGAAAATAAATTTGTTCCTTCTACCCTGCTTTAGCAGAGGGTTATCGGACATAATTATTCCAAGGCTTTAGCCACGACTTTTTCAAAATAATTTTAAATAATAGTTAAGTTATGCCAGACATTCAAAAACCGCACTGGCCAGATAATAGCATTTATTTTTTAACTGGTTCGACATTTTTGCACTATCCATATTTCAGAGAAGAGAAACAAAAGCAAATTGTTTTAAATCAAATTAAAAATGTTAAGAAAAATTTAAATATTCCTATATCAGCTTATAGTATAGCTGTAAACCATTATCACTTAAAATTTTTTTTGAAAAGAGGCTTAGAATTAGCTCGGGTAAGACAGATAATGCATGGTGGAACTTCCTTTGTTTATCACAAAGAATATAAAAAAAGACACGAAGAAATGTGGCAATCAGATTATGCAATCGTTATTACTTCAGAAGAGCTTAATATGAAAATAGCAGGATATACAAGTGGAAATTTACTTAAACATAAAGAAGTCAGCACTTTTCAGGAATTAGAAGATAATCGTTTTTCAAGTTATTGGTATTTAGTTAAAAAGTTAGGAAATCAATTTGCTCAAGAATTAGTTAGAAGTATTATTAATACAGAAGAAGACAATGATGGCAGAATCAATAGAAAAGAACTTGGGAAGCTAAAGCTTCCCAAACCCTTGGCTAAAGCCAGGTAGAAAAATATAATATGCCCAATATTTTAATCCTAAAATTTCCCTACAATTCTAATCTTGGCGGAGGAGAAAAACATACTCTAACATTAGTTGAAAAACTAAAAACAAGAGGTTTTAATTTTTATTTAGCCTCATCTTGCAAAGTTTTACTAGAAGAGTTTAATAAAAGAAAATATAACTTTAAAAAGGTTTGGCTTGGATTAGAGCCTGTATCTATTAAAGGACTTATAGTTTTTACAGCTACTCTGCCTTATACTTTTTGGCGAATGTTTTTTTTATTAGTTTATTATAAAATTAAACACAAAACACACACTCTGTATTGCCTAAATTTAACAGAAAAATTATTAGCCACCCTACCTGCCAAATTACTAGGCTATAGAATATTTTGGATGGAACATTTACGAATTGAGAAATGGCTACTGCAAAATCCCTATCGTCCATTCTACGTTTTATTATCAAATTTTGTCACTACTATTACAGTTTCTAACTCAGTTAAAAAACAATTACTTGATTTAGGTTTAAAAAAAAGTAAAGTTAAAGTTATTTACAACGGGATTGATACAAACAATTTTAAACCCAAAGTACCAAACTCTAAGCCCTACTCCCTACCCTCTATTATTGGAACAGCAGGACGTCTAAACACCGAAAAAGGTATGAATTATTTAATTAAAGCTTTTAAAATTGTTCTAGAAAAATATCCCCATACGGAGCTGCATATTGCCGGCCAAGGTCCAGAAGAAGAAAATTTAAAAAAATTAATAAATAACTTAGCAATAGAGAATAAAGTCAAATTTTTAGGATATATTGATTATAAAAAATTATCTGATTTTTATAATAACATTGATATTTTTGCCCTAGCTCCTACTAGACGTGAATCATTCGGTATGGCTGCCGCTGAAGCCTCTGCCTGTGCAAAATCTGCAGTGGTTACTAATATTTCCGGACTTACTGAGGTCGTAGAAAATAATAAAACTGGATTTGTTGTAGAAGCTAAAAATATAGATAAAATAGCAAAAGCTTTAATAAAATTAATTAAGAATAAAGAATTAAGAAAAGAATTTGGAAAAAATGCTAGAGAAAGAATTTTAAATAATTTTACGGAAGAAAAAATGATTAAAGAATTTGAAAAAATATTTACCTATGAAAAACTTTAACCTCAAAACAATATTTTTATCCTTGATATCAATTATCGCAATTGCAATAATCTCTTTATATTTTTTTAAATTAACACCCTTTTTAGTTATAGCCTTAATTATATGTTTAGGCTTATCTTTAGCTATATTTAAAAATCCATTTTTCGGAATATTGTTTATTGCTTTTCTGCTGCCTTTTGAACGCATCGGTTCTTTCGAGCTAGCCGGTATTACTGTCAGAGCTAGCCAAATATTTTCACTTATTACTTTTCTAGCTTGGATTTTTATATTTTTAATTAAAAGAAAAAACTTTAGTGCTAAAAATCCGCTTTTAATTCCTATTTTTCTATTTCTAGGAAGTTCTATTATCTCTCTAATCAATGCCCAAAATATTCAAAGAGGAATTATAGTATTATTATTTACTATTTTTACTATTTTTATAACTTTTGTTATTCCTAATCTTGTAAAAAATAAAAATCGTTTAGAAAAAATAATTAAAGCTATTTTAGTTTCTTCTGTTTTTGTTTCCCTATTTGGTATTTATCAATTTGTCGGTGATGTTATCGGCCTGCCTAAAGAAATTACTGGTCTTCGAGAACAATACACTAAAATAGTTTTTGGATTTCCCCGCATTCATTCTGTTTCTGTCGAGCCTCTTTATTTTGCCAATTATCTGCTTATTCCTATTTCACTTCTACTCAGTTTTTTATTATCCAGAAAAAAAATAAAGCTGCCCTTTAGCATCTTTATTTCATTTTTAATTTTAATTTTAACAACGCTAAATCTATTTTTAACTCTGTCTCGAGGTGGATATTTAGCCCTAGCTTTTCTATTTCTTCTATATGGAATATTCTTTATTAAATCTATTTTATCTCCCAAAAAATTAATTATTCTTTCTTTGATTATTCTTATTGCCCTATTTTCTTCTTACGAATTTTTACTATTCACTGGCAAAAAAAATAATATAGATATTTTTATAAAACAAGCTACTACTTTTAATGATGGTGCTGGAGTAGAAGATAGATTTAATACTTACGACCAAGCAATCACTATGATCAAAGAATATCCAATTATTGGCGGTGGAATCGGCAATTTTGGACCCTACAGCGCCCGTAATCCCAACGCCGAGCCGAAAGATGGCTGGGCTATTGTTAATAATGAATTTCTAGAAATATGGGCTGAACAAGGAATAATAGGATTATTAATATTCCTATCTTTAATATTTATAATAACGATAAGATCAATCAAGGCTATAACACGCAAAAATGTTAACCCTTACCTTAAAACAATTTTAATTGGATTGTTATTTGCTTATTTAGCTATTATGGTCCAGTATCAAACTTTCTCTACTTTATATATTTTACATATTTGGTTTTTGATTGGTTTAATTGTAGCAGTTCAAAATGTTATTCTGAAATATAGTAGAAACTCATAGAAATACATAGAAATTAATTGCAGTTTATTATAATCTATAATAAAACAATGTATTTCTATATTTTTCAATTGTATCTCTATTGTGTTTCTCTATTTTTTATATCTTTACTAAATGAATTTTGTTAACAATCTTATTATTAAAATTAAACGAAATAAAGTAGAGTTTTTTTTACTTTTATTAATATTAATTATCGCTTCTATCCTGCGTTTTTATAATATTGTTGACTTCCTCCACTTTGCTAATGACGAAGCCAGAGATGCTTTCGTCGTTAAAAATATTTTCAACAAAGGCTCTATTCCTTTGCTTGGTCCAGAAACTAGTATTGGTCATTTTTATTTAGGCCCTATTTTTTATTATCTTTTAATTCCTTTTTTTCTAATTTTCAAATTCCATCCTGTCTCAGGAGCAATTCTATCTGCTATATTGGGCATAATTAGTGTTTTTTTAATGTGGAAATTAACCAGAAATATTTTTTCCAAAGAAGCAGCTTTAATTTCTTCATTTTTATATTCTATTTCATTTATAGTAATACTTCACTCTAGGTGGTCTTGGAACCCAAATTTGGTTCCCTTTTTCTTTCTACTTTATTTATATTCTTTTTATAAACTTACAACCTTAAAAATCAATTTGAGTAAATTTTTATATTTATGGATTTTTTCCTTAGGCGTTTTGATTCAATTGCATGCTTCGGCTTTTATTTTAATTCCAGCCAATATAATTTTATTAATTTTATACCGTCCTAAAAATTTAAAATGGCCAGCTTATTTATTAAGCTTTTTAATAATCATACTTTTGTTCATTCCTTTTATAACCTACGAGTTATCTAGTAATTTCGAGAATATTCATAAAATAATTAGTGTAATTTTCAATAATTCCGAAAATATAAGTTTTTTTAGTAAGCTTAAATTTAATTTGGTAGGTTTTGTTGCGCTATTCAATGTTATTATTCTGGCTAATTTTTCAGGATTGAATAATAATTTTTCCTTTTTAGAAAATGTAAATATTTATAGCTTCTCTTTCCTTTCTGGCTTACTAATTTTTTTAAGTACTATTATTATCTCTATTTTCCATATATGTAAAAATAAAATTAAATCTAATTTTTTATTTATACTATTTCTAATTTTGGTGATTTTCTTTGTCTGTTCTAAAAAAATTCTTTTTCTTCATTACTATATTATTTTCTTTCCTTTAATATTTATTTTATTTGGATTCTTATTGTCTTGGCTTTATAAAATAAATATTTTTACAAAATTAATTGCAATTTTAATCATTCTTATTATTGCAATTAGCAATCTTTTATATATTTATAATTATTTTTCAGGATTAAAAAATAATACTTGGCAAAAGTATCATAATATTCCATTTTTTCAAATAAACAAAGCAGTAAATTTCATTGTAAAAGAAGCAAAAAATGATACAATAAACTTAAATTGTGAAATAAATGATTACTGTAAATCTTTTGAATATTTATTAGATTTAAATAATATTAAAATAAACAGTAATTCCAGCGATAAGTTTAGAATTTATCAATCATTTGAAATTGAATCTGATTTTAAACCGATCCAATTAGAACATTAAAACAAGTTTACAAATATATTTGTTTTAATGTTTCTTGTTTTTATAAAATACTTATGTTAGAAACATCAGCTATTATTGCTTTACTACTCGAGTTCAAATATTTAGGAGTATTTGCCGGTGTTTTTATTGGTGGTGAAATTTTATTAACCATTATTGGTTTTATGGCCTCTTTGGGTTTTTTTAAGATACATTTTGCTATAGTTTTTGCTATTTTAGGAGTTTTAATAGGTGATATAATTTGGTACATATTGGGACATCAAGGTAGAAATCTAAAATTATCTCAGAAAATTAGAAAAAAATTAGGTGAAGAAAAAATTACAAAATTAGAAAATAAATTTAAGCATCATTCTGTAAAAACCATTCTTTTAGTACGTGTAATTTATGGACTAAGATCTGTTACCCTTTTCATGGCTGGATTCACTAAAATGCATTTTTTTAGTTTTATAACTCTTAATTTTATTGGGACGTTCATTTGGGGAATTGTTTTAATTTCTTTAGGCTATTTCTTTGGACAAAGCATTATGCTTTTACAAAAATACATTGAAAATATTATGCTATTAATCAGTATAGCCGTATTTTTTATATTTTTAATTTTAGCCATTATATATTTTACAAAGAAATCCTTAATTAAAAAAATATAAACAAATGAAAGAAAAAATTTTAAAGCATTCTAATCTTATTGCTTGTTTTATGTTGGTTTTAATGTTTTGCCTCGGTTTATTTAGTATGTTGGGTGATTCTGGAACTACCGATGAAGTAGCTCATATACCATCTGGTTATACTTATTTAAAATACCATGATTATAGATTAAATCCTGAACATCCTCCTTTAATTAAAATGCTTGCCGCTCTTCCTCTACAATTTCTAGATGTAACCTTTCCTACCGAAGAATTAGCCTGGCAAGAGGGTAATCAATGGGAATCTGGTTGGAAATTTATATATCATCCAGATAACAATGCTGATCAAATATTTTTTTGGGCAAGATTACCCATTTTATTATTATCAATTTTATTAGGAATTTATATTTATAGATGGACAAAAGAAGTCTTCAATAAAAAAGTTGCTCTAATTGCTCTATTTCTATTTACCCTATCTCCTAATATTATTGCCCATAGTCGTTTAGTTACCACCGATTTGGGAGTAACAGCTACTTTTTTTATCGCCATGTATTATTTCTATAAATTTATCAAAAAACCATCTTGGAAATATATTATCATATCAGGCATAACATTAGGTATCGCTCAGTTAGTTAAATTTTCTAACATATTGCTTTTAGCATATTTGATTATATTAATTATAGTACTTGTTTTATTTTACAATAAAAAAATTGAATTTAATTTTCTGGGTGCCCTAAAAATAAAGCGTGAATGGCTAAAAAGGTTATACGTATTTTTCGGATCCTTCATAATTATGTGCTTAATTTGTTTTATATTAGTTGAAATAGTTTATGCTCTAGTTATTTTTAATACTCCCCAAGATCTGTTACACACTATTATAAATGGCTCTATTACCAATGTAGAATTAAATCCAGCCAAAGATATATTACATACCATGATTGATAACCCCGTTTTAAAACCTATAGGATATTATCTCTTAGGACTAATGATGGTTTTTGTTAGAGTGGGTGGTGGCAATACAACTTATTTCTTAGGAGAAACTACCAATCAATCATTCTGGTATTTTTATCCAATCTCTTTTCTAATTAAAACACCTATTACTACATTAATATTATTTATTCTCTCTATAATTGGTGCATTTAAATTTGCTGTAGCAAAAGCTATCAATCATGATAATGTTTCTTTCCTTAGAAAATTTTGGCGCACTATAAAAAATTATATTAATGATAATCTTTTAGAATTTATTGCTATTTCTGTTATTGCTATGTTTTTCTTTGTTGGAATTAAAGGTAATCTAAATATAGGCATGCGCCATATTCTCCCTCTATACCCTTTTCTTTTTATTTTGTGTGCTAAATATTTTGCAAAATTATTTGGCAAAACTAATATTGCTTTAAAAGTTTTTGGCGTACTACTTCTTGTCTGGTATGCTTTTTCAAATTTTATAACCTATCCTTCCTATCTTGCCTATTTTAATGAATTTGCTGGTGGAGTAAAGAATGGTTATAGATATACAACCGATTCTAATGTCGATTGGGGACAAGATTTAAAAAGATTAGCCAAATTTGTAGATAAAAATAACATCGATCATATTACTATTGATTATTTTGGCGGCAGCGTTCCTAAATACTACATAGATGAAAGTAAAATTACTCTTTGGCACTCAAGTTTAGGTAAGCCGCACGGTTGGTTTGCTGTTTCAGCTACTTATTATCAGAACAGCCAATGGTATGCCAAAACAGAAGGACAGCTGGATTATACCTGGTTAAATGATATTAAACCCGTGGAGATTATTGGAGGATCAATATTGGTGTATAATTTGAAATAATGCCTTTAAATTTCAGTTTAATTTCCAATAAAATGTTCTAAGTTTGCTTATTTATCATTAGGCATTTGAAATTTTATTAGTAGTTAGAAATTGGTAATTAGGAATTTAACTATAATTTATGAGTTTAATGCTAATAATTATATTACTCATCGTTTTCACAATAATCTCCTTCAAAAAAACCTCCTTAGGTTTATATTTAATTTCTTTTCTATTGCCAACTTATTTAATCCGTTTTAATATTGGTCCTATTCCTTTCACTTTCCTGGAAGGAATGATTTTAATTTTATTTCTTATTTGGATTATAAAAGAAATAAGAAATAAAAATTTATTAAAAATAATTAAAGAGCTTCCTCAAAATAAGTTCTTTATTCCTATTATTTTATTATTAATCGCCTCTACTATTTCTATCTTTGTCGCCCCAGGCCAGAGGGCAGCTCTGGGAATCTGGAAAGCTTATTTTATAGAACCACTATTTCTATTTTTAGTAATTATCCATACCATTAAAACCAGAAAACAAATTAAGCTTATTTTTTATTCACTGGGCTTCTCTGCTTCTATAATTGCTCTTATTGCCATTATTCAGTACCTATTAGGCTACAATATACCAGAAGCCTATAATTTACCCAATATCAAAAGAGCAACTTCAATTTACCAATTTCCCAGTGCACTTGGTTTATTTTCAGCGCCTATTTTGACTTTATATATTGGAATGGTTATTGAAAAACTTAGAATTAAGGATTATAAATTAAGGATTATGAATAGAAAAATACTATTTTATTTAACAGTAATCATTTTCTTAGCGATTGCTATAATCCTTGCCAAAACAGAGGGCGCAGTTATTGCCGTGTCAGCAGCTACATTTTTTATGCTTATGTTTACTAAATACCGTAAACACGTAGTTATTGGCAGTTTAATTATTATCCTCTTGTTATTTTTAATACCTCAAACACAAAATTATCTTATTACTCTTCTAACTTTTAGAGATGTTTCTGGAGATGTTCGAATCGCTCTCTGGCAAGGAACCTTGAGGCTTATAAAAAATCATCCCATCTTCGGAGCAGGGTTAGCTGGATTTCCAACACTGTACGAGAAATATAAAGAAGCAAAACACGTAGAGCTCCTGCAATACCCTCATAATATATTTTTAAATTTTTGGGTGGAAACTGGGTTGCTAGGATTAATTTCTTTAATTTGGTTAGTTATAAATTATTTTAGAGAAGGATTTAAAAAAATAGACTACAAACTGCAAACTACAAACTACTCCCTAATCTTAATTGCTATTATGATTTCTGTCCTCGTTTATGGCCTAGTTGATGCCCCTTATTTTAAAAACGATCTCACTTGTTTATTTTGGATTTGGATTGGATTGTTAGTGGTTATAAAAAATAAGACATCCGACGTCTCTTAAAAACGTCGGATGTCTTATTCTAATCTACGTCTATCCGCATCTACATAACCAACATAGCATCTCCAAAACTATAAAACCTATATTTTTTATTTATGGCCTCCCTATAGGCTTTTTTCAATATTTCTATTCCGTCTTTTTTATCCTCAGATATAAAAGCAGATACTAACATTAAAAGTGTTGTTTTTGGCAGGTGAAAATTAGTTATAATTCCATCTATAATCCTAAATTTATAGCCTGGATATATAAAAGTATTTATTTCCCCTATAAAAGGCTTAATTTTACAATCACTTTTTAAATATTTTGGCAAAACTGTTTCTAAAGTTCGGATAGAAGTTGTTCCACAAGCAATTATTCTTTTACCCTCTTGCTTTGCTTTTATAATATTTTGAATTGTTTGCACGCTAACTTCAGCATATTCAGCATGCATTTTATGATCTTCAATATTTTCAGTCTTTACTGCTTTGAAAGTTCCCAATCCGACATGTAAAGTTATATATTCAAATTTAATCCCCTTTTTCTTTAGTTTATTAATTAATCTCTTTGTAAAATGTAAACCGGCAGTAGGGCAGGCGATAGAGCCTTCTTTTTTGGAATCCGCATAAATCGTTTGATAATATTTTTTAATATTATTCTTTATTTTTATATTTTTATATTCTTGTTTTTTTATATATGGGGGCAGGGGAGTCTCCCCTATTTTCTCTAAAATTTTTCTGAATCCCCTCTTATCAATATTAAATTTAATTTCAAAAATTCCTTCTCCTAAATTTTTTATAATTTTTCCTTTTAAATTTTTATCAAATTTTACATCTAACCCAATTTGGGGATTTTTAATTTTTAAAATACATTCCCACCTATTCCCTTCCCCACTTCTTGGCTTAGATAGTAACAATTCTACCTTCCCCCCTGTCTTTTTATAGCCCATTAGCCTCGCTGGAATTACTTTGGAATTATTTAAAACTACCATATCCCCCTCTTTTAAATATTTTTCAATTTCATAAAACTTTTTATGTTCTATCTTTTTACTTATTTTATTTAAAATTAAAAGCCTCGAATGATCTCGAGGTGATACTGGGTATTGGGCTATTAAATTCTTAGGTAAATTATAATTGAATTGAGATAATCTCATAATACTAGCTATCTTTATTTCTTTTTTCATCCTCCATCTCCCCTTGCAAATCAATAATCAATCTTCTTACCATTTGCGATCTAGGTATTTGTTCAAAAGTAAATCGCTGGACTGATCCAGCAGTCTGTACGTATATACTGCCATAATGAAACATAGAAGCAAAAAAACCTTTTTCTTCAAAAGTTACATCCTGAATTTTATCCAAACGCAATTCTGAAGTTATATGATTAAATAAACTTTTTTGCTCAATATTAATTAATCTTTTATTAGTTATAATCCAGACATCATAGTAATACTCTATCCAATTAATCATAGTAAAAAGAGTCACAAATAAATAATACACACTCATAACTAGAATAACTATAGGAAAAAATATATATTCTGTGATATTTAAGTCAAAGTAATGAAGCGTCCCACTAATAATGACCGGAAAAATAAAAAAAAATAAAAAAATAATAGTTTGTCTAATTAAAACAATAAAACTCCTCCTAACTGTCATATATACTTTTTCATCATCTTCCTTACTTGGAAAATCAAATTTTATAGGTTGATTAATCACTTATTTTATATACTAAATAAAGTCTGACCCCAATCTATTTGGAATATAAATATTTGGGTAGCTATGATAATAGCTACTATCAAAAATAAATAAGATATAAGCATACTACCCACTACTCCTGGTCCTAAATATTTTAATTTATAAATATAATGCAGCGCAAAAATATTAAATATAACAAATATAACTAAAATAATATAGTAACCAATTAAAAATGGATATAGTGTCATAATTTATATCAAAGCTTTTTGATTATTTTCATTATATTCAGAAATAAATCCCATATGCTTATACGCTGCTTCAGTGGCTACTCTTCCTCTGGAAGTTCGAGCAATAAATCCTAATTGTAATAAATACGGCTCATAAACTTCCTCCAGTGTATCTTGCTCTTCGGAAGTAATAGATGATAATACTTGCAAACCACAAGGTCCTCCTTTAAATTTTTTTATAATTGTTTCTAGAATTTTTCTATCTGTATTATCTAAACCTAAGCCGTCTATTTCCATCATTTTTAATGAATCACTAGCCATAGTATAGTCAATTATACCATTTCCCTTAACTTCAGCATAATCTCTGACTCTCTTTAATAATCTATTAGCAATTCTAGGGGTCTTTCTCGCTCTCTTGGCTATTTCCTCAGCTCCTTCTTCTTCTAATTTTATATTTAAAATTCCGGCTGATCTTTCTATAATTTTTTTAATATCATTGTGCACATAATAGTTCAAGCGATAGATGCCACCAAATCTATCTCTTAGAGGAGATGATAACAGACCCATTCTAGTTGTAGCACCAATTACTGTAAATTTTGGTAAATCTAATTTTAGTGAACGAGCCGATGGACCCTTACCAATTATAATATCCAAAGAATAATCCTCCATAGCCGGATATAATATTTCTTCGACAATTTTAGGAACCCGGTGGCATTCATCAATAAATAAAATATCATTATCTTCAAGATTAGTTAAAATAGCAGCCAAGTCTCCAGCTTTTTCAATAGCTGGTCCTGAAGTACATTTTATATTAGCATTCATTTCACGAGCCATTATATACGACAAAGATGTTTTACCTGTACCTGCTGGACCACAAAAAAGAATATGCTCTAATACTTCTTTTCTTTTTTGGGCTGCCTGGATTGATATTCTTAAATTTTCTTTTATCTTTTCTTGTCCTATAAATTCATCCAAATCCCTAGGCCTTAGCGTCAAATCAAAAGTTTTATCTTCTTTATTTTGATTAGGAGTAACTACTCTTTTTTCCATAATATTGGCTTATTTTAGCTGAATTTTCTATTTATTTAATTATAACATCAAAAAAGTATTGACACAAATCATAATATTTGCTAAATTACATAGTCACGTCCTATTCAGATAACTGTAGGCAGCTGAGGTAAATCATTTCCAGGGTTTGAGAAGGTGGTTAACTTTCTTAGCATCTGGGGGATTTTTTCCTCGTCTACAGGATTCTGGATAGGATTTTTTTATTTATTTAATAAATTTATAATTATATCCATAATTGCTAATTTTAGTAGAAATTAGTTGTATGGAAAATAGAAAATTGTATAAATCTAATTTCCAATTTCTATTACCATTATCCAATCTCTATATAACTAATTTCCCTAATGGTATTTATCAGGTGAATCATAAAAACTTTTAAATTCATCTCTTCTTTCAGTTCCATCAGTCATTTTAACAACCTGGGTGAATCTTGCTTTAAATGATCCATCTCCCTTTCTATCCCAATAATAAGGTCCTTCAATACTAACTTCTCTACCATCTTCTGTCCCATAGAATTCAAATGTCAGCTTATATCCCTCTATTCTTACCTGCAATAAAACAGCATGGTCGGTGTTATTTACAAATTGTAAATCTGGATGAGGAATATATATAGTAGCATCCATTCCTTGAGGATTATAATATGAAACTGCATAAGAATGACTCTGCCGTTCTGTAATATAAAAACCAGCATTAATAGCAGCTCTAAATAAAGTAGTGGCAATTTGGCAGAGACCTCCTCCATATTCTGGTATAGTTTTATTTTCTTTAATAACCAATTCTGGCAAATAACCAGCTTCAGCATTAACTTCCCCTATATTTTCCACCAAAGAATATGTTTCTTGCGGACCAATAAATGTACCATTCAATTTTTCTACAGCGGTCTCAATATTATGAATTCTATTTTGAGGAGAACCTGCAAAATTAGATTCACCGGATCCCACTAATTCTTTAATACCAAGTTTATCAATATTTTCCTGATTTATTTCTGCACCTACTTCTTTAGTTTGTAAAATTAAAGTTCTATCATTGCTTTTAACTTTCTTCCTTAATTCATTATAATTAGCCTCAACTAATAAATCACGCCCTACACTTGATGGTTTAGAAACCTCTATTTTATTGTCTGCTACCTGAAAACGTGGATTTTCTGGCTTTTTTTCTATATCCCCCTTCAATGACTCTAAAAATGTTCCAACCTTTTTTCTATCGATATCCACCACAATTTTCTTCTTATATCCTCCCTCTACAATCTCATCCTCTAGATTAAAACATATCCAACCTTTTAATAAATCTTCATTTATTTCCCAAGTCTTATCTTCAAATTTTAAAATAAATTTTGATGATATAATATTCTTAATATCATCCTTAGCTTTCTCTAAATTACTCTGATCAACCTGTGAATATAACGATATAAAATTAAGACTTATAGGCTCACTCGACATCTTTTCTATATTATTTTCAACTCGGATTATTAGAGCTTCTTTGTCTAAACTCCTCCCTTGTTTTCCAAACACAATTTCGAAATTATTGCCTTTTTTTTCAAAATTAATATCACTTGAAGTAACACCCAAAGGTTCTAATTCTGATCGTACAAAATTATCAAAATTTTCCTGCCGTATTGATGTCTCAATTTTATAATTTCTACCAATAAACAAATTCTTTATTCCTTCTTCTAATCCTTGTAGCATAAAAAGATCTCGCCCATAATTATAAGCTTTATCTATCGTGCTATCTAAATATATTTCAACACCTATATTTTCTGGTTTTATTTTCTTTTTGAATTCTCCATCTACAAAAGTTATTTCCTGATTAAAACTATTTAGTTTTTTATAAAAATCATTTCTTACCTCATTATATGTTTTGTCTGTAACCGAAATTCCTGAAATTTTGGTTCGGGGATAAAATTTGCTTTTATAATGAGTATTTAGGATAATTAAACCTATTCCGAATAATATAAAAACAAAACCTAAAGTTAAAAAAGAATAAGTTGATATATTTTTTAACCATTTTATTATTTTGTTCTTCATATTTTATTTTTAAAAACTATTCTTCTCCATTCAGTATTTCTTCTAATACTGTTACAGCTAATTCTTTTTTGTTTTCTGCATCAATTAAACTTTTTTGTATTTTTAAATATATATATGATCCTTCTTGCAATTCGAAATCAATATATTCTGAAGGCAAAATAATTTCTTTATGTTCTTCATTTTCAAGAATAATGGAATCTTCCTTTTTTCGCTTAAAATATAGTTTTATGGCTTTCATGATATATTATAATAATGTGTATCACAATATTAAATAAATGATCTACAGTATCCGCTAAATCCGCCTTATCCACAACATAAAAAATAGCGGATAAAGCGGATTATTGCGAATAGGCGGAAGTGTTATTGATAAATTTAGTAATTTATATAATTTAATATAAAACTATATCAATTATATACAAAAAGTAAACCACGTATGAAATTTTAAGTATATATAAATATTATTTAATTAAAAAATAGACTTGTTAATTAGAAAAACTTAAGCTACAAGCGTTAAAATTTCATACGTGGTAAAGAGAGGCTCCAAACCTCTCTTTAGTTAAGATGTAATTGGAATTTTTCTTTTTATTGTTTTCTTAACAGTTTTAAATTTTATAACATTATCTTTATCCGCTGTAGCTTTTATTTTATCACCATTTTTGAAATTTCCTGATAATAACATTTCTGATAGAGGATTTTCTATTTTTCTTTGTATAACACGTCTTAGAGGTCTTGCCCCAAAGGTTGGATCATAGCCTTCATTTGCTAAAATATTTTTAACTTTACTATCTATTTCTATTTCAATATTTTGACCTCTCAGTAATTTTTTAACTTCATACAACATTATTTCAACTATTTTTTTGATTTGTTTTTTATTTAAAGAATGGAAAACTATTATCTCATCAATACGATTCAAAAATTCTGGTTTAAAATATTTTTTTAATTCTTGCATTAACTGATTTTTCACACCTTGATAACCACTTTTTTCTTCTAATGTCTTTTTCTTTTCCTTGTCTTTACCGAAACCAATATTATTTTCAGCTGCATCTGAAATTAGTTGTGATCCAATATTACTTGTAGCAATTAAAACGATATTTCTAAAATCAACCGTTTTGCCTCTAGAGTCTGTAAGCCTACCATCCTCTAAAATTTGTAATAAAGAATTAAAAACATCCGGATGTGCCTTTTCAATTTCATCTAATAAAACAACACTGTAGGGTTTTCTCCTGACAGCTTCAGTAAGCTGCCCTCCCTCTTCATGTCCAACGTAACCTGGAGGTGATCCTATTAATTTAGAAACCGTATGCCTTTCCATATATTCTGACATATCTAATCTTATTATGGCCTCTTCGTCACTAAATAATAAATAGGCAAGAGACTTAGCTAATTCGGTTTTCCCTACTCCGGTTGGACCTAAAAATATAAATGAACCAATTGGTCTCTTTGGATCAGATAAACCTGCCCTGCCTCGCCTAATACAAGCAGATACAGCTGATACTGCTTCTTCTTGACCTATTATTTTTTCATGCAGTTTTTTCTCTAATTTTAACAATTTTTCTCCCTCTTCTTCAGATATTCTGGACACAGGAATCTTAGTCCATGAGGATACTATTTCTTCAATATCACCAGCACCAACTTCTGGCTCAGATATACCCTTGGCTTTTTCCCAGGCGCTTTTTACTTTATCCTTTTCTTTCTGTTTTTCTTTTAAATTTTTACCAATAGATAAGGCTCGTCTTCTGTTTTTTATACTTTCGGCTGCTTCTTTTTCTTTTTTTAATTTTAAAATCTCTGATTCTAATTCTTTCAATTTCTCTGGGGCAGTAATTGTGGTAAGTCTTATTTTAGCTGCCGCTTCATCTATTAAATCTATGGCCTTGTCAGGTAAAAATCTATCTGTAATATATCTATCCGCTAACGTTACCGCTGCAATTACGGCTTCATTAGTAATTTTTACTTTATGATGAGCTTCATATTTATCACGAATTCCTCTTAATATTTCAATAGCAGTGTTAACAGTTGGCTCGGCTACAATCACCGGCTGAAATCTACGTTCTAGAGCTGCATCTTTTTCTATATGCTTTCTATATTCATCTAGAGTCGTAGCACCTATAGTTTGCAATTCCCCACGAGCTAGAGCAGGTTTTAACATATTAGAGGCATCTATCGAGCCTTCTGAAGCACCTGCTCCTACTACCATGTGCAGCTCATCTATAAATAATATAATATCTTTTTTAGCATCTTTTATTTCTTGTAAAACATTTTTCATTCTCTTTTCAAATTCTCCGCGAAATTTTGTTCCGGCTAACATTTGAGAAATATCCAGTGATACTACCCTTTTCTTTTTTAAAGTTTCCGGCACACTTCCCAAAACTATTTGTTGAGCCAGCCCTTCGGCAATAGCTGTCTTGCCTACTCCAGGTTCTCCTATTAATACCGGATTATTTTTAGTTCGACGCGATAATACTTGGATTACCCTAGTTACTTCATCTACTCGTCCAATAATGGGATCAATTTTACCTTCCCTAGCTTGCACAGTTAAGTCTATAGAATATTTATCTAGCGTTGGTGTATTGCTCTTAATTATTTTTTCTTTCGATTGAACTAATTTTCTTTTTAATAAATCACTTACTTTTTTTGAATTAACACCATATTTAGATAATACCTGAGCGGCCATGCCCTCTCCTTCGGCTACTAAACCCAAAATAATATGTTCAGAACCCACATAATTATGTCCCATATCACGAGCTGCATAAAATGCTAATTCTAAAACCTTTTTAGCTCTTGATGAAAATTCTGGTTCCTTGTCCTCATCTCCTGTTCCTTCTATAATATTTTTTTCTAAGTATTTTTGGAGATCGCCTATTTTAATACCTAAATTTGATAATAATTTTGAAGCGACTTCTTCCTCCAGCAAACCTAAAAGCAAATGTTCTGTATCCACATATTTAGAATTAAATTCTCTGGCTTTTTCAATGCTCTCTTCTATAACTTCTTTGGCTCTATCTGAAAAATAATCTAGAATATTTATTCTTTTGGGTTGAGGATTAGAACCCTCTAAATTAGATCTAGATAAAGGAGTTTTATTACTAAAAAATGAATTAAATAATGAATCGCCCAATAAACTATTGCTATTTAAAAATTCTCGGTCTGAAGCACAAACATGGCATAGATTTAATGATTTTATCTGGCCATTAATTTCTTCTTTGACCGTTATTGAAGCTATTCTTTTGCGACATATTTGACAAAGCATATATTTAAAATTTATTTATTAATTAGCACTCTTACTATTTGACTGCTAATTATATTTTAACTTTTTAAATTTTCGTGTCAAGAAAAATTGGTGGTTTTAATTCTGATAAATTTTTTTCTGGGTTTCTTGAATCCAAAGCCCAAAGAATTGAATATATAAAATATAAACTTCTTATAATCCTATACTTCTCTTCACTAAATTTTATATTTTTATTTAATCCTTCAATAAATCTCATTGTAAAATCATATTCAAAAAACTCATCTTTTTCTTCTTCCATATAAGCCTTGGCACACTCCTGATAATAAATTATTCTGGCCAGATCATAAAAATAGTCGCCATACTGAGCACATTCCCAGTCTAAAATTCCAGTTAATCTTCTTCCGTCGGTTAAGAGGTTATGTATTATTAAATCACCGTGCACCAAGGTAGGAGTAATATTAGAAAATATTTTTTTCGCTTTGTTATTATCTAAGTTATGAGAAATTTTTAGATATAAACTATAAGCTTTTTTATTCTTAAATATCTTTTCTTTATTTAGATCAAATTTATAAAATAGAAGTTCACTATAACTATTAAACTTTTTAGTACACTGGGCTGACCAAAAATAATTATATTTTTTCTTGTTAAATTCTAAGATTATATTAACTAAATCTTGGATTATTTTATTTTTATCTTTTGTATCAAGAGTTCGCCAAATTTCATCAATAGACTGGCCTACTAATTTCTTCTCTATTAAAACACCGTGATTTTGGATTACTAAAAAATCAATAACTTTCGGAACAACATCAAAATCTAAAGACTTTAATATTGCATATTCATTTTTTAAAAATTCAATCTTTTTATTTATTTTTATTACAAAATTATCAGATAAATAAACTTGAGATTTTGTTCCCTTTTCTGCTTTTTTAAAAGTTTCTGTTATACTTAGTCTGTTTTTGGCTTTTTTAATGATTGGATAGGGATTATTCACAAGTTTTATTATGTATTACTAGAAAATAAAATGGAAGAGTTTAGCTTATTAAAGTCAGCAACCTATAGGTCGCCTAAAGAGATCCAGAAACTGTAATCCTTCATCATTGACAACTCGAGGATTACCATACAGAGCGTGATAAACCATTGCTATTCCCAATTCAGACTCAGGTATTATGCGCACGTATGGAGATAACATGTACTCTAACATTGTTGATTCCTTTCTCTGTTTTTCAAGGTGCTACTCTTAGTTTATGTCCCTTTAAAGGAATGTCAATGTATGCTTATCCACTTTTTTCTATAATTACTTACATCTTCTCCGGTGCCTCAATTCCTAAAATATCCAAAGTATTTTTTAAAACAATTTTAGATGCTAAAAGTAGGGTCAGTCTTGCCTTCTGCAACTCTTCATCTTCACCAATAACCTTGCATTTCTCATAGAATTTATGAAATTTATCAGCTAGAGATTTAGCATAAGTTGTTAATTTATGTACTTCATAGCTTTGCGCTACATCCAATACTAATTCAGGTAAGATATTAAGTTCTCTAATTAAATCTATTTCAGCCACTTCTTTTAATAAACTTAAATCTGCTTTTTCTATATCACTTTCTCTAATTCCTGCTTTTCTAAAAATACTACAAATCCTGGCATGAGCATATTGAACATAGAATACTGGATTTTTACTGGATTTCTCTTTGGCTAAATCTAAATCAAAATCCATATGAGTATTATGAGAATGCATTAAAAAGAAAAATCTAACAGCATCTTTTCCAACTTCATTTAATAAATCATCAATGGTTACATAAGTACCAGCTCGCTTAGACATTTTGAATTCCTGCCCATCCTTTATAACCCTGACAAACTGAGTTAAAATTATTTCTAGTTTTCCTTCATACCCCAAGGCTTTCATCGCACCCATTACCCTCGCTACATCCCCATGATGATCAGCTCCCCATATATCTATAACCCTATCAAATCCTCTTTCAAATTTATCCTTGTGATAAGCTATATCTCCACCAAAATAGGTTATTTCTCCAGTTGATTTTCTAATAACCCTGTCTTTTTCATCACCAAATTTTATTGCTCTAAACCATAGCGCTCCCTCTTTTTCATAAATTAAATCCTTCTTTTTTAGCTCCTCAAATCTTTTTTCAATCTTTCCCTCCTCATGTAAACTTTTTTCATAAAAATAATTATCAAATTTAATACCTAATTTTTCCATAGAAGGCTTAATAATGTTTTCTACAATTTCGTTTGCAGCCTCTTGACCTACTCCGAACGGATCGTTCCCTTTGATCTTGCTATGTAAATTATCAATGTAATCACCCCTATACTGAGCTTCTTCATCTTTTAAAACAGAATGCCCCAATACTTTTATTTGATTTCCATAATTATTTACATAATACTCTCTACTTACATCATAATTAGCTTTTTCTAAAACATTAGCCAATACGTCACCATAAGGACCACCTCTGCCGTTGCCTAAATGAACAGGACCAGTTGGATTAGCCGATACAAATTCAACCATCACTTTTTTCTTTTCTCCTAAATTACAATTACCAAAGTTTTCTTTTTCTTTAATAATTTTTTCGATTTTATCTTGAAAATATTTATTAGATAAATAAAAATTAATAAAACCAGGTTTTACTGCTTCGACTTTTTTTATATTTTCATTTTCTTCAATATTATTTTTAATAATTTCAGTAATCTCAAAAGGATTTTTCTTTACTACCTTAGCTATTTGCATGGCAATATTAGATGAATAATCACCAAATTCACTATTCTCTGGATGTTCTAATTTAATTTCAGGTATATCAAAATAAGGTAAATCTTTATTTTCTTGCGCTGATTTTATAGCCTTTTTTATTAATTCTTTTATTTCCTTATTTATCATTTTTTATTCTTAATTCTTAATTCTAGATTCATGATTCTATCTTATCAAATATAAATAATAATGTTAAAATCACTATACTACAAAATCAATTATAACAACATTTAACAATTTTTCCATGCCAATTTTAGCCAAAAACAAAAGAGCTACTTTTGATTATAACATACTAGAAAAATTTGAAGCAGGCATAGAATTAAATGGACCTGAAGTGAAATCAGTCAGATTAGGCCAAGTAAACTTAAAAGGAAGTTATGTTGTAGTCCAAAATACAGGAAATTCTGGAAAATCAGAAGCTTGGCTTCTAAATTGCCATATATCAGCTTATAAATTTTCTAGCAAACTTTATAAGAAAAATTACGATCCAGATCGATCTAGAAAATTATTATTACATAAGAAAGAAATTAACTATCTGAGCGGAAAACAAAAGGAAAAGGGCTTGACCTTAGTGCCGCTTTTATTGTATACTTCAGGAAGAAAAATCAAAGTTAAAGTAGGAATCGGACAAGGAAAAAAGAAATTTGAGAAAAGAGAAGACATTAAAAAAAGAGAAGACAATAGGGTTATAAAAAGAGCTATGAGAGGAAAAGTAGAATAACTCTTAGGGGATGCCAAGAATCGATGGAAAGATGTATATTAAAAAATTCAAATCGAGATGTTAGTGCTCGTAAAATACTAGCAAAATTATAAGTGCAAACTTATTAACAAAGGCTAGAGAAGGATTTGCTTCTTTCTCAATGCCCCAACTTGCAGTAGCCTAAATTCTGCTGCCGTCTCACCTAATTTTACCTGCAAGCTAGGATGAGACGTTATATGCAGGTGTAGATAGTCTTTCGCGCTTTCAAAAGATTATCGAATATTTGCAAAATAAGCTATAATTAGTAAGATTTTTCTTATTTTAACTTACTGATAGAATATATTAAATGAGATAAATTTGTAGAAATTTTTAAATCTACCTTTCTAGACAGGGGTGCAATTCCCCTCATCTCCAATACGTACGAAATTCTGTGGTTATTAATAAAAACCATATAAATTTACATAAATAGATTAGTCCGAAAAGAATTTTTCTATAACATCAGAATTTCGTACGTATTCCACCATAATTCACCAGTTATCTTGGAATTTCATACGTGGTGCACCGTTGATATACCACAAAATCATCAAAACAAAAATAAATAATGTTTTACTATACTTATTTAATAGAAAACAATAGGAATAATTGGTATATAGGATCAACAAATAACCTAAAAAGAAGATTTTCAGAACATACTAGTGGTAAAGTATATACTACTAAAAGATTAGGAGGTAAATGGCATTTGGTATATTATGAAGCTTGTTTAAACAGAAATAATTCTAAAGCAAGAGAAAAATATTTAAATACAGGAATGGGTTGGCGATATTTAAAAGCAAGATTAAAAAATTTTAGAAATAATTAACAACAAAACAATTTACAAAAATTTTAAAAAAAACTTTAATAAGAATAGAACCTGGGTTAATGATCAAATAAGAATACCTAGAGTTCAGGTTATTGATGAAAATGGAGAACATATAGGAGAAATGGATACTCAACGCGCACTATCAATGGCTCGTGAAAAAGGATTAGATTTAGTAGAAATTGCGCCAAATGTAAAGCCACCTGTTTGTAAACTAACTGATTACGGTAAATATAAATATGAACAGATGAAAAAGGGGCGCAAGCAAAAAGCTAAATCCAAAAAAGTAGAAGTAAAGGGTGTCAGAATATCACCTAGAATTTCCCAGAATGATTTAGAATTTAAAGCAAAACAAGCAGATAAATTTTTAAAAGAAGGAAATAAAGTCAGAATAGAATTAATGTTACGAGGCAGAGAAAATATGCACCGGGACCTAACTCGTGAAACTTTTGATAAGTTTATAGAAGCTATGCAAGAAGAAATAAAAGTTGAGCAGGAACCAAAAAGACAAAGACTGGGCCTAGCAATGATAGTTACTAAAGCTAAATAAATATTAATTATATGAAAAATAAACTAAAGACCAAGAAAGCAGCTGCTAAAAGAATAAGAGTATCTGGCAGTAAAAGAAAGAAAAAATATATTCAAAGAGCTTGCACGCAAGATCATTTTAATGCCCGCGATAAAGGGAAAGACACAACTGCTAAAAGATTAGATAAAACTATAACTAAAACACTAAATAAGCATCTAAAGAGATTGTTGCCCTATAGTTAAATTTAGATTCTAAATAGCAAATTTTAAGTAGTTTGCAATTTTTTATATTTATCAATAATTATTATACAAATACATGACAAGAGTAAAACGTGGCGTTATGGCCAGTAAAAGAAGAAAAAATCTTTTAGAAGATACTAAAGGTTATTTGCTAGGTAGAAGTAAAAAATTTAGAGAAGCGAAACAAGCATTTTTAAAAGCTGGCTCATATGCTTACCGAGATAGAAAAGCAAAAAAAAGAACTTTTCGCCGGCTTTGGATTACTAGAATTAATATTGCTTGCCGAGAGAGAGAAATAACTTATAGAAGTTTTATTAATTTGTTAGATAAGAAAAAAATAGAATTAGATCGTAAAATTTTAGCAGAAATCGCTGTAAATCATCCTGCTGTCTTTGATGAAATTGTAGCTGAAGTTAAGAAATAAAAGTTCATTTTTTTAGAATATTCACTTATAAAATCAAGTAATTGGACATTAGATATTTGTAATTAGCTAAAATAAATCTAAAGTTACTAATGACCAATAACTATTTACTAATTACCATCCTATGACCATAAAACAAATATACGATTTAGCCATTAAGCTTGGTAAAGAGGCAGATCTTAGAGGATCAGCGCGAGTTGCTAAAAAGTTAAAAAGAATTAGGCAAAAATACGAAGATCTTAAATCAGAAGAAAAAAAAGAATTTGATCAAGAAAGACTAATTAACCCTTATTCTGATACTAGAATTCTATGTGGTGATAAAAATAATAAGATAAAAAGAGTTTTAGCTGGCATAGACATTGATTCTGCCGAAATATTATTATCCAGACAGCTAAGTAAAATCAAAGATATTCAGTTAGTTATTTCACATCATCCCAGAGGCATAGCTCTAGCCCGTCTTGATGATGTTATGGAACTTCAAGTTGATTTGCTAGAGGATTTAGGTATACCTGTTAATGTTGCTGAAAAATTAATGAAAATAAGAATGTCTGAAGTTTTCAGAGGTATATCTGGTCTCAATCATTATCAAGTAATTGATACTGCTAATCTTTTACATGAAAATTTAATGTGTGTCCATACTGCTGCTGATAATTTAGTGGCTAATTATTTGAAAAAAATATTTAACAAAAATAAACCAGAAACAGTTGGAGAAGTTATAAAATTATTAAAAACTATCCCCGAATATGAACAAGCCTCAAAAATGGGAACAGGACCTGCTATCTTCGCCGGTAATAAAGAAAATAGATGTGGCAGAATAGCTTTCACAGAAGTAACTGGTGGAACTTCCGGCCATAAAGATATTTATGAGAAATTATCTCAAGCAGGTGTTGGAACTATTGTTGGCATGCATATGTCTGAGGAATATAAAGAAGAAGCTGAAAAAAATCATATTAACGTAGTAATTGCCGGCCATATTTCATCTGATTCTATTGGCATGAATTTATTTTTAGATGAATTAGAGAAAAAGGGCATTGAAGTTATTACTTGCTCGGGGTTAATTAGGGTTAAGAGGTTTAAATAAATAGATTAAGTCGTTTTTTAAAAAAAATACTAGTTAAATATTTAACTAGTATTTTTTATTGCTAAATTCTGAATTCCTATTCTTCCCCCACATAAACCCCACCTCTGAAATTTTCTCCAAAGGCAAAGAAACTAGAATTAATTGCTTTCCCATTACCTTCAAACATTCTTACCTGCGGACCACCACCATACCCTGCCCCAGTTATTATTTCTGCTAGACCATCTAAATCCACATCACTCACAGCAATATGTGCTCCTACCTCCACTCCAGTGCCATAGGCGTTAAATTGTCCTAGAATTGTTTGATCGTTATTATATCTATATACTTTTACCCAGGCTTCACCATCTGATGCTTGAGAAGCTACTATTTCGTCCTTGCCATCTCCGTCAAAATCCCCTGCCGCTACATTGACACCACCATGAAAATTAGGATGAAAAGCAAAGAATTGTATTGGTTTTAATTGTCCGTTTCCTTCAAATACCCTAATCTGTGGACCGCCGCCTCTACCTGCTCCAGCTATTATTTCATCCTTACCATCTTTATCGATATCACCAGCCGCCACATTAACTCCACCACGAAAATTCTTATCATAGGCAAAAAAACCAGCAGTTATTTTTTGTTTACCTAATTTATCAAATACCCTAATCTGCGGACCGCCGCCATAGCCTGCCCCAGCAATTATTTCATCTATACCATCTCCATCTAAATCTCCTAAGACTATATTTACTCCGCCACGAAAATTTTTATCATAAGCAAAAAATCCAGGATATTTAACTGTGCCATCTTTTTTAAATATTCTAACATGAGGGCCAGCTCCATTGCCTGGTCCGGTAACAATTTCATTTTCTCCATCTCCATCTACATCACCAGATGCTACTATGACACCTGATCTAATATTTTCAGCATAGGCAAAAAAACTATTTTCTAAATTGCCCGACGTGTTAAATACTCTTACTTGCGGTCCGCCTGTTGGTCCAGCTCCAGTGATTATAGAAGGAGTACCAGCTGTAATATCAGTAGCTGTTTCTTTTGTGTTGCCTGAGCTATCCTGAACTTTAATATTTATATCATGACTACCTTGATTTAGTCCTGATACTGTAAATTTAAAATTTTCTTCACCTGAGTTATAATTTCCATCAAGAGCTGGTACTGCCTGCCAATCACCACTACTTAATTGATACCAAATATTTGATATTTTATTAATCGTCGTATTATTCGGATCTACACTATAATAATTATGCACACTGTCTGTATAAGGATTAACATTTTTCATTTTACCTACTGTAGCTCTACCACTAACAGTATAAGTACCATTACTGTTTTCTTCTCTGCTGGTTATAGCTATAACAGGCTGAACATCTAATATATCTATAATATTATCTCCATCACTATCCCTCCAGCCTATTTGTTCGGCAGCATACTTATCTAAGGAGTTTTGTTGGTAAGGATATACTCCTCCTCGCATTATGCTTAACTCATTGATAGCACAACCTCCACTATTAGAATTATATTCACTATTTTGATTAGGCGCCCCTATATAACCAGCTGTTTTAGTACAATCTTGATTTGCTGCATAATATTGATCTAGCGCATAAAAAGTATGGCCTGTTTCATGAGCTACAATTGCTTCCATATTATTTATGCCATAAACATCATTATCATAAGTCATAACCATAAAAGGACCTCCATAATAAGAATAAGCAAATTTACCATCCTGAAAATCACCATCAGCATCATTCTTGCTATCAGTTACAAAAATAGTAAATCCCCAGTCTGAATTATCGTTTTTAATCATATCATTATCAAAAGCTAGAGTATTATAAAAATAATCATCGCTTTGATAATTAAAATTACTCATAATTTGATTTATCCACAATCCTTGCTGTGCTGTACCCGTGAAAGAAGTTCTATTAATAGGCTCATAGGAAGTTTTAGCCCTATCATCTGTCCTGCCAAAATAAGAATGATAAGTAAAGGTTAAATTGATATTCCTCTTTTTAGCTTGCTCAAACCACCAATTTAACCCGCTTTGAATCTCACTCACTACCTGAGTTTCCCTGGCAGCATCCCAATTTTCAGTTGAGGCATCATAACCCCCTATACTTTCCGGTAAAATTATAGCTACTGACACTTTGCCGGCCATGTATTCTGCTACATCATAAAAACTGGCACCATAAGAAGATTCGCCTGGTCCACCAATATTGTTATTTCTTAAGATCTTCGGAAAAGATAGAGCATCATCATTTATTGGCTTAAAATCATTTTCTTTTAAATCAACAGTTTGATTAAAACTTTTATTCCAAACATTAAACATCAATTGATAATCTTCACTATAGCTATTAACATCATCAATTTTATTACTATAAATATTTTTAATTCTGCTATCATTATCTAAAATTGCTACTATTTCTTTTTGATAATCTAAAATGAATCCATTATTTTCAAATCTATGAGCTATTTTACCTTTTTTATCTTCAACTATCTTAATAATATCATTCATTTCATCTCTATTGTCTTCATTTAATACAACCAAAACATTTTTATTTAGTATAACACTAGCATTTGTATTTTTATAATTAAAAATAACTGATATAAATAAAATAAATATTATAAAAAATATAAAATATTTTAAACTAGCTGTTATTTTGTCCGCCTCTGACGGCGGATCTGCCGATAGAGATAGATTATCTTGTTTTTTTGTTATTTTGTCCATTATTTCATAGTTATTTCTTCTTTTTTTTCTCTTATAAAGGTAAAAAAATCCTCAGAAATTTCTATAAATGCCTTAAATGGCGCATCTATAATAAAATCTAATATAAATACAAAAATATTAATACGAGAAAAATTTAAAGAAAGCCAACGTCCTGCTCTTAAAATTGGAATAGCCAAAAAATCAACCATAGTAGTAATAGCCCCCTCCCGCTCTCCTGCAATAATTAATTCTCTAGCTGATTCCCTGCTTCTAATTCCAAAAAAAGAAACAAGAGATAAAAATAAAATAAAAATAAATATACCCAAAGCCCCAAAACCAAATCTACTTAAAATGTAAATTATTAAACCAAAAGAAACAGCATAAGTAATAATATAGAAAAAATTAAATAAAATATTGGAAAATATATTTCTAGTAACAGATGTTTTTATTTTTTGAGCCAAAATGTTTTCTTCTTCTTCGTATATTATTCTTCTAATATTATCTATAATATTTTCAGTATTTTTTTCCTTGGGTACTCTAATTGATAGGAGTATTAAAAACAATAAAATAGGATGAAAAATAACATTAATAATAAGCGGTTTATAGTCAAAGGCTGATGCAAAATACATATCATAAGGTACTTCAATAGCTAGAGCTAAAAGCATTTTAGTTACAAAAATATAAATAATACTTCTAACCCCGCTGCGTTTTAACTTTGCCCTGGTATCACTATATTTTTCTTCACAGGCTTCTTTGGATTCTTCGGTTAAAGTTTTAACATTACTCAATATATCTTCAATATCTTCTCCACCTTTTTCTAAAATATCTCTTAAAATAACAAAAGAAGGCAAATATTTTTTTACCACAGTAATTAATCTACTGGACAAAGGGTGATCAATTTGATCCTCAATAGTCTGATTTAAAAATTCTATATTAGAAGCTATTTCATCTATTATTTCCCCCGAAGGACTGCCTTTCCAATGCGGATAATATAAATCTATTAGACGATAAGTGATTATTTCTCTATCAGATTTAAGAAGTGCTCTTTGAATAGCAATATATATCTGAATACTTTTTTCTTCTTTGGTTATTTTACCAGACCAAGCTATATTTTCACTCATCACTTCATACATAAAATCAGCCATAGCTTCATCTTTAACACGCGAAGCAAATATTTCTTCTATTTCGCAAGCAGCAATGCCCAATATCCAATCCATATAATCTTTTTTTTCATTTTCAGGTTTTTCGCTTTTATTGTGATAGCTATTTAATAATAAAATATACTTATTTATTATTTTCTCAACTTTACTAATTTTATTCTCTGAAACAATTTCATTTTCTAAATATCCACCTCTGATTAATTCAAAAATCATTGGTTCTGAAATCTTTTGAGCACTGCTTTGATTTGTCAGCCTTCTTTTCAATACTCTTTTTATAGCATTTTTTCTTAAAAGATGCTCTTCTTTATAATCAATAACGTTTCTAATTTTTTCATACAAAAAAGCAAGTTTAGAAACTGTCCTATTAACTTTTATTTTTGGCGATGCATTTTCTTTCTTGTCTTCTTTTTTTCTTTCAAAAGCTTGAATTAACTTTTCAGTAGGTTTGGTTAAAGTTCTATATTCGTCTTGTAGCATAATTGTTTTATTGGCTATACAAATTTATTTTACTAGAAACTTTTTATAATTTCTATATTTTTATATATTATAAATCTTTAGATACTTATTTATAATTATACTCCAATCATAATTTTTAGCTATTAATTCTGATTTAAGAGAAAATACTTCATAATTACTAATAACATTATTCATTTTACTAACTATTTCCTCCGTATTTAATTGATCTTCTACAATATAACCATTTATGCCTGTCTGTACTATATCTGCTAATCCTGAAGCATCTTTGGTTATAACTGTACTTAAACCACTGCTTATAGCTTCCAATAGAGCTAAAGGCAAACCTTCACCTTTCGATAATAGTAGCAAACAATTTGAATTATCATAATACTTTTTTACATTGCTGCTAAAGCCAATTAGTTTTACCTGCCTTAAATTGTTTTCTTCTATATATTCTTTAATTTTATTATACAGAGAGCCATTACCTACTATTAAAAATTCTATTTTTTTGTTACCTTTATATTGTTCTAAAAAAATTTCAAATATTTTAACAGTTTCTAATACTCTTTTTCTCACTTCTAATCTGCCAACATATATAAATCTAAAAATATCATTATTTTTTTCCACTAATTTATATTTATTAGTATCTACTCCATTCTCTATTATAAAAACATTTTCATTTTTAGTAAGTTTATTAATATAATTTCTAGTATTCCTGGAAACAGCAATAATTGCATCTGATCTTTTAAAAATAAATTTTTCTAATTTTATAAATAGAGGATAAATTATATTATAAAATATTGATTCTTTTTTTGATTCTAATCTCTGCAAATATGTATTATGAACAGTAGTAATATATTTTATGCCTCTTTGTTTAAATAATAAGAATAAAAGATGATTAATACTGTTCCCATGAATAATGCTATAATTTTCTTTTCTTAATTTAAATAAATAATAAAAATATGACCAAAATATAAATATTATAGGATTCTGTCCACTGTAATTGATTTCTTTAATTTTAAATTTATTTTTTTTTCTCTCAAGCGATTTAGTAGTTAAAACAGTTACGTTATAATTATTTTTATTAAACTCATTGGTAATGTTTTCCACAAAAATACCCTGCCCGCCACCTACCGGAGGATAATCTAGGGATATTATTAATATTTTATCTTTATTCAACATAAATTTGCTTTTATTTTAGCAAAAAATATTAATTTTATAAAGAAAAAAGAGCCTAAAATCTCTTTTCTTCTTTAAATAATTTTATTCTAAAACATTGTTACAAATCGAACATTAGAACAATTAAAACATCTATAACCTTTCTTTATAAGCCTTCCAACCAGCTTCTTTATATTTACTAGCTTCACTCAACGGATCATCCGCTTCGTATATTCCCCTACCTACTATAATCACATCACTTCCATTTTCTTTTATTACTTTTTCCGGAGTATTGTACTGTTGACCTAGATTATCCCCTCCTTCAACTAATTTTACTCCAGGCGTAAAATTAATAAATTTAGGATCATTTAACAATTTTTTCATAGTAATAAATCCAATAACAAAATCATTATTTTTTTCAGCCATTTTTAAAGTTTTTTCAGTATACTCTCCAGTAGCTAAATTTCCTTCTGAACTCATTTCTGCTAATAACAGTAAACCTCTGCCTTTAGGCATACCGATTTCTTTTAGGCCATCAATAATACCTGGGCCAGATACGCTATGACAATTAATAATATCAGCCCAATCAGCTATATGATAAATGCCTTGGGCATATTGCATCTTAACAGTATTACCAATATCAGCAAACTTTCTATCTTCAAAAATTAAGAAATTATGTTTTGCTTTTAAAACCACTAGCTTGTCAATTAAATCTCGTGAAAAATCTTCAATAATATCAATGTGCATTTTAGCTACACAAATTTCCGGCCCAATTTTATCCAGTAATTCTAAAAGTTTTTTTCCTGAAGTAATATCAAAAGCAACAGATAGATTAGTCTTTTTTTCTTCCATCAAATTGAGAAGCTTCTTAGCAGTTGGATTGGTGCACTGCGAGGCGCGCTCTTTGTAGGTAGACATATATTTTTATATTAGATTCCATATTGCGATCTATATTCTTTAATAATTTTCATTTTCTCATCATCAATATAAATTTTTCCCTCAACTTTTTTGTTATACAAAACTTCAAATACTTCGTCTAAATCAACAATAGGATAAACTTTTGTATTAAGTTCTTTTTCTAATTTTTCGATGGCATTCTCTCCATCATTATCTTTTTCCATTCTATTTAAAGATATTAAAATACCTTTTATTTGCGGATTGCCGTTTTCTTTAAGTAATTTTACCAACTCCTTAATAGAGGTTCCGGCCGTAATTACATCATCAATAAAAACTAATTTCGTTTCACTGGTAATAGGAGCTCCAATTAGCAGATCTTTTTGGCCGTAAGTTTTTGCTTCTTTGCGATTAAAACAGTAAGATATATTCTTATTAAACTCAGTATACAAAACTGCAACAGTATTAGTAGCTAGAGGTATACCTTTGTAAGCTGGACCATATATAACATCAGCTTCAATTTTAGAATCTATGAAAGCTTGAGCATAAAATTTTGATAAATTATGCATGGTCTCTCCAGTGTAAAAACTACCTACATTCAAAAAATAAGGGGCCGTCCGGCCACTTTTTAATTTAAAAGATCCGAATTTTAGAGCATCAGTTTTTACTAAAAATTTTATAAAGTCTTCTTTGTATTGTTTCATATTTTTAAACCAATTTACTAATAATATTTCTTAACACCTGTCTTATCTCTAAAATAATTCCCAAATTCTTTTATTTTTCTAACTCTCAACCCAGAAAAAACCGGACCTTCTTGGCAAATACAAATTCCTTCTGGATCTACGCTGCATTGGCCGCAAAGACCAAAACCGCATTTCATATAACGCTCCAAAGACACTTCACAAGAAACTTTATATTTATAACAAATATCAACTACTTTCTTCATCATAATTTCCGGTCCACAAGTATAGATTTTATTAAATTTATTTTTTTTATTAGAAAGTTTTTCTTCTAAAATGTCAGTGGTAAAACCTTTATGCCCCTCAGATCCATCATCAGTTGATATTAAACATGATCCAGGCAAGGCTCTTTTAAATAAAACATCTTTGGAAGTACTTGCTCCGGTAATAAAAGTAATTTGACATTTTTTCCTTTTTGCTTCTTCAGCCAAAAATCTTAAAGGTGCTGAACCACAGCCTCCACCTACTAAGATAATTTTAGATTTTGGTTTAATATTAAATCCTTTTCCATATGGTCCAGAAATTCCTAATTGATCGCCTACTTTCATATCGAATAATTTCTGAGTTCCATTGCCTACTTTCATTACTGATAATTCAAAACTATTTTTATTCTGTCTTGATATACTTATTGGAATTTGGTCAACTCGAGGAATCCAGAGCATTATAAATTGGCCAGGGGTAGCGCCTAAATCATAATCAAATATAAATGTTTTAATTTGCGACGTTTCTTGTTTTATTTTTTTGATTTTTAGGATAGTTGGTTTTTCTTGTTTTGTAATCATTCTATTTATCAATTACCTTACCAATTATTGATTGTAAATTTTGGATTTTCTCTTCTTCCATTATTTTTTTTACATCTTTCATCATTTTCCCAAATATTTTCCTATTGGAAAAATAAACAGCAGACCCTACACCAACCAAAGTTGCTCCAGCCAACATCATTTCCATTACATCTTCACCCGTAGTTACTCCTCCCGTTCCAATTATTGGAATTTTTACAGCCTGAGCAATATCATAAACTGCTTTAACAGCCATAGGTTTTATAGCAGGTCCAGATACTCCACCAAAACGATTAGTTAGAACAAATTTACGCGTTCTGACATCTATTAATGTTCCGTTAAAAGTATTAACAGCGCAAATAGCATCTGCTCCTGCACCCTCTACTGCCTTGGCAATTTCAGCAATGCTAACTACATTGGGCGATAATTTTACAATAACTTTTATCTTAGTATTTTTCTTAACTATTTTAGTTACTTCAGAAGCTAATTTAGGATCAGAAGCAAAAGGCTTCCCAAATTCGTCCTTAACATTAGGACAAGAAATATTCACCTCTATAAAATCAGGCTTGGCCTCTGATATTTTTCTAGCTAATTTGCCAAATTCATCTACCTCCCCTGCAAAAATACTAGCAATTAGAGGTGCTCTACAATTTTTTTTATAATATTCAATTTCTTTAATACTTTTTTCTACTCCAGCATTAGATAGGCCAACCGCATTAATTACAAAACAACTACCAGTTGTAATAGTAGGATTAATATGACCTTCGCGCGATTCTATTGATACTGACTTCATAGTAACCCCGCCTGCTCCTTCTTTAATGTTTCTAACCATGCATGATCCAGTCACACCCAATATGCCCGAGGCGACCACTATAGGATTGTCAAATTTTTTACCTAGAAAATTTATTTGGGTATTCATATTTCTAATTTCTAATTTTTCTATTTATACACTTATTTATCTTTTTTTCCTCAAAAGTTTATTAATAGTATCGATAGCTACATCAACATTCGTTACTAAGGGTATGTCTTTTTCTAAAACCTTTGTTCTTATCAACTGTCCATCTGTTATAGATTTTTTCTTTTTACCATTAGGAATATTTATTACTAAATCAAATCTCTTATATTTAATAAAACTGGATATATTTGGTTTCTTTTTTTGTGATATTTTATACAAAACACTTACATTTTTTAATCCATTTTGCTCTAAATATTTAGCAGTACCTTCTGTGGCATATAATTTAACTTTTTGTTCAGCTAATTTTTTCACAAATGGCATTAACTTACTCTTATCTTTGTTTTTACCAATACTGATTAAAATATTCTTTTTAATTCTTTTGGACATTTTCATTTGCAAGGTCCATAGCTCAATAAATCCAGGGCTAGCATTTTGATTAAATATTTCTGACTTCATAAAGGTAGCCATCTTTTCATCAAATAGAGCATCGGGAGATTTAATTGCTACCACTTCACAATTACCTTTGTATAATCTTAAAGTAACTATACCATTCACTTTTTTATTTACTTCATCTAAATAAGCATTCAAACTTTTCATTAATGGTTCATACCAAAATCCTCCATAACATAAATAGGCCCACTCTTGATCTACTATAGTTTTAAATTTATTTTCTTGCCTAGTACACATAAATTTCTCAATTTCTCTGTGTGCTTTAATAATAGTATGAGCAGCTGGCATCTCATATATTCCTCGTACTTTCAAGCCCACCACTCTATCTTCCAAATGATGAGAAATGCCTATTCCATGTCTGGCGGCTAATTTATTTAATTTAATAATCAAATCAGATAACTTCATTTCTTTGCCATTCAACGCAACTGGGATTCCTTTTACAAATTCTAATTTAATTTTTTCAGATTTATTCGGAGCTTTTTGAGGCAAGGTACATACTTGTAAAATTTTTTCCAAAGGAGGAATTAATTCTGGATTTTCTATTTCACCCCCTTCACCAGTTACACCCCACATATTATCATCCCAGGAATATGGAACTGGCGTAGTTTTTTTAATTGGAATATTATGCTTCTTAGCATATTCTATTTCTTCTTCACGTCCCATGCCCCATTCTCGAACAGGTGCTATTACTTTCATATCAGGATTTAAGGTTATAACAGTACCTTCAATTCTTACTTGATCATTTCCCTTACCAGTACATCCATGAGCAATCGTATCTGCCTTTTCTTGCTCTGCAACTTCAACGGCTATTTTGGCAAGCAAAGGACGGCCTAAGGGAGTAGATAAATGATATTTGCCTTGATAAGAAGCATTAGCTTTTATGCCCTTAGCTACATATTCTTCAGCAAACTCATCTTTTGCATCTACTACTATGCTTTTTAAAGCACCGAGTTTTATAGCTTTTTTTCTTATCTCTTCTAGATCATCCGCTTGCTGACCAATATCAATACATAATGCTATTACCTCTGCTTTATATACATCCTGAATCCACTTCAACATTACCGAAGTATCGAGACCTCCTGAATAAAGTAAAACTACTTTATGAACTTCAGAAGGATCTGGTTCATAATAGGCTACCTTCACATACTTGTGTTCTTTTTGCATTTTTTTAAATTATTTTATATTTAATAAATTTATACCGTTAGTAGTTGCAATATTTACCAATTGATCGAAATCGTAATACCGGCAAGCTTCTTGAATCATTCTTACTTCAAACCATATATTTCCATCATTGAATGGATTATAGAAATCACAAATATTATCAATCCCTAAGGCGACCGTTACTCCCGCCTCTATCATTTCGGGAATATTGGCTATAGAATTATGAACTGGGGCACTATATTGATCTAATTGTTTCATACTAAGTGCTGCTGATGGGCAAACCACTACTCCGATTCCTGCATCAATTAAGCCTTTATAAATTTCTTGCCTGTATTTTTTATCTTGAGCTGCAACCGATAAAGCGTGAATTGCTACCACTCTTCCTTCATATTTATATTTTTTTGTATATTTTATCAATTTCTCTGTATCACGCTCATTAGGATTATTTTCTTGGTCTATATGTACATGAATAGGTTTATTTAAATTTCTTGCTATGGAAAATAAATAATCAAAATTTTTATTATCCTCTGGCCTATCCTTTGAAGGAAGACCACCGGCTACATCTGCTTTAGCTGTTATTTCTTCATAAATTTTCCTCTCATTACTATCCACTAATCCCCCCAAGGATTGAGTTATAGTTTTAAAATTAATTTTATTTTTATATTCTTCTTTTACTTTTAGGACTGCATCTATATTTTTATGTCCCACAGCGCTATAGGCATCTATAAAACTGCATGTATTTTTACATCCTTGAGCAATTAATATATCTAAAGCCGTTTTAATTCTATCCATTACTTCTTCCTCGGTTGATTTTTTCTTTATATCATCACTCATAAGCCATTTCTCTTCCATATCAACCATGCTCTTATTAAGTCCTTCGCGAGTTATATAAAAAGCTTTATCAAAATGTCCATGGCAATTTACAAATCCGCCTTTATCTTTTACTTTTTCTAAAAATTGTTTTTTTAAGTTCCACTTTTCCATTTTTTTACTTAAATTTTTTACTTAAAAAAACACCCCCGATTTAGGGGGTGCTATTGTTAAAACTGATAGAGACGACCAATGAATATATGATCCTCCATTGATTTATGATATTGAATTTTATTCTTGATTTTCAATTTTTACTTTATTAAATACCCCGCAAATTTCTTACGAGGTAATTTTTATTACTTTTATTTATTTTATTCTATATTTAATGCTATGTCAAAGGGGTAGTTATCCACAAGGGATTATGATCCACAGAATTTTTATAGTTTATGCCCCATCCTATCCTTCTTAGTTTTTAAATACTTCTTATTATACTTATTAGCTTTTATTTTAACTGGAACAACTTTATTGATTTCTAACCCATACCCTTCTAACCCTATGACCTTACATGGATTATTAGTCATTAAATTAATCGATGTAAGCCCTAAATCTGTTAAAATTTGTGCCCCGATCCCGTAGTCTCTTAAATCACATTTATAGCCTAGCTTCTTATTGGCATCTACGGTATCCAACCCCCGATCTTGCAAACCATAAGCTTTTAATTTTGCTTCCAGTCCAATTCCTCTTCCTTCTTGTCTCATATATAGAATTACTCCCTGCCCTTTCTCTTGAATTATTTTCATAGCTTCTTGTAATTGTTCCCCACAATCACATCTTTTGGAATAAAAAACATCCCCAGTTAAACATTCCGAATGCACCCTTACCAAAATATTTTTTTTATTTTTTACCTGACCCTTTATTAAGGCTAAATGTAAATAATTATCAATTTTTGACTCATAAAGCTTAATTCTAAATTCTCCAAAATCTGTAGGAAGTTTTGTCTCAACAACTTTTTTTATTAATTTTTCACGCGACTGTCTATACCTAATCAAATCAGCTATCGATATTATTTTTAATTTGTGCAGTTTAGCAAATTTTCTCAATTCAGGAAGTCTTGCCATTGTTCCATTTTCATTCATAATCTCACATATTACTCCAGCAGGATATAATCCAGATAGTCTTGCTAAATCAACAGCGGCTTCCGTATGTCCGGCTCTTTTTAATACCCCGCCTTCTTTAGCACTTAAGGGAAATAAATGCCCAGGACGAGCTAAGTCTTTGGGTTTAGTTTTTGAACTTATTAAAGCTTTAACTGTCTTAGCTCTATCAGAAGCAGATATCCCTGTAGTTGTTCCCATTTTTACATCAACAGATACTGTAAAAGCAGTTCCATGTACATCCTCATTTTTCTGCAGCATGGGATTAATATCAAGCTCACTTAATCTCTTAGCCTCCATAGGCATACATATTAATCCTCTGCCAAAACACGCCATAAAATTTATGGCTTTACTGTTTGCATATTTTGCAGCCACTATTAAATCACCTTCGTTTTCTCTATCTTCATCATCAACGACTATTATAAATTTGCCTGATTTAAAATCTTTTATGGCTTGTTGTATAGTGTTTAACATATTTATGATATGAAAATTTGTTATTTGGAAAATAGAAATTAGTAATAAATACTTGAAATTAGAAAATAGTTTATCAATTCCCATTTTCTATTTTCTATTACCATTTTCCAACTTCTAAATAGCTATTTTCCTTCTTTTACAAATCCCCTCACCATCAAATTATCCTCCAATCTCTTAATTTCAACATCCTTTAACTTTAAAATCTTATCAAGCTTATCTAAAATTGGCAATTCTCCTTTTCCAAACATTTCCAAAGCTATAAATAAATATATTTCATCAATCAGCTTTTGATTTATAAATTCAGTAGCAGTTTTTTGTCCTCCTTCAACTAATAAGCTAATAATTTTTAACTTACCTAATTCTTTTAATAATCTTTTTAAATCAAATTTATTATTTTTAATATCTAACTCTAAAAATCTTATCCCCTTTCTTTCCAGCTGCTTAATTTTATTAGATGCTAAATCTTTTTTTACAACCATAACAGTTCCCTTTCGCAAAACCTTAGATTTTAAATCAATTTTTAAATTAGGATCTAAAATTATTGGAATAATTTTACTTTTACTATTTTTTAATCTCACATTTAGTTCGGGGTTGTCATTCTTAATAGTATTTATGCCCACTAAAATAGCATCTATGCTACTTCTTATTTTATGAACATATTCTAAAGATTTTTTATTAGTTATATATTTATCACTGGAATGAGTAATTTTACCATCCAAACTCATCCCACTTTTCCAAATTATATAAGGCCTACCAGTTTTTATATATTTAAAAAAATATTTATTTAAATCAATCGCTTCTTTTTTCATTAAGCCTAATTCAGCTTCAATATTATTTTCTCTTAATTTTTTTATTCCCCTACCGTTCACTTTTTTATTTGGATCTTTACAGGCTACTATAACTTTCTTAATTTTTCTTTTTATAATTTCATTAACACAAGGAGGAGTATTCCCAAGGTGGCAACATGGCTCTAAATTAACATATAAGATTGAGCCATTTATTTTATTTTTATTACCTCGATTTATAGCATCTTCTATAGCTTCAATTTCCGCATGATTCGAGCCATATTCTTTATGATATCCTTGACCAATTATCTTATTATTTCTAATTAAAACAGCACCAACTAAAGGATTTGGTGAAACTTCACCTTCACCCAATTTAGCTAGTTCTATTACTTTTTCCATTATAGTCTTATCTTTATCAATCATAAATATTGGCTATTTATATATTATTATTTTACTGTTATAATACATTTTATAAATAATATTCAGTATTATTTAGTATATTAATATTAGTTAAACAAAGCAAATAAAAACACATGCTGCCCCTTCAAAAACAAAAAAACTATGGTTTTACCTTAGTTGAACTACTAGTAGTGATAGCTATTATTGGTATTTTGGCTTCTTTGATGTATGTTTCTTTTGTTAGAACCAAACAAAAAGGTCAAGATGCTAGTATTAAAAGTGACTTAAGACAAATTGCTCTAGCTATGGAAATGGCTTATGACCACAATCAAGCCTACCTCACTTCTGAAAATATCCCCGCTTCTATTACAGTTGATGGTAATGAATATTTGAGGAATATTCCAGAAAACCCACAAGGCAATAATTATGACTGGACTAATAATATAGAAAATAGTCAAACATATTGCGCAGGCTCAGATTTGAAATTAGAAGATTATTTTAGGTGTGATGAAAATGGGTGTAAGGAAACTACAAATGTTTGTCCTTAACTTTATCATTAAATATATTTTAATTTAATAAATTTGGGCAATGTTAATTAAATAAAAAAAGAGATCAGAAGATCCCTTTTTTTATTTAGCCACAGATTTAGCAAATTAAATTATTAAAAATCTTTTCTTATTCAAGATTCTAAATTCTATTCCCTAATTCACTCCATGCCAATTTTCTATAACTGCTATATCTGCTCCGTTTCTTAAGGTTTCATCGCCAAAAGCAAAGAAATTAGGCCATGTCCTCCATTTTCCAGTGGGCTCAAAAGCTAGCACTTGCGGCCCATTAGAACCTATAGGGGAAATTAAAAGTTCATCTTTGCCATCAAGGTCAATATCACCTGGAATATTCTTAAAGTTTCCTCTAACATTCTGTTGGTAAACCCACCAGAAATTCTTTCTAGCACCATTCTTATCAAAAACATTAACTTGAGAAGAGCCATTATTGGGAGTAGTGTAAATTCTATCTTCTATGCCGGCAGCAGTTAAACCCTGGTTTATAGGAGCATCATAAGCCCAAAAGTCTTTCTTAAGAGTCCCACCTACGGTATAGATCCAGACCTTGGGTTCAGCTACACCATGATTAGGGGTAACTAATAATTCTTCTGCCCCGTCATCATACTGGAATGTTCCTAAGTTGCAGCCATTAGCGCCATATGGAGCATCAAATTGATTAATTAATTCCCAGTTATCTACGCCAGTAGCATCTTTAAATATTTTAACGCGTGGACTGTAATCTCCTGTGAGACAAGCTGCTATGTCATCTTGAAAACCATCATTATCAAAATCTCCGGAAACCATAGAAAGACCATCTCTAATAGAGCTGGTATTAGCTTTATCATCGGGTTTTTGGAAAAGGAACATTTGTCCTTTAAGTACTAGAGAACCATCTTCTCTGAGGCCCATAACTCTTGCTTGAGGACCACCATTATTAATCGCAAAGATTACAAACTGATCCTTTACTCCATTATTGTTTTGATCAATGGACACTATGCCTGCTCCACCAAGATAAGAAGGTGGGAAAAGACCTTCGTTAATTTTAACATCCGTTGCATTACCATGTCTATCATAAGCCCAAAGACGAGTTGTCTCTCCTGGACCGGAGGTGGTGAGGATTTTGGGGGAGAGGATGGGGGTAAGATCAGTATCAGTATCTGTATAGTATCAGTATCAGTATCAGTATCAGTATCTGTATCAGTTGTATCTGTGTCATCGCCTGTGGAAGTATCTAGAATGATAGTATCTGATATGATACTACTTGCTCCTTGAGCATTGCCTATTCTTGCATAGACTGTTTTTGTGCCATCTCCTGTAGTTAAGGTGTGAGTGGTCGTTGCACTAAATGGTATGGCTGTACCATCTGATAAATCTGATTGGTTGCCTATTATCATGTAGGTAGCACCGCTATAGGATGAAAAAGTTAGGTCTACTTCTCTGATAGTGGTAGTGGAGGCTGCGGAGTTTATGGAGAGAGTGGGGTTGGAGGGGGATGTCGAGGTGGTGGCGTATTTAAGGGAGCCGGCTGTTTCATCATAATAGCTAATGTGTAGATTATCTGATGAGTCAAGAGCGATAGAAGTATATAACCCAACACTATCAGCACCACCATTATCTACTACTGTACTTACCCAGCTACCTGATTGGTTGGTGGAATATTTTAGATCACCATCTGTAAAATCACCATAGCTAATGTGTACCTTATCCGAAGAGTCGAGAGCTATAGAAGTACAAAAACTAACATCATTAGTACCTCCTCCATTATCTACTACTGTACTTACCCAGCTACCTGATTGGTTAGTGGCATATTCTAGAACACCATCTGAAGCATCACCATAGCTAATATGTACATTATCTGAAGAGTCGATAGCGATAGAAGTATCATATCCAACAGCATGAAGACTATCATCTACTGCTGTACTTACCCAGCTACCTGATTGGTTAGTGGCATATTTTAGATCATTATCTGTATAATCTTGATAGCTAATATGTACCTTATCTAATGAGTCGAGAGCTATGGAAGTATAAATTCCAACTCTATTAGCACCACCATTATCTACTATCTCATTTTCAAAACTACCTGATTGGTTAGTAGCATATTTTAGATCATGATCTGTAAAATCACCATAGCTAATGTGTACCTTATCCGAAGAGTCGAGAGCTATAGAAGTAAAAATTCCAACACTATTAGCACCACCATTATCTACTATCTCATTTTCAAAACTACCTGATTGGTTAGTAGCATATTTTAAATCACCAGCTATTTCATCACCATAGCTAATATGAACATTATCTGAAGAGTCGAGAGCTATGGAAGTATAAACTTCACTATGAATTTCAGTAGTACCTACTCCATTATCTACTACTGTACTTACCCAGCTACCTGATTGGTTGGTAGTATACATAAGATTGCCTAATTCATGATTATAATAGCTTATATGAACATAACCCAAAGAATCTATTGCTATTGAATCAAATTCACCATAATTAGTGGAACTATAATCTATATCTTCTATTGTCCAAGAAGCAGCTTTTACTTGATTTGGAAAACTTAAATTAATTACACCACATAGAGATGTTACTGTTATGATTGATATTAGCAGTAGGAATGATTTAGAGAAAAATGTTTTAATTCTTTTTTTCATATTTTATTTATTTTAATAAATTATTATGCTTTATTATACTTCAATTTGTTAAATATGTCATTAATGAGAGCTGTGGATAAAATTTCAATCAAAAAAGAGACCTCATTACAAGATCTCTTTTGTATTTTCTAATTACTAACCACACTCTAATTAACCCCATGATAATTATCTATTACCGCTATCCCCACTCCATTGCGAAGTGTCTCATCGCCAAAAGCAAAGAAATTAGGCCAGGTTCTCCATTTGCCTGAGGGCTCATAGGCTAGAACTTGGGGACCGTTAGAGCCTATAGGAGAGACTAACAATTCATCGATGCCATCTAAATCGATATCTCCGGCAACATTGGTATAATCTCCTCTAATATGTTCCTGATAGGCCCACCAGAAGTTCTTTCTATTACCCTCTCTGTCAAAAACATTTATTTGGGAAGAACCGTTATTGGGAGTAGTATAGATTCGATCTTGAATACCAGAAGCTGTAAGTCCTGACTGAACACCTGCACCATAGGCAGCAAATTGTTTTTGCAAAGTTCCATTTATCCAGTAAATATAAACATTAGGTGAAGCCATACCATGATTAGGAGTAACCAGAAGATCATTTCCCCCGCTATCATATTGAAAAGTGCCCAAATTACAGCCTACATTACCAAATGGTGCGCTAAATTCATGGGCTAGGTTCCAATTATCTATGCCTCTAACATCAGTATATACTCTAACTATAGGAACTCTATTCCCTGTTAAACAAAAAGCCGCATCATCTTGATAGCCATCATTATCAAAATCTCCACTAGTGGCTGATAAGCCATCTCTAATGTTAGAATCAAAAACAAATTGCTGTCCTAAGTAAGAAATAGTTTTATCTTCTTTAATGCCTATTACTCTGGCCTGAGGGCCACCGTTATGGATCGCGAAAATTAAGGCTTGATCCTTGACGCCATTGTTATTGCTATCGATAGATACTACTCCAGCACCACCAGCGTAGGAATCAGGGAAAAGTCCGGTAATTACATCCCCCGTAGCAACACCTTTTCTATCATAGACTTGAGCCCTGGTTACCTCTCCGGGACCAGAAGTAGTGATTATTTTAGGAGAAATAGTAGCACCAGATTCGGTAGTACGGGAGGCAGTGTCTTCATCTGAAGAGCTATCATCGGAGGAGTCATCGGAATCGTCTGAATCGTCTGAGCTATTACCAGCTAATTGCGCCATCATACTCCAAAAAGCCTGGCCTTTCTGATAGCAGTTAAAACAATGAGTATGGGCACAGCAGGTCTCGGGAGTACAATAACTGCAATAAGGGCTACTGGAATGGCTGGCGCACCAGGTAGCACACCAGCTGCATTTTTCTGTTTCATTGGGATAAAAATTACCATCCGGGTCATAGCTTTCGATATCAGCAAAATCATACAAAACTTTATTATTAGCTCGAGCTAGAGTTCTTATCTGTTCGTTGCGAGCATCGGTATTGGTTTTATCGCCATATGGCCAGTCATCATCATATAAATGGCTAGTCATATAAACAAAGGTTACATTGGGATAATCTGCCTCTAATTTTCCCATTTCACTAAAATATCTATTAATACCTGCTTCTGTCGCATCTTGTACTCCTGCACACCAAGACCACATTACTACATTAATAGATGAATCTGCATCTAATGCTTCACGGGTAATATAATACCAATCAGTGTAATCATAGGGATTCCAATCGCCTGTATGACCCAAATCAGTCTCGTAATGATCATCAATATATAACGAACCTGATTCACTGCCTGAGGTGTGATATTTATAAATACCCCCCTCAACTTCTTCTATTCTGGAAAGTCCGGTAATAACTTGGCTTCCATGAGAAGTATGATTATAATATACCCTCAAATTTGATTTAGCATTATTGATAGCCGTCTCCGAAAGACCGCTTAGCGTTGCATCATTATGGTCAATAATTAAAGGGCTTGTTCGAGCTGCTTTTGCTTCTTTGGGCGTTTTAGAAAAAAATCCTCCCCAAAAAAACAAAGCTGTTACTAGAAAAAATACCATGCTATATACAAGATACTTTTTCTTTCTAAACATTTTTTTCATTTTGTTTTATATTATTTAAATGTAAGAAATTAGCTGTATAGAAATTTGAAGTTGGTAATAGAAACTGGAAATTAGATAAAAGATTTTCACTACTTTCTATTTTCTAATTTCCATTACAAATTTCTATTTTCCAAATAACTATTTTCCTTTGTATTCTGTGTATCTTAGTAAAATAATAATTATTATTATAGATCTATCCGAAACTCCTTCCCATGATCGCTAAATCCTAATTTTTCATAAAGCCCATGAACTTTTTCTTTTTCGTACCTGCTTGTACAAACTAATTTATAACAATTATTTTCTTTAGCTTTTTTAATTATTTCATTGACTAATCTTTTACCAATTCCCTTACCTCGAAAATCTTCATTAACAAAAACATCTTCCATAAACCCAAAAGGTTTCTCGTGTAAATCGTTGTAAAGCAAATATAAATAAGCTCGGCCAATATTTTTACCGTCTTGTTCTGCAACGATTTTAATTCCCTTACGATCTTTATTTTCAAATTTTATATTCATAAATTAATTTATTTACTCTTATAATTTAGCATATTTTAAATATTTAGAAAATACAAGATTTCTTGACTTTTGTTTTTACGCTAATGTTCTTTATATAGGCAGGATAATATAGATAAAAATCCTCTTTTCTTTAAAACAAGGTCATTTTTCTCATCTTTTCATTCTGTTCTTAACTTTCGACATATTTTTTCTATCAATTTGCTTGACATCAATATATATATTTATATAATAATAAAGTTATTGTTCTTTCCATAATCATAGGCCGAAAGGCCTTAAATAGACGAGATAAAAATCTTTTTTATTTAAGACCTTTTCGGTCATAAATTTCTCTGGTATTAGCTTGGGTGCTGTATCTTTTGGACCCTTCGGGGGCAAGACGTACTTCTCTTCATGAGAAAACGCCATCCGGCTAGTATCAGAGAATTAATTTTCCTAAAGTCTGTGAGCTAGAATGAGTGCTGGTGATGATCAGGCCGTTCAAAAAAAGCTTAAGACAATAGGAGAAAGTCTCTAAGATTTTCGTATTTTGTTGGGATTTTCCCAGGAAAAATTACGGAGATTAAGGAGACACATCGCGAGGCAGTAGCGGAAGAGAAAGGAAGAGGTCAGAGGAGGCCTGTTTGGCTCCCTCACTCTCAAACCTTCAAAGGTGGAATCTCTCGACTTCTGCTGCCTCGCATTTTCTTTTGCCTATTTATAAAAATAGCCAGAAGAATTATAAAAACCCTTTATTTAAAAAGGGTTTTTATAATTGGAAAATTGTTTTATTAGATAAAATATTTTATAATATTAACAACGTTCTTTTTATTAGCCACCATGGCCATAAATATTTATAAATTATTATAGCTATCTACGGCCATGGTGGCCACTCCCTCCTGGTTTATTCCCGCTACCCCATAACTGTCTTACAAAAAAATCAATAAAAAAGAAAACAAACTTGGGATGCCGGAAAAGAAACCAGGAGGGATCCAATTTATATCAACATAGTAAAGTATAAATAAATTTATCTATAAAAATTTATTTATACTTCTTAAATTTTCAACAATCTCTTCTGCCAACTTCTGCCCGATATCTTTTATTTTCAATATTCCGTTCAGTCCTTCTTTTTTATAAATTACATCTAATCCTTCTTCTAATTCTTCCAAATTCCAAGCAGCTTTTCTATAAGCCCACTCTCTATATTTCATATTACCTGCAATTTGCATTTCTCTAGCTTTTAAATAAAATTTAGAAGCTATTTTTTTATTTATTTGTAAATCTTTTGGATAATAATTAACTTCTCTTAAAATATAATTTCTAATTTCATATTTCTTACAATATTTTTGAACCAGCTTATGTACTTTTATTGAATAATCACTAAATTCTTTTTCATTACTATATAAGTTTTTATATTTCAAAACTAAATCAGACTTATATTTCTCTAATATTTTATAATAATAAGTTCCGCAATATCCCCATAGGGTCAGTCCCCCATCTAGAATATATTGCCCTCCGCTCTCTTTAGTTTTTGCAACTACTTCTTCTATATTTTCTTCTGTATCATATATAAATGGCAAGATAGGCATAAAAACTGTGCCAGTAAATATATCCGCATCAGCTAACTTTTTCATAGCTTCAAAGCGAGAAGTTACCGAAGGAGATTTTGGTTCGAATATTCTTTTCACTTGATCATCCCTGGTAGTAATAATAGACCAACCAATATTTAAATAAGATGCTTTAGATATTTTTTTTAATAATTCTAAATCTTCTAATAAATCAGGTGATTTTTCATTAAGAAAAACCGGAAATTTATGCTTTAGACAAATTTCTAATAGTTTTCTAACTAATTTATATTCTCTATCAATATTTAAATAACCAGTCAGATAAATCAAATCTTTTTCTCTTCTTGGTAATATTCTATCTAATAGTTCCGGCGCATTTATTTTTATTTTTATATATTGTGAAAAAGGATCTTCTAAATTCTGAATCTCCGGATCAGCTGCTGCTCTGGAATTTTTATAAGGATTATATTTTTCATCTCTTTCATAGCAATAGCTACATCCCCATTCGCAACCCATATAAGGAGAGACAGAATATTTAGTCCAAAACCAACCGCCATCAACATGTTTTTGAGTATTTAGAATAGTTTTGGGTTTATATTCTTGGTAGATTATTTTTTTGCTTTTCATATAATTTTTTTAATCGATCTTGAATTATTTTACTTTGCAATTCTTTTAAAGCATCTGTAGCAATCCACTTTGCAGTTTTATTTTCAATTTTCTCAATTTCTCGAGCAAACTTTATAGCTTCCCTATTTAAATTTAAATTTTTCTTGCCAATATTTCTTAGAGCCCAATTAACCGCCTTTCTAACAAAATTTCGATCATCAGTTACACCTTCTTTTATTATAGGGAAAAACTTTATAAAATAAGTATCATTAGCCTCTTTATTATGCCAAGCTAAACAAGCAATTAAAGCATAAGCTGTTCTTTTTACAAATTCTTTGTCACTTTTATACCATTTATTTATTTTTTCTAAAGCATAAGATGTTTTCTCTAGTAAATTCATACACAACATATCACATACATCCCAATCCTGAATTTGTAATACCCATATATCTGCATCTTTGGATATTAATTTTTTAGCATCACCTATAATAGAAGCTAGGATCATTGCCTCAGGAATTTTTGTCTCCCAAAGCTCAAGGGCTAAATTATGGTTTGTGCCAATTTCTTTGCCTATTTTCCTGATATTAGGTACTGAAACACCTAATCTACCCTTACCAGTTACACCAAAATTTTTGGAACTTTCAAAATATTTTTTGCTAGTTTTTGATTTTAGTTTATTTAAAACTTCTTCCAAATTATAATTTTTCATTTTATTTAATTATGGATTAACAAATTAAACATAGCGAAATTCGCGATTGAGTAGTAAAATAACAAATTTCGCTCCACTCAATTTGTCACTCCTATATTATTTATTGAACTTTTTCTCTATCCTTTTTCTCCAATTTCTCCAAAGCTTTTCTCTTCATCGTCCCTGAAAGTTTTTTACCCCCTTTAATTTGTTTTATTAAAAATTCACTGGCTATTTTAGAATGATATTTACCAATAGTTTTTAATCCCCAGCCAATTCCTTTAACTACATCAATTTGCTTTTCTTCTATATAAGGCTCAACTAATTTTAAAAGTTTTTTAGTTTTTTGCGGATCATCAAGAACTCTTTTACTAAAAAAATGAATAGCTACTCCTACGCTTCTCCTGACCCATTTGTTTTCATCTTTTAGAAATTTTTTAAATACTAATAAAGTTTCATCGAAGTAATCAATCAAAGCATAACCCAAACTTCGCTCCCCAATAATATCACAAACATACCAAATATCACCTTCTATAATATATTCCCTACTTTTCTCCATTACTTTTTCGAAATGTTTATCTAGAAAACCTATTAAAGCTCTGCCTGCTATCACATAAGAACCCATAGCATCATACTCAATTAATTTATCAAAAAATAAATAAAATTTATTATAATTTCCTTTGCCTTTCTCACCAATTGATTCCCCTATCTTGTCTAACTTAGCAAAAGCAATTTTATTATCTAAAATAGGCTTTAATATTTTTAAAGCCCGACTATCTTTATTATTTAATACAAGATTAACTATTTCATCAGTAATTTTCTCGATTTCCTCTGGAGAAATTTTGGTCATATTTATTTTCAATATTATTGGAAATATAATATAATATGTGTTATTGTATCATAGGTTAAAATAATTTAAATTAAAATAAATAAATATGGGAGAAAACAATAAATCCCACGAATTTCGTGGAAAAAGAGACTACAAAAAATATTATCTATTATTATTACCGCTAGCCTTGTTGTTCGGTTTCGTAGGTTATTGGCAAATAACTTCTACCCAAGGTAAAGAAGTAAAGTACGAAACAAAAACAGTCAAAGAAGATACTCTGGAAATTAAAGTATCTGGATCCGGAACTATTGTTGCTCCTGAGAAAAAGGAAGTTAAGTCTGATATAAATGGTACCATTGAGGAAATTTTAGTAAAAGAAGGTGACCAGGTAGAGAAGGACCAGGAATTATTAAAAATAAAAAACGATGAGCTAGATGCAATCAAAGCAGCTAAATGGGCTGAATATTTAAAAGCTGTTGAAGATTTGGATAAAATTAATGCCAATCCTGATGCTCTGCCAAGTGAAAAGAATTCAGGAGAAGCTAATAAAGAATCAGCTAAGTTAAATTATAATTTAGCTGAGGCAGCAGTAAATAAGAAGACCGTTAAATCGCCCATTGAAGGTACTATTACAAAATTGAACGCTAAAGTTGGTGATTCAATTAATATTGGCAACAGTTCAGAAAATAATACATTAGAAACAAATACTAATAAAGAAAATACTACTGTTCTATTATCAGTAGTAAATTTAAAAAAATTAGAAGCTCAAATTGCCATAGATGAAAAAGATCTGCCAAAAGTAAGTATCAGCCAGGCAGCAACTCTAAGTCTAGACGCTCTAAAAGATAAAACATTGATTGGAGCAGTATCTAGTATTGAAAGTATTGGTAAAATTAATAAAAGCCAAGTTACTTATAATGTTAATATTGCTATTGAAGATCTGGGAGAAAATGTTATTAAACCAGGCATGAGCGTTAACGCTCTAATTAACATTAACAGAGAAAGAAATGTATTGCTAGTTCCTAATGATGCCTTAAAAAAAGAAGGAGATAGGTATTATGCCGAAGTATTAATTAATAACTCACCTCAAAAAAGAGTAATAAAGATAGGACTAAGCAATGAAAAATATACTCAAGTTTTAGACGGATTAAAGTTAGGTGAGGAGGTTATAGTAGGCATGACAGAAAAAAATATGGAAAGTAATATTTTAAAGGCTATTAAGAATTTTTAAACGGCTTATCTTATTTAAATAAAAAACCCAACAAACCGCTGGGTTTTTTTATTTTTTAATAATTAGACATTTATTTGCATCAATAGACATCACATTCCAAAAATAAACTTACTTAAAGACGAAACCTCAAGGTTTCGTCTTCGTAAAATATAGTTAGTTTTATTTTGAAATAATAGATCTATTTATGCTTGTAGCTTTAGAAATTCAAACATTGTATCTCCTTTATTTTCCATTCTCCGTCCTGTTGTACTAATATAAAATTCCAAAATGGTTGAAAATCATCTGTTCCATATTTAGCATCTACCATAACATACGCAAACCCACCAGCCTCAATTTCAGAACTTATCATTACGTCATCCGGACCTTGTTGTATACAATAATTCAAAGGAACAAAACCATCACTATTATAATCTACCTTCATATTAATAGTTAAATGATCTTTGGCTACACTATCTTTATCACCTGCTGGACATTGCTGAGGTATAGTACCTAGAGTACAAGACATAAATTCCTCTACTACTTCACTGGGCTTTTGTGTAGGTGTACTACCTGTTGTCTCTTGATCAGTAGTCGAATTATTTAAAGTATCATCTAATTTATCTTCTAGATTGTTTTTAATTTCATCTTGTTTGTTTTTTAATTCTTCTTCACTTTTCTGTTGTAGCTCATCTAGTCCATTTATATTTTCTGTCCAGCCATCTTGAGCTTTATTAATTTCATCCTTAGCAACATTCAAGCCTTTTTTGACTAAAATATAGCCAACGATTCCAGCAGCTATAAGTAAAACAACGAAAATAACTAAACAGCCTAATAATATTTTTACTCCTGTAGATTTTTTCTTTTTTGGGATTGCTGGTTGTGGTGAGGATTGCGATTGATTTGATTGAGCTTGGGGCTTAGCCTCTATTTTATTTCCGCATTTGCCGCAAAAACTTTTTCCCTTTTTAATTTCAACTCCACATTTTGAACATTTCATAGTTTAAATTATTAATAAAATATTTGTATATTTATGCATTCTTATTTTCAATTCAAAATTTTAACTTCTTGATTCTTTCTTTTTCTTAATTCTTCTTATAATTAATTTCACAATAATATACACAGCCACAATTACTGGTCCCAAGAAAATTATTACCCAAATTCCTACATTTATCAATCCTTGTAAAAATATAATCCAAGTTCGAAAAGCTTGCTTTAGTGTTTCATAAGGTTTCCATTCTTTAGTAGGGATATCTATTCTAGTTTCTTCACTTAAAGACACAGTGATAGTCGACATATCAGTTTGCCCTTCTAAATATTTTATTCTACCTTGAGTTGTTTCAATATAGCCTCGAACCACAGATAATTTTTCTGTAACTTTTAAAATATCCTCAACAGTGTCTGCTTTTTCTAAAATTGTTAAATATTGTTCTTCTTCGGCTTTATAATTCTTTAATTGTGCTTGTAAATCTGAATATTGTTCAGTCACATCTTGACCCGTTGAACTCTCGCTTTGTGTATCACCCAATTTTTTAATCTCATTTATTGTCTCTTCATATCTGGTAACTGGAACTTTTAAAATAACTGTTCCCGATTGTGTTTCATCAGAACTAGTATATAAAGATGATGATAAAATAAAACCATCTCTAGCTTTAGCTAGGTTAGTTAAACTAGTAACAGTGTTTCCCGCTTTTTCTACTTGTAAGCTTATATTACCAGTTTTAATAACTTTTTGTTCAGTTAATTCATCCTCACTATTATCTAAACTTGATCCAGCCGCTGTATTTGCTGGCATTGCTTCAGAAGAAATAGATTTCTCTTCCAAGTCCATTGGCATTGTAGTTCCCGTCCGACTTAAACTAGAATTAGATTCTAAACTGTTATAACTATAACCACTACCTGAAGAACTATATTGATTAGAAAAATAAACACCAACAATAAACAATCCTATAACCAAACAAGCTGACACCGTCCCAGTTATTCCTAATATAATCCATAATTTCTTTTTTGATTTTTGTTTTGGAATTTGTGTTTCTGACATTCTTTTATTTTATTATTTTATAATTATATTATAATCTATTTTTCGTTTGATTAATAGATCTAGCCACAGATTTAGCAGATTAAATTGCTAAATTAGTGAATAGTTATTAATAGTTAGTAGTTGGACATTAATGCTTTATTTTTGATTCATGATTCTAAATTCTAGATTCTATCTCCTAATTCACCTCATACCAATTATCAATAACCGCAATACCTACTCCATTTCTTAAACTTTTATCACCAAAGGCAAAGAAATTAGGCCAAGTTCTCCATTTGCCAGTAGACTCAAACGCTAGCACTTGGGGTCCATTAGATCCAATAGGTGAAATTAATATTTCATCCTTACCATCCAAATCAATATCTCCAGGAACATTTTTGAAATCACCTCTGATGTGCTGCTCATACGCCCACCAGAAATTTTTACGATTGCCATCTTTATCAAAGACATTAATTTGAGATGAACCATTATTGGGAGTAGTATAGATCCTCTCCCCTATACCAGAAGGAGTAAGACCAGATTGCACACCTTCGCCATAAGCTGGAAAATATTCTTTTAAAGTTCCACCTACCGTATAGATATAAACATAAGGATCTGCTGGACCATGGTTAGGTGCTACTAATATCTCCGAAGGGCCAGAATCATATTGAAATGTCCCTACGTTACAACCAACATTGCCAAAAGGCGCTGTGAAATCACCTATTTTTTCCCAGTTATCAACTCCTTTTATATCTCTATAGATTCTAACATTTGGTGTTCGATCACCAGTTAAACAAGTGGCAATATCATCCGCATAACCATCGCCATCAAAATCACCAGCAGCCATTGATAAGCCATCTCTAATTGAACTATCAAAAACAAACATTTGTCCCAATAAATCTAAATCATTATCAGATTTTTGGGCCAATATTCTGGCTTGTGGTCCGCCATTTTTTAGAGCAAATATTACCATTGCATCTTTAAGTCCATTATTATTAGAATCAATAGAAACTATACCTGCTCCACCTTTATAATTTGGTGGAAAAATATTATAAATCACTGATCCGGCAACATTACCTTGACGATCATAGGCTTGTAATTTAGATATTTCCCCCGGCCCTGAAGTAGTAATAATTTTAGGATCTATTGGTATATTTGTAATTGTGAAAGACCAGCTGCTTGATACTAAATTGTTATTATTATCAGCTGCTTCAATATTAACAATTACTACCTCATTATAATCAAAATTTTCATCTGGATTTATACTTACCTCATAACCATTAGAATCATTAGGAGTCATAGTTATACTATATCCGGTTTGAAAAGTACTATTTACTATTACCTCTTCACTACTAATAGTTACGTGAATAGTAGCTGGATTTATACCAGCATTATCATCATTAATTGAAAATGTGATATTAGTATCTTTAGCAATATCAGCAGCTCCATCAGCAGGATCTTGTCCGGTGATTTCAGGAGCATTAGTATCTCCACAACCAGGTATTACTCGATCGATACTACTACATTGTCCTCCTTGATTTATTTCAACTGACATTAAGGCTTGATTAGTCGCTACACAAGTAGTACTAGTTGATCCATATAAATCAGCACAAGCAGTATTAAGTGCATTATAGGCGCCATTAAAATCCATATTAGTAGTAAAATAATTAGTCAGGGCTCTATAAAAAATTTGTTCCATTTTATCACGTCCAATAGCACTTATTGTACAAGTATTATTAGTACCTCCTTCAGCCATTAAATAAGCAGCGTGGGAAATAACAGTACTATTATGATGGACACCACCATTATCATCATCACCACAATACATAAAATCACTATAAAATCTATCTGGCTGAGGACCAAGAATATCACTTACACTCTTCGGATCTGCTAAACTTCTAATAGGCCCTTGAAATGTTCCTGCATTTATATTTTCACCCATTAACCAATTACCATCACCTGTCACATAATCCTCTACCTGAGCTCCAAAAATATCCGAATAAGCTTCATGTAATGCTCCTGATTCATTTAAATAAGTAAGACCTCCGGGAATAGAATAATGAACTACCCCATGACTATACTCGTGAGCAGAGACATCTATGTCAACCATCCCATCACAAAAATTAATCGAAAATCCATCGAAAAAGGCGTTTGGACAATCAAAAGCAGGATCAACCAAGGCTATTGGATCCAAATAAACCCAACCATCTGAATTTTCTACAGCGCTATAAGTCCCATCTCCTAATCCTCCCTGATTATTAGCTCCATTTCTGGAAAATCTTTCTTGAAAATAATTATAAGTAGAATTCATTATGCTATACAAATTATCCGTATCTTTTAGCCCATAGATGGCATCTGGATTATTACCTCTGGCAGCTTGTCCTTCAGATCTTCCATAAATATAACCCATATAAAGAGTATCCAACCCACAGCCAGCTCCGCCAGAATAAGGATAGTAATAACAATCTATTATCCTTCTATTTATATTGTAAGTTCCTGTAATTTGATAAACTAAACTTCCGCTATGTGCATCTATATAAAAATATTCATGGCTTACCGGCTCCTTAATTAATTCTACTTCATAAACTAAATAATTCTTATTATCAGTCTTATTTTCAATAATCCCTTTATTAAATATTGTTAATTCATTCTTTAAAACTTTTACATTATTGGATGTTTTAAATTGTTTCTGCCAACTTTCCATAGCTTTATTCACCGCTTCTTCTTTTGATATATCGGGATTTGTATCTATATTAATATCAGGCACAATAATGCCATTAGCTGAAGAAATTTCTAGATTTTCTTTAACATGAACTGACATTTGTCCGGCAAAAACTGGAATATCTTTATATCTTTGGCTATACCAAAAATGTTTCATTCCTAAATTATCTTCTTTTTTATCTACTAACTTAGTTTCTTCTCTAGAATTACTTAAACCAAAATAACCACCATATTCAGCTACAAATTGATTAGCCATAGCTGCTGGTGTAAGATTTTCACTCGGATATTCTGCCAAAGTTATACTTTGATTTTTACCTAAAGAATTAATAAAGGTTATTTTGCCGGTATTTTTATCCACAGCATATTCAAAATTATGCTTGTCTTTAAATTCTATCCCCTTGATACTCTTATTTATATTCGGATTATTATTAGCCAAAACTAAACCAGAACATATTATTAACGACAAACATAAAATAGTAACAAAAAGGCACAGGATTTCGGCCTTTTTAGCTAATTTTGTTAGTTTATTCATTTGTTTTTTTGTTTTTGTTTTTTCTTACGAAATATATTTTATAAAATTCGTAAGGTAGAATTATCGAAAAAATAACTATTTACTTACATCTATTATAGCATAATTTAACATTCTATTCAATATCAAACACTCGTACCTGTGGACTACCTAATGATCCTGGCATAGTCATCACCTCATCCTTTCCATCACCATCAGTATCACCAGCCGCTACCACTGCTCCACCTATATGGCTCGAAGGATAAGCTAAGAATGTTTTCATAATACTTTGATCCTGCCCTCTATAAATTTTTACCCAGGCCTGCCCTTGCGTTCTTTGTGAAACTATTATTTCTTCTTTGCCATCGCCATCAACATCACCGCCTGCCAAAGATAAACCTCCTCGAAAATCAGAAGAAAATGCATAAAAGCCTGGATTTAATCTGACTACTTTATTTGTCAGAGTGTTAAACATCTGTACGTGCGGAGCTCCCACTTCCGGCCCAGTTAATATCTCAAATCGGCCATCATTATTAAAATCAGCCGTAGCTAATCTAATTCCTCCTCTAAAATTTTTGTCATAAGCCATTTCCGAAGCAATTAACTGCCCTTTATAATTATGTACAGTAAAATGCGGTCCACCACCTGCTGCTGCTGCTACAATTATTTCTGGCCGGCCATCCATATTAACATCTCCGCAAGCAATATTAGCTCCACCTTGAAATTTACCATCTAGTGCAAAAAATCCAGCATTAACTGTTGGCTCCCCTTTAGCATTAAATATTCTGATATGCGGCCTGCCCCCCTTACCCGGTGCTGTTACAATTTCATCTGTACCATCCATATCTAAATCACAAGTGGCTACTCTAACACCAGACCTTAAATGCTCAGCATAAGCAAAAAATCTACTTACAACATTTCCATTTCCATCAAAAATAGATACTTGCGGACCAAATCCTTCTGATGTACCCGTAATTATTTCATTAGGGCTAAGTACTCCACCTATCACATTCCCAGAATAAATATGGTATCCACCCCGTAATCTTGTATCATAAGCATTAAAATCTAATTTACTTTCTTCTACTTGATCATCAGGCGGAAGAGAACCATCTTTATTTAAAATTATAAAACATCTTTCACAAATCCCAACTTGTCCATCCAAATTACTTACTTTTACATCATAATAGGCTGGAGGCATTAAACCAATAGGTGCTTCTACTGTTAATTTATTACTAGCATTAACTAATGTTTTAACAGATGATAATGATCCAAACATAGCAGTTGCTCCATAACTAAAGTTAGAACCATTAATATTTAACCAAATTGTTTGTGAAGAATTATCAGCTGGCGTATATCTATCTTTTGGTGAAACACTAGTCGGCTTTGGAGCTGGATCAACATAAGGCGGTTCATTACCTTCCAGGGAAATTTCTCGAATTAAATCATTCCAATTATCAGCTATATACAACTTATTATGAGCTATATCAGGTAATAAACCTTTGGGATTATTAAATCTAGATTCTAAGTTTTTACCATTCTTAAAACCTCTTTCGGTTTTACCGGCTATTGTTCGAACACTTCTTGATTCTATATCCATATACTTAACTATTTGACTGCCAACTTCTGTAAAATATAAATTACCATCAGCCCCTACTTTGACATATTCTGGATAAGATAATACTGCTGTAGTACCAATAGCATCACGATAACCATTATTACCATTACCAGCTACTGTTGTAACTTCAGTAGTTTCAATTTCTACTCTTCTTATCCGCTGATTATTACTATCAGCTACATATAAATATTTTCCACTTAAATCAATATCAATTCCAAATGGTCGATTAAACTTAGTAGCTATTCCCTTACCATCTGCAAAACCAGCACTTCCCGAGCCTGCTACTAAAGATGTTTGACCGTCAGCTATTTTTATTTTTCTAATTCTATTATTACCTGTATCTGAAACATATAAATATTCATCATTTGGTGATATTACTATTCCTCCGGGTACATTAAATTTTGCCTCTGCCCCATTTCCTTCTGTATATCCATTACATGACTGATTGCAATCAGTTGATCCTCCCCCAGCTACTAGAGATGTTTCTAGCGTACTTAAATTAATTTTTCTTATACGATTATTCCATCTATCCGCCACATATAAATTACTGCCAGAACTATCGATCGTTAAACTGGTAATGTTACTAAATCTAACCCTATCACCATCCCCCTCACGATAAGCATCCACTACACTACCAACAATATGAGTAGTACTGCCATCAGCTATTGTTATTCTTCTGATAAAATTATTTTCTGCTAAGTAAATATATTGGCCGTCAGGCGACATAACTAAATCATTAGGCCGGCCTACTTTTGAATCAGCCTTTGAACCAAATTCATAATTAAATCTATTTTTACCTGCTACCCGATCTTCTTCAGCTGAAACTGCTTCCTTTTCTTTATGAAATCTTTGAATAGTACCAATACCAGAATTAGCTACATAAACATAATCTCCACTAGATGCAATTCCTTTGGGATAATTAACAGTAGACATCGCTGCGTCTTCGGCTAGAGTTGTAACATTGTTATTAGATAAATTAATTTCACGAACGTAATCAGAATACCCATCACCATCGGTAACATATAAATAATTGCGGCCGGAATCTAGAGCTACACCAACAATATTTCTAAATTGAGCAGAAGTTCCAGCACCATCACTATAGCCAGCGCTGCCTGAGCCAGCAATTGTATTTTTTGAACCACTAGCAAGATCAATTTTAACAACTTGATAGCTTCCGCCCTCAGCTACATATAAATAATTGCCGCTAGAGTCTGTGGTTAATTTTTTAGGTGAACTTACTGAAGCATTAACAATACTCATGGTTCCTCCAGAAGTTGAAATTTTTTTCACAGCATTATTGCCAGTATCAGAAATATATAAAGTTGATCCCTTTATGTAAAGACCTTCGGGATAGGATAATCCTTCGGAAACTAGAGTTGATACTTGTCCTCCGGATATTTTTTTAATTTTATGATTATACGTATCGGCCACAAATACCGTATCACCTGAGACAGCAATACCCTTAGGTAAAGCAAATTCGGCACCAGAGTTTGATCCGGTTTTATCACCATAAGATCCGGATCCGGCCAAAGTGGAAATTTTATTAGAAGTATTAATCTTTCTTACTACATTATTATAAGTATCCGCAATATACATATTGCCGCTAGAATCATAAACTAAATCCTCGGCAAAATCTAAATAAGCATCTTTGGCATTTCCTCCATCACCCGAATAAATACTGCTCATATAAGTAGATACATCTCCATAGGCTGCCAAAGATAGGGTAGGAAGTAATAACAAAATTCCCGATAATATCAAAACTTTACCAATCCTCATTAGTTTTTATTTTAATTTTATTATTTAATTATTAATTTTAATTACTAGATTCTCCCTTAAGTTCATCTATCATTCTAATTAGAGTAACCGCAACTTTTCTCCTATCTTCACTGGAAAGCTGCTTAATATCTAATTTACTGCCTAAATTATTTACTAACCTATTCACTTCGTCCACACTAAAAAATTGATCCCCTTCTAGATCAGGTGCTGATAAATTCTCTCTAGGCTTATCAGGAGAATGCCCTCCTGTTTCTATTTGTGTCATATTTTTTATTCTAATTATTAATTTTAAACTTTACATTTTAAATTCCCATTTGATATCATAGTATTTTTTAAATCACTTCTTAATTTTTATCTTCCCTCATCCTTTTTATTTTCTCCTCTAAATCTTGTAGCATACTCATAACAAATTCTTTATGTTTCCTCTTATTTTCCTCTAATTGATTATTTATCTCACTAACTTTCTGTCTTTCTTGTTCCAACTCCTTTTCTTTTTGATTATTTATTTCTTTTTCTTGTTCTAACTCATTTGTAATTTTATTTAGCTCCTTCCTGCCTGCTGTCAACTCCTCATTTTTCTGATTAATTTCATTTTGCAATTCATCTTTTAACTGTTTTAATTTGTCTGAAGCTAGATTGGCTATATTAAAAAGTTCATTAAAATTATTCTCACCCTCTGGTAATTCAACTTTTTCATCTAATTTTCCTTGAGATAAATTATTAAATAATGGCGTTAATAAAGAGATTGCTTCCTCCATTTCTTTGATCAATTTTTCTTTTTCTAATTCACAGCTTTTCTCGTTAGTTGTATCCCAAGAAATACCTAAAATCCCCGATGGTTCATTGCTTCCATCCTTCAGGGGAATTAATATTTCCTTAAGCCAAACAATATTTTCTCCTTCTTTATATTTTTGATCAAATTCTTTAACTTTGCCTATTTCCATAATTTTCTTCTCGTCAGCAATCCTTTGCTCAGCATCTTTCTTAGAATAAAAATTATAATCAGATTTTCCTTCTATTTCTTCTGACTTAATATTTAGGGCCCTGGCACAGCTTTCATTACACCATAAATACATAGAACTTCTGTCCTTTATAAATATTTTTCTTTCGGTTTTTTTCTTAAAAATGTTGAACATCTCTATAATTTGTTTTATACTTAAATATTATACCATAAAAATAATAAAAAAAGATAGGCTATAAACCTATCTTTTTAAATTAGAAAATCAACCTAGTATACTATAAACATAATATTAGCATTGGCTGCTACTCCCGTATCATCATAAGAACCAATTGCAACAACATTATCTGCTGCTAGAGGCTGTACTATTCTAATATCATCAGTAGCAACTGCTGTATAGTAACGAGTATCAACATCAAAAGTATCATCAAACGTCACAGTATAGTCACCTGCTCCATTTCTCTCACAAGTAACATCTGTATCATTGGCTGTCCAAGATTTTTCTAAACAATCGGCAGCATCACCATTAATTTCTACCATAGCTTTTACTGCTCCGTTAGCTGTTAAATCCTGTTCAATATCACCAGAAGTGGATATGCCTCCGGCTGTAACTGTACCATCAGCAATAATATCACCATCAGTACCAATAGTTACACCATCAACACCTTCTCCACCACCACCACCAACAGCTATATAATCATCTACATTTAATTCATCACCTATAGTAACAGCACTACCAACAGCAAGAGTACTAGTAATAGTAGCTGCTCCACCATATAAATTAGTAGCCCTAACACTTCTAAACACATTGGCTTCTGTACCTAAATCATACATATTAGTAGTTTCCGGTCTAATAGTATCTGCTAATTTAAGAGGATTATCTCCACCAACTTCTGTTCTAAATAATGTACCATCTATTCTAACATCATCACCAAAAGCTACAGGATTACCACTGCCATCATCAGTTGTAGTTGCATTTATGATAGTACCATTAAAGAAAGTAACACCTCCTACTCCTTGCTTACCAATATAAACAGAATCAAATCTTCCTGTAGCATTAACTACTAATTCTTCATTGTAAGTAATAGTAGAAGCTGGTTGAAGTACATCTGCGGTAGAAGCAGAAACTGAACCGACAATTAAAAACAATCCAAAAACAATTCCTAAACTTAAAATTAATTTTTTCATTTTATTTTCACCTCCCTTCGTTATAAGTTTTTATTTACCGTGCTTAAGTATTATAGCAGATTGGCAAATTTATTTATCCACAGGCTCTTGCTAAAATATAAAAGGCAGAATAGAACAATTCTGCCTTTCTGCTTTAATTCTTTAAATTTTTACTAATAAATAGTTAACATAAAGCTAGAGGTACTGTAAGTATCAGCTCCTTCAGAATCATGAAATAATGATACCCATATCTGTTTGCTATTGCCAAAAGGGTCCATATAAGCTGTTGCTTCTGTAGAAAGATCATCGCCAGTTATAGGATTAGGAGCAGGAGTAACCTGCCAAAATCTATTATTAATATTAAAATTAAAAGTTACCTTATAATAAATAATCCCTTCTCCAGCAACGGTACGATTACAGGTTATAGTAGATCCATTATAAGTCCACTGCCTACCATTACTAGAAGTACAATCACCATCGGCAGGAACATAAATCATAGCCTTGACTGCACCATGGTCTTCTAAATCCTGTGTAATATCACCTGTAGCTGTAATAGTGTCAACATTTAAATCAGCAGAAGAAGAAATATCACTGCCAGTAATTGTTCCGTTAATAATCTTAGCTGAAGTTATAGCATCATCAGCTAAATTAGTTGTGGCTATAGTTCCATTAGCAATCTTAGCTGAAGTTATAGCATCATCAGCTAAATTAGTTGTGGCTATAGTTCCATTAGCAATCTTAGCTGAAGTTATAGCATTATCAGCTAAATCAGCTGTGGCTATAGTAGCATTTAAAATATTATCAGAATCAACTATGCCAGTTCCTACTAAACCTCCTACGGTTAAATCACCAGTTATCTCCATATCATCATTAACAATAAGTTCTCGATCATCATTTAATCCTGGTCCGGCATTTTCTCCTCTCCAAATACGTCCATCTATTCTGACATCATCGCCAAAGGTAACAGGTTGTTCTGCCCCTGTATCTACATTAGTAGTCTCATTAATAATTGTACCATTGAAAAATGTTACACCGCCAGAACCCTGACTACCAATACGCACAGAATAAGCTCTAGCTGTTCCCAGTACTTGCAACTCATCCTTAATAATTTGAACTGAAGCTGGTTGAAGTGTTTCTGCTGTAGATGCAGAAACAGCTTCTACAAAAGCAAACACACCAAAAATCGCAATCAAAACTCCCAGTTTCCCTATAAAGGGTTTATAAATTTTCATTTTGTTTTTGTCTCCTTATTAGTCCGCCAAAGCTTTAACAAAAGCGGATTTATTTATTAAATTAATAACTATTTTACTTAACCATTATAGCAGATTGGAAAAATTACTTATCCACAACTAGGCTTTTAACTTTTTTAATATTAATATAAAGCCAATAAACATAAATAACAAAAAATATACCGGACAAAAAATTAATAACCATATTGGCTAAAGGAATAAAACTAGAAAACACTATAATAACTGTGAATGCAAAAAACACCAATATATGTTTCCATAATAGATCTAAAAAATTATCTTTCACTAGAATAAAACTCTCTTTAATACACTCGGTAATTTTCTTATTTTCTAAAATTAATAAATAAGGTGCAAACATCATGCAAAAACCTATAATAATCCCCGGAATAATTAAAAATATAAAACCAACCATAGTGAGCAAGAAAGATAAAAAATATACCCCCCATATCTTCCATTTTAAATTCCAGACAAAATAAAAATATTCTTTTATAGTTCTCTTTTGATCCTTTGCTGCATCGTCAGTTGCTTTTATTAAAGCTGCCTGACCCAAAAGAGGCAAAAAGGTAATAGTAATTATATAAAATAATATTAATAATGCTATTACTAAAACTAGTAAAATATTAAATACTATATTATTGCCAAAAGGGGCTGCTTCTATAAAAAAAAGTGCCCCCATTCCAAAAGCAAATCCTAAAGCTAAAAATAATATAACTATTCCAAAAGTTACACCCATTATAATGCCCATTATAATTAAAAATGTTTCAATTTTTTTAGAAAAGGTGTCCAGGGTTTTACTTAATAAATCCTGAATTGTAATAAATCTGCTTTCATTGCTTGCCATTTTAATTAACTTAAATTTAATTAATCATATCCAAATAATATTCTTATTTGTTTAAATAATCAATCGGGTTATACCACTTATCTAGCTCCCCCTTACTCTGCACATACCCTCTTAAATCCAGACTGCTCCCTTTTAATATAGCAAAATGTAAATGCTTTCTTTCATTATCAGTCTCATTAGTAAATCCTCTACCCAATATTCCTATCTTATCGCCCTTTTTAACTTCGCTATTTATATTGATTAAAGAATCTGGATTTAAATGTCCGTATAAAGAGATAATATTTTCATTATTTATATTATGAGTTATAGCTAAAAACCCTCCGTAACCAGATACCCATCTAGATAAAATTACGTTTCCATCTGCTATAGAAAAAACCTCAACCTCATTTTCAACATCTTCATATTCTACATCGGATCCAGTATGATAGCCCTGAAACCTTTCTGGCTGCACTGGAGAATTTTGGGGGGTTATATAAATTCCAAAAGGTTTCTTGGTAATTCTTTTTTCAAATTCTGCTATTGGCTCTATAGGTTTATTATTATCTACTTTTTCAGCTTCTGTATTAATATTGTTTTCCGTTTCATTTATATTTATTTTATTTTCATTATTATCAACATTATTAACATCTTGTTTCATTTCTTTATTTTCTGGTAATTGATTTTCATTATTTTGTTTTTCATTTCTAAATTTAAAATAAAAAAATATTGTTATAGCTATAGTTATAACAATTATAATTACAATTAAAAATAAGCTAACTTTTTTCATTTAACGTTGTTTATTTTTTATATTTTATTTGTGTTTTATATATAAAATTATAAAAATTAGAGATAGAAGCAGGGTCTCCTGTACTTCAAGAAAGGTATAAAGAACATTTAGATGTATAGCTTTATTAGGTTGGATTTTTTGCTCAAAGATTCATCTGCTATTCAACGAAGACGTCAAAGAAGAAAATATTGTCCTCACAGTATAATATCTTTGGTTAGACTCTATAATGTCTCGACATCCTTATTTTCTTTTAGCCTGCGTAAAAGTTCTTTCTTTATCTGATTACACCTCTTTTTTTCTTCCTCATAACCACCAGGCTTCGGATTCAAGTGCCCCCGGGCAAGAGTGCTCGATAGGCTTTCGAATTCATCGAGCAACTCTTCGCAAGACAATTTTTCTAGCGTCTCTCCACTCATAATATCCTCTCTTTCTAACAGCCTAAAGCTATGGTTTATTTATATATAAAAGGAAGTCGCTTGTCAATTAAAGCTCTTTTTATTTATATCTTTTATCAATTTCTTTTATCTTATGTTCTAGAGCCTTTTTAATATCAACATCCATTGATTTTGCTAGAAGCAAGGCAGTAATAATAACATCAGCAAATTCTTTGGGTAAATTATTTTTAGTATGCCCGTCTAATTTCTTTTTTCTCTGAAAAGAACAATGAGCTAAAATCTCATCGCATAATTCACTTACCTCTTCATTTAATTTAACTGTTCTAGCTAAAATCCTTTTTTCATGGTCAGGGTAATTACCATAATATTTTTTTAATCTTACGTCTTCAGTTTCTATAAATTTTAATAAGTCTTTAAATTCCATAAATTTTATTCATCTTTAGTTCTGGTGAGCTTATCATTAATTTTTTTATATTCTCTTTTCTTATTTTTCTCTACTTTATTTAAAATCTCTTTTTCTAAATTAATTCCTAAAATTTCCGAAAGCCCCAAAAGATAAATAGCTACATCAGCTATTTCTTCACCCAAGTCATCTTTTTTCTTTAAATAAGCTTGGTGCGCCTCTGCCAATTCATCAAAAGTCAAAGCAAATTCTAAATTAATATCTTTTACGTTGAAACTTTTTTTAACTTTATTACTATAGACTTCTTTTTGTAATTTTTTTAAATCAATCATTGTTTTTTATTATTATTCTAAATATTAACAGATTATATTAATATTTAAAACAAAAAGAGGTAGAACAATGTTCTGCCTCTTTTTTTCTATAAATCTCTAATTATTCTATTTAAACATAGCCTTCACTAAATGTTCAGCCACGGGGAATGGTTTTCCTTTATACGGCACTTCATGTATATCAAAGCCTGGTGTTTCATTTAACTCTATTATTCCAAATTTCTCATACTTTCCAATATCAGCTGCTATTAAATCAACAGCACAAAACCTTATTTGAAAAATCTTGGCTAATTTGATAGCTAATTTTTTATATTCAGGATTTACCTTACTATCACATTCGAAAGAACGACCGCCAGTACTAACATTGGCGTTTTTTCTTAAATAAACTACCTTGTCTTTTAAAATTACAGTATCTTCTGATAATCCTTGCGTATGCAAATTTCTTTCAAATTCGTAATCTCTAACAATAGGACACAAAGGCTGGTCTTTACTCACTCCTTCTTGACTATTATATTCATCTATCAATTCTCTTATTGTTTTTATACCATCACCAACAACATAAGCTGGCTTTCTCAACAGAGTAGTTAAAACTTTCCCATCAAGAACTAAAATACGATAATCACCACCAGGTACATATTCTTCTATCAAAAATGAATTAGGCCTACCTTTCTTACGACGATTGCACTTATGTACTTCTCTAATTGCTTTAGCAAGAAATTCTTTATTATTTATATCAACAGCAACTGCTTGTCCTTGGCTACCATCTACTGGCTTCACTACTAAAGGAAATTTTAGTTCTCCATTATCAATCATATCTAGAGCTTTTTTTAAATTTTTTAATGCCCATCCCTTTGGAGTAGGAATATTATTTTTTTCTAAAATACATTTCGTTAAACACTTATTATTTACAATATTTGAAGAAACAAGGCTGTTTAAGTCAGGAACGTGTACTTTTACAAAAAAACTTTTCCCTTTTTTATGGAAAATTCTTAAGCTTTTTTCTTTATGTATCAATTCTACTCTAACACCAAATTTTTTAGCTGCTTCAAGCAATGATCCAACACAATTAAATTTTGTACGCGGAATTTTTTTCATTTTTATTTAATCTTTCCATTAAAAAAGACACCTTTTCCAGCTGTCTTTTTTGATTTTAGAGAATTATTTATTCAATTATAATTATATATTACATTATATTTATAATTTGTCAAATTTTTAAGTCATTTAGTACCTTTAAAATAGCTAAAAAAATACGCCCCTTAACCAAAATAAGGCTTAAAAAGCCTTATTTTAAAAATCAAATATTTTACACGATTTATGGCGTATAATTGACCTTCCTAATCTCTGTAATCTCTTCATTCTTTAATTCCCCTTCAATTAAATCATAACCCATCAATCCAAAGATCCTTCCTGAATAAAATATTGGCCTAGAATTATCGTACCAATCAACCTACCTCTCATTATTTATTGTATTTTATCCTCCTACATTATACACTACTAGCATAAAAAATGAAAAAATATGCCTAAAAACATACCAGAATTACTCTCCCCAGCCGGCTCCCTGGAAAAAGCTAAATACGCCTTAGATTTCGGCGCAGACGCTATCTACTGCGGTACTAATATCTTTGCCCTCAGATCATATAAGGGTAATTTTGATATGAGCGAATTGGAGAAAATTATCAATTACGCTCATCAGCACAAAAAGAAAGTCTACATAACTTTAAATATCTTCGCTCACAATTATCATATAGATATCATAAAAAAAGCTTTAAAAAAATTAAAAGCAATAAAGCCTGATGCTTTTATAATATCCGATCCGGGAGTATTCAGCCTGGCCAAAAAATTAGCACCAAATATTCCCATCCATATCTCTACTCAAGCTAACACTTTGAATATTGAAAGCGTAAAATTCTGGAAAAGACAAAGAGCTGAGCGAGTAATACTTGCTCGAGAATGTAATCTAAAAGAAATAGAAGAGATTAATAAGAAAGTTAAAGAAATCGAGTTGGAAACATTTATCCATGGTGCCCAGTGCATGGCCTATTCTGGAAGATGTATGCTTACTTCCGCCTTAGGAAATCAAGGCCGATCTAATATTGGTACTTGTAAAAATGCTTGCCGCTGGCAATACAGAGAATTAGAAGAATTTATGCGGCCGGGCATTAAAGTCCCTGTTAAGGAAGATCTAAATGGCACTTATATTTTCAATGCCAATGATATGTGTATGATTGAATATCTGCCGGATTTAATTAAGGCTGGTATTTCTTCTTTTAAAATTGAAGGAAGAGGCCGTAGTTTATTTTATGTAGCGCAGGTTACCAAGGCTTACAGAAAAGCTTTGGATCTAATCAAAAATAATTCGAAAAATTATAAAAAAGAAGCTCAAAAATTAAAAAAGCAATTTGAATTATCTAATCAAAGAGAATTTGATGAAGGATTTTTCTTTAGTGCTCCCAGACAAACTACCACTCATGGCAAAATGGATCCGCCTCATATTTTCGCGGGAAAATTAATTAAAAAAATAGATGATTATACCGGTAGATTTTTAATTATAAATGAAATTTATCAAGGAGAAAAAGTAAATATATTAACTCCGCAAAACGAGTATGAAATGAAAATTGATAAATTGACTTTAGCTTCTAATCAAAAAAAAGTTGAATCGGTTCATGGGGGGAATAAAGATGAAATAATCCTGAAACTGCCTAAAAAGGTTCAGCAAAAAACTATTATTTGGCTAGATAAAAGTAGGAGAGAATAAAAAGACCTGGTAATTCAGGCCTTTTTTTAAATTAAATTTAGTATTTTTATTTACCAGCGATTTCCTCAGTTTCTTCTTTCCCTTTCTTTAATTCTTCTACTTGTTCACTATCCCGTTCCAATAACATGGCTTGAAATTCTCCAACGTGTGTTTTTTCTTCTTTGGCTACCTCCATGAAAACTTTTTTTAAATTTTCATCGTCGGTAGTTGCAGCCATTTGTTCGTATAAATTAATAGCATCTAATTCTGCCAATATGCCAGCGCGAAGTAATTCTAAGTCAGTCTGCTCTTTTGATAAATTACTTTCTTTAGTGGGAATTTTTGATAGCATGGTTTTTTATTTAATTTTTTATATTTTTAAATTTTTATTTATATCCAAAGCTCCCCTTGATAAATAAACTTAGAACACTAGATTGGGATAAGATTAAAAATGAATTAAGTATTTTGCAACAGAATAATGCAATTCTAGCCAATAAATTACTACTCTCAAAATGTTACTCTAACTTTATTTAAAATTATATCAAAAGAAATGTTTTTGTCCAAAATTTCCCTTATTTCATTTACAGAAAAATTAGGCTTACGTTCAATATCTTCGTCAATCTTGCCCTTCAATGCTCTTGCTATTTTGCTTTCTTTCTCGTTTAATTTTCGAGAAATCCTATACACTATATCAATCGTTACCTTACTGCCAGGATAGTTAAATCTAGGATATTCAAAGGAAAATTCACTATTTTCACAATCAATGAACCAATCACCATTTTTTTCTGTTAACTTAAAAAGTCTAGTCACACCCTTTTTAAGTTCTTCTAATTCTTTCTTAAAACTATCCTTTTCTCTATCCCGATAAAGAAGAACAGCGATCCTACCAGTTTTAAAGTCTCCTATTGCTTTTTCTAGCGAAGTACTTTTTATCCTTACAAGATCGTCTAATGATATTTTTCTTATCTTGCCATTTTCACTAAAATTATTTTTTACTTCCTCAAGTACTTTTTGTTCAATATCTTCTCTTGTTGTTTTCCCTCTGTCCCTAACTAATCTCAATTTTGATTTATCACCTTCTGTTCTGGCTTGCTTCTCTGTCTCGATTAAGTCATGAAACTCTTTTCTTTTTTTATTAATATATTTTGCACTCTTAAAATTTTGTAACTCAAGAACTACTTCCGATTTATCATCTAAAATAATTATCCTTCTTTCATTGTCTTTATCTAATAACCTAATAGAATTTATTGGATTACTCCTCCAATCTCCTACCGATAGCCTTTGAAAAGAGATTGGAACTAAAAAATCGGCTAAAACTCTTTCCAATTTTTCTCCTTTTCTAATTTCTCTCCTTTTTAATCCTTCAAAAGGAACAATTTCTAACCCCTGGGGATTTTTTTCAGTAATAATGGTTTGTATGACATTAAATAATCCCCTTGGAGTTATTAACATCCCATCAAAACAAGCAATACCTCTTGTAACTTCTTCCTTCTTCCTCATTGAAGAAACTCCTATACCCATTTGATGTTCCTCCTCAATACCAGTTAAGCTAATATCCTTATACTGCTCAAAAATTCGATCTATATTTTCCTTTTTTTGTCCATATACGCTAGCTCTGACCTTTCTTTTTTTGCCCAATAAGTTAAGAAATTCCAGCCATTGTTCATCATCAATTTCTTTTGAAGTTACATGAGGAGCATAACCAGCATATTTTTCAGCCAACTCATGAACATCCTCATATGTTTTATCATCAATATTATAATCAGATGGCTCTGAAGCCCAATATAATAATGGTCTAGTCTTGCCAATTTGTTTTCCATAGTCTTGGAACATTTTTGCTAATTGGGCATAAGGGATATAATCTCTCACCCCTGGAACGGCATCAAGACCACAAAAAGGACATCCTTTCGAACATCCATGGGTTAGTTGAATTGCACCTACGTTAGATAGAATTATCTCTAATTCTTCATTAGAAAACTTTTTATCTAGTTCTAGTGGCATGCTTTCTTTATCACCAGGATACATCTCTTTCTTCCTTGAAATAAGTCCTTCAAACAAATCCCGTTGTTGTTTTTTTAGCCACTTTTCCCAATAGCTAAGTTGTGCAACAAGAATTTCATCATCTATCGCTCTTTCAAGAAAAGGCTGCAATTGGTCATTTTCTTCTAAATCAATAAAGTATTCTCTTAATTGTTTTGGTGTCATATCAATAATTTCTTGTCTATCTTTTGTTTCCGACTTAACTTCCTTCTCCTCAACTTGAGGATGTTCTTTCCCACCATTAATTGACTTTTCTAGTTCCCCTCTCATTTTTTTATGTTTTTTAATTGTTTTCGATATTTTTTAACATTTTGTAATTGTTTTTCATAAACATTAAGGCTCCCTAGTTGTTTTTCTAGATTAATAATATCTTTGACAATATTACGAATATTCTTAATTTTTTTCTTATTTTTATCAGACATAAATTTAAAAATCTAAATGATTATTGTATTTTAGCAAAAAATTATAGTTATGACTATTTTATCTTTATTCTAGTAAATATCAATTAAAAAATCTATGAGATTCTAAGCTATCCAAAGGGTATAAAAAAATCATCCTTGTTTAAGGATGATTTTTCATCTCCGAGGGTGGGATTCGAACCCACGACCAATTGGTTAACAGCCAACTGCGCTACCACTGCGCTACCTCGGAACATTGAATATAAATTGTAAAAATGAACTAATTCTAAATTTTACATTATAAATTATAAATTCTTCTAGTATTCTTTAAGCTTCTGCACAAATTCATGCGCCCTAATTTTTTCTAACGCCTTTGCTTCAATTTGTCTAATTCTCTCCCGTGTTACACCAAATTCCTGGCCAACTTCTTCTAAAGTATGCCCCACTCCATCTACTAAACCAAATCTCATTTCCAAAATTTTCTGCTCTCGGGGAGTTAAATATCTAATTACTTCTTTAATATGATCCTTCAGTAGTCTTCTGGCAGCAGATTGATCAGGTGAGATTGATTTAACATCCTGAATAAAATCAGACAATTTACTATCATCCTCGTCATCGCCGACTGAAGTATCCAAAGATACTGTATCTTGTGAGATTTTAATAATTTCACGAACTTTGTCAATATCGACTCCCATTTCTGCCGCAATCTCTTCGGGCATAGGTTCTCTGCCTAAATCTTGTACCAGCCTTCTTTCTAATTGAGTAAATTTATTAATCGTCTCTACCATATGCACCGGAATACGGATTGTTCTTGATTGATCAGCTAGTGCTCTAGTAATAGCCTGCCTGATCCACCAGGTAGCATAAGTAGAAAATTTATAACCTTTTTTATAATCAAATTTTTCTACAGCTCGAAATAATCCTAAATTTCCTTCCTGAATTAAATCAAGCAAGGTTAAATTTCTACCAGTATATTTTTTGGCGATAGACACAACTAATCTTAAGTTGGCTTCAATTAATTTCTTAAATCCATCTTTGTCTCCCTTATCTTTTTTCTTAGCTAATTCCACCTCTTCTTGAGCAGTCAGAAGGCTGATTTTTCCTATTTCTTTCAAGTACATCTGTATAGAATCTGGTGAAATCATAGAAAGATCAACTTTTGGTTTAGATGCTTTCTCTTTTGTATCCATTTCCACTATTGACAGTAATTTTTCCTGAGATCTGACTATATCAATCCCAAATTTAAACAGTTTCATAATAAATTCTTCCACCTCATCTAAATGCTCTTCCACATCAGGAATATTATGTAAGATTTCATCTTCGGTAACAAAGCCCTGCCCTCTCCCCTTTTCTACCAAATAATCTATTTTGGTTTGATCAATAGGTTTTACTTCAAATTTTTCTTCTCTAACTTTTATCTCTTTTTTCCCAAACTTTTCTTTCTTCAATACTATTTTTTTAGGTTTAATTTCTTTTCTGGTTATCGGTTTTGAATGTTCTCTCCCTATCTTCGAACTTTTAGTATGATATTTCCTGCAAGAACGACAATAATAAACACTAGGCTCTGCTTTTGCTTTAGATTTTTTATTCTTAGGCTTATTTTGAGTCTTATTTCTTTTGCTTGGCCTATTGCTTTTTTTAGAAATACTTTTCTTTTTTTTCTTGATTATAGTCTTTTTGGATTTCTTCAATGTTTTTTTTTCTCTTTTCTTAGATTTTTTAGATTTCACCTTTTTAATAATTTTTCTTTTTGTTTTCCTTTTTAATTTAGGCTTTTTTTTGGGCATTTATTTAAAAATGTTTGAAAATTATTTAAAACTTGATGATATTTTATTAAAATCAGCAGTTAATTTAGTTATTTTATTATCGTCGCCTATGCTTTCTGCCTCTTTCATCTCTTTTTCTATTTCTTCTAATTTTTGGCTTGTATAAATTCTTTCAAGCCTTTTCGCTATTAATAAGGCTTCTCTTTTCAATTCTTCAAAATCTGATAATTCTTCTTCGGTAAATTCGCTTTCAAAATATAATAAAAACTCTTTTGCTTTAAAGGCAATTTCCTGATTATTTTTCTCTATTTTCTCTATAAATTTGTTGCTGTCAAAATTATTTTCTAAGTTATTATACTCATTTATTAACTCGCTGTAAAGTGGAATAATGTTTTTTGGTAAAAAGCTTGACTCGATATTATTTTTAACAAATTCCATAAGCTTGCTTTTCCCCAAGAGCATGCTAAGAAGCCTTCTGGCCAAAATATCAGCTTCCTTTTCTTTTTCACTAATGACATCTTTTTCTGCTTCTTTTTCATGATTTCTCTCATTCCTCTGTTTATTCATAGTTTCCCGCAATATATTCTCCTCTACATTCAATAGTCCGGCTAATTTTTGCAGATAATGAACTTGCTCAATTTTATCAGGAATATTTTTTATTTGAGCAAGCAATCCGGCAGCAGCGAACTTCTTATCTTCTACCTTATTTAAATCTAAATTTTTTAAAATATTCTCGAAATAATAATCCATAATAGATTTGGCAGACTTAATTGATTCCTTCCATAATTCCACATTCTCCTTAATACATTCATCTGGATCCTTGCCAGAAGGTACTTGTAAAATCTTAATATTCATACCTTTGATTTGCGCCATATCAATCCCCCTTTTGGTAGCCAGATCCCCGGCTGCATCCATATCAAAACTAAGCACTAAATTATTAGTATATCTTTTTAATAAGTCTATTTGTTCACCTGTGAGTGCTGTACCTGAAGCTGATACTACATTCTTTATACCCGCTTCATGAGAAGTAATAGTATCCATATATCCTTCTACGACTATAGCTTGATCTTTCTTTCTAATTTCTTGGCGAGCTTTATTTATTCCGTATAAGATGCGCGATTTATCGTAAACAAAACCCTGTGGGCTATTAATATATTTAGCCTGCTTTTCATCGCCAATTAAAACTCTCCCACCAAAGCCAATCACATTACCATGCACATCCCAAATGGGAAACATTAATCGGCCGCGAAATCGGTCATAATATCCTAATCCGTTATCTTTGCGCACTACTAAACCAGACTCCGCTATTTCCTCATCTTTAAATCCCTTCCTCTTTAAAAAGCGGGTTAACATATCCCAGGAGTCAGGGGAATAACCAATCATAAATTCATCTTGGGTAATACTTTCCATTTTTCTTTTGGCTAAATAATCTCGAGCTATTTTTCCCTCTTTACTTTCGAATAAGGCTTTATTAAAAAATTTACTGGTTAAATCTAGAATTTCTAATATTCTATTTCTTTTAGTCTGCTCTTTCGGATCCTGTCTTCTTAACTCCACTCCAGCTTTATCAGCTAACAATTTTAAGGCATCTATAAATTCTATGCCTTCTATTTTCATAATAAAGGAAAATACGTCCCCACCTTCCGAACATCCAAAACATTTGAAAATTTGCTTTTCCTCCGAAACCATAAAAGAAGGAGTTTTTTCATTATGAAAAGGACAACAAGCGCGATAATTCTGGCCTGCTTTCTTAAGCTGTACATATTCTCCTACGATATCAACTATATTTAGCTTTTGTTTTATTTCCTCTGAGGGTTTGTCGAGCATATGAAGATTATTATTTTTTTAACATCAACAAAATCAACCCAATCATTTTGTCTTTTTCTTGAGGTTTAGATTCGGCAATAAACAGCGTAATAGCAGTTAGGGCTTCCGGAGTTATTTTATTCCTATAGTCAAATCTTATTTTATTTAAAAACCAAATAAATATAAAAGCGCCGGTTCTTTTATTACCGTCACTGAATGGATGATTTTTTACAGAAAAATATAATAGATGAGCCGCCTTTTCTTCAATAGTTTCATAAACTTCAGTACCAAAAACAGCTTGAAAAACATTGCCTATGATGCCTTCTAAACCCTTTTTGCTTCTTTCCTGTGCAAATAACCCTGTAGCTAATTTTTTCTTAATTAATTGTCTTTTAAATATTTCAATATCTTTATAAAGCTGATCAACTTGTATCCTAACATCTTTTTTAGTATAGCCATTTTGGGGTAGATTATCTTCGTCAAAAGACTCCAAAGAAAACCAGGTTGAAGCAAATGATTTTATTAATTCTAAAATATTTTCATTGGAAATTTTATTTCCCTTTGGCAGTAATCTTTGCACTTTCTCTACCGCATCCATAAAAGACTGATAGTTTTTTTCAATTATTTTGGGATTTATAGTGTAGCCTTTTGTTATGTGTTGCTTTAGGATTTTTGTAGCCCATTTCCTAAATTCAATAGCTTTTGCTGAATTTGTTCTGTAGCCAACGGCTAAAATAATATCTAAATTATAAAAATTTGTATTATATGTTTTTCCATCTTCTGCAGTATGTGCAAAATTTGCACATACTGCTTTTTTATTCAGTTCTTCATTAGAAAAAATATTGTTTACGTGTTTTGTGATAACAGATCTCTCAACTCCAAAAACATCCGCAATCTGTTTTTGCGTTCCCCAAATAGTATCTTTGGAAAAATCTCCTCTAAACTTTATTTCTCCGTTTTTACCTTGATATATTACTATTTTGTTTTTTAATTTTTTCATTTTATAAGCTTAAATATTATCCAACGGACTTCTTATATTTTTTAAAGCTGGGTTAGTTACTTGAGTATAAATTTGAGTCGTTCTAATATTTTGATGTCCGAGTAATTCTTGAACATAACGTACATCGGTTCCATTTTCCAATAAATGAGTAGCAAAACTATGACGTAGTGAATGAAAGGTTGCCTCCTTTTTTATTTCTGTCTTTTCAAGCGCCCTATGAAAAACTTTTTGCAAAGAAGCAGTTGTTAGTTTACCACCACGATTACTTTCAAATATAAAATCATTATTATTTTTTCCAACTATTAAATTTTGAATATTATTTTTTAATTTTTCTGGAAAAACTGTAATGCGATCTTTTTTACCCTTGGCGTTTTTAATATGAATAATTAATTCTTCTAAATCAATATCTTTTACTTTAAGATTTATGACTTCGCTGACTCTAAGTCCAGCAGCATATCCCAGGGAAACCATTAGCTTGTGTTTGAAATTATTTATTTGTAAAATAACTTTTTCGATTTCTCCCCTAGATAAAACAACTGGCAATTTTTTACTTCTCTTGGCACATTTAAAATTAATTTTATCATTCGATTTTAAAACTTCACGATAAAGAAATTTAATGGAATTTAGGGCCAAATTAATTGTTTGGGACGAATTTCCCTTCTCTTGTTTTTCTATTAAAAACAATTCAATAGCTTTATTCTTTTCTTTTATCATTTTTATTTTAGCAAAATCAAGATATTCTTCTATATAAAATAAATAAGATTTTATAGTTTTTCTGCTGTAATTTCTTAATTTTAATAAATTTTCTGTTTTTTTTAAAATTGATTGCACGTTTATTGATAAATTAGTATAATTCCAAGTATAGATAAAATATATCATAAGTTAGTATAATATACAATTTATTGATATTAAAAAATAAAAAGTTTAGATAATAACCAGTTGGACGAAATTGTTCTAATTTTTTATCAAATATATGAATGATGTTTTTTTAGTTTTCGGGTACGGAGTTCCCAAGAATATCCTGAAAGACGAAAATTATAATTTTTATTTAAAAATGGCCTTTAATAAGATTTATAGTTTTGTGGTAAAAAACAAGATTGATAAACCGATAATCATTACTTGTGGTGGCGAAACAGATATGTTGAAACCATACAAGCGTACTGAAGCCGATGAGATGATAAAATTGTTTGGTGCTTTGATTAAGGAACGACCATTTTTAAAACCAATGACCAAAAATTGGCTTTTTATTCCGGAAAATAAATCCCTTTCGACTTTGGAAAATTTATTAAACAGTAATGAGATAATTCAGAAACGGAAAATTAAAAATGCCAATTTTTTCATCTTCTGCGAGCAAACACGTGAGAAGCGAATTAAGGTTTTGGCTAAAAAAATACTTGATAAAAATTATAATTTTCTAGTGGTGCCAATAGACTTTGATGTGTCAGCAAACAGGTACTTACCTGCGGAATATCTGGTCAAAAAAGAAAGTGTCGAACTTAAGCATTCGTTGTGGGCTTTACAGAGTCCCGAAAACTTAAAAAAACATCATAAAGTTTTTGAGGAGAAGTTTGAATATTTCAGAAAAGTTGGTCATAAAGCACACATCAACGCCGTAAAAGAATGGTGGGATCAAAAACTTAAGGAATTAAAAAATTAGAACAACATCGCACAACACGGCACATGCAGTTCGGAAATTTTGCGCAATTATAATTCAAGGTTTGCAAAATTTCCTCTCCCAAATTGCGCTGACGAAATGGCAGGTTTAGTGATATAATCAAGTAAAGTGATATTAACAAATTTAATCAATAATCCACGGCGCAACTTCGCATGTGCCGATACGTTATGTGAAATAGCCAGAGATTTCTTTGTTATTTTTTAAATTTTTTGGCAATTTATTTCAACGGTCGACATAACTTACGATATTATATTAATAATTTAATTTTAACTAATATAACTATGAAAAATGAAGAAATGGGTATGGGCGTACCTGAACAAAAAACGCCTGAAATGTCTCCCGAAAAACGCGGAGAAAAAGCCAATGATTTAGTTGCAAAAATGTTAAGCAATGAAGAATGGTTAAAAAATGAAGCTGAAAGAGTCGATGCATTGATAAAAGAAAATCTATCAAAAGAGGCTAAAGGCATGGAGCACGCGTGGGTAAAATCAACAGATCCAGATTATAAAGAAAAAGTTATAGATAATTGGCTTTATCTTGGTATAGATGGCCTTGAAGAAACGAAGGAAACTTTTGGTCAAGATAGATTCGAACTTAAATGGGATATATTTAAAGCACTAAAAAGCCAAGGAGCTGCCAAAAAGGTACTAGAGATTATCGAGGGAAAATAAATTGCCAAAAAATTCTTTTTTAAAGGAATAGAAATTTCTGGCTACATTACATAACAGCGTGTATCTGGCTACGGAAAATTGGCGTCAATTAAATCCTATAGGAGTGCCAATTTTCCTCCGCCCAAATTTTCATCCCTTTATTTGATGAAGGTTTGGGTGGAGTTTAAAATATTAAGCTTATCTGATAATCAAAATAATTCCGCTAAAGTCGGGATGAAAACTTCAGATACACGCAAACATTATCCAAAATTCCGCTCCGCTCCATTTTGGATAATGGGGCGCGGATGATGGGGGTTAAAGTATATTTACCAAATAAAAAATAGTCACTAGTGCTACTCACGGAACATCGGATAACAGCGCATAAACGAAATTGCCTAATATTCCGCTTCGCTACATATTAGACAACTTCGTTTATCCGCGCCCCATTGGACGCAATACATAACTTTACCGATAATATTTAGTTTAATTTTATTAAAAGGACAGAAAAATGAATATTAACCACGCAATTAAAAAAACAGCAACCTCTTTCTGTATACTTAGTGGTGTCGCAAGTATCATTCATGGTTTTTTTGAAATACTACAGGGAAATGTGCCAGTAAAAATAGGGAAGATCTTGGCAATAGGTCCAGCGCATCGCTTCTGGGAATTCGGAGGGGAGCCAGCATTAACTATAATCCCAAATTATTTAGTAACTGGAATACTTGCTATCATAATAAGCGTATGTTTGTTTGTATGGGCATTTATATTTATTGATAAAAAGCACAACCTTTTATGGATAGTTTTATTGACAATATCAATATTGTTATTCGGAGGTGGATTAGCACCTCCGACATTTATGATCATTTCCATTGCTGCAATATTGTTTATAAAACGAGACTTAGTATTCCGTAAATCTTCATTTATGGGAAAAATATTAAATTATTTTTCGTTCCTCTGGCCTGGTATTCTGTATTTTCAATATGTCCTTTTTCTTATAGCAATTATATCAGGTGTTAGTGGATATCCATTTTTGTGGGTCTTTGATGCAGGGAATTCTATAAAATATTTGCGTATTTATGGGTTGATTGTAACATTTATAATGGGGCCATTAACTATTATTTCTGCAATTGCAAATGATGCAAAGAAGATTTAATTATATTTTACATAAAGGACATGGTTTTAAAGTTTTACCATTGCAAATTTAGCATTGTGCTTACTATAAATCCTAATATCTTTTAAATGGTAAAGTTATGTACTTCGCACAACAGCCGCTATACGCTCCGCTCCTCGCTCCCGTTGGTCGCTGCGGTGCTCGGGCTTCGCCACATTTTTTCTGCGCCTGCCTTCGGCTTATTCGGCGCAGAAAAAACGTTGCATAGCGGCGAACGTTATCCAAAATTCCGCTCCGCTCCATTTTGGATAATGGGGCGCGGATGGTGGGGGTTAAAGTATATTTACCAAATAAAAAAAGTCGGAGAGTTTACTTACGAAACATCGGATAACAACGCATAGACAAAATTGCCTTTCATTTTTTAAACCAATCAATATTATGTCCGAAGAACAAAAAGCATTCGAAAACAAAGAATCTACAGAACCAACACCTCGCCCCAATTTATTAGATGTTGTCAAAATTGATGGACGTTGGGCACAAACAATTCTTGGTGGCGAATGCGTCAGATATCTAGATGATGATAGTAAAGTGTTTATAAATTGGGACGACTTTATATTCGTCAAAGATTGGAAAACATTACCGGTCTGGAAAGTTAAAGAATCAACAAGTTTTACCAAAAAAGAACTGAGACAAATTCATTGGGGACCAGAGCAAGAAAAACATCCTTATCTTAGAGAAGCGGTTAGAGTTTTTGGTGAGTTTGAAAAAAGAGATAGAAAATGAAAGAAAGAATCGCCTAACACTGAATATCAGCAAAGGCCGAAACCACATCCGCTAAGACGAACGTCGGATCTTCAGATACGTTAAGTAAAATAAATAAGAAACATTTTATAAACCATTTATTTATATCAAAAACAATTATGCTAAAAGAAATAATAAAACCGACACGCATTAAAATTTTACTTGATTTAGCTATAACCATATTATACCTGGTTATAATTACCAATATTCCAACCTGGGGTTACGGTCAAATATTCTCCAATCTATCTTTAACTAAATTTATTTTGATTATTGGCTTAAATTTAATCTTAGTTGGCATCGTGTATTATCCATTTGTTTGCGGTTTAATCGGAATTTATAAATCAATTCATAAACCCTTTAATTACCATCATTTCCTAGTATCAGTTATTATTGTCCTAATTTTAAACCCATTTTCTTTTTATTTTATTTCAATTTTATTTATAAAAGATAACCAGCCACCAATTGAAAATCAACAAACAAAAACTTGCGGTTTGACTGTCATAAGTTTTGCTGATTTTTCAAAAGCAGAAAGTTCCGGACTAATGGTTGGCGATATTGTAACCGATGTTGATGGATCAAAAATCAACAGCGTTAATGACCTGATCGAAAATTCACAGCAGAAACAGCCAGGTGATATGACTAGCCTAGATACAGATCGTGGCATATTCAAAGTAGAGATTGTGCGCGACCCGAATAATAATGGTCCAGTTTTAGGAATAAAATTTAAAGAAATAGATTGCCAATAAAGATAGCTTAACAATATATAAAAATTTAATAATTCGGAGATGCCTAAAATAAAAGTATTAATTGAGGGTTATGTCAAAGAAATTAATCATAATGAATATGCTTCTTCATCAGTTACTCTTATTCACGACCATAATCTTAATATCTTAGTAGATACCGGCCTGAATCGTAAATTATTAATTACTTCTCTGAAAAATGAAAATCTTAGTCCCCTAGATATCAATTATGTTGTGCTGACTCATACTCATCTTGATCACTGCCTCCTAGCTGGTATTTTTGAAAATGCTCAAATTATAGATAATAGCTCTATCTATTCTTTTGATGGTAAAATCGTAGAACATAAGCATAAAATACCCGGCACTAATATCAAAATTATTTCCACTCCCGGCCATGATCAATTTCATTGCTGTGTTTTAGTAGATACCAAAGGATATGGCCAAGTTGCCATTGCTGCTGATTTATTCTGGTGGCCGGATAATAAAATACAGCATACAGATAAAAAAAGTTTATTAAATCTTAATGATCCATACATAAAAAATAAAATTGCCTTACGCAAAAGCAGGAATAAAATTTTAAAAATTGCAGACTATATAATCCCTGGCCACGGAAAACCATTTAAAGTAGCAAAATAATCATGTATCACCTCTACATCCTCAAATGCTCCGACAACACTCTCTATACCGGCATCACCACTAATTTATCCAGAAGAATCAAGGAGCATAATTCATCAAAGTTAGGTGCAAAATATACGCGTAATAGGCAACCGGTAAAATTAGTTTACTCTGAAAAATTTAATAACCGTTCCCAAGCTTCAAAAGAAGAAATGCGCATAAAAAAATTATCAAGAGAGGAAAAGTTAGATTTGATTTATAAAAAATAGTATACTTATATTATATTAACAAAAAATAATTAACTAAAAACATGAATGAACAATTTAGGGAAAATCCTGAAAATGAAAAAGATAAAAGTTATGAAGCAATAATAACAGCTATGGAAAAACAAAGAATTACACTTGAAAAAATAAATGAAGAACAAAGAAAAGACAATCCTGATACTGAACTTTTAAAAACTCTTATGGAACAAATGGAAGAAGCAAACAAAGAGGCTGGAATAGCTTGGAGCATTTTTAAAAAATCTATGGAAAATAGCCATGAGCAAGAGGTAGCTGGAGAATAATTATTATAAGTAAATATTTATTTTGCCCATGTTTTAAATATTTTTCATTACTAATATCCTTGAGATCACCCGCGAGATAAAAATTAGAAATATCCTGAGAATAAATTGTCTGTATAAAAAATAAATTTATGCAAAATAATAAAACAAATGCCACTAGAAATGACTGGCAGAAAATAGTTCCCCTGCCCCCTGAAAAGGAAAGGCTGGAAATTGAATTAGAATATAATTCCGCTGAAATTGAAAAAATAAAGAAAGGTTTTATTCCCAGGCAAATGGAAGATAAGTGGTTTATATTTTACGAAAAAAATATATTATACTTCCACCGAAGTTGGACTGGCTATTGTATATATGAAGTTCATTTTGAGAAATATGACGATCTTTATAAATCAGTAAAAATATATACAAATAGAAATACAGACCAGCATAAAAACACAGATGCAGATTACGATCAGAAGCTATTAGTTTCTTTAGTTGATATATTTTTATTAAAAAGATAATTTTTCTAATTTATTTTAGCAATTAATTCTCTAATTCAAATAGTCTTAATAAACAAGAAGGCTATTTATATATAATTAAAATTAAAAAATGAAAACAAAACTAACGGAAATTGATCTTAAAAAATCATATTCTGATCTTCTGGAATATTTTGCCCGATATGATTTTTATTTTTTTATTTTTACTATTTGTGCCACAACCATCTGTTTTATAGGATTTGTCATGGGCAGTTCAGCCATAATTATTGGATCAATGGTGCTATCACCCTTGTTATATCCTGTTATTGCTATTGTGATTTCTCTTTTCCAAGGTGATTGGAAAGTTTTTATAAAATCATTATTTCTTTTATTGATCGGTTTTGTCTTAGTAATAGCATTATCATCTATATTAGCCATGTTTTTTAAAATCGACCTTGGGGGGAAAGAGCTAATAGAAAGAATAGAAGCTGATATAATTTTGTATTTTATTGTTGCTTTCGTGTCAGGATTTGCAGGAATGTTTTGCTTCTTATGGCCAAAAGCATTGGAAGCTATGACTGGTATTGCTATAGCTATTGCTCTGCTACCTCCCCTGGTAATTTTAGGAATATCCTTTTCTAATAATCACATTTTCTTTCAACAATCACTGGAAATAGTATTAATAAATAGCGCCGGCATACTGCTGGGAGCAATGTTGGCCTTATTTTTAGTTAAAATAGGTAAGAGATTAACACAGTCTTAGTCTAATTATTCGCAGAAAATAAAACATGGCCTTAGTAAAACAATAATTTTACTTAAACGAAGGTTAAAAACTTAATTAATCAGATCCCTTATGTCCCAAATCCCCAAATGCATGAGCACTCAACATCCTGATAATGTTAATTCTCCTTTCTTTGCTGAAAGCACAGAGCTAGATAGCGAAGATGAAATACAAGAAGCTTATGATTATAAAACCAACAAAAAGCACAAAGAAATAACTGATAATATTTTAGAAAAACTTAAAAAATGCAATGACGATAATTTAAGCGAAAGTATTTTGCGAGCTGCTCATGTAAGAAAATTTTTGGGATAAATTTATTCATAAATAATTAAAACAAAATGCATATCCCCAGCCACATGGTCCAAGGACCAATTTGCCCGATCACTGCCGCTGTTAGCGTAGCCGGAATTTCTCTCGCCGCTTATTTAGTAATAAAATCAAAGAATAAGCCGAGAGCTTTATATATCGCCGCCGTAGCTGCTTTTATTTTTGCTAGTCAAATGATTAATTTTCCAGTGCAAAATGGAACATCGGGTCACTTACTTGGAGCAACCCTAGCCACAGCCTTGCTTGGCATGCCTTTAGGTATTTTAGTTATGAGTATCGTTTTAACTATCCAATGCTTAATTTTCGCTGATGGCGGACTCTCAGTTTTGGGTGCTAATATTTTAAATATGGCTATTATTGGATCACTGGCCGGAGGATTTATTAATCAATATTTTTTAAAAACAAAAATATCTATCTTAAAAAAATACTCTTACTTAGGTCTGGCTTCTTGGATATCCGTTGTCATGGTAACTCTCGCCTGCAGCCTAGAATTAACTTTTTCTAAAACAATAGAATTATCTAAAGTTTTACCAGCTATGCTTAGCGTTCATGCTCTAATAGGAATTGGCGAAGCCTTAATTACAGTGGGAGCTTTTTATTTATTTTCTTCTAAAGTATTAATAAAATCTAAAAAGTTTTCTTTTGGTTTACCGTTAATCACAGCTGCTATAATCGGATTAATGTTAAGCCCTTTTGCTTCTTCTTATCCCGATGGCTTAGAATGGGCAGCAGAAAAATATGAATTTCTACATGAAGCAGCGCCAGCCTTTGTTACTCCCCTGCCTGATTACACTATTCCTGCAATTAATAATGAAATAATATCAAGTGGATTAGCTGGGCTGTTAGGAGTTGTGATAACTTTTTTATTGGTTTTAGGTACAACAAAATTAATTACTCAATTTCAAAATAAATGAAAATAACCTTCGAAAAAAACATAAAAGAAAACCAAGTAAAAAATATTGCTGAAAAAATGTTAATTGCAGCTCGTACTGCTCCTAAAGCCCACGGCATTGATAATTTGGAAATTGCCTTATTAGAAAAAGAAGGAATAAAAGAAGTCTCGAATAAATTGATAGAAATGGCTGAAAAAGAAAATGCTCCGGAATTCTTTAAGCGCGATGCTCAAAATATTCTTCAAGCAGAATGTCTTGTTTTAATTGGTACAAAAATATGCCCTATGGGGCTTGATTGCAAATTATGCGGATTTAAGAGCTGCAGAGAAAAAAAAGAAAATCCCAGTCATCCTTGTATTTTCAATACTGGAGATCTAGGTATAGCTATCGGTTCTATGGTAAGTAAGGCTTCCGATAACCGAATTGATAATAGAATTATGTATTCTGTAGGACAAACAGCAGTAAAAATGAAATTATTAGGAGAAGATATAAAAATTGCTTACGGCATTCCTCTATCAGCTAAAGCTAAAAATCCATTTTTTGATAGAAAATAATTTAAATATATGAATATTCTCCATATTCTATTTTCCGGCTTTATTGTTTCTATTGCTTGGTTTTTGATAGGATCTGTTTTATATGTTAATCCTACCGTTGGAAAAATTTACAAAAGATTAGAAAACGATCCAGGCATGAAGAAGTGGAAAAGCAAAACAAAATACATAACTTATATGTACCTTTTAGGAACACTAGCCCCTTGTCTAATTATGGCTATTTTCTACGAATTCATTGCCCCTATTAACCCTCTGCAATTCGGACTAATATTAATCGGCATTAGAATTATTCCTCGTTTCTTCGATATGTGGATTCAATCTTCCTATCCTAACAAGCTTCTATATGTTGAAATTATTAATGGAACTATTTTAAGCTTTATGGCAGCTTTGGTTTTAAATTATACTTAAAAAATTATGAAACAATCATTAAAAACCGGACTTAGTTTCGGCCTAACTTCAGGGATAATAACTACTTTAGGCCTAATAGTCGGTCTTAATGCTGGTACTGGATCTAGGATTACTGTTATTGTCGGTATTTTGATTATTGCCATCGCCGATGCTATGTCAGATGCTTTAGGCATCCATATTTCCGAAGAAGCCGAGAGAAGAAATACCACCGGAGAAATATGGGAATCAACTATATCTACTTTTATAACTAAATTTGCCTTCGCTATTACTTTTATTTTTCCAGTTTTATTTCTGCCCCTAGATATTGCTGTTATAATAAGCGTTACCTGGGGACTTTTGTTACTTGGTGCCTTCAGTTTTTACATTGCTAAAGTACAAAGAGAAAGTGCCGGACGAATAGTTACTGAACACTTATTAATTGCTATTTTAGTAGTCCTAGCTACAAACTATATAGGTTCTAAAATTAATGTTATCTTTAAATAATCATGGATCTTTATATAATCATTATTGCCAGTCTTGTTACTTTTATAAGCGCTTGGTTTAGTTCTTTAGCGGGCGGAGGAGGATTAATTGTTACACCGGTATTAATTTCTTTAGGCATACCCTTACCTATAATTTTAGGTTGCCGAAGACTAACGGTTCTAGGTGGAAATATTACTGGCTTTATTAAATTTTCCCAGTGGAAAAAAATTGATTATAAGATTACTATATTTTTATCTATCTTTGGAATAATAGGTGCAGTTATTGGTAATTTATTTGTAGAAAATATAAATGAGTTTATTTTAAAGAAAATTATTGGTTCAATAATAATAATTTTTGCCATATTATTATTTCTTGAAAATAAAGCCTTTATAAAAAATTTAAAGGGTAAATTATACAAACATAGAAAAATTATCGGTCCGCCTATGGCAATACTGGCTATATTTTTGAGCGTTATAATAGGTGGTGGCGGAGCTGTTGTGTTTACTTATCTTTTGATTATGATATATAGCAACACCATCTTAGAATCATCGGGTAATAGAAAAATGCCTATTTTCTTTGGCAGCTTGATTTCTCTAATTTTATTTATTAAAGCAGGATTTATTAACTATCCCTTAGCAATTTCTATGTTTATTGCACATGCCCTGGGAGGCTGGTTTGGTTCTCAGTTTTTCCTTAAAAAAGGTGAAAAAGGAGTTAGAACCTTCTTTTTTATTATAATAATAATTTTAGGTTTTAAAATATTATTTTTCTAATATGAATAAATTTGTAATTAAAAACAGTCAATTAATTAAGTCAGAAAAAGCTAATATTTCAGTCTTTAATAAGGCTTTATTTTTGATTTTGTTGTTTATTCTAACATGATGGAAATATTAGAGAAGGTACTAGATCCAGCTTTTTTGTTATAAAAAATAATATTTTGATAATCCCACCCAAAAAGAAGATATTACTCGTAAAATAATTTTAGAAATTGCACCACAAATCCTAAAAGTAAAAGAAGATGATATTCCTCTGAAAAATATTAAAAATTATGATGAATATTTTATAGACAATGCTAGCATAAATATAATGCCAGTTAGACAAATAGATAATACGATTTTATTAGAAAGTACTGGTAAAAATACTAAAAAATTGATAGAATTATATAAATGCTATAGAACATAAGTATTTTTATTATTTTTACTAAATCCGTTTTATTCCGCATTATCCGCTATTTTGCTATAGCAGATAATGCGGATTTAAGCAGATAAGCGGAAAATATGTAAATTTTTCAATTATTATAAATATAAATAAATGTACCAAAAAACAAAAAAATATATATTTAATATATTAGAGGCATCTTCTCCGCAAAATATTTTTAGCCGTTTATTTGATAGTTTCATCATGATCTTAATCATTTTTAATGTACTATTTATTATATTAGAAACTGTCCAAAGTATCTCCGCCAGTTATGATTATTACTTTAAAATATTTGAAACCGTCTCTGTTATCATTTTTACAGTTGAATATCTCGTTCGTCTCTGGTCATGCAATGCTGATGAGCGATATAAGGGCTTAATTAAAGGAAGATTAAGATTCGCTCTACAGCCTATTATTTTAGTAGATTTAATTGCTATCCTGCCTTTTTATTTACCCATGTTTATGACTTTCGATTTAGTTATTCTGCGAGCTCTGCGATTAGTCAGATTATTTAGATTATTTAAAATGGAGAGATATGTTAAATCCTTAAAGATTATTAGAAGGGTAACAAAATCTAAAAAAGAAGAGTTGCTAGTTGCTATTTTTGTAGTGCTGATATTATTAGTGATAACTTCCAGCATGATGTATTTTATTGAACATAAAGCGCAACCAGAGGCTTTTGCTAATATACCAGCCGCTATGTGGTGGGGTGCTTCTACTCTAACTACAGTTGGTTATGGTGATGTCTATCCTATAACCATTCTAGGTAAAGTCCTAGGTGCTGCAATAGCTTTACTAGGTATGGGACTATTTGCTCTACCAGCTGGTATCCTAGCCTCAGGATTAATTGAAACTATTAATATTGCTAAAAGTAAACCTAAAGATATTTGCCCTCATTGCGGTAAATATATCATCAGAGATGACGAAAAGATAAAGATTAAAAACGGAGTTATTGATATATAAATATAAATTTATGACTAAATTAATTGAACCAAAAATTTTAAAAGGGACCAGAGATATGATGCCAATTGATATGCTTAAGCGTAATTTAGTAATGAATAAAATTAGAAGTATTTTTGAAAAATTCAGTTATGATCAAATTGAAACTCCTATTCTTAATCCAGCCGAAACTATCCTAGGTAAATATGGAAAAGAAGGAGACAGGCTTACTTATAGTTTTAAAGATAAAGGTGAAAGAAATCTTGCACTCCCCTATGATTTAACTGTCCCCTTTGCCAGATTTACAGCCACAAATTGGCGAGAGTTGCCTCTGCCCTTCAAACGTTATCAAATTCAAAGAGTCTGGCGGGCCGAAAAACCGCAAAAAGGACGCTTAAGAGAGTTTTACCAATGTGATATTGATGTTATTGGCACCAAAAGTTTATTAGTCGAAGCTGAAGTTGCTAAAACTATTATTGAAGTATTTAGAGCCATAAATTTGCCCGATATTATTATTAAATTCAATTCCAGGCGTTTAATTAACTCTATTTTATCTAATCTAGGAGTACCTGAAAATAAAAATACAGAAGTAATTAGGGTAATAGATAAACTAGAAAAAATAGGGAAAGAAAAAGCAGAATCCATACTTATAGATATGGGAATAAAAAACGCTGAAGAAATATTACTGAAATTAAGACCAGGAGAAAATAATATTAAAACTTTAGAAAATTTATTAGATTATGACACAGAAGAAATTAAAAATTTTTTAGAATATACTAAAAAATTAGGTGTTGATGAAAAATATTTACAATTTGATCCATCTCTTGCTCGCGGCCTTGATTATTATACTGGTATTATTTTTGAAGTTATTGATGCCAAAGGTAAATTCGGATCAATCTGTGGTGGCGGTAGATATGATAATTTATGTGGATTATTTTCTGACCAAGAATTCTCCGGCATGGGTGTGGCTTTTGGATTTGAAAGAATAATGCTTGTTCTAGAAGAAATAGATACTTTTAAAAATATTAAGTCCAAAACAAAAGCGCTCGTTACTATATTTGATGAAAACTCAATAGCAGATTCACTTAAATTGTATTCGGATTTATTAGATAAAAATATTAATTGTGAAATGTATTTTGAGGCTGTTAAACTAGATAAGCAGCTAAAATATGCTGATAAAAAGAAGATTCCTTTTGTCTTGATTCAAGGACCAGATGAAAAGAAAAAAAATGAGATTACTATTAAAGATATGGAAAGTGGTAAGCAGGAAAGTATATCTTTGGATAAATTGAGTGAGTATTTGAAATAATTTAATTTAAATAAATATTATTTGCCCCACTATCTTGAAAAAGATAGTGGGGCTTTTTGATGATAATAGAAATGCCTAGTGGATGGACTCGCGTCCTCCTCCGCCTCCTCGATAATTACCATGAGAGTCATAGCAAGAAGAAGAAGAAGAAGAAGTAGCTCCTAACATGATTTGTTCACGTGTTGGCTCACGCTTGGGTGGTCTTACCCATCCAACATAACCCAATCCTTCTTCCTGAAAAATTTTATTGCACTCTCTCTTCTCTTGCTCTGTTAATTCTGAATCATTCTCAATCTCCTTTTCTGTCTGAAAAAACCAGACCTGAACACCATCAGCCAATGCTCTCCCGCACGCCTCCACATTCTGATCACCAATCAAATCTCTGGCTGCTTCGGCATCTTGCGCCGTCCTAATTCTCATCTATCATCTCCTAATGTGCAAAAGCTTTTTGTCTTATACAAAAAGCCTCTTCCCTATCCCGGGAAGAGGCTTCCTTCAAATTAAATTTAATTAATTTCAAGACAACCTTTTCCCAAAATGAGAAAGGTTTCTGTGATGATTTAATCTTTTTAACATTTTTCTATATCCACCCTTGCCAGTCTTCAGCCACTTAGAAATTCTAGCGATAGTCCTCGAACTCAAGCCTGTTTCTTTTTCAATGTCTTTGTAAGAAATCTTTTCACTGAGCATATTGGCAGCGTACCACCTATTGCCAAATTCAATAATTTCTTTTTCAGTCAGAAGATCTCGAAAAAATATCTTAGCTTCATTCTCTTTTTTCAAAGCTAATATAACCTTAATTAAATCTTTAGTTTTTTTATTGTCCCAGTTATTTTTCATATATTACTTTACTATAATAAAGTTTATAAAATTATTTATAAATTGTCAAGTTATTTCCTAAAAATATAATAAATCTTTTTGCGTATATTGTAAATATTGCTTTTTTTGTTAATAATAGCTAAAATTCAAATATAAGATACCGTATGAAAATTTTAAATTTCAACAATCGAATAAAGTCATATTCTAGTTGCAATCCTTCTCTGGACAACCAGAATTTAGAAATTCTACTAACCATAGACTATCTGTACAATGAAATGCCAGCTAATATGGGATTGTTCAGAGAAATATATGCTCACTTAGATCCTAATATAATTTATAATTCCCAAGAAGGAATTACTCTTTTAAAAATATCCAAACAAGATAAAACAAAAGCAGAATTAAAAAGGGACCTGAATAAATACATTAATATAAAATTCAACGACATAGAAAACTCAAGATCATATCAAGAAAATATGGTCTTTTTTAAAAAATATTCTGTACATACTTCAAATGCTCTTGAAGAAATTTTAAGAAATGCTCTACTCCCTCAAGAATTAATAAATATTCTAGGCGAAAATAAAGAAGTCAAGGAATGCTACGATCTTTATGAAATGCTTGAACTTTATAAAAACGCTCCCTCTAACAGAAGGAAATTCGAACTTTTAAGAAAACTGGGTTTAATAGTACTTATAGCTAGAATAAATAGGAGCATTCATGTTGAACATTTAGATTCTCAAATGAAAAAAGTTATTAATGCTTTTAATAAAGGACTCGGTTTCAATAATGCCGAAAGAGGCTTGTGCTATTTATGGCTTGACCATAAAAATAATGTTCGATATACAAAAAATAAGAATAAGGCCAAGTATTTTTATAACCAAGAGCTAGAAACAAGAAAAAATTTAGCCTTAGAAATATACCCTCTCCAGAAATTAAATTATTATACTTTTGAAACTCATACTGGAAATAAAATAATTAATTTTGAATGCCGTAATAAATTTAAAAAAGGAGATCAAATCTATTACGCCTCTTTTATAGAAAAAATGATTAGAAAAAATTTAGAGTTCCCCAACCAAATACATGATACTATCGGCATAAAAATAGTTGTAAAACATGAAAATAACATAAAAAATATCATCTATAACCTTGAAAAATTTCTGGGAGGATCTTCGACTCGCAAAAGAGAGAAAAATACTTATCATAGGTTTAATAAAAGAATGTTAAATAAATATTCTGCTGAAGATTATTACGTTTGGAAAGCTATTTATGATATAACCTTATCCCATCCTTCTGTTGAACAGGTAAAGAAAATACTTGCCATCTCTGATAGCAATAAAATTATCCAGGAAAAACTCAATAGAAGACTTCAATATTTTCTAAATAATCCCCAAGATTTTGTCATTGAAGTACAGTTGCAAGATCTGGAATCATATCTCCGAAGCATAACCAGGGGCAGTCAAACCGATCATAGAATTCTTAAGATGTCTCAAATCAGAAATAATTCTTTCTATAAATTATGGCCTAAAGAAATTTATGAAAATGAAATTTTAGCTTTGAAGTTGAAAATTTTAAATAGACCAAAAATTAATTTTTAAGTTTCCTCTTCTCCTGATATAATAAAATATATTAGATACTGACATCCAATAATAGTCAGATGTCCAATTTATCGTTATACTGGGAGTAGAAAATATTTCTGATAAATTCGGAGTGAGGCACGAATTTATTAAGGCACTGATTAAAAAATATAAACAAGAAGGAATCGAAATTTCTTATCCGATGAGTAAAATAATACAAAAATAATTTATTCAAAACATTTAAAAACATTAAAGACCGAATATTTTCGGTCTTTTTTATATATTTTAATTTATTATTTTAAGATTATTCTCCGCACTAAAAGTATGAAATACAATATAATGCGGAGTTTATGCTTCAAGGAGAGCTTTTATTTTTCTGGCTAATACAAACCCAGAAATCGGTTTAATAATAACTTCTTTTGCACCCATTTGAAGAGCATGTTCTGGCTGTTTGGTTGCATTAGAAGCACCCCCACTTACTACAATAACAAGCGGAGGATCGGGCATTACCATAATTGCTGAAATGAGTTCGCTCCCTCCCATTATAGGCATTATCCAATCAGTAACAATTAAGTCGGGTAACCCTTCTTCTTCTATTTTTTGTAATGCCTTTAAACCATCTCCAGCTTTAATCACATAAAAACCTTCTTCTTCTAAACAACGTGCGACTGTTTCTAGAAGTATGGGTTCATCATCAACTATCAATATCCTTTTCAATCTTCTGCCTTTCCTTCTCTCCCCCTAACCAAAGTACAATCCCTCCACAAAACTGAACTATCTATATCATTTCCCACTAATACTGTCAATATTAAAATAATAAAGATTTAGCCTATTTTAAACTAAATCTTTATTTAAAAGGTTTTAAACTAATAAGATTACATATTCATTAGCTTAATTGAATAAATTATAGATAAATCTTCAATTTAAATCTACCATTAAATTTATTTTACTTCAAACACATGCACTGCCGCTCTATTTATATTATTAAATCCATCAAGTCCTTTTTCAATCATATATAATCTATTATTATCTTGATCAAAGGTCATACCACCCAAACCACTGCATGTCTGACCGTCAAAAAAGAATTCATCTGGACGCCATATTTCATATGGCACAACAGACCAAGGATCCTTTTCACCTTGGGCTATTTTTCCTATTTCGCTTACGTCATAGAAGATTACTTCACGTTCATAAGGATTACAATGATAACCATGAGCATCGCTACATGGATCGTTACAAGCAATACCGCTTCCATCTGCATTATCATAACAATTATTACCTAAGCCTTTAATACCCAACAACATAAAAGCGCTTTTAGAACCAGTCTCAACAAATGAAGCCCCTGTCCAGGTATCATTCATAGTAAAATCTGGATAATCACAATTTGCTTTATCGCCAACATTTGGTCCGGCACATTCAGGGAAAAAAGTCCTATAATATAACATTGGCAAAGCATCCAAATTACCAGAAGCAGTATCACTACTAAATGGTTTAAATGCAAACATGGTTGGCCCCTGAGAGCCAGCTGATGTATTTGATGAGCCTATTACTCCCGGAGTACCACGTGAACGGCCAGTTACCAGAGTTCGGCCTCCCAGATATTTATTTGCATACCAATCAGGAACACTGAAAAGATAATCTCCCATTTTTCTACCATGAAATGGATCTTCGTTATTTCCAACGTTAAACAAACCTTGTACATTTGAACCATTAAAATTTGTAAACCAAATAGTAGGAAAAGTATTAGTACCCAGATCGCCTTCTGCATACCAAAGTGTTCTGGAAGCATATAGCTTATCACTTGTCTGTGTTCCATTCTTAGGAACATACTCAATATCAGAAATCCAGGTAGTGGAACAATCTCCATAACAAGCACGACCATCATCTAATTTCCGCATTGTGTTACCCTGAAGAGTAGCTAAAGATGCATCTTCGAAGTTATTAACTACCTTTGGTGTAGGAATATTAACTTCTCCATAATAAGCAAAACAATTATCAGGATCAGTGCATTCTTCATAATTATTATTTCTAGGTAGTTCAAATCCTGTGATTAAAAGTGATCCGGCACCATTGTTACCCTTAGGATAATAGGTTATCCCTCTTGCTCCCCAATCAAATTCATCGGGTAGCATAAATGAGCCTTGATAGGTAAAATTATCAGATGATAATTGACCTTCTTTTGCTTGATTATTAGTAGTATTATCAGATGAACTATCACTACTATTATCGGTACTATTACTATTTGTGGAATTATCCACATTTACTGTCCCTACTTCTATTTTAGCTAAATCAGAATTAGTAATACCTAGTCCTAGATTGCGCATTAATTGAAAGGCATCAGCGGGACGTCCCATATAGTACCTATGGAGATTAACGGGAGAGACATACCAGGCTTCACCGTGTAATTGTACTTGGATTAGTATTCTACCTTTAACGTACTTAATCATGTCTTTATCAATAGTCCAGGAAGTACCGTTAATAGGTACGCGAGCGAGATTAGCGTCAGTTGCCCCTAATCCTAGGGCTCTCATGATATTCCAGGCATCACGAGGTCTTCCCAGATAGTATCTTTTATAGTCTACTGGAGAAATATACCAGGCTTCACCGTTATTTTGTACCTGAAGAACTATCCGACCGGCGAGACGTTCGGCAGTGGAAGAAGCAGCAGAAACACTCTGAGCCGGAAAAGAAGAGAATATTAAGGCCAGAGTACTGATGAAAGATACGAGAGAAAAGATTAGTTTTTTCATATATTTGTGTGTTATTTATTAAGAAATTAGCTGTTTAGAAATTTGAAATTGGTAATGGAGAATAGAAATTAGAAATTAGTAAAATGCTACATATTTTAACCATTTTCTATTTTCCAATTTCTATTACTAGTATCTAGTTTCCAAATAACTAATTTCAAATATTATTATATATTACGATTAAATCCATAGAGACCGGATCTAATTTGGCTAATAATCAATAAAATTAATTTACATTAATATAGACAATCATCAGTAAAGTTATTATAACAAATGTCAATAAAGTAAACAACAAAATTATTTTAAATATTTCCTATTTTTCAATTTCTCCGGCAAATACTCTTGTTCTTCCTTATATTCATGATCCGGACCATATTTATACCCTTTCCCATAACCTAAATCCTCCATTAATTTCGTTTCGGCATTTCTAATATGTAAAGGTACAGGTAAATTACCAAGATTTTTTACATCAGCCGCTGCCTTACCATAAGCTTCATATAATTCGTTAGATTTTTTGCATTTAGACATATATACAACTGCCTGTGCTAAAATAACATTACACTCCGGCATCCCCATAAAATGGCAAGCATTATAAGCTGCTACTGCTTGCTCTAGGGCTCGCGAATTAGCAAGGCCTATATCTTCGGAAGCAAAACGGACAATTCTACGAGCAATATATAAAGGATCTTCCCCTGCTTCTAGCATTCGTGCCAACCAATACAAAGCGGCATTAGCATCAGACCCGCGCATTGATTTGTGCAAAGCGGAAATTATATTGTAATGTTCTTCTCCGTCTTTATCATAAAGCAAATGCGATTTTTGAAAGGATTCTTTTATTATATTCGTATCTATTTTATTATTTAAAGAAGCAGCATATTCTAATACATTTAAAGCAGTCCGAGCATCACCATTACTCATTTGCGCCAACATATTTATTACTTTTTTATCTATCTTTATACTTAATTTTCCTAATCCCCTATCTTTATCTTTCAAAGCTTTATTTATAATCTCAATTATTTGATCTTTCTCTAACTGTTTTAGAACAAACACTCGACAGCGGGATAATAAGGCGCCTACTACTTCAAAACTGGGATTCTCAGTCGTTGCACCAATTAAAGTAATGGTCCCATTTTCAACATAAGGAAGAAGAGCGTCTTGTTGCTTTTTATTCCAGCGATGAATTTCATCTATAAATAAAATTGTGCGTTTATCCTTCTCTTTATTTTCCTCTGCTTCTTTAATAATTATTCTTAAATCTTTTAATCCGCTAGATACCGCACTTAATTTTAAAAATTCTGATTTTGTTTTTTGCGCCACAATAAAAGCAAGGGTTGTCTTACCCGTTCCGGGAGGTCCCCAAAAAATCATCGAAGGAATACTATCCTCTTCAATTGCTTTTCTTAATAATTTTCCCTTGCCTACTACTTCTTCTTGGCCTAAAAAATCTTCTAAATTTTCTGGACGGAGACGGTCGGCTAAAGGAGTTGGGTTTAATTTATTATTCATAATCTAATCTTTTAATTCTTCTATCCTAAATCCATCCTTATCTTTTGGGTCTGAAATAAATTTGTATTTATATGGCGGCTCATTTTTATTTACATCACGGTAAGTAACAATTAATTCATAATTGCGCTTCGGATTTAATTTTTTAAATAGCTTAGTAACTTTATTTCCATTACTGTATTTTATGCTCCTTTTAGATATTCCAGATGGTTGTGAATTTGGACCAATAACTGATATTTTATCAAATTTAATTATTCGACCCTTATTATCAAAATCATGTATGCTAACATCTCTAGCAATGCCCTTACCATCATTAACTAACTGCAAAATTGGTGGTTCTTCATTGTAATATTTATAACCATATATCCATCCATTCCATTGCTTAGCATAATCCCAATTAAATTCTAGCCTTAAAAATGGCCTTGTCTGCAAAGATGTTTGTTTCTGTTCTTCCTTTCTTAAAGCATGAGTTTCTCTTGCATACCACATTAATGCAATAAACGTAATAAAATATATAAGGTCTGATTGTTTATCAATTATTTTATTATTCCAAAAGAATATACTTAAGAATATCGCTACAGGAAACAAAAAATAGGGATTTAAAATTTGTCTTATTAATAATTTATTAAATAAATAATCTAATATTCTTTGTATTCCTGCAAATGGTACTTCATCTTTAAAATCTCTTCCTATTCTTTTTAAATCTTTAAATCCTCCTTCTCTACAAAATTCTTCCCAAATAGCAATTATTACTAAAGATATTATTACCACCCCTATAATAAAATAATTATTCATATTATTAATCTTTTATTAAAATTTATTCTCGCGCTTACCCAGGGTGTCTTTTTTCCTCGCTCACCCGAGGCGTCACCGCCGAGGGTTAGAACGCACAGAGTAATATCTATTATAGTAACGTTTAAGTCAATTATTCGGCCCTAAACGTATTATTTTTAAACATCCCTTCGGCCTTATATCTCGGCGAGGACGCCTCGCTGGAGCAGTAGAAAGTAAATTTCAACTAGAATATTTTGAATACTTACAACAACTCCAACTTCATCATCCTCCCCACCCCTCCTAAAACAACCTTCTCTTTCTCTATTTCAAATCCATGTTTTCTCGAGATACTATCCAAATCCAAATCAATAAAATTATTATAATACCTACACTCAAATAATTTTATAAAAGGATAAGCTATTTTGAAAAATAAACTCTTGTCCTTATAAAAATCTATAATTATGAATTGACCATTATCTTTTAAAACTCGCTTCACTTCTTCCAAGACTTTCAACATAATTTCCTTAGGCATTTCATGAAGACCGAACGAAGCAGTAATAGCATCAAAGCTGTTATTTTTAAAAGGTAGTTTTGTTGCATCACCTACTTCAAATTTTAAATTTTCAAATTTATTTTTCTTCTTGGCAATTTCAATCATATCCTCAGATAAATCTATTCCCAATACTTTATTTCCTTGCCTAGCAAATTCAATAGCCAAGTCTCCTGTACCAGTACAAATATCTAGTATTTTTCTATCTTTAGAAATACCTGAAAATTCAACAGTCTTTTTGCGTAAATATCCAATAAATATCCAGGTTAAATCATAAAATTTAGCCCATTTTTTGAAACGAGTTTTTATATACTTATAATAACTATCCATTAAGATCTTAATTTAACTGCTGTTCCATAAGCTAAAATTTCTGCCGCTCCAGGCATCACCTGAGAAGTAGCAAAACGCATGCAGACAATAGCATCAGCTCCTAAATCTTCTGCTTCTTTTGTCATACGATCCATAGCTTCTTGTCTAGCTTCTTCTATCGCTTTGGTATAAGACTTTATTTCTCCTCCGACAATACTTTTTAATCCAGCCATAATATCCCGACCTATGTCTTTGGCGCGAATAGTGCTTCCTTTTACTAAGCCCAAAGTTTCTGTAATTTCTTTTCCTTTGATTTTGTTTGTTGTTACAATTTTCATTTATTTTTTATACTAATTACTTATCTTAATATTATATCAGACACAATAAGACAAATAAAGGCTCGACCTTTCTTAAGATTTAAGGTCAAGCCTTGAAAATCAAAATTTAATTTTAATCTATTTCCCCGTTATACTTCCACTATCTCCCTTTTCCTTCAATCACATCCACCAACCTCTTACCAAAATATGGTGCAACTTTACTAGAAAAAGATTCATTAGGATGAGAATCCCCCGCTGCATAATTACTCTTTAAATAAATTCCGCCTTCAGTTTCAAGCTCATAAAAATCCCAAATATAAATATTATCTCCGCTCTCATCCCAGGAATTTTTTACCCATTCAAAAAATTCTCTAGTTCTTTGTGCTTGTTCTGGTGTAGTTTCTGATTGCAATAAAGCTGCTCCAGTCCAAACTATAAAATTATTATTGGGGAACTCATGCATTTTATCTTTTAGAGCGTTATATTGTAGCTTATAATTAGCCAACGTTTTAGTTGCTGAAGAAACATCGGGATTACCATCGTCTTCTTCTATCATACCTACCGGAAAACAATGTTTCCAAGAAATAACATTATAATCTGCTGTTAAAGTTTCTAGGGTTGGTTGTCCTTGATAATCCCTTGCCCCGGCATGATTTACCCAAATATTCCAATAATCATAAGGGTAATTTTCCCAAGCATATTCTTCAGAAGGAAAAGCAAGTTCTTCAATTTGATAATTAGTATCGTTATCGCTATTGTATTCTTCTACATATTCAAGTACTCCTCCATTCCAAATATTTTCTCCAGTGCTGTGATGTAAATAAAGTACATTAACATCACCAGTTAGAGCTATTCCACTCGAGGTTGAAGAATCATCATTGTTATTTGAGCTAGATTCTGTAGATTTTGTTGTGCTAGAGTCTTCTTTATTACTTCCGATAGTACAACCAGTTAAAACTAAAATAAAAGCAATGGCAAAGATTAATCCCGAAAAAAGCTTCAATCTGTTTTTCATATTTTTTTATTAATAGATATTTACTTGATTATAGCTTTTTTAAACTTTATTTTCAACCAAAAAGAGACCTTATTACAAGATCTCTTTTTATATTTACTAATCACTAATTACTACTGACTATCCCCTAATTCACCCCATGCCAATTCTCTATCGTAGCTATCCCTACTCCATTTCTTAGGGTTTTATCACCAAAGGCGAAGAAGTTGGGGGTAGGTTTCTGGATACCTGAGGCTCTATAGCCTAGGATATGGGGACCATTTTGTCCAATAGGAGAGATAAGAAGTTCTTCTTTATCAGTCGAGGGATCTAGTTGAGCGGCTCTAATAGTAAAGTCTCCCTTGACTTGTTTATCATAGACCCACCAAAAGTTCTTTCTTACTCCCTCTTTATCAAAAGCATTGACTTGGGAAGTACCATTATTAGGGGTAGTGTAGATCCTATCAGAGATGCCAGTCGCAGATAAGCCTGCTTGTATTCCTTGGGGGTAAGCTTGGAACTGTTTTTTTAGAGTACCACCTACCGTGTAGATATAGACATTAGGATCGGCTGGACCATGATTAGGAGTAATAAGTATTTCATCAGCAGCATCATCGTATTGGAAGGTACCAAGGTTACATCCGGTAGCACCTACATTAGGAACAGTAAATTGATTAATTAATTCCCAGTTATCTATACCAGAAACATCTTTGTAAATCTTCACATGAGGAGTGTAGTTACCAGTCAGGCAGAAAGCTGCGTCATCCTTATAACCATCATTATCGAAATCACCAGATGCGGCGGATAGGCCATCTCTAATAGAACTAGTACCGGGTTTATCACTAGGATTCTGGAAAACAAACATTTGACCCAAGGAAGAGAGAGAACCATCTGCTTTGAGGCCACGAACTAAGACTTGAGGACCACCTTGGTGGATAGCGAAGAGGAGGAATTGATCTAAGACGGTATTATTGTTTTGATCTATGGAGACTATTCCGGCTCCGCCGGTATAGGAGTCAGGATAGAGATCAGTGATATCATTCTCTAGAAGAGATTTAGTACCATCAGTAGTTCCTTTAGAGTAAGCTTGAAGACGGGTTGGTTCTCCTAGGCCGGAGGTGGTGAGGATGATGGGGTTGAGAGTAGGTACCCATCTTAAATCATTATTATCAGAAATATAGCTTTCTGATTCTCCTACTCCATCATATAAAGTAATTTTAATCTTGATTGCTGAAAGTTCATTTTCTAATTCATCTTCATGTGCATTCCATACAAAATTTACCATATTTTCTCCTGACAAAGTGCTAATATTAGATATTTGATATTCATTATTATTAACAATGGGTGTTCCAGTTGTAGAAGATACATCGCTAGTCAGAGTTAGATTAAACCAGTTATCACTATTATCTTTTGAATATTCAATCTTTGCTTGTAAATCATTCTTATCTACCGGATCATTGGCATTAAATGACATTGAAATTAAGCCTGTATTTTTTTGAGGAAGACTAAAAGTAAAATCAGAAGGTATAGATGGCGAAAGAGATTGTGTTCTCCATATCTCTGTTCCATTAATTCCATTTACAGTTATTACGTAAATTTGATTATTAAAACTACTAATATTAAACCAAGATGCAATATTGTTAATATTACCGAATCCATCATTATTAATCTGTTCAAAATTTTCACCATCTTGAGTACGCCAAATTTCTACACCAGTTAAGTCTCCTTGAACGGTTATATACATATAATCTTGCATCAACCCAATTCTACCAGAATAACTATTTTCTCCACTATTGCCAAAACCATCTTCCTCAACTTGCTCCCAATCTAATCCATTAGCTGTTCGCCATAATTCCGTTCCCGTACCATAGTCATGCAAACCATAATTATTTGTAATTGTGTATAGATATCCATTAAATTCTCTTAAATTATAAGACGAATAATTATTTACATCACCAAAACCACCATTCACTACGCGCTCAAAATTGCTTGCATCCTTAGGACAACGCCATATTTCTAATCCATTATCATTATAAGTACTCCAATAGATATATTCTCCAAATTCTCTTAATGTATATATACCTATGTTATAAACAGATCCAAACCCAGAGCTACCTACCTGTGTAAATGATTCTCCATTATCTATTGATTTGAATATTTGGGATCCATCATCAGTATTAAATGTAGATAGAAAAATACTATTATCAACTTTATATATAAAATTAATAAATAAATTATTACTCGTACCAAGTCCATCAGCACCTATCTGTTGCCAATTAATTCCATCAGATGAACGATGTAATTCAAACCCCGTTGTAAGATTAAACGTATCAGCAAAAATATAATCTCCAATGGTTGTTAGATATATATATTCGTTATCTATATTTCCAAAACCACCACTTATTACTCTGCTAAAGTCTGATTCTTGATCACAGCCAGTATTTATATTACATAACCATACTTCTCCTCCAGTAGAAGTATATGTATCATAATTATAATTTCCTGTAGATACTAATAAATAATCACCGAAAGTTTCTAAATAAAATTCAACATTATTATTATCATTAAATCCACCGTCAACTATTTCCTGCCACTCTGAACCATCATAGCGCCATATTTCTGCTCCTTCATCTGAATCATCCTTATATGTTCCAACATACAGATAGCCATTAAATTCAATAGAATTGGCACTATAATTTTTTGCATCACCAAATCCGCTCTCATTAGCTTTAGTCCAAGTAAAATTATTTGTATTATCAGCAATACTTACTTTATCACCATTATTATCTAGCAAAGAACTCACGGATGCATTACTTTTCACATTTCCTTGAACTTTATTTTCTACTCTTAAATCACGATATGAATTACGCACTTCTTCTTTGTCATTCGCATCCAATTCTTGGTAATTCACATTCAATCTCTGCGCCTGTATTGAAACAGGAATTAATAATAACGCAAAAACCCCACCCCACAAAAAAACTTTCATTTTTTTCATTTGTTTTTATATTAAATTTTTATTTAAAACTTCTTTAAAATATATATCTAAATCATCTACTTTTTTTATTTCCTCGATACTCAACCAATTATACTCTATATTCTCATCCATATCAAGTTTTGGTTCTCCTTCTATTTCTCCTGAATAGGTCAGTCTAATTATATGCTTACCCAGAATTCTTAAAATATCTTGAGCAGCAATTAATTTCGGCCATTCTATTAAATTTAAACTTATTTCCTCCTTTACTTCTCTTTTTTAAATTTTCAAATAATGATGTACCCTCTTTAATTCTACCACCAACAATATCCCACTCTCCTTTTATTTCTAGATATTTTTCTAAATTACGTCTAATCAATAAAAATTTACCCCATTTATTTTTCAATAAAATTTTTACTCCGACTTTTAATTCAATATTCATGACTATTTTTTTATTTTATTATATCACATTTTAATAATATTTGAATAAAACCTAGCAAAAATCTATATTTTAGCTATAATAATATATATTAACTAATTATAATCTATGTCAAAAAAGCTAATTATTATTGCTTCTGTTATAATTTTTCTGATTGTGATTTTATTTAAAAGCTTTGTAAATTTATCTTTTGATTTTTTATGGTTTTCAGAACAAGGCTATAAAAATATTTTTACAACTATTTTAAGCACGCAATTTATTGCCGGTCTAGCCAGTTTTTTCATTTCCTTTGTCTTAATATTTTTAACATTTAAAACTGCCTTCTACCTTACTCGCAAAAAAGAAATTTCCAGTGTAATTTCAAATCAGGGTCTAAATATCAATAAATATATTAATAAGTTTCTAATTGTTATTTCTTTTATATTAGCACTTTTCATAGGATTATCCACAGCCAGCTATTGGGAAATAATATTACAATATCTTAACTCTACATCTTTTGGCACTCAAGATCCTATTTTTAAAAAAGATATTTCTTATTATATTTTTACAATACCTTTTTATAAATTAATAATTAATTCTCTATACAGCCTTTTGGTTATTTCTCTAATTGGTACAACTGTAATCTACTTAATAAAAGGTCTTCTGAAATTACCAAAAAAAATTATTAATCAATTTTCTCAATTTAATATCGAAAACACTACCGTAGATATAGATAATAATGAGAAGAAAATAGTCAGAACTCATCTCTCCCTTATTATAGCTTTATTGTTTCTCTTAACTGCCGCCAGGTTTTATTTTGTTAAAATATATGAACTACTATATTCCAATACCAGCACTTTTACCGGTGCTAGCTATGCTGATGTCCACGCTGTTTTACCTTTTTATAAAATATTAATTTCTGTTGCTCTAATTGGTTTTGTCTTGTCAATTATCAATACTATTAGAAAAAATAACCGATTTATTATTACTGGAATTAGCCTTTATTTTATCGCTGTTATTCTGAGTTTCATTTATCCTTCCATAATCCAAAAATTTATTGTCGTCCCCAATGAACTAGACAAAGAATCTTTATACATTGAAAATAATATAAAAGGTACCCAAACTGCTTGGAATATAGACAAAGTGGAAAAAAGAGAACTTTCCACTGATACAAGTTTAGATATAAATGATATTAAAGATAATGAACTAACTATAAAAAATGTAAGATTGTGGGATCGCGATCCTTTGCTTGATACTTTTTCTCAAATTCAGGAGATAAGGACTTATTATGATTTTATATCTATAGACGATGACCGCTATACTATTAATGACGAGTATAGACAAGTTATGACTTCACCCAGAGAATTAAATACTCAATCCCTGCCCAATAAATCATTTATTAATGAGCATTTGTCTTTTACTCATGGTTACGGCTTAACACTTGGACCAGTAAATCAAGTAACCAATGAAGGTCTGCCTTTATTATTTGTCAAGGATATTCCTCCTGTATCTGATATTGCCTCTCTCCAAATAAAACGACCACAAATATATTTTGGTGAGATACCTTCTGATTTCGTTTTTGTAAATACTAATGCCCAAGAATTTGACTATCCCAAGGGAGATGAAAACATGTTTACTGAATATCAAGGTGATGCTGGTATAAAAGTTAATTCTATCTTTAAAAAAGCACTTTTAGCCCTTAAATTTAATTCTCTGAAAACATTTTTATCTAATGATATAACTAATAATAGCCAAGCTCTATACTATAGAAATATAGATGAGAGGGTAAAAAAAGTATTACCTTTTCTTCAGTTTGATAATGATCCTTATATTGTAATTGATGAAAATGGTACCCTAAAATGGATCTGTGATGCTTATACTACAAGTAGTTTATATCCTTATTCTCAAAAGCTTAATGGGATCAATTATATGAGAAATTCTGTAAAAATTATAATTGATGCTTACAGCGGGAAAATGGATATTTACATAGCTGATAGCAATGACCCCATAATACAAACATACGCTAAAATTTTTCCTGACACTTTCAGAGATCTTTCGGAAATGCCGCAAGATTTAAAATCACATGTTCGCTACCCTCAGGATATATTTGAATATCAAACAGAGCTTTATCAAACTTATCATATGGAACAAGCTCAGGTTTTCTACAATAAAGAAGATATGTGGGAAATACCTATGCTTAATAAAGAATCAAGCAATAATGATCCTATGATGAGACACTTAATTATGAAGCTTCCTGGTGAGACATCAGAGGAATTTATTTTCATGGTTCCCTTTACACCTAGGCAAAAAGATAATATGTCCGCCTGGATGGTAGCTAGAAATGATGGTGACAACTATGGCAAGTTAGTAGTCTATAGATTCCCCAAACAAAAATTAATTTACGGTCCTAAACAAATTAAAAACAGAATCAACCAGGATCCTACTATCTCTCAACAAATTTCTCTTTGGGACCAAAGAGGCTCTGAAGTAATTCATGGTAATTTATTTATAATTCCTATTAAAGAATCAATTCTCTATATCCAGCCTCTATATTTACGAGCAGAAGGAGGAAAAATCCCAGAATTAAAAAGAGTAATTGTTGCCTTCGAAAATAAAATTTCAATGGAAGAAAACTTAGATCAAGCCTTAGAAAAAATATTCGGAGTACAATCAGATGTCAGTACAGAAAGTAACACTGAGAGTATTGAAACTTCTACCTCTGTATCAACCACAGGAACAGATCAAGATTTAATCAACCAAGCTAATGAGCATTATAAAAATGCTGAGCAAGCACAGAAAGATGGTGATTGGACTCTTTACGGAGAAGAAATTAAAAAGTTAGGAGATACTTTAGAGAAATTGAATCAATAAATTACATCCAAATTAAAAGACCGTTTTAAAATAGCGGTCTTTTTTTATGCATTAATATATAAGTCTTTATCATTCAACTCCAACCCAATTGATAAACATTAATGTAACTGGTTTCTCTTGATTAATATTATCTTCTGTTTCATTAGTGCTGATTATTTCACTGACTTCACCATCTACTAAATTAATCGATTTTAAATAACTAACAAAATCTGATTCATAGACATCATAAACTATTTCTACACCCCAAGGAGCATAACTTAAATTCACTATTTTACCTTCCTTTTCTTCTACTAATACACCTTTATTTTGCCCATTTTTAGTAATTTCTGTTACAGAAGAATCTAAATACTCAGGATAACAACCTCCACGAGAAACAGAACTAAAAGCAAATTCACTGCCATCATCTTTCCAATCAAGGTCAGTAACCGCCCCCAAACCTTCATCTATTTTATCAATAGTATCGTTATCTGTATTAAATGACCAGATATTATGATTTATATTTGGTGCACAAATATTATCAGAATTACTATCTACAATATTCTCATAAGCTAAAAGCATACTCTCATCAGGTGACATACTGAAATGAACGGGATAATTAGAATTATCTTTATTAAATAATTGATCCCATTTTACTTTTGACCAATCAAAATTTGTAAAAACTTGGTTAAAATCTATAACTTCTCCTGTATCCATATAAATTTTTACAAATTTATAAGTATTTTCTTCTCTCTCTATTGTATATAAAGCTTCTTCTGTTTTAGAAAAATCTATAAAGCTATTAAACAATTGCCTATTATAATTTCCTTCAATAACTTTTCTTTCTTTTCCCGTTAAATTATCACGAACTATTAGATCAGAATCTCTATCTTCTGAATTTAACCCCAAACCTCCAAATTTCTCATCTTTTTTATTAGTCATCACATAAACTAAGTATTTGTTATCAGGAGATAATTTTAAACCTCCAGGAAACTGATTATCGGTTGGAGAAACAATTTTACTTGTTTCTTTATTAGCAAAATTTGCTTCATATAGAGATTGATCTTGATAATTCCGATCTAATATTACTGTCCCCATAATTTCACTAGCAGGATTATCAGCTGCACTAATGTAATAAAAATTGCTATAATATTTTGACATCGGATAACTAGTTGGATAATCTGTTAACTCTAAATTAACATTATTAGATCCGTCTTTATCAACAATGCCTCCTCCTAAATATTTATTAAGAGTAAAATTATTACACTCTAAATCAGCTACTCCGCTAGCAGTTATAACATTATTACTTTTACCATATAAAATCTTATACTCCTCGCCCAGATTGACTTCTCCTCCAATATCTTTTAAACCTTTAAAGATATCAACAAAATCAGAAGAATTTTTGGTTTTATCCTCTATCTTAGTATTTTCTCTCCACATATAGAAGAATGCTCCGGCTGCTATTAACAAAAGCAATACTAAAAAAACCACCGTTAGAGTTATTGCTACATTTTTTTTCATACTTTTTTATTTATTTTTACTGTTATTATTTTAGCATGATTCAGCTAAAATAAAAACCCCGCCAAAATTGGCGAAGTTAAAATTACTATTAAAGGTAGTACTTACTAAAAACTTAAATGATTATATATTGGTTTTTCTTTGTATCTCTTAATAGCAATACCAATAATCTCTTCAATCAAATCGCCATAATCAAAACCGGCAACTTTGGCCGACATAGGTAAAATATCATTTTCATTTAATGATGGATTGGGGCTTAATCCCAAAACATACGGATTGTTATTTTTATCCAATCTTATTTCGGTACGACCATAATCATGGCAATCGAATATATTGTAAGTATCCAAAGCCATTTCTATTATTAAGGCCTGTAAATTTTTACTGATTTTTTTGGGAGGAATTTGTTTTTTAATCAAGCTGTTAGTAGCAGCTCCCTTTAATTTATTTTCTGAAGAATATATATGCCAATGATTTTTAGGCAACTTATCAAAAACTGATCGGCAGAGAGGTAATATATTTAAACCATCATTTTTCATTCCTAAAATAGAAACATCATACTCATCTCCTTCTATGAACTCTTCGATAATCGCCGGACGAGCTAATTTTTTTATAATTTTTTCTAACTGCGCTTTTAATTGCTTTTCGTTGATTACAATACATTCATCAGATATAGCTACTAAGTTGCTGGTATTTGATGGTTTTACTATCAGAGGGTATTCTAAATCTTTTCTAATTTCATCATTTAAATCATATAAATAATCCCAGGCTGGTGTGGAAATTTTATGAAAATCCAACAATTTTTTAGCTTTTATTTTATCCATACATGAAGCCAAAGTAAAAGGACTAGATCCTGTATAGGGAATCTTCAACAAATCAAACAATGAGGCGGCATGTGGTTCCAATACATCTTGATTATTCACCTTCTCACAAGCATTAAAAATAAAATCCACATTACTTCTCTCAAGTTCATTTATAACTTTTCTGACATTATCAAAATCAAAAATAGCCGTCTTGTAACCTCTTTCTTTTAAAACTCTTTCAACATAATCACCAGCATTCTTTTCACTGCCATTGCTGCTAAAATTACCAGCGATACCTATGTATAAATTTTTCTGATCTTTTAGATCTATCTTTCTAATTTTTTCTATCTTACTAAAATTAGCAATGGTAGTACCTTTGTATAACCTTGATAAAGAAATAGGTTTTTTACCAGAGGTTGTACCTATAGAAGATTCTGGATCAAATTTAGCTACTTCACATTCAATATATTTAATTACTTCTTCTAAATTATCAGATGCATCAAGATAATTATCACCAGATACCATCAGCCAGCCAAAATATTCATAACCTTCTGGAGGAACTAAAACAGAATCACCAACTTTTTTAAAAAATTGAAATTCTTTTACATATTTATTTTTTTCAATTCTTGGATCAATTTCTAATTTACTTAATACCCCGGAAAAATCCGGCATCAAAGTTCTAGCAATTAAATACTGGCGGGGATTCTCTGACTTTTGTTTTGGAATATAAATTCCACAGGCTATTTTCAGGGCATTTTCAATTAAATCCACTCCCCAAGCTTCTTTGGTACTAGAATAAATTTCATCTCCCCCCATTCTTAAATTTACTTCAATGGGAATGCCTCTGCCCTTTAAAAATTTTGCCTCTAAATGAATACAGCCATTTTGAACATTCATCTTTTCCAAAATATAATCAGCCATTTCTAATAATAATTTCTGATCATCTTCTGGAAGCTGTGATGGCGTTAGCCTGTCAGTTTCCACAAAAAATGGCTCTTTGGTTTTAGTATTATCTGATATGGCTTGAAATTTTATCCTTCCATTTTGTAACAGCATATCTATATCTACCTCGTCACCATCTATATATTCTTCTACCAAAATATCTAAACCGTTTCTTAGAGCTGATTCTATTTCTGTTGAAATAGATTTCTTAATAAATTTATAGCTATTTCGTAAATCTTCAACATTTTCTATCTTAATAACATAAGCACTACTTGAACCAAAGGCAGGTTTAATAACTAAAGGAAAATTAAATTCTCTAATTATTTTTTTTATATCTTTTTCTGATCGAATATAGGTATATTTTGGTGCCGGAATATTATTTTTATAACAAAAATCTCTAAATAAATATTTATTCCTGGCATTCTTGGCAATATTAAAGGGTATACCAATAAAATGAAATCTATCAATAATTCTGGAGGTTAAGAGAACATCATCTTCCCAAAAAGTTACTACTCCATCAATCTTAATTTTTTGATGAGAAGCAATAAATTCTTTGACTGCCTGAATTGATTCTTCGAAATTATTATTATCAGCTAATATCCAATGATCCACGTATTTTTCCGCCCAAGCTTCTTTTTTTCTATTTAACAAAATTACTTTTGGCCCTAGCTGATTAATTTTTTTTAAGATAAAACGTTTTTTAACTGAGCCGGCATTAATTAATAGGATAGTTTTATCCTTCAGGTTATCCAGATCTTTCTTAAATTCTTTTTTTATTACTTTGCTGATTTTTCTTTTTTTCATTTAATTTTTATATAATTGTATAAAATACAAATTAGGTAATTATCCGCAGTATCCGCTTAATCCGCTTATCCACAATACCATAAAAAGCGGATTCAGCGGATTTATGCAGATAAACGGATTAATAGATAAGAAGTTTTGCTATATTAACTAAAAAAAGCCAGCATTAAAATAAGCGGCTTTTATTTATAAACTTTATTATTATATATATTTATTTGCCTCTCTAAAGGAGGCTCACCTTCGTCGGCTGTCATTTATATTTTGAAAAATTATAATATATCTAAGTGATATTTCATATAGAATGATTATAGATCTAGCTATTTTTTTGTCAATTTGCTCTATAACTTGTACCTATTCCCCCACTCTACTCACTGCCTCCCTATATTTACAAAAATCACAATCTTCTCCCGATTCTGGAATAATATCACCTATCAAACAATCATGTGCTTCAATAATTGTATTTTCTACCCAAGAATCATCACCTTTATATGGTAGTAATTTTATATCAAATTCCAGCTTAGCATCAAAAGCTTCCTTATCGGTATCCCCATTGCAATATACAAAATATCCAGTATTAGATACTTTAAAATTATTTTGACGAAAAAGCCATTGATATATTTCCATTTATCTTTTATATCCTATTTGCCATTCTGCATCTAGGTTTACTTCTCCTTTTTTAGAAGTTGATTTATAATCAACAATTATTAATTCATCCGATGGTGTAACCCATAAATCGTCTACTGCTCCAGATATTATTAGATTAGTCCCCTGATGGTGATACTGTATCCCCTTAAAATTTGCTCGCCATAAATCCATTTTTTCATTTTGATAGGGGATAGCATTAATTTTATAATGTTCCATTAGGGGATGCTTGTTGCCTTTTGCTCGATGCAAATCAAATTCTTTTTTTAATAAAGTATCCACAGCAGAATTAAGTGTAAATGGATATGAAGGAGGTTGGGCTATTCCTAATCGCCTATCCAAATAAAAACATCTGGGACAATTTAGAAATAAGTCTATCTTAGAACGGCTTAATTTAAATGGTTTGTCAGTCTCAGGTATAAATAATCCGCGAGTTTTTTATGCGTTGTAATATTGTGACATTTTTTTAAATTTATTTATTATTCCTTCCCCCTTCAGCTGAGGGGGGGGAAGAATGCATTTTTTAAATATTCCTCAATCTCTTCCTCATCTCTTTATAATCCGGCATAGTCTCTCCTACTAAATTCCAAAAATTTTTCGAATGATTCATCTCTTTCAAATGACATAATTCATGAACAATAATATAGTCAGCTAAATCTTTTGGCAATAAAAATATACGAAAATTATAATTCAAATTTTTTTTAAGCGAACAACTGCCCCATCTTGATTTCTGATTTCTAATTGATATTCTGTTGTAATTAAAATTGTAATATTTATTAAATTCTTCCACTCTACTGCGTGCAAATAACCTCGTCTTTTCTTTTAATTTTTTATAGTCTCTCTTTCCTGCTCTGACTAATAAACTATTTCCTTCTCTATTTTTAAATCTATTAACACTTTTTAAGATCCAATTAGATTTTCTATTTATAAATCTTCTGGCTTGCCACATCGAGCAAAACCAAGGCACTGTCACGGTTAAATTGCCATCTAAATTAACAGTGAGCCTTAAATTTCTGGCTCTTTTACTTTTCTTTAAATTATAATCTATTTCTTTGCCTGATATGTTTATTTGTTCTTTCATATTTTTGAATATTTATATACTTTTTTCATTTAATTTATTTTTTTTTAATTTTTATAATCACTAAAATAAATGCAGTTACTATAATTAATAAAAATCCAAAAGCTAATAAAAGTGGTGTGGGCGGTAATTTTATTTCATTACCTTTATTTAAATTATCATTTTTTTCATTATTTAGCATGCTATCATTTTTGATTTTCCCAGCGTAAGGTCCTATCATTTGTTTAAAATCATTTTCACCATCCTCAACATTCCCTCTATAAAATCTTATCTCACCATCATCTTGCCCTATAACTAATAAAGAAGCATCTTCATTCATCCAGACATCATTGGCTCCACCAGTCCATTGCTCTGCCGGACCAGTCATTTCTATATCTTTATTCGATTCCTCCTGCCATAAAACATTACCATCGCTATCGAATAAAGTAGGATTAGGTCCGCCTAATAAAATAAATCTACCATTTTTTGTATAATATGCTCCATTATGACCAACTCCACCATATAACCTAGCCCAATTAACTTCTCCAATTTCATTCAGTTTATAAAGCATACCCCCTTCAGATACACCAATCATTGAACCATCATCTGCTACTCTACCAGCTGTTACAGTTTGATCAACTAGCGTCTGCCATCTAAACTTACCAGTATTTAGTTCCAAAGCAGTAAATGCTTTTCCCTGGCCAGCAGTAAATATTTGTTTTGTATTTTCGGAAATATCAAATATAGATGGGATAGAATGATCACCATTAGAAGACCATTTTAAATAACCTGTTTCTGTACTTAGAGCATTAATTATACCATTAGCTGAATCAAGATAAGTAATCAATCCATCTTGAGAAAATTGTCCTTCTCGTAAATAATCACCAATAAGATAAGACCATTTTAGATTACCATTTTGAACATTAAAGATTCCTGCCTCAGCAGTATTATTATTAACAGGCCCAGCTAATAAATATTTATTATTTGGTGAAAATTTTACAAAGTTAACTTGAATCCCCTCTTCATTAGCATATTCCCATTGTTTAACTCCACTTTTATCCCATAAATATATTTTCCCATCATTGCATCCGCTAGCTACATATTTACCATCTGAAGAAATATCTAATCCCCAACATTCACCTCCTGTTTCATTTTCCCATATTTTTTTTCCTTCCTCTGACATTAATAACACTTTAGAATAAGAAGGCACTTCAACCCCAACCTGACTTTGTGCACCTTGAGAAGCTGCTATATATACCCCATCTTTAGATGATTTCAGCCACCAAATAGAATATCCTGTTTTAATATAAGATTTAAGTTCATAATTTCCAACTTTTTTTAATGGTTCCAGTGATAATGTCCTTTTATCTTCTCCTTCTTTTGGCAGGAAATTAGATGTTAAATAACTTTTATAGCCATCTCTTGAAACTTGTAAAAAGTAGCCAGTATTTTCTAAATTAATTTTATAATCTTCTTTTATTTTTTTTAAATAATTGCCAGCAGGCAATTGTAAGATATATTTTCCATCATTATTTGAAGCTGTACTTTGTTCCACTCCGCTTGGTAATAGCGCTGTAACATTAACATCCTTAATTTTATCATTACTATATTTATCATATACTTCAAATTCTACTTGTGATAAATCATCATTTTTATTTTTAAACGGTAATACTTTACTTTTAATATTGAAAGTATATTGTTCCTCTCCTCCTTCCCAACTAAACCTAATAGGTATAGAAATTCCTGACTCATTCGCACTATTTAAAGCTACCTCAAAAACAATTATACAATGAGCTTCCTGACCTGGCTCTAAATTATATTCTCCTGTTGGTATTAATATATCTCCACCAGAAGGCATTTCTCCTTCTGATGTTACTTTAACTGTTTTTACCTCATCTGAGTGATTGATAATTTTTGCTACTGTTCTAAAATTTTTTTCATAAGGAAAAACTATTACATGTTCATACTCATCTATATAAATTCCAATATTATCAATAGCCTTTGCTTTTCCAATACCAAAAATAAATAATCCCAAAAATATCAATAATATAGTTATTCTATTTTTCATCAATATAAAATTATATTTTTTATTATAGCAAATTATATTTTTATTTAAAATCAAAAGAGACCTTTCAATCTCTTCTAAGTATTTATTTCTATTTTATTTTCCTAACACAAGTTTACTAATCTTTTAGTCCCAATTCCTTTTCCCCTTCTTTTTCCATTTTGTCTAACCGATCATAATAGTCAGGAATTTCATTAAGATGAGCTAGAGCAATTTTACCAGTCATTTCTGGATCATCATTAGTTACGTTAGTATTAGGATCTTCGGTCCCGTGTTCTAATTCAACATCCATACCCATTCTAAATTGTTCGACGTCAAATTTATCCCAAGTAATGCCAATTTTTTCTCCTACTTCTTTGGCTTCTTCATCTGTAAAATGTTTTTTATCTGTCATAATTTATATTATTATTTTATATTTATTATTTAATATTTTAACAAATTTATCAAAATCTTCATAGGAATGAGCTTTTATTCCAAAATTTATAGCTCCTTTCACTTCTTTTTCTCCATCATCAAAAAAAATAACTTCATCTTTATCTACTTTTATTTCATTATTAATCTTATTATATGCTGCTTCATAAAGTTGAATATCCGGCTTTTTATAGCCAATATAGGCTGAAGAGAAAACTTGATCAAAAATATTATCAAAATTCATTTCTTTTTTCATATATTCTGTCCTGTATTTTTCTTGATTAGTCATCAAATAACACTTTATTCCCTTTCCCCTTAATTTTTTTATATACTCAATCATTTTTAAATTAGGCTTATCTTCAGCCCTAAACCAAAATTCCAACAACTCATCCATAGATCCATCCCATTTCCAATCTTTTAAAAACGGTTTTATCACTTCTTTTAAATCTGCTCGACCAACTATGCAATCCTGAAATACACCATTAAAAAACACTAACATTTTTTCATAAGGAATTTTATATTTCTCCTGATACAAAATGCTAAACATTCTGTGAGAATCAATTACCACCCCGTCAGCATCAAATATTATTGCTTTTATTTTATTCATTAAGATAATTATATATAAGGATTAGCAAACTTCAGTTTGCGCTCGTCGTAAAACACATGCGCGAGCTAAAGCTCGCTACTCCCTTTAAAAATATTGGCTATTACTATTTCTTACTTTTTGTAGATTTTTTAACTTTTTCTACTACTTTCTTTCCCTCCTGTTGCATTTTTTTGCCAAATCTTTGGGCAGCCTGGCCCATTTTTTGAAAACGATTTTTCACTTCCTTATCTTTAAATTTCTCTACAAAAATTTCTGCCGAATCCGCAAATGACTTGGAAAAATCTTTAGCTTTAGATTTTAATTTTGGGTCATTAAATATTTCTGACATAGCCTTGCCAAATTCAGAAAATACTTCTCCTAATTCATCACCGACTGATTTTTGTTTTTTAGTTTTTGCTTGTTTTTTGTTGGACATTTTTTTATTTATTATTATTCTTTAATTTTAACCATTTTTCTAATCCTATTTTTTTTAATATTTTTTGTTCTTTGATTAAATCGTAACCATATTCTGCAAAGCTTCTATCAGAAAACTTTCTAAATTCATTGCAAGGAAAATCATTACATTCATAGCAAAAACGTTTATTATTTTTATTAAAACAGCATGTATATATTTTACATTTTTTGCTCTTACAATGTTTCTCTGCTCCAAAACAGCCATCTTCTCCCTTTAAATATTTCGGACAAGTACCACAAAATATGGAGCAAGGAGGAATAAATCCGTAATATTTTTTCATTAAAATAAATCCTTATTTTTTATAAAACTACTTATAATGCTGCGATTTAAAAATAATAAATAACATTTCCAGTTGCATAGCAATAGCACTTAACATTATTTTTTGTTCTTCTGTTAATTTGCTATCAGGAAAAACAATAAAGGCTTTAATAGCAAAATTTGTTTTATGAGCACTGACAACTTCGCAATCATCAATCTTGCCCTCCTCAACTAATTCACGATTACTGACCGTATGCTTCATAACAGCTGCCGATCCCCTGGTTTTAATATACTCTCTTAAAGTACGCATATTTTCCATATCAATAATGCGTATTAAAATCCAATCGGCTGAAACAATTGATAGGGCTTTTGCCCCTAAAAAATTCAGGATATACTTCATTTCATGTTTATCGTGCGGATATACCCCTGTACCTGTCATGACATCTTTAATAGCTTGAATTTGTAAATTCACAGACCCAATATATTTGAAAGATTCTTCTAGCTTCTCATCTGCACTCCTTTTTTTCTTTTCAACCATTATTAACTTCTCTTCTACCTTATTTGTTTCAGACCTATAAAAACGCAATATAATATATCCAATTAGAATCAGTATTCCAATTAATAAAACCTCTATTATTTCCTCATCCAAAAAAGAAATTCCATCACGCACAATATAAGGAGTTCCGATAACAACAAAAATAATCACTATTAGAATCGATAGATAAAAATCCTTTAGAAATGAGACTTTTCTGAACATATAGTTTTTGAATCTTACTGGAAAATATTTTTAGGAACTATATTTTAATACGATTATTCTTGAATTTCCATTACATAATTATTAACTTCATTTTTAGGTAAAATAGATTTATCACTTTCTAATTCAAATCTTCTCTCACCTTTTGCTTTTCTTTCTTCGCTCATTTCAGTCTCTGTCGTCTCTATCCAGTATTGAGAAGAATCATAAACTACCACATCATAAGTCCCTAATATTTCTTCATATGAATCATATTCTATTTGACCACGTACTAAAAAAGTTGATGTTTTTTCTCCAATTTGATCATCTATGCCACAGGCTTCAGCTCCATAAAAACTAGTAAAATCTTTAAATTTATCTTTTTCTGAATATCGATCTTTATTACATAAAACCGGATATAAAAATACCCCATAATTAATATCAGGATTATTTTGCGAAATAGTCTTCTGAGCATATTCGTAACGGATCATATCATCACAAGCGGTTTTACCATCTACTGAACCACCACAAGTGCCATTTACTGATAAATCATCATTAAGAAACGCCTGATACTCCATTTTAAGCTTCTCAACATCAGCCTCATAAGTTAAATAAGCACTACCTTTTATTTTTCCATCAACTGATGTAATTTTTAAAATTTTACCATCGTATTGGCTTAAATCTATCTCATTAATTTTCTCTTTATCTTCTGCTAAACTTACCCTGTTATTTTCATTGTTATTAGCTTGATTGCTAGATTCATTTCTATTGTAAAAAACAAGGTAATAAATTATTCCAGCACCAATTAAAAAGAGTAATAAAATCAATACAATAATTAATACAATTTTACTTTTTTTATCTTTCTTTTCTTCTTCCATAGTTTTATTTTTATTTAATATAATTTTCAATATTATTTTTATCTTCTATTCATTTGGTAGGATTGTAAATAATATACTCTCTAATTTTATTCAAAGATTCTTCGTTTCTTATAATATGATCATAAAATGATTTTTGCCACCTAAATTCATGATCTTTAAATTCTTTTTTAATACTTTTAACACAAATTTCTTTAAATGACTTTATAACTTTTGACAATAGACCATAATTTGAACGTTTATTCTCCGCGCAGTCTAACGTAGGGGCAGAACAATGTTCTGCCCCTACGTTAGACTGATTATTATTAATCACTACAATACCATGCACATGATTTGGCATTATTACATATTCATCTATTAAAACATTACTATAATGTTCGGGTATTTGACTCCAAAAATAATTAACAATTTTTCCATATTTACTTAAAATTAATTTATCATTATTAATTTTTCCTAAAATTTCAGCTCTTTTATGCACACAAATAGTCACAAAATAATATCCATCACTAGAATAATTATAATCTTTTAACCTATTTGATTTTCTTCTTTTAATAATGCTCCTCCTAAACATTATTTCTTAATTTTTATTTTTCTCTAAATATTTTTGATGATATTCTTCAGCTTTATAAAATTCAGTAGCTGGTTCTATTCTAGTGGCAATGCCACTATTGTATTTCCCAGAATTTTCTAATTTCTCTTTCATTTTTTCTGCTTTTTCTTTTTGTTCTTCTGAATGATAGAAAATTATTGAACTATACTGCTCACCAATATCCGGTCCTTGCCTTTGTGATTGGGTTGGATCATGCATGGCAAAAAAAGCTTCTAATAATTCATTATAACTTATTTCATCTGGATTATAGATAATTTGCGTTACTTCAATATGACCTGTATTACCCCCACAGACCATTTTATAAGAAGGATTCGATACATCCCCGCCCATAAATCCAACTGCTGTTTCCTCTACTCCTTTCATTCCCATAAATTTGTCTTCCACATGCCAAAAACAGCCAGCACCAAAGGTAGCTTTCTTTAGATTTTGATTATTCATATTTTTCCTTTCAAATAAATTAATTATTAAATAAATATTTATCTTCCATTTATTTATGCGTAATACCCTATATTTTAATTAATCCTTTTCAAATCTTTCTTCGCCGGTCCTTCTAGAACTTTACCATTAATATCAAATCTAGATTCATGGCAAGGACAAAGCCAATTTTTATTTTCCTTATCCCATGAAACAATACAGCCCAGATGAGTGCAAACAGCTGATAATTTTATAATCTCCCCGGCTTCATTTTTATAGCAAGCAATTTTCTTATTATTTTCTTTAATAATTTTCCCTTCATCTTTGGCTAGGCTTTCCAAATCGTTATTTGTCTCCATAGTTTTCCCTTTTATTAAATTAGGTAAATAAAATATTCCCTGTTTTATAAATTTTAATATTTTCATATATTTATCTTAATGTCCAGCCGCCATCTACAATTATAGTCTGGCCGGTTATATAATTTGATTTTTCAGATGCTAGAAATGAAACTACATTAGCAATATCTTTCGGCTGACCCATGCGAGCCAAAGGAATCATAGCTATGGTTTGTTTTTGCCTCTCTTCATTACTACCCCGGCTTGCCCCCGGAGTATTAATCGCTCCTGGCGCTACAGCGTTAACCGTTATCTTTTGCGGAGCAAGCTCTAGAGCTAGAGCTCGAATCATGCTGTTGATAGCTCCCTTAGAAGCGCAATAATGAACTAGTCCTTCGAAGCCTACAAAAGCGGCTACGGAAGACGTATTAATTATTCTTCCGCCCTCGGACATAATTTTAGCTGCTTCCTGAGAACATAAAAAAACGCTTTTCAAATTAACATTTAGAACCTTATCCCAATCTTCCTCTTTCATATCTTTAAAAGGAACAAAAGGAAATATACCCGCATTGTTAGCTAAAATATCAAGCTTTTTAAATTTTTCCATCGTTTCTTTAAAAAGATTTTCTACTTCTGATTTTTTAGATACATCACACTTAACTGCTAATGATTCTACGCTCATTCCTCTTATCTCTTCCGCAACTTTTTCACCATCTTCTTGATTAATGTCAGAAACAACCATGTTGCATCCTTCTTGAGCTAGGGCTAAAGCAATACCTCTGCCTATACCTCTGCCTGCTCCGGTAACTATAGCTATTTTGCTTTTTAGATTCATATTTTTTTATTTATTTATTATACTACTAATTTTTTGACCCCACTTAAAAGCTCGCTCCAGCTCTAATCTCCTTAATGGTCCCTCTTTATCCATTACTACAAAACCTTCAGGATCTACTATTAAATTACCTTCTCTTCTCTGTAAAACTTTAGTAATGCGCCAAGCTGCATAGCCAATCAGATTTATAATAAAGCATATCCAGACAGGCTGTTCTTTTAGTGAAATCCTGGTATCAAAAGAAGTTACTTTTATATTTTTAAGTGCACCTCTGGGAATACTTTTTAAAAATCTTTGGATATTAGCAGTTGCTCTGCCAGCATGAGTAGGAGAACCCACTATAAGCAAACCAATATCTTTTAAATCAGAAAATCTTGTTTCTTTGGCTGACAAGATTTCTGCATCTTTAACTATAGCACTATTTATAACTTGAGCCACTTTTCTAGTATTTCCATACAAGGAATCAAAAATTATATAAGTTTTCATTCTTTATTTTTACAATTTAAACAAAATCCTCTATGTACGCAAATAACTCCTCTACATTTTTCACATTTCCATCTCTTATTTTCAGCTTTAATAAACTTTCTAATTCCAAATTCTTTTATAAATTCAAGATTTTCCAGCATACTTATATTATACCTTGTCTTATATCTTTTATCTAATTGTTTTAATCTTCGACATGGGTATTTTTCACACTTAAAACAATATTTAGAATTTTTTTCTTTTAAATATTTACATTTTCTAATAATACATTTTTTACAATATTCATGATTAGTGTCTTTTCTGCAACTAGGACATTTATTTTTCTTGCGCAAATATCCTAAACATATGCCGCAATTCATACCACAGGGAGCTATATGATAAGATTTTATATTTGTTTTATTTTTCATTTATTTTAAAATAACAATTTTATTTTTCTTAAATACAAATGAAATACCAGCTATAGTAGCTAAGCTCGCTCCAAAAATAAAGACGGCAGAAGGTGAAATATATTTCCATAAAAAACCAGCTAGAATGGAAGAAAACAAAATACAAATTCCATTAACCATTTGGTAAGCGCCAAAGGCTGTAGCTGATTTCTCTGTCTCTACATCCCGGGCAATATAGGCCCGACTAATACCATCGCTTATGGCCATATAAATCCCGTACATGAAAAATAATACCCAAATTAAGACTGGCATTTTGAATAATCCCAAGCCCAAATAAATTAGGGCAAAAAGAAAGAAACTAACACTTAAAATTTTTTTAGGACCTATTTTATCACTTAAGATTCCTGCCGGGTAAGAAAAAAGCGAATAGCTTAAATTATAAACAACATAAACAGCCACAGTCAAAACCAATCCCAATCCCAAATCCTGCGCTCTTAAAATTAAAAAGGCATCCGAGCTATTGCCTATAGCAAAAATAGCACTAATGATTAAAAAATATTTAAAATTAGGATTAAATTCACTCCATTTGATTTTTAAATTTACTTTTTGTTTTTTTAGAATTTCTTGTCTATTTAATTCTTTTTTCTTTTCTTTAACAAAAACAGTTAAAATTAAAATTCCTAATACAGACGGCACAAAAGCCCAGAAAAATATTGGTCGATAACTCTCTTTAAAAATAGTTATCATTACCAGAGCAAGCAAGGGTCCAATCATTGCTCCTAAACTATCAAGAGACCGATGCAAACCAAAAGCACGACCCTGGTTTTCTGATTTAACACTTTCTAAAATCAAAGCATCTCTGGCTGCCGTTCTTGTCCCTTTGCCAAAACGATCAATAAAACGTGCCAAAAATACAAAGGGCCAGCTATAGGCTAGGCCAATTAATATTTTAGAAATACCCGATAAAAAATAGCCAAGGGTAACAAAAATTTTTCTTTTTCTCAGACGATCAGATATAAAGCCTGAAACAAGTTTCAATAAACTGGCTGTTGATTCAGCTATACCTTCAATAAGCCCAATAACAGTAGCCGGCGCGCCTAAAACATTTTTTAAAAACAAAGGGATAATCGGATAAACCATTTCTGAAGAAATATCATTGAGTAAGCTGACAAATCCCATTGCCCAAATATTTTTAGGTAATTTATTTTTATTTTTAACCATATTTATTTCTAATCATCTTGGAATAACACGGCTTTAGCCTATTATCTCAATACCTTAGAAACATGCAAAAGCTTATCATTACTTATTTTGTTCAAATATTTAACTTTAAATAACTTTGAATAAGAAAAGTATTAAAAATATTAATCCTAAAACAATTCTATAATAGCCAAAAAAATTAAAGCCATGTTTTTCTACAAATTTAATAAAAAATTTTACTGCCATATATGCAGCTACAAAAGCAACTAAACCTCCTAGCAATAAAAGAAATATTTCATAGCCACCTATATTGGCTGGAGTTTTTAATAAATCATAAGCTGTAGCCGCCAACATGGTAGGTACAGCTAATAAAAAAGAAAATTCCATAGCTTGTTTTTTATTAAAACCTCTGAATATGCCGCCAATAATAGTAGCGGCTGCCCTGGATACTCCGGGAACCATAGAAATGCTTTGAAAAAGTCCAATTAAAAAAGCGTTTTTATAACTAATATCTTCTAAGTCTTTATATTTAGAATCATTACTAACTACTTTTTTATTAATTAAAATAAGTATTACACCACCTATAACCAGAGTTATAGATACAACTAGAGGACTAAATAAATACGTTTTTATAATTTTATAAAAAAGAAATCCTAAAATAGCTGTCGGGAAAAAGGCAACAAATAGTTTTTTATAAATAGTAAATGATTTTAAAAATCGACGAACATATAAAATTACTATCGCTAAAATAGCTCCTATCTGAATTGCAATTTCAAAAGTTTTTAAAAAATCATCTTCTTTTAATCTTAATAAAGCCGAAGCTAAAATCATATGCCCTGTAGAAGAAATAGGTAAGAATTCTGTTAAGCCTTCAACTATACCTAAAATTATGGTGTTGATAATGTTCATTGTTTTATTATTTAATTTTTAAACCTCTTTTTTTTATTTCTTCTAAAATTTTTCCACCAAGTGGCCGGCATTGACAATTTTTAGCATGAGCCAGATGCCATTTAATCCTTTGATCAAGAGTTGGATTTTTGATCATTTTGTTAGCTAGGTGCCATTTTTTGTTTATTTTACCCATTTTATTATCTTAAAAATTAAAATTATTTATTTAAAAATATCAGATATAGAATTGCTTTCTGCCACTTTGCCTGGATAGTTATGAATATTTAAACCATCCAATAAAGTTCTCAATAAATTTTGATGCTGATAAAAATAACTTAAAATCTTAAACTGGCGGAGAGGGAGGGATTTGAACCCTCGATCCCTTGCGGGATACACGCTTTCCAAGCGTGCGCACTAGGCCACTATGCGACCTCTCCATTTACTCAATTTCCCTTATTATACCTTTATAAAACCAATAATTCAACAAAAAAGGCTCTATATCAGAGCCTTTTTATTCTTTATTCAAGATTCAAGATTCTAAATTCTATTCCCTAATTCACTCCATGCCAATTTTCTATAACTGCTATATCTGCTCCGTTTCTTAAGGTTTCATCGCCAAAAGCAAAGAAATTAGGCCATGTCCTCCATTTTCCAGTGGGCTCAAAAGCTAGCACTTGCGGCCCATTAGAACCTATAGGGGAAATTAAAAGTTCATCTTTGCCATCAAGGTCAATATCACCTGGAATATTCTTAAAGTTTCCTCTGACATTCTGTTGGTAAACCCACCAGAAATTCTTTCTAGCACCATTCTTATCAAAAACATTAACTTGAGAAGAGCCATTATTGGGAGTAGTGTAAATTCTATCTTCTATGCCGGCAGCAGTTAAACCCTGGTTTATAGGAGCATCATAAGCCCAAAAGTCTTTCTTAAGAGTCCCACCTACGGTATAGATCCAGACCTTGGGTTCAGCTACACCATGATTAGGGGTAACTAATAATTCTTCTGCCCCGTCATCATACTGGAATGTTCCTAAGTTGCAGCCATTAGCGCCATATGGAGCATCAAATTGATTAATTAATTCCCAGTTATCTACGCCAGTAGCATCTTTAAATATTTTAACGCGTGGACTGTAATCTCCTGTGAGACAAGCTGCTATGTCATCTTGAAAACCATCATTATCAAAATCTCCGGAAACCATAGAAAGACCATCTCTAATAGAGCTGGTATTAGCTTTATCATCGGGTTTTTGGAAAAGGAACATTTGTCCTTTAAGTACTAGAGAACCATCTTCTCTGAGGCCCATAACTCTTGCTTGAGGACCACCATTATTAATCGCAAAGATTACAAACTGATCCTTTACTCCATTATTGTTTTGATCAATGGACACTATGCCTGCTCCACCAAGATAAGAAGGTGGGAAAAGACCTTCGTTAATTTTAACATCCGTTGCATTACCATGTCTATCATAAGCCCAAAGACGAGTTGTCTCTCCTGGACCGGAGGTGGTGAGGATTTTGGGATTTTTTATTAATTCTATATCTCCCTCCTGATCAGACTGTTCTTCATCAGTACCTTCATCGGTACCTTCATCAGTATCATCTCCGTCTTGTTCTTCAGATTCTATCGTAAATGTCCAGGAAGAAGTAAGGGCATTATTAGAAACATCTTCCACACTAACATCAACAGTTACCGAAGCATCGTAGCTAAAATCTGAATCAGGATTAATAGTTATATCATATCCATCAAACCCGTCTGCTGTTATAGTACAAGAATAGCCTGCCTGGCAAGAGCCAGCAGATATAGCGGTATTACTTCCCACTGTAGCTGTCAAAGAGCTAGAATCTACACCAGAACTATCATCATCTAATTCAAAATATATATTGGTATCTCTAGAAACGTCAGCAGCTAAATCAGCAGGACTACGACCAGAAATAGTGGGGCTAGTAGAATCACTACTCGGTCCTGACTCCATGGTAAATGTCCAAGAATCTGTTCCATTCTGACTAAGATAATCGTCAGCACTTACATTGACACTTATTGAGGCATCATAACTAAAATCTGTATCTGGGTTTATGGTTACATTATAACCAAAACCGTCTTGTGTAATCGTACAAGCATAACCTGCCTGGCAAGCACCAGCAGATATAGCAGAATCGCCTCCTACTGTAACTGTAAGAGAAGTTGAATCTACACCTAAATCATCATCTAATTCAAAATAAATATCAGAATCTAGAGCTATATCACTAGCAGCGCTAGCAGGATTTTGTCCGGTAACAGTTGGACCAGCATCATCAGCTAATTCCCATACTTCTGTACCACCCCAGTTATAAGTTCCAAAATATAATTTACCATCGTACCCGACTGATGAAAAAATACTCTCATTACCACCCCCAAATCCACCAGTATTCACTTGAGTCCAAGAAGAACCATCGTAAGCCCATACCTCCCCTCCATCACCACCATAGCGTTGATCTGTACTGGCATATAATCCATTTCCATAAACAAGCAAGCTACTAATACCTACGTTGTCCCCATCACCAAAGCCATTATTAATATCTTCCTCTGACCAATCTGATCCATCAAAAGACCAAATTTGCCCTCTTTTACCCACGTAAGAACTAAAAGTTCCTACATATAATTTATTATTATAAACTACCGCAGAAACTGATGCTTCATTACTGCCATCTACCGCACCAAACGCATCAGTGTTTGACTGAGTCCAGGTAGAACCATCATAAACGTACACTTGAGTACCTACAAATGAATTGCTAGTGCCCGCGTAAAGATTACCATCGTAGGTAACTAAAAAAGGAATATTTACATTATGAGTATCTCCAAAACCATCACCAATAAGATTTGTTGACCAGCTAGTTCCATCATAAGAGAAAATTTGCGATCCACCAGAATTTGCACTACCAACATACAACACATTATCATATACTGCCATAGCTTTAAATTCGAGATTACCACTATCTCCAAAGCCATCAGCAGTCTCCTGGTTAAAAGTAGTTGAAACACCGTCGTATGTCCAAACTTCTCCACCGCTAACACTGAAATATAATAAACCATCATATACTGCCATAGATTCTATCCAAGGATTATCGGTTGTAGTACTAAAATCGTAAATCATACTCCAAGAACCATCATATTCCCATAATTGTGCTCCACTACCATTGTATACTCCAGCATATAGTTTACTATTATAAGACGCTAGCGCATAAGTTGAATAACTACTGCTACTACCAAAACCAGCAGTATTAGACTGCGTCCAAACTAAACTAGCCTGACTGAAACCCAAAGGTAAAAATAGAAAAAATGAAAAAACTACTAACAAAGCAAACTTTTTTTTCATATTTATTTTTTTTATTTTTAAATTAATAAAATAATGATACAAAAAATAACATTACTACTAATACATTCGTTTATTGTTTAAGTATAGCAAATATTTTTGTTTTTTTCAACAGCAGATGTTAATAAGTTTTTCTACTTATTAGTTCTAATGTTTTAATTTCTCTTCAGTTTCCGCAATTTTTATAGTAGTCTTAATCACTGAATCAGGATTAAGCGCTATAGAATCTATGCCTTGCTCTACTAAAAATTGGGCAAATTCTGGAAAATCAGATGGTCCCTGTCCACAGATACCAATCTTCCTGCCTTTTTCATGTGCTACTTTAATAGCTTGAGCTATCATTTTCTTTACAGCTTCATTTCTTTCATCGGCAATACTGGAAATAAGTCCACCACCATCACGATCAAGTCCCATGGTAAGCTGAGTTAAATCATTTGACCCTATAGAGAATCCATCAAATATTTCAGCAAACTCTTCGGCCAACATGACATTAGAAGGAATTTCACACATTACATATATTTCAAAGCCATCTTCACCTTGCTTCAACCCATTTTCAGCCATAATTTTTATAACCTTCCTGCCTTCTTCGGGAGTTCTGCAAAACGGAATCATTGCCTTCATATTTTTTAATCCCATCTCTTCACGAACACGTTTCAAAGCTTTACATTCTAAAATAAAAGCTTCTTTGTAATTATCAGAATAATATCTAGATGCTCCTCTCCAGCCTAACATGGGATTTTCTTCATGCGGTTCAAATTGCCTGCCACCTAATAGATTCACGTATTCATTAGATTTAAAATCAGACATTCTTACAATTACGTCATTAGGGTAAAAAGCTGACACAATCTTGCCTACTCCAGAAGCTAATTTATCAACAAAATAATCTATTTTATTTTCATAGCCTGCTGTCATTTCTTCTATTTGTGCCCTAGCTTCCTGATCTTTTAATTCATCGAAATGAATTAAAGCCAGCGGATGTATTTTAATATGATTTAAAATAATAAGTTCCTCACGAGCCAAGCCTACACCTTTATTAGGAATTTGAGCAAAATCAAAAACACGTGAAGTATCTGCCACAATCATCATTATCTTTGTTTTTGGTTCCCTCATATCAGATAAATCAGTTTCATCTATTCTAAATTTTAATTTACCTTTATAAACAAACCCTCTCTCACCTTCAGCGCAACTAACAGTAACATCCTCCCCTGATTTAATAACTGTGGTTGCATCGCCAGTTCCAACGATAGCTGGAATTCCTAATTCCCTAGAAACAATAGCTGCATGTGAAGTTCTTCCGCCAGAATTAGTAACAATACCTGATGCAATCTTCATAATTGGTTCCCAATCAGGATCAGTAATTTCTGTAACTAATACTTCTCCTTTTTTAAATTTACTAATATCAGCCACTTGTTTAATAACATTAGCTTTGCCTGCACCAATCATTCCGCCTACAGATACTCCTTCAGTTAATAATTCTCCTTTTTCTTCTAAAACATACTCTTTTAACACTTTTTTATCGTTTTGCGATTGGACTGTCTCTGGTCTAGCTTGAACTATAAATAATTCACCCGTTTTACCATCTTTAGCCCATTCGATATCCATCGGTTTTTTATAATGATCTTCAATTAAAGTTACCCAGTAAGCCATTTTTAATATCTCATCATCATTCAAAATAAAGTTTTTTCTTCTATCCTTTGAAACAACTGTTTCCTTAGTTGATCCTTCTGGAGATACTGCACCATCACTAGTATAGACCATTTTTATTTTCTTTGATCCCAATTTCTTCTCAACAATTGGTCTATATTTAAATTTTGGATTACCATTCTCCCCACTAATCCCTTCTTTTAAGGTTGGTTTGAATACTATAAATTCATCAGGATCAACTTTCCCTTGTACTACCATCTCACCCAATCCCCAAGCGCCAGTGATAACAGCTGCATTTTGGAATCCTGATTCTGTATCTATTGAAAATGCTACACCGGCAGATTCTAAATCTGAACGCACCATTTTCTGCACACCCACAGAAAGTGAAACATTAAAATGATCAAAATCTTTGTCTACTCTGTATGAAATAGCTCTATTGGTAAACAATGATGCAAAGCATTTTCTAGTTGCTTCCAGCACAATAGACACACCTCGAACATTTAAATACGTTTCTTGCTGCCCGGCAAAAGAAGCGTCAGGTAAATCTTCTGCAGTAGCCGATGATCTTACTGCTGTATCAACATTGTCCTCACCATATTGTCTACTTAATTTTTTATAAGCTTCCACTATTTCATCTTCTAAATCTTTAGGAAAATCTGCCATTAAAATTGTTTCTCTGGTTTGATAACCTCTGGTTCTTAAATCTTCAATATTTGATGTATCTACACCATTTAAAATACTCCTAATTTTATCACCAATTCCTGCTTCTTTAATAAAATAATCATAAGCAGCAGAAGTTATAGCAAAACCATTAGGAACTTTGATACCTTTTTTAGACATTTTCTGATACATTTCACCTAATGATGCATTTTTACCACCCGCTAAGGCAACATCATTCATATCTAACTCATCAAACCATAAAATAAATTTTTCTTTTTTTGTCATAAATTTTATTAATTAAAATTTAATACTTAAATATTTTTTATATAAAAATTAAATAAACCATAACTTTTTATATTATGGTTTATTTATTTTACTTCATGTATCTTTATAAGGTTAGTATTTCCTTTTAAACCTACTGGCTGTCCGCCGATAATAATAATCTTATCTCCTTTTTTTACAATTTTTTTAGTTAGAGATAATTTTACTGCTTCTTCTATTAATTCATCAACATTACTACATTGTGGTAAAACATAAGGCACTACCCCCCACGATAGAGCTAGTTGTCTTCTAATTTTTTCACTTTCAGCAGTTACAATAATGGGTAGTTCTGGCCTGTGCCTTGATACCATCCGAGCAGTATTACCCGATATAGTAGCCACTAAAATTGCTTTTGCTCTTACATCCCTGGCTAGCATAGAACCAGCCATGGAAACCGCAGCATTAATAGAAATTATTTTTTTTTCACGTTCGCTAGCAATTACATCATCATAATGAGACTCTTCTGTATTTTTAATAATATCTGACATTGTTTGTACTGTTTCTACCGGATATTTTCCTACAGCTGATTCCTGTGATAACATAACTGCATCTGTATGATCTATAACTGCATTAGCCACATCTGAAATCTCCGCTCTGGTCGGTTTAGGATTTTCTACCATAGAGAGTAACATTTGCGTAGCTGTAATAGCAGGCTTAGCTTTTTTTAAACACTTATATATTATATCTTTTTGGATAATAGGTAATTTTTCCATCGGTGTTTCTATTCCTAGATCACCTCTAGCAATCATAATCCCATCAGATACTTCCAATATTTTATCAATATTTTTAACCGCTTCATGTTTTTCAATTTTAGCAATTACTTTTACTTTTTCCTTTATTTTATATTTTATTTCTAATTTTTTGATTCTTTCTTTTAAATCTAATATATCGTTTTCATCTTTTACAAAAGATAGGGCTACCCAATCTACATTGTTTTTAACAGCAAATTCTAAATCCTGAATATCTTTTTCGGTCGTTGCTGGAATATGCAGTGTAGCTGTAGCTACATTAATGCTTTTATTAGAAAATATTTCTCCCCCTAATATAACTTTACATCTGATATCTCTTTCAATAACTTCTATTACCTCTAGTTTTAATAAACCATCATTTAATAATAATATGTCATCTTTACCTACATCTTTATGTAAATTAGAATAGGTGACAGGAATCTTATCACTACTATCATTACTAGTGGTTAATATCACTTCACTGCCCTCCTTTAATTCTATACCATCTTTTTTTAAAGCACCTATTCTTACTCTCGGCCCCTGCAGGTCAGCCAGAAATGCTACAGGATGATCCATCTCTCTGGCAACTTGCCTAATAAATTTTATCAGCTCGGCATGTTCAGCATAGATTCCATGAGAAAAATTAAGCCTAGCACAATCCATACCAGCTTTAATCATTTTCTTTAAAACTTCGGTATTACGAGAGGCAGGACCTATTGTACAAACTATTTTTGTTCTTTTCACAATATTATTGATTAATATTTTCTTATACTATCATACAAAAAAAAGACTGTAAAATTACCTTGTGGGTAACTTTTATACATTATAACAAATATTAATAAAAACATAAAAAAGAAGCACATAATGCCTCTTTTTCACTCCTTATATTGATCAGATATTAGAATTTAAATTTCTCTGATAAATCACCTATTATTGGTAATTTAGCATATTTACCTGTAGCAGCATTTACAATACCCCAAATACTAAAGACAATCATAACAATATCAAGAATAAATCCAATAAAAACAAAAGATAAAATCCAAGAAATAATCCATCCAACTAAAAGCACTAAGCCTTGTTTTGCATGGAACATAGCGAACTTACTTTCTTTTTTAGCTAGTAGTGGTACTAATACTAAAACACTTAGATAAGCTAAAACAGCGAAAATTTTATTTTCTTCTACATCTTTTTTATCTTCAGGTGATAAATTCATATTTTCTTCTGGCACTTCACCTCACCCCCTTTCAATTTATTTTTTACGATTTCTTTAATTAGCATATCACTTATTAATGTTTCAATCAATTACTTTAAGTTTAACTTGGGGATAACTTAAAATATTATTTAAATTATTTTTTATCCTTATAATTAATAATAATATTAAAAAATATAATTAAATAGCCGTTTTTTATTTTAAAATTTTATTTATTCCTGCACGCAATTAATCTTTTCAATTTCCTCTTCTGTAATATCACTTATTGATTGTTCACCTTCTTTGGGATTTGTGTCATATTTAACTACCTTTTTCTCACTGCCTGTGAAATTAGAATTAGTATAATACAAGAAAAAGAAATTATTGCCATCTATGCAATATCTTATATTGTCGCCTGTTATATCTTTCGGCACTTCATTCAACTCTCCTATTTGCTTTTTAACATCCTCGTCTTCAGAGTTGATTACTTCAACCATAGTTTTTGGATATTCTCCTGTCTTTTGATAAATAACATCAATACCAGCACCTAATTGAGCAGTTTGAGTTCCCATTATGTAGGCTATATATAAATTCTTACCAAAAGCATATCCATTCCTGCCTATCTGTATGCCTCCTAATAATAAAAATAAAATCATAATAGCTCCAACAATGCCTCCGGCAATATTCCATTTTTTCTGCCTTGATTTAAATGTTTCTAAATTGTCAGTCTCTTTCTTTTTAAGCCAAGATGACAAATTACCCTTGGCACCTAGTATAAAAGGTAAAATTAACTGGATAGGAAATATAGGCAAAAACATCAATAAACTCCACCAAACTCTATTTCCTAATCCCCAAATAAAAGTTAGAAAAAATGCTCCCCAGTTCCATTTTTTTAAAACTTTTAGTAATTCTTCCGTGTTAGGCTCTTTTCCTGGAATTGCTTCTTCCTGTATGCTTTTGTTTTCTTTTTTGTTTTCCATATTTTTAATTAATTTTCTATTATATATATTATAATATATTTTATCATAAATTCTAAATTATTTTTAGTACTTTCTTTCATTGGTTTTATATCCTGTATCCTCTGACCAATAAAGAAATAATTTTTTATTAAATCCTCCTTTTTTATTAAAAGCTTTTTTTCTGACAATTTTTATTTCATTTTCTCTAATATTAAAAACTTTTTTAATTTCTTCAATAACGTCAACTACATCAGCTAATTCTGTCATAATTTCTTTTTTACTTTTAAGATTAGGTAAGGCGCTCGCCTCTTCTCCTACCTTTCTTAATAATTCTTTCTTAAAATTTTTATCAGATAGTTCTCTGACTTCATAAGCTCCACCAGATTTTTCAATTACTTGAGGAATTTTATCTCTAATTAATTTATTGTAATATATTTTTTTCATCTTTTTTATTAAATATTAAATAAACAAAATACCCTGTAGCAATTAAAATAGGTAAAATACTCAATATTTGTCCCATCGATAATGGAAAACTATCTGGAATAATATGCCTTTCCTTCCAAAATTCTACTATAAACCTGGTTATAAAATATAAAAATATATAGAGAAATAAATTAAAATAAGTTGGCAGTTTTTTACTATATTTTTTGTAAATAATAAACAAAATAATAAAAATTATTAAAGACAAGCCCGATTCATATAATTGCGTTGGATGTCTGGGAAAATCTTCACCTAATTGCTGAAAAACAACTCCCCATTGACCATTAGTAGGTTGGCCAATAATTTCGGAATTAAAAAAATTAGCTAAACGAACAAAAGTTGAGACAATGGGAAATCCTAAAATCAAATAATCAATATATTGGCTAAATTTTATTTTATAAACTTTCAACCAAATTAAATAAGCAAATAAAACTCCTATGGCTGCCCCGTGACTAGCTAGCCCTCCTTTCCAAACTTTTAAAATCTCAATAGGATTAGATAAATAATAGCCTGGCTCATAAAAAAACACATGCCCCAAGCGCGCACCAATAAACATGCCCACAAATAAATATAAAACTACAGTATCGAGGTGATTTAAATTTAATTTTTCCGATTTAAAAATGTGCCATAAAAATAAATAAGCCAAAAGCAAGCCTATAGCAAAAAACAGTCCATACCAGCGTATAGTTAGTGGTCCTAATTTTATTAGAATTGGTAAAATGTTTTGGTAGAAAATCATAATGTTTTTATCCTTCTCCCCTCAGCTGACCACGTATGAAATTCCGTGAAATTTTATAAATTTATTCTTAATCCATAAATTTTATACGTGGTGAGGAGACAGGGGGGTGCTCCGATGTACATCGGAGCACCCCTCCTAAATTGAAGAGGGGAAGAACTATTATTGAATTTGCTCAAAAATAACTTTATTTATATAATAAACTAAATTAAACAATTTTAAAACTATGAAAATAAAACCCAAGATGAAAAATGTTAGAGATAAGGTAGTAGAATGTAAACTTTGTTCTCTAGCTAAAACTAGAACTCTCCCTGTCATTGGTCAAGGCAGCCACGAGGCTAAAATAATGTTTGTAGGAGAAGCGCCTGGCGCTAATGAAGATAAAACAGGCCAACCTTTTTGCGGAAGAGCTGGCAGTATATTGAGTGAACTATTAGAAAGTATTGGAATGAAAAGGGAAGAAGTTTATATCTGTAATATTCTAAAATGCCGTCCGCCAAATAATAGAGATCCTCTGAAAAGTGAAATAATTGCCTGCACTCCTTATTTATATGAACAAATAAAAATTATAAAACCTAAAATAATTTGTTGCTTGGGTAATTTTTCAGTCCGCTTTATTATGGAAAAGTTCGGATTAGAAAAAATGATTCAAGGAATATCTAAAATACACGGCCAAATGTACAATGGAAAAAATGAAGAAGTAGGAGAAGTTAAAATAGTTCCTATGTATCACCCCGCTGTAGCTACTTATAATGCTAATATGAAAAGTACTTTAATGGAAGATTTTAAAGTTTTGAAGGATATATAGTTTATATTCTTCTACCTGGCTTTAGCCAAGGGTCTGGGAAGCTTTAGCTTCCTGTAAATATAGCGGCTAAAGCCTAGTAGTCTTCACCTCCGATAACCCTCTGCTAAAGCAGAGTGGAAGAATATTTTTCTACCCACCTTTAGGTGAGGGGTTTGAAAGCTTTAGCTTCTCGAAAAATATATAATAATTTTAAAGATAAAACTTTTTCTTATTTTTTATCATAAATTATTACTCTATTAAATAACAATACCCCCATATAAATTAGCGAAGCAATAAAAATTATTACTGGCCCAGTAGGCCAATTAATATAATAAGATAAAAACAATCCAGAGGTTGATGATATTAGACTTATTAAAATAGACAAAAACATCATTCCTTTCAAAGTTTTACTCAATAAATTCGCACTAGCCGCCGGCAGGGTAAGCAGCGCAATCACTAAAATTATACCTACCACTTTTATTAAAATTACCACTGTTAAAGCTACTAAACTTAATAAAAGTAAATAAAAAGGTAACACTCTAATATTAGTTACTTCGGCAAATTCTTCATCAAATATAATAGCTAAAAATCTTTTAAAAAAAATAAATACGCTTGATAAAACTATTACATCCAAAATGATAATTAATACTATATCTTGATTAGTAGTTAATAAAATATTGCCAAATAAATAGCTAAACAAATCACCTACATAACCTGGGGTTAAATAAACAAAGACCAAACCAATAGACATTCCCAAAGCCCACATTGCTCCTATCAAAGAATCTTCGTGGGTTTTTGATTTCTTGGAAATAATACCAATACCTAAAGCAGATAGAATACTAAAAATTGCTGCTCCGATAACCGGGTTAAATCCCAAAAAATAAGCTAACCCTAATCCTCCAAAAGAGGCATGGGCAATCGAGCCAGATATAAAAGAAAGTTTTTTGAGTACTATAAAACTTCCTATAATACCACAAGCAACACTAGCTAGTGTGCTAACAATTAAAGCGTTTTGGAAAAAATGATAAGTTAATATTTGCATATGTTATTTATATCTGCAGGGAACAGGCATGCCTGTTCCCTGCAGAACATTATTTATCAATGCTTGTGTTCAGGAAAAACACGATGAGGCATACCATGCCCGATAAGATCCATATCGCATTTATAACCAGCTTTTATTAATCCTTCATTGATCGTTCCTTCCCGATGAAAAAACATAGTTTTATTCAAACAGCCAACTTGTTTAATAAAAGGAGAAATAGCTCCAATATCATGTGAAACAACGATAATAGCTGTCTTGCTACTGTTTATTTCTTTTAAATATTCAAACAAGTTTTTTTCTGAAGAAATATCAATATTTGAAGTTGGCTCATCTAAAATTAAAAGCTGTGGTTCTCGCACCAAAGCTCTGGCAATTAAAACTCTTTGTATTTGCCCGCCAGATAATTCCCCTATCTGTTTATTTTTCAAATTTTCTATACCAACTTTCTGCATAGCTGCCAAAGATTTTTCTTTATCTATTTTAGAATATCTGCTAAACATTCTCTTTCTGCTCAAAATCCCAGTCAAAATAACATCTATTACTTTAATTGGAAAATCAAGTTCTATTTTAGCGTATTGTGGAACATAGCCAATATCATTGCGCGCTTTTTTAGGACTTTTGCCAAATACTCTTACCTCTCCAAAATCAGGCTTTAGGATTCCTATTAAAATCTTTAAAAAAGTTGTTTTGCCTCCACCATTGGGACCAATCAATCCGACAAAATCATCTTCCATCATTTCAAAATAAACTTTTTCCAAAACTTTGATGTTCTTGTTGTAGGAAAAATTTAAATTTTTTACTTCTATTATTTTATTTCTCATAATTCTATTCTAAATTATTGGCTATCGTTTTTCCAATATTTTTTAAATTATTAGCAAAGTCCTGGGCAAGAGGATCTATCTGTACTGTTATACCTCCTATTTCCGCGGCTATAGCTTCAGCGTTTTTAGTACTAAATTCTTTTTGAACAAAGATTACTTTAATATTTTCTGCTTTTGCTTCCTTAGTTAACTCTTCAATCTGGCTAGCCGTTGGTTCTTTGCCTTCTATTTCTATAGGAATTTGCTTTAATCCGTATTCATCTAATAAATATCCAAAAGCAGGGTGATAAACAATTATATTTTTATTTTCTATTTTCAATAAATTTTCTTTTAAATAATTATCCAATTTATCTAATTCACTTAAATAAGCTTCTTTGTTATTTTTATAATAATTCTCATTTTCTGGATTAAGCTCTACTAAAGCTTTGTAAATATTTTCTACGTATATCTTGGCATTATTAACCGAAAACCAAGTATGGGGATCTTTGCCTCCTTCAACTGACTCATCTTCTCCTTCTTTATTATTTAAATTATTTTCTAAATTTCTTAAAATGATCCCTTCTGACCCATCTATAACTTTCATGCTTTTGTTTTGTTCTATTATTTTACTCATATTAGAATTTTCAAACTCTACATGACCAGCTTCTACATATAAATTTGCCTCAGAAATTTTAGTAAGCATATTAGCATTAAGTTCGTAAGAATGAGGTTCATACCCCGGAGGTATTACTTCGGAAACATCAACCCTATCTCCACCAATTTTCTCTACAAATTCAATCAGAGGTAAAATAGTAACTACCACTTTTGTCTTTTTATTATCTGTTCCATTTTTTACTTCGTTGATCTGATTTTTCAACGCACAACCCGTTATAATAAAGGCTGAAATTAGTAGTAGTAATCCTAATTTTAGAATATTATTTTTCATTATTTTTAAAATTTTATATTTTTATTGTCCAGAACATTTTTCACAAAGCCCTTTCAAAGTCAGCCGATGGGATATTTCTGTAAAGCCTTCTACTTTAGGTATTTCCTGCTGGCAAGGAATACATTTAATATAGCCACAGCTTCGACACATAATGTGGTGATGAGGGTGATCAGACAAGTAGTAAAAACTTTGTTCTCCAATTCTTTCTTCAAATACTATTTTTAAACTTTTAAATAAATTTATAGTTCTATAAACAGAAGCTAAATCCATTCTGTTTTTTAATTTTAAATGTAATCTTTGAACAGTTAACAACTCTTCGTGTTTTATTAGTGCTCTTAAAATTTCCATCCTTTGATAAGTAATTTTATGACCAAACTTTTTTAATATATTAAGATATTTTTTCATAGCGTTTTTATATTAAACATACTAACACAGTTGCGAATCATTTGCAATAATATTTATGTCAAAACTAAAATCACCTCGTATTTTGAGGTGATTTTACTGTCTGCATTTTTACTAAATCTTATTTAACTACTACTCCACTATTATTAAAATATTTCCAATTCTCCAAAAAATCTCTAGTTGTCCAATACTGTTCCCCGTAAATAGGATCATTAACAATAATATGAGTTGGATTAAAAATGTGTCCTTGAAAACCTTTCACCACTCTAGTATGCTCACCATGTACAGCATATATAAGTCTGCCAAAGACTGTTCTCCAATACGTTGGCATATAATTATTAGTTGCAGATCCCCAAATTATTACGGGATTATCATCGCTTACTTCTTCCAGTAACTTTATTAAATTATAATTTTCAAAAAAATAAACAGGTCTTAATTCAGACGCAACATTATATATAGGTTTCCAATAAACTCCATACCCATTTACCATTTGCCTTCCATTTATATTACCCACAAAACCATATTGGGGATCGCCCCAGGTATCCCCTATTTTGGGAATTCTGTCAAAACCGATCCTATTAATTAACTCTTCTTCTGAAATATTTATTCCCTTATAGCTCAAAGCCATTCTAAGACTTGCAGCTTCACAAGATAAATTTTTCTCTTGTTTTATTAGTGGCACATCTAAGTTAACATCCCAACTTTTTAATGGTTTAGGATTACCGACTCCCGCTACCAGTTCTAATTTTTTGTTATTATTTAAATCACCCAAGGCCAAATTTACTCCATAACGTGAATTTTTATCAAAGGCCATAATACCACCGCTATATATATTTATTTTATGATTAGAATATTTAAAATATCTTATTTGAGGTCCTCCTCCTGTCCCTGGACCGGTAATAATATCATCTCTTCCGTCATTATCTATGTCAGCTAGATAAAATTTTATACCTGATTCAATATTAGCCGGATACAGTCTTTCTTCTGCTAATATCTCCCCATTTGCTTTATAAATTTTCATCCAAGCTTCACCTTCTCCCGCCTGGCTTACTACAATTTCATTTTTATTATCACCATTTACATCACCTATTCCTACCCAGACACCGCCTCGAAAATCAGGATGAAAAGGAAATAATTCTACACCTAAGGGCTTCCCTTGACCATCAAAAACTCGTACGTGTGGTCCTCCTTTTCTGCCTGCTCCAGTAATAATTTCATCTTTACCATCACTATTAATGTCGCCCGCCGATATATTTACACCAAACTTGGCTGAAGCACCATAAGCTAAAAAATCAGCTAACACTTCTCCATTTAATTTATATACTTTAACTCTAGCTTCACCTAGCGATGCTTGCCCAAAAATTAATTCATCGATACCATCACCATCCATATCTCCTGCAGCCACATTTACTCCCCCGCGATAATCTGAATGAAAAGGAAAAAAAGTATAGCCGGAATAATTTCCATCCTCTTCAAGCACCCTTACATGCGGTGTGGCACCTGGTCCTGCTCCAGTTATTATTTCATCTTTTCCATCTCCATCCACATCACCTAAAGCGATATTTACTCCCCCCTTAAAATTTTCGTCATAAGCTAAAAATTGATTTTGTTCTTCAAAATTTGCAGCATTATAAATTTTGACATAGGGTGGCAAATTATCCGAAGCAGATACTTTAGAAACAAAAAGAGAAAGTAAAACAAAAGTAAACAAAAATATCCATTTGATACGTTTCATATTTAAAATATTGTTTTATAAAATTATTTTCACCCAATCTTAAAGAGATCAAGTTACTAGCCTAAGACCCTCAGCTAATAGCCCTTTAGTTCGCTAGATAACCCTATTTCTTTTACCCTCAAGGGGAATCGAACCCCTGTTACCAGGATGAGAACCTGGCGTCCTAGCCGCTAGACGATGAGGGCATAAGAAAAAAGACTACCTACCAAACAAGACCTTGATATATAAAAGTATATAATTTCTTTAATTTATGTCAAAAATAAAATACTCCGCCAGATGCGAAGTATTTCAGATTTTAAAAAATAACTTATTGTTCTTCTTTCATTCCTAAATTTTTCTTTATAATTCCCTGTTTCTCTCCCATTATTTCAATTTTTCCTTCAGGAAATACGAATCCTTCCTTAGTTGAATTTAACAAATATTTATTATCTCCTGCCAAGAAACCATAACGCCCGTCACTTTTAGAGACCGTCGTTGATAAAAGCCTGCCATATTTTGAATCAAATAATCTTACCACTGACTTAGATAATGAATTATTGTTATCCTTGTTATAAACTCGACCAAAAGGCTTTTCATCTTTTTTTCTGGCTAATACTATAAAGAAAAATAACATTGCCAAGTGTAATAAAAATAAAACAGATGTAATCCAAGAAGGAGCAAATATAAAACTTATTAACCCCAGCAACGGGCCAATGCATGCTAACACTATATGAATCTTAAAATTTCTAATAGCACCAAATATATTTTTATTATCTTTTAGCAACCTTGCATCAGATGCTCCGTCTAATTCTTTTATATTCCTAATACTAGTCTTGATCGGCTTATGCGGCACTTCGTTGCTATATACTACACCTTCTTTAATATCTAAGGGAACATTATAAGCAATATATCCTTGCTCCTTTTTCTTTGCATCAATACTATGATCTATTGATATTATTTCTCCGTGATATATATGGTCATAATTTTTATCAGATTGTATTGAAGCTAATATTCTCGAAGGAAAAGTGTATCCGGGCTTTAGAACTTCCAAATAATATTCTGCTCCACCTTCAATAATAAATATGTACCTGCCTTCAAAATCAGTTACTTTTGTTTCAATTAATTTCTTAGTTTTCTTGTTATAAAGCCGAACTAATGCCAAATCAATCGGCTTTTTAGTTTGAGAGTCATATACAACACCCCATCCTTTTCTTTTATCCTCGCCAAAATATAATAATGGTTCTGTAAATACCTGCCAGATATATCTTAAAAATGGAATAATATTCCCCAGTGAAAAAGTGCTAAATAAGTTTAACAAAGCTAATAAAACTAAGATAGGAGCTAGAGCAAATTTATTAATATTTACTAAATTATCCCATAGAGATGGTTTTGAAACTTCCTCGATAATACGCTCTGCTGATTGAACATCATTATCTACCTTATTTCCATTTCTATTTGTAAACGAATCGTTATCCGATGTCTCAGCAGTTAAATCATTGTCGCCATCATCTTCACCTGTACCTTCAGCTATTTCATCAGATGAACCTCCTCTGCTGCCTGAAGTAGTACCACCTTCGTCAATAGTCTCTACCTTTACACTATTTGAAACAGTATTACTTTCAACTCTTATCGCTCCCGGATTATATCCGCCAACGGCTCTATTGGAAACTATGGCACCATCACTAGCAATATCAGATACTTTAACTTTAAAAGTTATGCTACCAGTAGCACCAACGGACAAGTTACCAATTCTATAATAGGTATGTCCCGGCCAAGTAATATTATAATCTGCTTGATCAATATCAGCCGCATCAGTTACCACCACATCATTCATTTCCATAGACTCGCTAATATATTCTGTAAATAAAGGAATTGAATCTACAAAATAAAAATCTCTAACATCATCACCACTTATATTTTGATAATTAATCTGATAAATTAAAACATCACCTCTCTCAACTTCCGCATCAGCAGCCGATAACATGTGTATGGCAATTATTGATTCTGATATAGCAAATATTGATACAAAAATTACAAGACTAAAAAATAATTTTTTATTAAAAACAAAAGCAAGCTTAAAAATTTTTAAATAATTATTATTAAGGTTTTTATTTTTTATTTTCCTTAATGAAACCACAAATATGACAATACAAGTAGATACACATAGTAATATTAATATAATCTGAGCAATTTTATGATATGAATTAAAGTCTGGATATTTTATAAAATTAGCTGCCCTATAAATTACAGATTTTAAATTATTAAGCCCACTGCCGATAGTTGGCCTTATTAACCCGGAATATTTAAACTCAAAAGGATAGGCAGCAGCTTCAGCACTCTCTATAGACACAGACTTAGTCAGTCTCACCGAAGCATCAATAAAAACATAAACTTCTTCATTTATTGCTTCTTGATTACCAAGGCTATCTACTCCAAAAAATTTTAAAGTAGTGTTATTAGAAATTTCTAATGGATCAGAATAAATGTCTGAATCCAAATTAGGATCAGTACCATCATTTGTATAATAAATCGTTGTCCCCGCTTCGTCAGAACTAAGAGTAACTTCATCTAAAATACCAATATATGTCCCCCCAGGAGGATCTGCTTCGGTATTTGGTGCGGTTGTATCTAAGGTAATACTGCCTGTAGTTGCTGTACTTTCATTACCCTTATCATCTTTAGAAGTTAAACTAATGCTGTTTACACCTTCTAATAAATCCATATCATAAGACCAAGCGGCAGAGGCATTTAGAGAAACTATTTCCGTATCACTTAATAAAACTGAAGTATTTGCATCTTTTCCGCCAGCAATTGTTTGAGTATCAATATTTGTTGGAGAAGTTACCGGATTTAAAGTCGGAGGATTAGGTGGTACATTATCTAAATCTAAAGTTGTTTCAATCCAATCACTAGTTGAAATTCCATCGTTAAATCTTATTCTAATTTGAGCAGTAGCTACATCTGTGCTACTTTCATCTGTCTGTGAATTCCAGACAGTTGTCACTGTGTTACTTGCTGCCGGAGTAGTAATATTTCTTATTTGATAGCTAGCACTATTATCGACGCTAGGATCTCCAAAAGTAGCAGTTGTTTCACTATCATTTGTAGATATAGTTGGATCTTGCCAACCACTACCGACATTATATTGAATTTGAGCGTAAGTATTATCATTTTCTTCATCACTAATAGCAAAAGATATAGTTACTTTTCCATCTCCATCATCACTTTGTGCAGCAGTCAAGGCTGATCCTTCTGGAATATAGTTTAATTGCCATAATTCTCCACCATCTGTTGTATTATAAGTACCAGCATATAGATGACTATTAAATTCATTTAAAATTTGTATTCTATCATTATTTGCATCACTAAAACCATCAGTATTAGATTGAGTCCAGCTGGTACCATTCCCACTTGACCATATCTCTGCTCCATTTAAATTAGTTGTTCCAAAATACAATTGATTATTAAAAGATGCAGCTGCATTCATATTACTATTATTAACATCTCCAAAACCTTTGCCTATAGTTGCTCCTGAACCAACTGCTACTTCCCAGGAACTTCCATCTAAACTACGGCGTATTTCACCACCACTTATTGAATTTTGAGTACCTGTATATAAATAACTGCCAAAATTTACTAATTTAGTTAAATTTTTAATAAGAGCACTACCAAAACTTGCTCCACCTCCCCTGGCTGGTGGACCATCTCCAACCACATAATCCCAATCTCCACCATCGCATGTAGTACAATTCCAAATTTCAGCCCTAGGATCACCAGTAGCAGCATATAATTTTCCATCAAAACTTTTTAGAGAATGTGCATATCCAGTAAACACCCCAAAACCATCCGCATTTATTTGCGACCAAACTGTTCCATTGCTTGTCCGCCAAACTTCTCCTCCAGTTTTAACATTCTGTATACCTATATATAAGTAACTATTATAAACTTCCATAGATAACACATCTTCATTAAAGTTATCTCCAAAACCATTAGTATAAAAGGCGCCTACCTCTCCAGTAGCTGCGATAGGACTCCAGTCAATTCCATTAACTGATCGCCATATTTCTATTCCCCCACCATGTTTTGTACCTGCATATAAGTAACTTCCAAAAACAGAAAGGCTGGTTATCTTGCTATTTATAGCATCTCCAAAGCCATCACCAATTACCTCGCTCCAAGTACTTCCATCACTGCTTCTCCATATTTGTCCACCCGTTACTGTATTCTGTGTCCCAGCATATAAATATCCATTGAAGGTAACCAAACCATTAAGGTCTTCATTATTAATATCATTATCAAAACCATTTGTATTAGCTTGATTCCATTCATAATCTTGCGCCTTTATATTATTTAATCCAAAAATAAATAATCCACAGATTATTATGGTAATAAATATTGCTATACTTTTAATTTTATTTTTTATTTTTATATCCATAATCTTGGATATTTTAAACTAATTATTTCCCCACTCTGTCCCTTGTCTTACTAATAAATTAGGAGCTTTCATTGGTTCAGCCATTAATTCTTTGACAGCTTTCTCCATTCGCATCGCTTGTGAACCTTTGATTAAAACTAGATCTCCTTCTCTCAATATTTTATTTTGTACAAATTTTGCTGCTTTTATTGTTTCATTACTATTGTATTGATAGATCATATTTTCTGGCAAACCATTCTTTTTCGCTTCATCTGCTATATACTTTGACGATTCACCAACTAAGACTAAGATATCACAAATTTTAGCCGCTTTTTCTCCTACCTTTCTATGTCCTTCCTCATTTTTTTGTCCTAATTCAAGCATATCTCCTAAAATAGCAATTTTCTTACCCTGAGGTTTTAATTCTGATAAAGTTTCCAGAACTGCAATTGTGGAATCTGGAGAAGCATTATAACTATCATCAATAATGTGTGTATATTTAATACCTCTTAAAAGATTCATTCGTCCCTTTGGTGATTTTAAATTATAGATACTTTGTGATATCTCAACTAAATTCATTCCTAGAGCAATTCCACAAGAAGCTGCTGCTAATGATGCATATATTTGATGTTTACCTAATAAATAAGGCATTCGCACTGGTACGACATTTTGACGCCAACTAAGTTTGTAATTTAGATTTAGAAGTTTTTCTTGACCATAATTTAAATTATCTTGCGAACGTATAATATTTAAGGCTCTGACTTCTGCTATTTTACCCTGGCCATAAGTAATCACTTCAGCTTTAGTATTATCCCTGCCTAACCTTGCCAGACGATTGTCATAATTTAGGATTACTTTCTTGTCTTTAGATAAATATTTTACAAGTTTTAGCTTTTCAGAAACAAGCTCTTCAATACTCTTAAAATTTTTAAGATGAACGGGTATTTCAGAAATAGCTGTAATACAAGCTATATCTGGCTTAATAAAACTCAGTAAATAATCCATATCCCCCGGTTTGTCTACCCCTAATTCCAAAACTAATATTTGAGGATATTCCTTATTTTTAAATAAAGCTAAATTTATTCCTTTTAATAATATTTTACACCATTTTAATATGTTTCTTCCCCCACTATCTTGCCCTAATATTGTTAATGGAACTCCTAATTCATTATTATAGCTCCCCTTACTAGCTCTCACCCTAAATTTACTTTCTAAAACACAATAAATAGCATCTTTGGTACTGGTTTTACCCATACTACCAGTTACGGTAATTATTTTAGATTTCTGTTTTTCTAAAATAGCTTTAGAAATAATTTTTAAACACTTTTTTATTATATTTTTCATTTGTTGTTTTAATCTATTATTTCTGTAGGCGGAATTTGATAATATTGAAATAATTCGCGAGCTATGCGTCCAAACATCACCCCAGCTGTACTTGCACCCCAGGCATCTCCACCAGGATTATCCAACTTAACTAACATTAAAAATTTGGGATCATCTATAGGACCAAACCCAATAAATGATGTGATCCTTTTATTAGGATCATAACCAACCTTATCTTTACTTGGCACTTGGGCAGTTCCGGATTTACCAGCAATTTTATAACCAGGAACTCTAGCAGCACCTGCTTGTCCATTTTCTATTACACTTGTCAGCATGGCTGATAAAGTTCCAGCTACACCAGGAGACAATACTTCCTTTACCTCTTTGGGTCCTATAATTTCTTCCGTCCCATCTGCCTTAATTATTTTTTTAACAATGTGTGGCTGCATCAATTTTCCATCATTAGCTATCGCAGTATAGGCTGTCACCAATCTTAGGGGTGTAATAGAAAATCCCTGTCCGAAGGAAGCTGTAGCTAAATCTGCGTTAGTCCATTTATTTGGTGATTTAATAGAAGTAGATGCTTCTACATCCAAATCTACTCCAGTCATATCTGTAAAACCAAATTGATTCATATACGAAAATGTTCTATCATCACCTAAAAGTTGTGCTATTTGTACCATACCTACATTAATAGATTTTTCTAAAATATTGGTAACTGTAACATTGCCATTGGCCCGACTATCAGAATTTTTGATAGTAAACTCATCAACCTTAATAGCACCATTATCTTGGAAAATAGTACCTGGGCTTATTAATCCAAGATTCATAGCAGCTGCTACCACAATAGGTTTAAACACTGATCCAGGTTCATATAAATCATAGATTACTGAATTTTTGAAATAATCAACATTTTCAACCTCTGAATAATTATTAGGATCAAAATCTGGATATGAAGCCATGGCAATAATTTCACCAGTTTTTGGATCAACAATAGTAATACTTCCGCTCTCTGCTCCAAATTCGGCTACTCCTTCTTCTAAATATTTTTCTATCTTAAATTGGATAAGCCGATCAATAGTTAAAACTAAATCCGAACCATCTTCAGCTTCTTCTAAGAATTTATTACCTACAGATACCAAGCGACCCAAGGCATCTTTTTCTGTCTCTAAATAACCTTCCTTGCCAGCTAATTGTTCATCATAATATCCTTCTACTCCATATAACCCTCTTTTATCATTACCTACAAAACCTACAAAACCAAGTAGTTGTGAAGCCAGTGAATGATCGGGATAATATCTCAGACTCTCGGGTTGAAAATAAATACCTTTTAACTCCATATTTTCTATTTCCTCAACTTGTTCATCTTCTAATTTATGTTTTAGAGGTTCATACAAATCTTCTTTTTTTGACAATTTTGTTACTAAATCTTCTTTCTCTATGTCTAATATCGGAGCCAACTTTTCAGCAACATTTTCAGGATCTTCTATTTTTTTAGGTACCGCATAAATTAAATTCATTTTCTTATTAATCGCCAAGGGATATAAATCTTTAGAAAATTTATCCTCAACATATATTTGTCCTCTCTCAGGTACTAAATTCTCAAAAATATTATGTTGACCTGACGCTAAGGCTGTATAATATCCATTTTTTAAAATCTGTAAATCAAAAAGTCTGACAATTGTAGCCACAGTAATAAATACAATAATTACTAATAAAGTATTTATTCTAAAATTATTATTTTCTGAATTTTCTTTCTTTCCTCTATTTTTTTTAATAGCTATCATAATAATAAATGGCTAGATTGTTAAAATGGCTAAATTGTTATTTATTCAACCATTTGACAATATAGCCATTTAGTAATTAATTCTCTTTTGTTATTTAGCTACAGCCACTGATGTCCCGCTTTTTTTGAGATATACAATTTTCTCAGTAGGAACCATATTTAGTGTAGTCGCTTCGTCTCGTAGATTTTCAAACGATTTCAATTCGGCTGCTTTGATTTCCAATGATTTATTTTGTTCTTTTAATTCTTTAACCTGACTTTGTAAATCGGTTATTTCATATCCCTTAGTAGAAGATTGAAAAACTTGTGCTAAGAAGAAAAGACTTAAAACACAAATTAAAAAGATGACTACCATAACCATTGTTACTGGTCCAGACTTGAGACGACTAGAAAATCCTTGTCTTCTTTTACCAAAAGATATGTTTCTTGACTTAGTCATTGTTAAACTTCCCATTTTTTTTATTTTTATATTTTTTCCATCACCCTCATTTTAGCGCTCCTACTTCTTACATTTATCTTTATTTCTTCCATTTGAGGCGTAATTGGCTTTTTATTTATTAATTTAATTTTAGCTTGATGATTACATCGGCAAACTGGTATTTCATCGGGACAAATACAACCCTTTGCTTCATTTCTGAAAATATTTTTTACAATTCTATCCTCCAGGGAATGATAAGAAATACATATTATTCTACCCCCTGAATCTATAGCCTTAATAGCTCCTAATAACCCTTTTTCTATCCCTTTTAATTCATCGTTCGTTTCAATTCTTATTGCTTGAAATACTTTTGATAAAATTGATTCTTTTTTATAATTTAGGGGTATTGTTTTTAAAACTAATCTTTTTAAATCTCCGGCTGTTTTAATTTCTTCTATTTTTCTTGTTTCTACTATCCCTTCGGCTAATCTTCTAGCTTGAAAATTATTTAACTCTCCGTATTTTTTAAATATATCTATTAATTCATCTTTTTTCGAAAAATTTATTATATTGTAGGTTGATTTGCCTGTTGCTTTTTCTCCAAAGCTCATGTCAAGTTTGCCTCCCTTTTGATATGAAAATCCCCTCTCTTCATCTTCTAATTGAAATGAAGAAATACCAAAATCAAATAAAATTCCCTTAACCAAACTAAAATTTCTTTCTTTTATTATTTGCTCTATATTAGAATAATTATCTTCTACAAATTCACATCTTTCCCCATACTTTGCTAAATCTTTTTTGCTTTGTTCTAAAGCTTTCTTGTCTAAATCAATAGCTAATAATTTTCCCAAAGGACTTGTTCTTTTTAAAATTTCTCTAGAATGCCCAGAAAAACCTATTGTGCAATCTATAAAATTTTGATTTTTGCTAGGATTAAAATATTCTATTACTTCATTTAAAAGGACTGGCACATGAAAAACTTTTTTATTATCCATTTTATACTCCTATCTCACCTAAGGCTTCGGCAATCTCATTACTAGATTTTTCAGTTCCTTCTTTATACTTATTCCATTTATCAACATCCCAAATTTCTAAACGATTAAATAATCCAGCAATTACTGTCTTTTTGTTCAATAAAGCATATTTCCTTAAATAATCAGGAACTACTACTCTGCCTTGTTTATCTAGTGATACATCCCAAGCACCAGCCAACATTAACCTGGTAAAAGCTCTATTATTAGCCTGACTAATTGATAATTGACTTAATTTTGTAGCTAGTTTCTTCCATTCAGATTTAGGATATAAAAAAAGACAACTGTCTAATCCTCTAGTTATTACTACACCTTCTTTTAATTCTCGGCGAAACTTAGAAGGAATCGACAATCTTCCTTTACTATCTACTGTATGATTGTATTCTCCGATAAACATTGTCTTTGTTCTTAATATTTACCACTTTCCCCCACTTTTTTCCATCTATTACCATTGTACTCCACTTTTATATCACGGTCAAGAAAAAATAAGGAACAAAAAAACTATGCCAAACAGCACAGTTTAATTTATTTTAAGCCTAATTACTAAATATTGATTATAATCTATTGTTAGTTATCAACAGAAGCAACTTTATTTATTTTATTTATTAAAATTAAATGCTCATTATCTAATATTGATTTTAAGAAACCGTCCCCTAAGTCTTTTCTGTAATCAAATTCTTTTTTGCTCATTATAGTATAATCTATTTCTTTACCTTTTTCTTTCTCTAGCTTTTTTAAAAAATATGCTAATTTTGTCCTATCCACTTCACCAACTAATAATAAATCAACTCTACTAGAAGAATTTGTGAAAAAACCTGACAAACAAGCAAACTTTAAATCACCTATATTTTCTATCCCATCTGTTAATTTCTTTCCAGGAGCACTTGAGATCTTAACAATTAAACTTTTTAATTCATCAAAAGCTAGAAATTTTTTATTGACTGAATAATATTTTTTTCTATCTTTTTCTTCACTAACTAACAAACCTATACCTTCTAAATTAGATAACTCTCTTCTGACTGAATTAATACGCTCATCTAACTTTCTAGTTAATTCTCTTACAAAAAACTCCTTGTTTGAATTTTGTAAAAACAAGGTTAACATTTTTGTTCGTGTTTTCGAACTTAACATACTCTCAAGTGCATTCTTCATTTTGGCTTTATATAAGTTAATAGTAAGCTTTTTTGGTTCTATTGCTAAATTAATAACATTATCACAATTATAAATTTATATTTGTGATAATGCTATGACATAATTATTTATTCAAGATAAATTATTTTATCACAGTATTAAAAAAGATCAACTGATAATTATTATTTTACTAAAAAACAGAGTATTTTTTTTATTCATTTAAATTATAAAATATAGTGAAATATTTTTAAGTTTAATAATCTAATTATTTTAATATTAGAAAACAAAAGATGTTATTTCCAAAATATAAATTAGAATCATAAAGACAAAATTATATAAATATATAATATAAGAATTATTTTTAATTATAATAAAAACCTTGATAATTATTACTCTTCAACTCAAAATTATATATAATAAAATTTGGCTTTATTAAAAAAATAAAATACTATATAATGTTGAGGAACCATAAAATAACTTATGTTTAAACTTGATTATCAAAATTTAAATTTTTACAATCCTGTCGGAAATAAAATCTATTGTAAATCTTTTGTCTTAAACGATGATAGATGCTCTGAATTAGGTTCCTTGTTTTTAACTATTAGTATTGGTGGAGGAATTCACAAGGGTTCCAAGATTGCTGATATCTTACAAGAAGTATCTAGGCTCGAATATTTCAATATAACTCCAGACAAAAAAACAGACCCGGTCAAAAATTTTGAAAAGACAATAAACAAAATAAATCAAACTTTTACAAGCCTAATAGAATCTAACCATATCGAATGGCTAGATAATTTGAATTTAGCTATTGCTTCTTTGTTCCAAAATAAAATTCAATTGGTTTGTACTGGAAATATTAAAATATATTTATTCAGAGAAAATTCTCTAATGTCTCTTAATAATTATAAAGGGAAATCAAAATCAGCTCCGACAAAAATCTTTAGTGATATTGTGTCAGGTACTATTCAGAAAAAAGATAAATTATTTTTTAGCACCAAAGAATTATTAGATTATTTCACTGAAGATAATATAAAAAGTATAGTAACTAATAATTCTCCCAGAGAAGCTTCTTTCCAATTGCAAACTGCCTTATCTAAAAACCAAAGCAATGTTGATCCTATCGCTTCTATTTTTATTGAAGCTATCTCAGAATCAGAAAAAAGTATAGAAGAAAAATTAAAATTACCAAAGTTAGAAAATATGTCTCAGTTAGATGAATTGGAAACACTTGATAAGAAAAAAAATATCATAAAAGATATCAGGGAAAATCCCAAAGTAATTTTAGAAATAATCAAAAATTATTCTTTATTTCTTTTTGCTTCAGTAAAAAAAATAGTTAGTAGCTTATCCTCTAAAATAAATATTCATAAAAATACATCATCTAAAGATAAAAATATTCAAAAAGTTTCAGATAAAAATTATACTACTAGCTACAAAAGTAAATATTCAGCCAAACCAAATGATATTCCTGGTAAATTTTTATATTATTTAAAGAGTATTTATAAAAAATATCAAACTCTGCCGATAACTTCTAAAATTTTTTCTATTACCTCTATTGTCTTTGCCATAGCTTTTTTAACAAGTATCGGTTTACAAGCAGGTAATAAAAATAATCAGGAACAAAGCGGCTTTGTAGCACAACAATTAATAAAAGCTACCGAGGATGAAAAATCAGCAGCCGACGCTTTAATTTACAGTGATTTTGAAAAAGCTAAAAAATTACTTTTTGAAGCACAAGAAATTATAAATAGCAGTGATGTTAAAAATTCTGAATCAAGCGAAACTAAAACTGAGACAGAAGAATTAAGCAAAAAAATAAACAGTCATTTTGATAAAATCGATAAAACTATTAGACTTGATGATCCTTTGTTAGTAGTAGATATACCTGGTAATATCGAAACTAATAGAATATTAGGTATTGATGATTCTCTTTATACTTACAGTCCCAAAACAAATGCTATCTATAAAATAGAAGAAAGCACAAAAAAACTTAGTACTCTCTTTGATAATTCAACCGATTTAGATTTTTTCAATAAATCAAATTCTAACTCGGCTAAAAATTCACTCATCTTTATAACCGATTCAAACCAAGCTGCCGAATTTAATATAAGCACAAAAGAAATGGATAAAGTTGATATTGCCCTAAGTAAAACTGACCAAGAGATAACAGATTTAGTATTATATAATGATCGACTTTACATTTTAGATAGTAAAAATAATCAGATCTATAAACATACCAGAACTATTAGTGGATATTCTAAAGGACTTACCTGGGTAAAAGAAGATCAATTTGATTTAAGTAATGCCATATCTATAGCCATTGATGGAGAAATATATATTTTGAATAAAGATGGTGGCGTTATCAAATTCTTAAATGGCTATTTTAAAGACTTTACTCTACAGCAACCGACTAAACCGGCAACCTCTCCTTCAAAATTATTTACCTTAGTTGATTATAAATTTCTATATATTCTAGACCCACAAAATCATAGATTACTTGTCTTTGATAAGCAGTCAGGAGAATTTATTAATCAATACATATCAGATAAATTTACCGACATGAAAGATATTTATGTTGATGAAGTAAATAAAAAAATATTCTTGCTTTGTGGTAATGAAATATATGGAATTGTTTTAGAAGATAATGAATAATAGTATTTTAAAATATAATTATCTTCGTAGGGAACAAATATTTTTGTTCCCTACATTCAAATAAAAAACAACGAGTTAATCGTTGTTTTTTTTATATCCGCATTAATCCGCGTTATTATCCGCGTATTTCCGCTTATATTTACTTTAATTCTACAGTTGCACCAGCATCTTCTAATTTCTTTTTTAATTCTTCTGCTTCAGCCTTAGCTACATTTTCTTTAATTACTGTTGGAGCTTTATCAACTAGATCCTTAGCATCTTTTAATCCCTTACCCGTTACCTCTTTAACTACTTTAATAACTGCAATTTTTTGACCACCAGCATCTTTTAATTCAACATTAAAAGCTGATTTTTCTTCTGCAGCAGCACCAGCTTCACCACCCGCACCGGGAGCAGCCATCATAGCCGCTACTGGAGCAGAAGCAGACACACCAAATTTTTCTTCTAAAACTTTTACTAACTCGGCCAAATCTAGTACGCTCATTTTTTCAATTTCTTCTACTAAGCTTTTAAATTTAGCAGGAACTTCAACATCCTTGTCCGCCGTAGATTTATCAGAAGCGGGCTTTTTTTCTTCTTTTTCAGAAGTTTTTTCTTCCTTCTTTTCTTCTTTTTTTCTTCGGTCATAATTTTATAATTATTTAGTTATTTAATAATATTTCCACATCAATCCGCGCTTGCCCGCCGATGAGGCAGGTTGCTATCCGCGAATATCCGCTTGTATTTTTAACTTTTTGCTTCTTTTATATTATTCAAAACAGAAACCAAGCCTCGCAAATTTCCAGCTAATACATTAACAAAGCCAGATACAGGAGCATTAATACTACCAACTACTTTGGCTAATAATTCTTCCTTAGACGGTAATTTTGCTAAAGCAGTAACTTCATTTTCATCTAAATATTTTCCTTCTAGAATTCCCCCAGACATTTTTGGCACTTCTTTGCCTTTAGCAAATGTATAAATCTCTTTAGCAGCTACTACCTCATCAGCAAAACCAAAGCCTAGAGCAAGGGGTCCTTTCATTTCCCCTATTTCAATTCCTTTCAGTTCTGATTGATCTAGCGCTTTTTGGAATAAGCTGTTTTTAATAACTTTATAATCCCCTTCTTTCTCTTGGATCTTATTTCTTAGCTCCTGAATATCACCAACAGTTAAGCCTTGATAATTAGTAAAAACTAAAGATTTAGATTTATTTAAATCTTCTACTAAATCTTGCACTATTTTTTCTTTCTCTTTTCTTGTTTTTGGCATAATTTTCGATGCTAATATACGAATTGATACTAATTATACTAATAATATTCGTATCATTCATATTAATTAGTATATTTGTATCGATTTAATAAAAAAATCCCTGTTACCACAGAGACACATATCACGCTATTTGCGCTTTTCTACCTCAGTGAGATTTTAATTCCTTTTTATGTGGAAACTCACTATCTGTGGTAATGTAATTAGTATATATTATTGAATTTTGATGTCAAGAATATTTGCTAAAAATATTAAAAAACAGGATGCAATCCTGCTCTGCAGCTCTAGACTAAAACTATACATCTTAAACATCTCCAACATTTTCAACAACTAGAACATTTATTTAAGATACTTCTCCTTATTCGCCTCATGTTCATACCCATGCACACTAAATATTGCCTCCCCCGTATCTAGCCTTGTTAAGAAATAATAATAGTCATGTTCTGCTGGAAATATTGTGGCTCGAATAGCCATTAGCCCAGGATTTGAAACCGGCCCGGGCGGCAAACCTTCGTGCTGATAAGTATTGTATAAAGATTCTGCATCCGTATCTGCATAGGAAGGCGTCGGATCATTTTTACCAGTTACATAATTTACTGTTACATCAGATTCCAGGTTCCTGCCAATAGTTAAGCGGTTATAATAGACACCAGCCACTCCTTTCATATCCTCTTCTGTTTTTACCTCCTTCTGCACTATCGAAGCTAGGGTTATAATATCAAATAAAGTCTCTTTACTATCTTCTATCCCCTTTTTTAATTCAGTATCATCTAATTTATTATTAAAATTATCCAACATTTTTACTATTAAATCTTGTGGAGTAGCGTCCTGATATAATTCATAAGTATCCGGAAATAAAAATCCTTCTAAAGTTGCTCCTTTAGGAATATTTTTTAAAAATTCATAATCATTATAATCCGAAGCCTTGCTAGCTGCTTGAGCAAATTCATTTTTTAATTCTTCTGTAGACTTTTCTGATTTACCAAAGTCCTTCATAAAACTAGCATATTTATCACCTATTTGATTAATATTCCAACCTTCGATAATTGTAATTTCATTATCTTCGGTACCCTCTTCAGATAATAATACGTTAGCAATCTCTTTAACTGACAATGATGGTGATAGTTTATATAAATCTGCTTTGATAGTATCCCCCGAATTTTTAAACCGCATATAAAGACTAAAATATAATTTTTTATTAATTAAACCTTGATTCTCTAAATTCTGAGCAATCTTTCCTAAGTTATCACCATTTTTAACAGCAAAATATACATCTGATTTATCTTCCAAATTTTTTATTTCGCTAAATTTACCATTAACAAAAGATACTAATCCAAAGCACAACAAAACAATAATCACTAATAAAAAAATTGTCGCAGGTCCAGATAAACTGCTTCTTCTCTTATGTGGGCTATAAATATCTCTGTTCATCATTTTTTTCTAATTTATCAACTATTTTTTTAACTTCCTGCGCTTTGTTTTTATCACAAACTAAAAGCGCATTCTTAGTATCAACTATAATTAAATTCTCTATACCAATAGTGGCTATTATTTTTTCCTTATAACCATAAACTAAGGTATTCTCTGTATTAATCCCTATGTGTTTAGCATTAATTAAATTATTTTCTCCTTTTACTAATTCATCTTTCAAGGTGGACCAATCACCAATATCACTCCAGCCCGCTTCCAGAGAAACGGCAGCTACTTTTTTAGCTTTTTCCATTATGGCATAATCTATGGGTATTTTTTCTAATTTTGTATATTTTTCAGCTAATACCCTACTTTCATTTTTTGTCCCAATAGATTTTTCTATTAGCAATAAATCTTTATACATCTTAGGCAATAACTTCTTATAATATTCTAATATTGTTTCAGCTTTCCACATAAACATATTGCCATTCCATAAATAGTTGCCAGCCATAATATATTCCCTAGCCTTAGTTGCATTAGGCTTTTCTATAAATTTATCCACTCTATATAATTCTTTATGATTTTCTTCATCAATAATTCCATCTAATTTTATATAACCATAGCCAGTATCAGGATAAGTTGGATAAACAGCAATGCAAGTTAGACATTCAGGATGCCTATTAACTAATTTATAAGTATTTTTTAGAGTTTCTTGAAAATTTTTCTTTGATCTGATTAAATGGTCTGAACCTAGACTCGCAATTATAGCTTTAGGATATTTTTTTTTAATATAAATTGTCTCTAGACCAATAGCTGCTGCCGTATCCCTTTTAGCTGGCTCTACAATAATGTTTCTTAAAGGCACCTTGGGCACCTGTCTTCTTACTTCCTTAACTAAATTTTTATTAGTAGAGATATATATATCATCATATTTTGCTACACCTAAAACACGACTGACAGTTTCTTGTAACATAGTTTTACTGCCAATTAATTTAGAAAGCTGTTTGGGATTGCTTTTTCTTGATAATGGCCAAAGACGCGTACCAGTGCCACCAGCACGAATTACTATTTTTAACATTACTGTATATTATTTATACATTAATTTTTCTAAAATTTACCTTTTCAATAATTTAAGGCCTATAATTATTAAAATATTAAAAATTCCTAACATCCAATTCCTAATTACTAATAAAATGTCTAATTTATAATTTTTTAAAAAATAATTATATTATTAAACATTTTAATTTTTATTGAAAATTAGAAATTAGTAATTGGAAATTTTCTTATTGTCCTCCAAATCTTCTCTGCCTACCATTATATTCGGCAATCGCATTATCTAATTCCACCTCATCAAATTCCGGCCAAAAAACTTGAGGGAAATAAAATTCTGAATAAGCTGCTTGCCAAATTAAAAAATTACTAATCCTTTTTTCATTACCTGTTCTAATAATCATGTCAGGATCTGGCATGTTTTTAGTATCTAAATATTTACCCACTATTTCTTCACTCACTTCCTCTATGTCTATTCCTTCCTTTAACATTTTCTTCATTGCTCTAATAATTTCTCCCCTTCCACCATAATTAATAGCAATATTAAAAACAAACTTCTTATTTTTGCTTAACATATTAACAGTTTCCTTAATAACTTTTTTTAGGCTTTCTGGAAAAACTGAGGTGTCACCTAAAATATTTATGCTTATACCTTCAGCATCCATTTTTTTTCTCTCTTTAATCATAAATTCTCTCAATAATCTCATTAAGCCATTAAGCTCGCTCTTAGACCTACGCAACCAATTCTCAGTAGATAGAGCATAGACTGTTAAAATTTTAATGCCTTTTCTAGTGCAAAGCTTTAAAATTTTTTTTACATTTTCAGAACCTGAACGATGACCCCTGAAGGTCGAAAAACCATTTTCCTCCGCCCACCTTCTATTACCATCCATTATTATTCCTAAATGATTCAATGTTTTTTCTATATTAGACATAAATTATAACTTAAAATAAATTTTATATTAAAGACAAAAAATGAATAATTACTACTTTCCAATTACTAATGATGATTTGTCATTAAACATTTCATTAGAAATTAGATATTAGTTATTGGATATTTTAACTACCATACAAGAATTCTATGGTTTATTACTGTTCTTGTCAATTATCCTCGACCTCTGTAATTACCCTATTTAAGCATATTTTAAGCCAATGTGTATAATTTTTTGGGTTTAGGGCTATATCTTGTTTTAAATCATCTAATTTTACCCATTTCCAATCAGATGCTTCTCTTGAATTAATCCCAGGATTTTCATTGTAATAACCAATAAATACATGGTCAAATTCATTTTCTGTCAAATTATTGCTAAATTTAACCTCATACATAAAACTAAAAATCTCCTTCAAATCACATCTAAAACCCATTTCTTCTTCCAATCTTTTTTCCGCTCCATTTAAGATTTCTTCTCCAGGCTTTGGATGACTGCAACACGTATTAGAACCATAAGCTAGGGCTATGATATTTACTTGCTGCCCGTTTCTGCAACATTAATTCATTTTTGTCATTAAAAATAAATACAGAAAAAGCACGATGTAGTTGACCTGCCTTATGCACTGCCATTTTCTCACCCTCTCCAATTTCATTATCATCTTTATCTACTAAAATAATTTTGTCCATTTTTATTGTTTGAATTTTGGAATTTGTTTGGTATTTGGATCTCGCTATTTGAAATTTATTTGGTTATTTTAGTTCCTATAAACTTCTTACCTTTTATAGCATTTAAAAGATTGCCACTTTCCCTTCCATTAATTATATAGCTTTCAATATTTTTGCTAGCTAGTTTTAGAGATTGTTTCACCTTATGCAACATCCCACCCGTAACATCTATATTAGTTGAACCTTTTATATCTTTTTTAAATTTTTTAAAGTTTTCTAAATTAATTTCTTCAATAATATTCTTTTTAGAATCAAGCACTCCGTCAACATCAGTGCAATAAATTATTTTATCTATTTTATATTTTCTCTGTAATTTCAAAGCTATATTATTTAAAACTTGTTCAGCTGAAAAAATTGTGCAGCCTATTTTTTTATCTACAATTTGGTCTCCATAGAGCACAGGAACCAAATTATTTTTTAATAGTTGTTCTATACTATCTGTGAATATATTTTCTAAATTATGATTATTAGATATTATTATGCTTGATGGATTTATAGAAAATGCATTCACCCCTCTCTGTAATAAATTATCAGTTACAATACGATTTAATTGAGATGCCTTGCTTGCTACCTCACAAATTCCTTGATAACTTTCTTTATTAATAATACCTTTATTAGTTTGATATTTTTGAGCTGGAATATGAGCAAAAGATCCCTGACCATGAGCAATAATTAATTTATAGCCTAAATCTTGAGCTTTTTTTATCTGTTCTCCTAAAATTTTTAGGTTCTTTTTGTTTATACTATCTCTTTTAGATTTATTCGTAATTATTGACCCACCTAATTTTATTAGTATTAAAGATTTCATATTTTAAAATAAATGCTCTTTAATGATTTCAGCACCCCTGCCTACTTTATTTTCGATAATAAATTTTAAACCAGAAAATTTATTAAACTCTTCTTTTAATTTATCTTTAAATTTCTTTTCACAAATTAAATGAACATTGGGACCGGCATCAATAGTAAAGTACCCTACTATACCTTTTTTTCTGAGATCTAAAATTTTAAAAATAGCAGCCCATGTTTTATCATTTAAATAAAAAATAGGAGGTTTACTATTCATAGCCACCGTATGCAAACTTACTGCATCAGCTTCAATTACCTCTCCTAATTTTTCAATATCTCTGTCAATTATAGATTGCTCTATCTGTTTTATCCTTTGATCAATATTTTCTAGCCTGGCTTGTAAAAATTCATTATGAGCTCTTTTGTGACCCTCAAAAGAACCAACTGTTTTTTCTTTCGTATCAATAATTAATATTAGATCATAAAGCTCCCAATAACTACTATCTGCTATAGAATATGCATAAGAACTATTGCTTTGACCATTGCCCTTAAGCCATTTAGTAAAACCTTCTGGAATAGATCTAGTGGCTGAACCACTGCCAGCTAGTCTTGTTTCGATAGTTAAATTTTTTTCAGAAATATTTATTTCTAAAGCTTCATAAAGTGCTTTTACTAAAGCAGAAAATGCACTTGCACTAGAAGCTATGCCACAACTATCTGGAAAATTATTTTCAGAGTATATTTTTACAGATTTATTTATTTTATATATTTTTCTAATCCTATTTATTTGATCTAGGATTCTTTTTAACTTTCTATCTTCAAGCTTTTTATAATCAGATTCAAAAAATTTAACTTTTATTTCATCATGTTCTACTTTCCCAAATTCAACTGTAGTCTTAGTAAAACAATTATTCAAATTCATGGATATAGAATCATTTAAGGGTAATATTAAATTATCATCAATCCTTCCCCAATATTTTACAAAAGCAATATTAGCTGGTGATTTTACAGTTGCCTTTTTCATGAACTTATCTATTATTTTTTTTAAGCCATTGGAAAGCAGCTGTAGCTGTCACTGCTCCTGAAGCAGCAGCTGTTATAACTTGTTTCATATTACCAAAGCCATTAGTAACATCACCTGCAGCATAAATCCCTTCCACGTTAGTCTCTCCTCTACCACCAACTTTTATCAAATCATTTTTATCCACTTCTACTCCTAGGTTAGATGCTAATCCCATAGCAGGATAAGATCCTATTTCAATAAATATACCATCAACATTTAATTCTTTTTTATCTTGGAAAGGTTTGTCTAGTTCAATCGATTTTACTATATTTTCTCCTTTTATTTTTAAAACATTAGTACTTAAAATTTCCGTAATTTTTTTATTATTTTGCATTCTCTCTATCCAAACAGGTTCTGCTTTATCATAATTATCTTTTCTATAAATTAAATATACTTGCTTTCCTTGCTCTGCTAAAAGTAGAGCGGCTGTCACAGCAGAATTACTTCCTCCAACTACTGCCACTGTCTTATCTCGGAAAAAAGCAGCATCACAAGTAGCACAATAACTCACTCCTTTGCCTAAAAATTCCTTTTCCCCTTCTATGTTTAATTTTCTCCTTTGCGTGCCTGAAGATAATATTACGCTTTTTGCTCTATATTCACCCTTCTCTGTTACTAAAACAAATATATCACCTTCTCTTTTTGCGCCTTGTACTTCTTCTTGTCTAAATTCAACCTGTTCTTTATATTCTTCCAAATGCTCTTTGAACTTCATCATCAAATCAAAGCCATTAATAGATTTATAACCTGGATAATTTTCTACTAGATGAGCTGTAATACAAGTACCACCAATGTCTTTTGATAAAATCAGAGCCTTCATACGATAACGACCGGCATAAATACCAGCCGACATCCCAGCTGGGCCAGCTCCTATTATTACTAAATCATATGTTTCTTTTTCCATTTTTTTAGAAATTAATTAAAAACAACCCTATATTAGAGGATCGTTAAATTTTTACTTATAAATAATAACAAATTATAGAAAATACATCAATACACTTATTTTCTCTAAAAAATAATCAAAAAGCCGCAAGTTAGATTCACCACAGAAGACTTATTCGAATAGCAATATAGAATTGAGGAGAGAGATTTTTTCCTTTTTACAGGAAAAATTCTGTATATACTATTTGATCTACTGTAATAGAATTTTCTACTAACTTGCGACTTTCTGAAAAGAATTTTTCTTTCTATTTAAATTATACAATAATATTGATTTTATGTCAAAATACAGGGGTAGGTTTCATAGTTTCTGTAGCTCTTTCTTTGCTATTGCTACTAGAATGCCTGGGGAAAATTATTAAAAGATCAGCTTCTTCTAAAGTATACATAAAATCATTATTACCTACCCAACTTATTGTACGACCTTCTATATTGTCTTCCTGATCATATTCGTATTTGACAACTGCCGCATCTCCGTATTTATTTCTATAATCAATCAAACTTGCCTCCATATTACCTTCATTTCCCCTGTATATCGGCCAAATATATGCTACCCCATCTTTTTTTAATAATCTATCAATTTCATCCCAATAAACATCAAATTCTCTTTTTTCCATAACTGGAAACATATGAGTGGAAATAGACCAAGAAGCAATTAATCTATCAAATTGCTTATCTTCAAAAGGCATATCTGGAAAAGCAGCTTTTACCATTTCCGCTTGCTTATATTTTTTAATAAATCTGTATTCTTGTACTAAATTCTTTATTATTCTTTCTTTTTGCTCTTCAGTAATTCCTCTATTTTTAATCATTTCTTCTTCAATCGCTGGCTCAATTACTTTTTTTACTAGATATATATCAGCAAAACCTCTTTGTAATTTATTCACATCATACCATAAATTTTTTAAATCATTTTCAGAATCACCCATATCACTGCTATGTTCTTTTTTCTCTTTATTAATTAGTTCTACTATATAACCAGAAAGTTCAGAAAGCTTTGGATAATTTTCAATTTCTAAATTTGTCATTAACTCTTTCAGTTGTTCTTGCGCCAAATTTATTGCAGTAACTAAACCTTTTCTATTATTAATAAGTCTATTGCAGAATACTTCAATATTTTTAATATAATCTTCTGCTTTTTTTAAAAATTCCTCTTCATTATACTGAAATTCAGCTTCTTCTCCTAATTCATAATCTACATTCGTAACACCCTCTAAATCAAGTGTTTGCCAGGGATCACCAATATTTAATATTTTTCCATCTTCTGGAAATAATTCTTCACGAGCTACTCCTGATTCTAAGACATAATCTTCTACCTTTCTACCAGTTAATGCTTTTTGTTCCTTATCTACAATTTCTATTGATCTTATTATTCTTTTTTTTATTCTATCCAAAATATCTTTATCAGCCTCTTCTATCTGATTGTTAATATCTCTTCTAACATCTTTTTCTGGAACTTTTCTTCCAAATCCTTCCATTTATTTTATTAAATTAATAAATATTAAAAAATAATTTCTATGGAATTATTATATTAAAAAATACAATTTGATATTAACATACAGGGGCGGTAGGAATCGAACCTACGTCGCTGGTTTTGGAGACATCTGCCTAGAGCACTAGGCAGATGAGCCATCTGCCTAGAGCACTAGGCAGATGAGACCAGCATCACATTATTAAACTATTTTTTATCTTTTAATTCCAACCTCTTCATTAAACCGTAATATGCAGAACCGCTATTCTTTAATGATTTCTCTCGTTTTAAAGCTAAGTATTTATCATTAAATGATTCATAATAAATAAGCTTAATTGGCAAATATTTTTTAGTACTTTTTACCATCCCTTTCTGATGGCTATCAATTCTTTTCTTTAAGTCACTAGAATATCCGATATAGTATTTTCTATTTGGCCTTTTTATTTTAAGAATATATACATAAAACATAATCTTCATACAGGAGCGGTAGGAATCGAACCTACACCTCCGGTTTTGGAGACCGGAATTCTACCACTAAACTACGCTCCCCTTTTAATAATTTTTAGTTTTGGAGCCATCTGCCTAGGGCACTAGGCAGATGAGACCAGCATTCTACCACTAGACCACGCCCCCATGCACTAAATACCAAAATACAAAAAACAAACTACAAAAATATATTATTGATTTTTATAATTTCTAATTTAGAATTTGTAATTTGTTTGGAAATTGATTATTGAAAATTGGAAATTTTTAACCAATTTCCTTATATGTACATTTAAAATAAATTGAAGCTTGGCTAGTGCGTCTATTTCGTTTCCTTATGTACCGTATGTTTCTTACAAAACTTGCAATATTTCTTTAATTCCAGCCTTTCTTTCAAAATCTTTTTATTTTTATGAGAATGATAGTTGATATTATGACATTCCGTACATTCAAATTTTATCAGATTGTCTTGTGACATATTTTTTTAACTTATTAAATAATTTTATTAATACTATAACTAAAATCCCTATTTAGCAACCTTATTTCAGAACATATGAAAAATTTTACTTTAGAATATTTATAGAAAAATTTTTCGAACGTTCCAAGACTCAGATATTAAACAAAATCACCTGATTTAAACACTTTTAAATAGAAATCCTAATATAACAAGTCATTTCACAAACTTCAAATATTGTATTATCCATATCCCGCCTTCTCCTTCTTTAACTGGCTGTCTTAAATAAACCTTATATTCAGAATTCAGATGATTAACTTTCATATAAACTTCGCTATTATTTTTAGATACTATTACACTTTTTATATCTTCCAGATCATATCTAAACATATTAGCAATATCATGATTCGTCGTCTCTATGGGATCAAGCCGCCATAAATCATTTCCATTATCAATTGATTGCTGCATACCCTGCATTGTATCCTTGCTTACTGGAAAATAAAATATTTCAGTGGATTTAAAAGTTTTCTGCCATTCACCATCTTTATTCTTCTCATAGTATTGCAAGGGTCTATCTATAAATGGATCATTGCCTTCATTCAATTCCCATATAAAATTATTGGGAGTAAAATCAGCAATTCTTGAACAATTAACAGTTTCGCTTGATTTGACACAATAAACTAAAATACGACCCAAGGCATGATCATCGTTATATTCAACATAGAAATTACTATTATTTACAAAAGAAAATTTATTAATGGTCCACTCTGGATCATTGTTAGATAAAAATGGAGTTAATTGATTTATGTTGTTTTCTGTATAATCAATAAATTCTTTTCTTAAATTATCATCTACGGTTTCAACTTCTCCCTCTCGGTTATAAATATCAGAATTTAAAACATTTTCTTTGTTTAAATCTAAATATTTTTGATTAGTATTAATAATATTTTTAGATTTTTCTTGATAAATTTTTAATGAAAAATAAAATAAAATACCTAAAATTATGAGGCACAAAATAACTATTAATATTTTACCTGCTTTTTTCATCTTGATCTTATTTATAAATACGAACCACAAAATTAAACAACTATCTACAGTGACCACTAAATCCACTCCATCCGTAACATTAAAAATAGCGGATAAGGCGGATTGTTGCGGATAGGCGGAAAAAATATAAAGAATCTTGTAATCAGCATTTACAATGAAATTCTATCATAATAAAAAAATGTAAACAATCATTTTGTTTACATTTTTTTAAGCCACCCGTCGGATTCGGACCGACGACCTACTGTTTACAAAACAGTTGCTCTACCACTGAGCTAGGGTGGCGAATTGCTAAAAATATAAAATATTAAAAAAATAAAAATTTATTTCTTTTCATTTTTTATATTATTTTATTTTTATATTTTTACTATTGGGCCGGGCAGGATTTGCACCTGCGTAGACCGAAGCCAGCAGATTTACAGTCTGCCCCATTTGACTACTTTGGTACCGACCCATATTTTTAAAAAGCCCACCATCGGATTTGAACCGACGACCTACTCCTTACCATGGAGTTGCTCTACCAACTGAGCTAAGTGGGCCTAGACAACAGCAGTAGCTATACTACCCTTTTAAGAAATTTAACTTATCTAATTCTTCAATAGCTTCACTATCATTAGGATCTATTTTTAAAACCTGTTCATAAGAAGCTATGGCATCTTTTTTATTGTATTGTTTGGCATATAATCTACCCAATCCTTTGTAAGCTCTTATATTTTTAGAGTCCACTTTTACTACCTCTATATAATTACTTTCTGCTTCTTTGTAATTACCGCTGCCTAATTTCTCAGCCGCCTCTTCTAATAAATCAATGACCTTCTTTTCTTCTTCACTTTCTTTTTTAATTTCATCGCTAGGCTCATTTTCAGTTTTTTCTTTAACTGTTTTACCCTGATTCAAATCAAGCTTATCTTTAACCAATCCTGACAATAAATCATTTTCATCTTTTTTATTAATTTTAGTCTTTTCTTTTCTGGCTTTTTTAATACCTGAAAAAATACCTTTAACTATAGACACACTAAATATTCTCAAACGTTTTCCAATATATTTTAAAACAGATAATATTCTAGCACCTATAGTCTCTTCTTTATTTCCTTTATCTAGTTCTTTTTGGCTATATTTCGAAGCTTCAGGAAATTTCTTAATAATTATGACAATAATAATAACAATAGCAACTAAAATTATAATCTGTGGAATAAAACTAAACATATATTACTTATTATTTAAGCTTTTTTCTTATTTTTCCAATTAATTTCATCTATTTTAAAATTTTCTCTTTTATCTTCTTTATCTAATCTCACTTGTACTTCTTGTTTCAAAATATTTCGAGATATTACTCGTCCTCGTCCACTCTTAGTAATAACATCCTCTCCCATCTCTGGCATCCCCACAGCTAGTGCCTTATAGGTTTTTGCTTCATAGGAGAGACAGCACATTAAACGGCCGCAACAACCTGACAATCTATCACTACCCCGATGTTCCATTTGCTGAACTCTGGCAGTATCTAGTGTAATACTTTCAAATTCTTTTAAAAATTTAGCACAGCATAATTTCCGACCGCAAATGCCATAATCACCTATTTTAGCGGCTGCATCACGAGAACCAATTTGTTGTAATCTGACTGACTTTTGAAAATTTCTGGTTAAATCTTTAACTAGTTCCCGAAAATCAATTCTAGCATCAGCTGTGAAATAGAAAGTAACTCTCGATCCATCAAAGGCAAAATGTGCATCAACTAATTTCATTACCAACCCTAATCGGCTGACTGACTGACGACAATAATTTACCGCTTCTTCAACTTTTTTATCATATTTTTCAATCTTTTCCAGATCAGTTGTGGTAGCTACCCGTAAAACTGGTTTTATTTTTTCACTACTTTCTTCTTCATCCTTTTTCTCAATAGAGGCAACAACACCCGACTCTGTACCCATTTCAGTATCTACTATTACAATATCCCCCAATTTTAAATCTAGGCCTGCCGCATCAAAATCATAATTCTTGTCTTGATTATGGAAACGAACACCAGCAACTATCATATATTAAATTTGCTAATAATTAAATTTGAACTTTAGTTCCTATTGTTTCATCTTTAGTAGCTTGCACTATACTTCCTTCTTTTGTCACATTAAATACTATAATTGGTAAACTATTTTCTTCAGCCAAGGAAAAAGCTGTCATATCCATTACCCCTAATTTTTTCGATATTGCTTCCTTAAAAGTTAGCTTATCGTATTTTTTAGCGTCCTTGTTTTTACTTGGATCATCATTATACACCCCGTCTACATTAGTTCCTTTTAAAACTATTTCACACTCGTTTTGCAAGGCGTGCAGGACTGCTCCGGTATCAGTTGTAAAATATTGATTACCTGTACCACCACCAATTATTATGATATTATCTTTTATACATTCAGCTACTTTTCTAGGACTGTAATAATCAAGCATAGCTGGAATTTTAACTGGACTGAATGCTCTAGCCATCCCCTTATTATTATTAATTGCTTCTTCTAGATTTATCGCATTCATTACTGAGCCAAGCATCCCCATTGAATCAGCTACGTTTCTATTAATTCCAGGCTGCGCAGATTTCCAGCGATAAATATTGCCGCCGCCAATTTCTACAATAATTTCCACACCAAAATTTTTAACTTCAACCAATTCTTGAGCTATTCTTTTTAAAACCCTTGAATCAACACCAAAATCATATTGACCCATCAGTATTTCTCCAGAGAGTTTTAGAAGAATACGCTTGTATGTAGACATTTTTTAATATAATAATTTATATAAAAGCTTGAGAACAATTAATAGTTGGGTATTAGAAGGTAGAATATCGTATGGAACCAAAGACCTTTACTTTTTAATAAAATTGAAATTAGCTGTTTAGAAATAGGAAAATGGTAATGGAAATTGGAATTTAGAAATTAGTTTATTGTCTTAATTAAACTATATTATAACGATTTTCAATTTTCTAATTTCTATTACTAATTTCTATTCTCAATACAACCAATTTCTCTGATTATCTAAACAAAACTCCTTAGTTTTATTTGATAAATAATCGTTAATCTTTATATTTCATATCTCACAAATCTGCGTATTTCCATTTTTTCTCCAAATTTTGCCGATTCCTCGGTTATTAAATCTTCAATAGTTCTATCTGGATCTTTTACTAAAGATTGTTTCATTAAACTTATCTCTTCACCATGTTTCTTTAGTTTTCCTTCAATTATTTTAGCTAATATTTCTTTAGGCTTTTTTTCATCTTTTATACTCTCAGCTATTTCTTCTTTTTCTTTCTCTATCTCTTCTTCAGGAATATTATCAGGTGATACAAATTTAGGATCAGAAGCGGCTACTTGCATAGCTATTTCATGAGCTAATTTTTTAAAATCATCATTTTTTGCCACAAAATCTGTCTCACATCCCAATTCTAGTAAAACTCCAATTTTACTATTAGTATGTATGTAAGCTTCAATAATTCCTTCCCGAGCTTCACGTCCTGCTCTCTTAGAAGCTTTAGCTACACCTTTTTTCCTTAATACTTCCATAGCTTTATCAAAATCTCCATTCGCTTCATTTAAAGCTTCTTTACAATCCATAATACCAGCACCTGTTTTTTCTCTTAACTCTTTTATGTCTAATGGTTTTATAGTCATTTTTTATTATTAATTTGATTTTATTTTTTTGTCGGATGAATATTTCTATTATCAACAGACTTTATTACTCTTTCTCTATAATTATTCTTAATTGTATCTGATAATAAATTACACATTAGTTCTATTGATTTGATAGCATCATCGTTAGAAGGAATAGGATAATCTATTATTTCAGGATTAGCATTGGTATCAACCAAAGATATAACTGGAATACCCATTTTCCTAGCTTCATTTAAAGGAATAAAATCGTGCACACAATTTACAATGAAAATAGCACTTGGCAGCTCATCCATAGTAACTAGTCCGCCAAAGAGCCTTTCTAGTCTTTCTATCTCGTCTTTTAATAAAATCTGCTCTTTCTTGGTATACTTTTCAAATTCCCCAGCATCATTTTTAGTTTTTAAATTTATTAATTTCTGTATTTGCTTTTTTATAGTCTTAAAATTAGTAAAAGCTCCACCCGACCATCTTTCAACGATGTAAGGCATTTTGCATTCAATAGCTGCTTTTTTCACTAAATCCTTGGCTTGTTTCTTGGTGCCAATAAATAAAATTTTCTTACCTTCTGAAGCTAGGCTGGCAGCATAATTTAGAGCTTCTTCTAACTTTACTTGAGTTTTCTGCAAATCAATAATGTGAATTCCTTCTTTTTTCGTAAAAATAAAAGGAGACATCTTGGGATTCCATTTAGATGTTCGGTGGCCAAAGTGAACTCCGGCCTTTAATAAGTCATTAAGGTCAATTTTTTGCATGTTTTTTCCTTTTTATCACGTACGAAATTTTGATGCTTACATCACGTACGAAATTTCAACGCATATATTATAGTTGTAAATAAAGCGCCAAAATTTCGTACGTGATACAATAAAACTTTTTTCTATTGAATAAAATTGTTCAAAAAGAAAATAATAATATTATACACTCGAAATTTCGTACGTGGTTTAATCCTCCGCCTTTATCATTTTATCTTTTTACCCATTTTAGGGCAAGGAAAAGATAATCAAAAAGCGTGTGTTTTTTAATAAATAATTCACTTAGAAATATAACATAACTGAAAAATATATCAAGGTTTATTGTCTATTTTTCGCAACAGTACAAATATTATATCCCTCATTTACATCACTCCTCTTCCCTTTCTTAACATAATATATATCTGCAATTTTGAATCCTGCTTTTTTCAATAAATTCTCAATTTCTTTCTTGGTAAAAGCATGATAATATCTTTCTATTTTTTTATTATTTATTTTTTCTTTCCCATGATGAGTATTTCCAAATTCTTTCCAAGAAATTAAAGTATCATTTTCACTCAACTCAAATTTTCCCTCTAAACGTAGCCTGTTATATTTATTTACATATTCTATTTTGTCTTTCTGAAATAAATTCCAGTTCAACATTATTAGATAGCCGCCTGGCTTTAGTGCTTTTTTAATTTTTTTCAAAACCCTAAGTCTTAATTCCTCTGATGGAATATGTTGTAAAACAGCAATTATAAAAATTAAATCAAATTCTTTGTCAAAACTCATTTCTAGTAAATCTTCTACTGCAAATTTACCCTTATCAAAATTCTTGTATTTTTCTTTGGCAATATCAATCAGCTCCTGGCAATTATCTATACCTAAATAATTGATGTTTTTATCTTTTAAAATCGAAAATAGTCTTCCGTTGCCACAACCAATATCTAAAATTTTTTGATCATCTTTTGCATATTTTTCTACTAAAATGTTTAGCTCATTCCATATTCTTTCCCTGGTAATAGAAAATTCGCAAGCAATAACGCTATAATCTTTTTTTACCTTCTTTAATATTTTTTGGATAGTCTTCGAGTCCATATCATTACTTATCTTTTTTTAAACCCTTGTACCATTCATTCCTATCCATGCTCTCAATTTCTTCCAATAATTCTTTGGCCGAATCGGTCATTAAGGCTTTTTTAATATTTATAATCCAGTCCATACAACCTTTATAACCAATATCAACATATTCTTTGGCAGCAATAGCCTGTTCTAAATAATCTGCATCTTTAGCACACTGGGCTTCAATAGTTTTTCTCTCTTCAAATTCTTCATATATTTCCCTAAAATCTTTTTCTATATCATCTGGCAATCGTTTAAATTGATCCAAAGCCGCCTCCCTTTCTCCTTTGTCCGTATCAATATAGCGGGTAACAATACGATGGGCATCATTAATCCTTGCTTCCCCATTATCATGGATTAAGACCATAAATGAAGTTTTAAAGGGATCCGCTTTCTCCATCTTAGCTAATATAAAAGCTATTTGGGCTGCTCGATGAGAATGCTCAGCAATACTCTCTGGATTAGAAACTCCAGCAACCGTCCAGCCACAATGTTTTACCCGCCACATCTGCCCTAATTCAAATAAAAGTTTAGTTAATTCTTTTTTGTCTGACATATTTTTTTCTTGTAGAAAGCCTTGATTTAGGCTTTATTTTTAATTAATTAAAATATATAATTATAATTCATAAAAAGCTTTAAAATTTATAAGCTTTACTCGCATAGCAGCTGGACTCCAGTTCAGCCTGGAACGCAGGGCAGACTGGGGTCTAGCCGCTACACAATATAATATACAACTGTAAATGCAACAAACCATCATAAAAAATTTAATCCTTGATCTGCTTAAATTAAATAATCCAAATCTACCCAAACTTGAAAAGATAAAGAAATTATACGCTAAAAAATACAAAATTAGCGTTATTCCTAATACCTCAATAATAGAGACTTATCAAGGTTTAGTCAAAAATAATAAAATTAAAAGTAACAAAAAATTTGAAGAATTTTTGAAAACTAAAAAAACCAGATCGCTATCTGGAATTGTCTCGGTTGCCATTTTCACCAAACCAACTCCCTGCCCTGGTAGATGTATTTACTGCCCAGATCAAAAAGATATGCCCAAAAGTTATTTAGATAATGAACCAGCCGTTATGCGCGCCATACTTTGCAATTATGATCCCGCAAAACAGATCCAAGCTAGAATTAAAGCTTTAGAAATTAACGGACATCCTACCGATAAAATTGAATTAATTGTTATGGGAGGTACGTGGAGCGTACATCCTAAAAGATACCAAAATAATTTTATTAAAAAATGTTTTCAGACTTGTAATGCTAAGGAGTCCCAGCGAAAGCTGGAGAAGATCAACACTCCAAGCGTTAAAATCTCTGACTATCGTCAGGACTCCGAATTAAAATCTGAACAAAAGAAAAATGAAAAAGCCAAGCACAGAATTATTGGCCTAACTCTAGAAACCCGTCCTGATTATATTAATCAAAAAGAAATATTGCACATGAGAGAATTAGGCGCAACTCGCGTCGAATTAGGGGTACAAAGCATCTATGATGATATTTTAAAATTTTGTAATAGAGGGCACTTAGTAGATCAAACTATCAAGGCAACAAAACTTTTAAAAGATGCTGGCTTTAAAATTAATTACCACATGATGCCTAATCTGCCCGGAAGCTCTAGAGAAAAAGATTTAAAGATGTTTGAAGATTTATTCTCCAGAGAAGAATTCCAACCAGATATGTTAAAAATTTATCCTTGCGTCTTAACCAAATATTCTGAACTTTATAATTTATGGAAGAATGGAAAATATAAACCTTACACTGATCAGGAAATTATAAACTTGTTAATTAAAATAAAACAAAAAATCCCTAAATATGTTCGCATAATGAGATTAGGCCGTGATATCCCGGCTAATAATATTATCGCTGGTAATAAAATTTCCAATATTAGGCAAGAGATAAAAAGAATATTTGAAAAAGAAGATTTAAAATGTAAATGTATTAGATGTCGAGAAGTTAGAGATATAGAATTTAAAATGAATAATGTAGAATTAAAGAGATATGATTACAAAGCATCCGGAGGAAAAGAGATATTTCTATCTTTCGAAGATAAGAAAAATGATAAATTGTTGGCCTTTTTGCGCCTACGTATCCCCTCTCAATATTTCACTAAAGAATCTCATTTTATAAAAAGCTTAAATAATTCTTCTATAATTCGCGAACTGCATACTTATGGTGAATTAATTCCCATTAGCAGCAAAGGTAAAATACAACATTTTGGTTTTGGTAAAAAATTAATCAAAGAGGCTGAAAAAATTACTAAAAAAGAATTCAAATTAAATAAAATTACTGTTATTTCTGGAGTGGGAGTTAGGGGGTATTATAGAAAGCAAGGATATAAACTAAAAGATAGTTACATGATTAAAAACTTAAAATAGTATTGATATATTAAAGAAATTCAGTATACTATCTATTATATACAAATTATAATTATTATTATGAAAGACAAAATTCATCCAAAATACGTCAATTGCACAATCACTTGCGGTTGTGGAAACACTATTAAAACTAAATCCATAAAGCCAGAAATGAGAATAGAAATCTGCTCTGCCTGTCATCCTTTCTATACTGGCCAAGAAAGATTAGTTGACACAGCTGGCCGTGTTGATAAATTCAAAGAAAGACTAGCCAAAGCTAAAAAAATACAAGCTAAACCAAAAAAGACTAAAGACCAAAAGAAAGCAACCAAAGCCAAAAAAGCTAAATCTAAAAGATAGCTAAAATAATTTTTAAATACTATAATCAGAGGATAATCCTCTGATTTTATGTTATAATAATATTAAATTTATTCTTTTATAATTTACACATTTATATCGCGTAGTCGGCGGACCCTTGTCCGCCCTGTATTTTAAACTGGACTGGGATCCAGCTACTACGCAAAACCTCTAAACTTATGATCTTAAATAAAACAAAAAAAATAGAAGATGAGTATAAACAAATTGCAGATGATCTAGCTAACCCTGCTGTTACTTCCGATCATCAAAAATTACAAAAATTATCTAAAAGACAAGCGGAATTAGAAGATATTATTCAAAAAATAAACAAGCTTAAGAAAATAAAAGAAGATATAAAACAATCTCAAGATATGGTTGAAAATGAGCAGGATCAGGAATTAATAGCTCTAGCCGAAGAAGATATAAATAATTTAAAATCAGAAGAGAGTAAATTAAACCAGGAACTAGAAATAGAATTATTGCCCCGAGATCCTAATGATGCCAATAACGCTATTATAGAAATTAGAGCTGGCGTTGGCGGCGATGAAGCTGAGCTTTTTGCAGCCAATTTATATCGTATGTATAATCGCTACGCAGCCAGCAAGGGTTTTAGTGTTGAAGTCCTAAATTCCAACCGATCAGAGTTAGGAGGATTCAAAGAAATAGTTTTTCAGATTAAAGGTACTAACGCTTATGGTATTTTTAAATACGAGAGTGGAGTTCATCGTGTGCAGAGAGTTCCAGAAACAGAAAAAGCTGGACGTATCCATACCTCAACTGCCACCGTCGCTGTACTGCCGGAAATAAAAGAAATTGATATAGATATCAAGCCAGAAGATATTAGAGTAGATGTTTTCCATGCTTCTGGTCATGGAGGACAGGGAGTAAATACTACTGATTCAGCTGTCCGAATTACCCACCTTCCTTCTGGCATAGTTGTTACCTGCCAGGACGAGAGATCACAAATCAAAAACCGCGCCAAGGCTATGAAGGTTTTACAATCAAAATTATTTATGAATAAAGAAGAAGAAGAAGCCAACAGAAGAGATAAAGCCAGACGCATTCAAATAGGTTCGGGTATGCGCAGTGAAAAAATAAGAACCTACAATTATCCTCAGGATAGAATTACGGATCATAGGATAAAATTAAGCTTAAATAATATTGAAGAAGTCCTAAACGGCAATATAGATAAATTAATATCAAAATTAAAAGAAGAAGATCAGAAATTAAAAATGGAGAATTTAAAATAACATTTATAGGGGTTCAAAATTTTGAACCCCTACAAAAAACTTATGAAAAACAAAAACACTAACAAAACAAAAACATCCATTAAAGAAATATTTTCTATTCTAGGCCTATTTTTAATTTGGCGAATTATTTTGCAATTTATCGCTTTCCTAAGTAAAAACAGATTTTCACTAAATCCTGATACTGGCTATGGCAATATTGAATCTTGGGAAGCACCTATTGCCAATTTTTTTAAATATTGGATCAGATGGGATTCTGGATTTTATTTGCAAATTGCGGAACACGGCTACTATTTTGACCAAGCAAACAACTTATCTAATACACCCTTTTTTCCCCTATATCCCCTCTTGATTAATACCTTAGGAATTGTATTCGGAAATTTATATGCTGGACTAGCCATCTCCTTCATATCAACTTTCTTGGCTTGTTTCTATTTGTACAAATTAGCCAAAACCCATCTTAAAGAAAGAGCGGCTATAAGATCAGTTTTTTATTTTCTAATTTTTCCTACAGCTATATTCTTATCTGCTATATATACTGAATCCTTATTTATGGCTTTATCTATCGCCTCTTTTTATTATGCTAGACGCAACCAGTGGCTATATTCAGGTATATTTGGCTTTCTGGCAGCACTAACAAGGCCTCAAGGTATTTTATTATTTCCCGTACTGCTATTCGAATACTTGGAACAAAAGAAATTTAATATTAAAAAGATAAGACTAAATACTCTCTGGACATTATTAGTACCTGCTGGACTTTTTGTTTATATGTATTATTTAAAAATAAAGTTTGGAAGTTTTTTCTTATTCATTTCCGCCCAAAATAGCTGGGGCAGAAGTACAAATTTTTCTGCTAAGTCCGTTTATGATACCTTTTCTAATTATTTTCATGACCTTTTCTTTCCTGGAGTTGAAAGCTTCACTTATTATTTAGTAAAAGACTTAGATTTATTTTTCTTTTTATCATTTTTGGTGCTTTCAATAATTGTATTTGTAAAATTTAGAATGTCCTACGGTTTCTATATGGTTCTAAGCTTAATGATACCTCTGATGACTTCTTCTTTAATGAGTATTAATAGATTCGTTTTGCTTCTATTCCCCACTTATATTTATTTAGCCAAGATCAGCAAAAATCAAATTATCCAATACAGCATAATATTGCTTTTCTCTTCTCTTTTTGTAATATATACTATTCTATTCACCAATTGGTATTGGGCAGGGTAAAATAATAAATAATACAAAAAATAAAAATAGAAAAAATAATTTTCCTGGCTTTAGCCAGCTAATTAATAATTCCATGAAATTTAATAAATCGATGTTTATAAAAGAAGTACTAAAATTATCCTTCCAAAAACTTAAAAATATATCTACTACTCCTGATCTAGATTCAGAAATATTATTATCACACGTCTTAAAAAATGATCGCGCTTTTCTATTAGCCAATTTAGATAAAAAAATAACTTCCAGCCATTATAAAACTTTTCAGAAATTAATAACTCGACGCGCTAAACATGAACCTATTGCCTATATTACAAATAATAAGGAATTTTATGGACTTAATTTTTATGTAAATCACGATGTATTAATTCCCCGCCCCGAAACTGAATTAATCGTTGAAAATGTTATAAACGTTGTAAACAATCGATCTCAACGCGCAAAGCAATCGAACGTTTTAAACATTTGCGACGTTGGCACCGGTTCCGGCTGCATCGCTATTGCTCTTGCTAAAAATATCCCTCAAGCCAAAATTTACGCTGCCGATATTTCCAAGAAAGCGCTAGATGTAGCTAAATTTAACGCTAAAAGACATAAAGTTTTAAGTAAAATAAAATTCTATAATGGAAATTTATTAGAACCAATTCCTAAAAAAATAAAGTTTAATATCATAATTGCTAATCTTCCCTATCTCTCAGAAAAACAATATATAAATATTGTAGAGGACAGGCATGCCTGTCCTCTACAATACGAACCCAAATCAGCCCTCATAGCAAAAAATCATGGTATGGAATTTTATATAAAATTATTAAAACAAGTTCCAAAATATATTAAAAAAGAAGGCTATATATTATTGGAAATAGATCCTTCTTTTGAGAATAAAATTATTTTTGAGACCATAAATATTTTAAAAATTAAAAGAAATCAAATAAATATAAAACCCGATCTGCAAGGATTGAGTCGGGTTTTAACAATTAATATTTAAATTAATTTTATATTCTAGGCTTTATTATTCACTAATCACCTTCATAGCCTTCATATCTATATCGTTCTTCTGGATGTTTTTTTCTTCTTCTTTCTTCTGCGCTTTCTACTCTTATTAGCTCATCTCCCATAGCAGAACGTGACTCTAAAGACTCTTCACTTCCTTCACGCATACGCTGAATCCCAAATCTAGGTTTAGATCCATATTCATATTGTTTTCTAACTACAAATTTCCCTTCTTCTCCTTTTACCAAACAAATATCGCCTGTATGTAAAGGTTCTAATTTATCCTTCTCCTCCCCAGAAGGCTTTTTTTCTAATTCTTCCTGTTCTTCTTCTATCCCTGCTCGCCTTCCAACTTCTGCTGCGTTAGAAATTCCAGCATCATATTTACCCATATTCTTGTTTTTATTTATTAAAATTTTATATAATTCCATAAAAATTAAACACTAAGTTTAATTTTTATGTTTTTTCTACTTTTTTAGTACCTTCTCCTTCTACGTATTGGGGTTCATTCGGGTCTGTAGGTTTTTGATCTCTGTTTTTTGCTTCCTTAAATTGTTTTTCTAATTTTTTAATACCTTCTCCTTCTACATATTGGGGTTCATTCGGGTCTGTAGGTTTTTGATCTCTGTTTTTTGCTTCCTTAAATTGTTTTTCTAATTTTTTAATACCTTCTCCTTCTACATATTGGGGTTCATTTGGAGAAACCGGGGAAAAACCTTCGGGATTTTTATTCATGTGTTTTTGTTATTTATTAAAATTTTACACTTATGTTATTTCATAAAAATTAATTAAAAATTTAATTCTTATGAATGCTAACATTTAAGCCTCTATTTCTTCTTTTTCCTTATTTTTAGACATTTTTTCTTCTGCAAGTCTTTCTTTTTTGGCTATTTCTTGCAGATATAGTTTCATTTCAAAATCTACTTCGATATTCATTTTTTTGTTTTTATTTTTTATTTTTTTTAACCCCGTAGGATTATTTTATCTTCATCTATATTATAGCATAAAATTAAAAAAGAGTCTATAGTAGACTCTTTTTTACACCTTATTATTTAATTTAATTATATTCATATCCCTTATCCTCAGGTATAACATCTACCCAAGTCTGACCTCTATTAAATTCATATTCTTTACCATTCTCATCATAAAATAAAGTTCTATCAGTCCTTGAAGTTTTCTTCCAAGTACCTTTAGTAGCTTGTCCATTTGAAAACATAGTAGCTTCTCCCTCACCAATTACATCTAACTCTAATCTACCATGATCATCTATTACTCTGGTAGGCAATTTATAAACAACGACATTTTTAGGTGCAAGTTGTTCCCCTGTATTTCTATCAGTATGCGCCGCCCCTGCATTAAATCTTAAATAAGTATTTGATTCCCTATTATATTTATATTCAACGCTATAGGCTGAACCAGAGAAATCGATTGAAATGGTTTTTACATCAGTTGGTCTATCTTCTAGAGCTGCTTCATCCTTAAATTTCCAAGCTCTGAATTTAGCTGTTCCCTCTAATCCTTTATCTCTAACAGCATAACCTAACTTTTCTGAACTAGTAAACATATTATGTGGCGCTTCAGTAGAATTATCTCTCCAATAATATTTTGAACCCTCATACATAGCATTTATATTTTTAATATCTAGTCCTGAAACTTCAGCTAATACTGGGGGGTAAGCACCAGAAAAAGCATAAAGCGCATCATACTCTGATACCCACTCAATATAGTATGACCTGGCTGATCTAACTGGACCAATATTTTTAGCAACGTTTTTATCTCCAGGAAAAACTAACATAAAACGAGTAATTCCCCCTTCAGCTAAGGCCTCATATACTATGCTAGCGCTAGATATACCTGATTGTGGTCTAACTGTACTCATATTCTCTACCATAACAGCCACTGGATATGGATTTGTTTCCTCTTCAGTGTTTACTATTACCCCATCAAGTTTTCTGGCTAAAACTGTTTCTACTGGCACTTCTTTATCTGGCTTATTAATTTCTGAAATACTAAAATCCCCTCCTGTGACTAAATAATATCCCCAAACACTGCCAGCAGCTAAAATTGCTACAACTACGATAACAGCAATTTGATATTTTTTATTTTCCTTTAGCAATGTAACCATTTTAGAAAAAAATTCTTTCATATTTTTTGTTAATTAATACTGCTCCAATTATTTTAATTGGAATCTTTTTTAAATTTTTAACTCTTGTATTATAACACTATTATCTTTTATTATTAGAACTCCCTTGTGGATAAATATTTTATACTTTTTCAAATACAATCCTTTGCTGAATTAAGTCTGCATAGACTAAAACAATTTCTTTTTCTGGATATTTATTATTTAAAATTTCTTTGCTCTCTATAAGATTTTTTACATGGGCATCTTTCTCTTCTTCTACGCTGTTAAATGCTGCTCTTCCACCATAAGCTCCACAATCAGCATGATCAATGATGATTATTTTATCTATTTTATGAAGATTTGCCGAGAGATCTATTTGATTCATAACCACCTCATAATCTGCCTTGTTCTTTGGATTAGCAATATTAAGTGATGCTCCAGCTAAAGATATTACATCTAAATCATTCATTCCTAATTTATTTTTTAAATATTCCAATGTCTCTTCTTTAAATCTAAAATCCATACAAAACAAAGCACAAGCCTGGGCTTTATGCTGATTGCTATATTTAAAAAGATATTTCATAACAAAATATTTTATTTTTATAATCTTATTCTGTCCTCGTCATGCCTCTTTTTCTCGTCCTTTTTCCAGCTACTTTTATACGTAATAATGATCTACGCAAGGCAGCAGCTGCTTCTTCATATTGTGGTTCTGCTAATCCTTTTTTCTTCATTGTTTCTTCTGCTTTTTTCTTAGCTTCTTCTGCTCGCCTAATATCAATTTCCTCAGCGTGTTCAGCTGCATCAGTTAAAATTATAACTTTATTAGGATTTATTTGAGCAAAACCGCCTGTGCAAGCTATATATATAGTTTCTTTATTTTTTTCAATTTTAATTTCACCCTCTGCTAAATTAGTAACAAGGGGTACATGATGAGGCAAAATGCCAATTTCCCCCATTTGTGTAGGCAAATAAACTGCTTCTACTTCTTCATCAAAAATTTTCTTCTCTATGGTAACAATTTGTAATTCTAATTCCTTCATAGTTTACTATTTAACTTCGTCAATTGATCCTTTCATATAAAAAGCACCTTCACTTTTATCATCATGTTTCCCTTCAATAATTTCCTTAAATCCTCTTACTGTATCTTCTCTGGATACATATTTGCCTGGCTTGCCGGTAAATACTTCAGCAACAGCAAATGGTTGAGATAAGAATTTTTGAATTTTTCTTGCTCTAGTTACTATTATTTTATCTTCTTCTGATAATTCTTCCATACCTAAAATAGCAATAATATCTTGTAAATCTTTATATCTTTGTAGAATTCTCTGTACTTCACGAGCAACATCATAATGTTCTTCACCAACCACATTTGGATCAAGTGCTGTTGAAGTAGAATCTAGTGGATCTACAGCTGGATAAATTCCAAGTTCAGTTAGAGCGCGAGATAGAGCTACGGTAGAATCTAAGTGAGCAAAGGTAGTTGCTGGAGCAGGATCAGTCAAATCATCAGCTGGCACATAGACAGCCTGAACTGATGTAATAGAACCGGATTTAGTAGAAGTAATTCTCTCTTGTAGCTCACCCATTTCTGTAGCTAGAGTTGGCTGATAACCTACAGCTGAGGGCATGCGTCCAAGCAAGGCTGATACTTCAGATCCAGCCTGAGAAAATCTAAAAATATTATCAACAAATAAAAGAACATCTTTACCATTATCACGCAAATATTCTGCCATAGCAAGTGCAGATAAAGCTACACGCAGACGGGCTCCAGGAGGCTCATTCATTTGACCGAAGACCATAGCCGTTTTATCAATAACACCTGAATTCTTCATTTCATGATATAAATCATTTCCTTCACGAGTTCTTTCACCTACTCCAGCAAATACGAGTAACCACCATGTTCCTTAGCAATATTATTAATAAATTCCAGGATTAAAACAGTTTTACCTACACCAGCACCACCAAACATGCCTACCTTACCACCCTTAATAAAGGGAGCGATGAGATCAATAACCTTAATTCCAGTTTCAAATACTTCTGTTTTAGTTTCTTGCTCAGCGAAAGCAGGTGCTTCTCTGTGAATTGGATATCTCTCCTCGGTTCCTTCAAATGGCTTATCATCTATAGTCTCACCAAGAAGATTAAATAATCTACCCAAGACCTTATCACCTACTGGAACAGAAATAGGCTGACCAGTATCTAGGGCTTCCACCCCTCTTTTTAAACCATCAGTAGCACCCATAGCTACAGCACGAACTACATTACTGCCTTGGTGATAGGCTACTTCCAAAACTAGCTTTTTATCACCATTCATAACTTCAACAGCATTGTAAATGGCTGGCAATTGTTCACCAAATTCAATGTCCACCACTGGACCAATAATCGATATTATTTTACCTTTGTTCATGATTTTAAATTATATATTGTTTAAATTTTAATTTATTAATTTTTATAATTTTGGCTTATTTTAGCCTAATATATATTATTAGTCAATAAAATATTGACTTATTTATCATTTTATGATTTAATATATGCAGGAGGCTCGACATAAAGTTTGCATCTTGTTTTTTTTCCGCTATTTTTTTTACCTTTTTTGCTGGCTGTGACCAGCAGCAGGAGGGACAACAACGGTCTCCTCAAGAAGATATTGTCGAAAATGTTGCTCCGACACCGGCTCCCCGGTGTGAAAATATTTCTTCGGCCGAAGTACCTGAATGTCCCGAGCTGACTTATGAAGCTACGCGTGGTAGCTGTCAAATCGGCAGCTGCTATTTTGCAGCCTTAAAAGCAGGTCGGAGACAGGACCGAGTCGAAGCCCTGTGTATTTCTATGAAGTTAGCAAGACTTCAAAGCAAAATTATGTATATTGATGAATTTGCCTGCCTTCAAAACCCATGAGAACATAGCCAGTATCCTCTCTGGCTTTCAAATTTCATCGCTCATTTCTTTAAGGGGATTCAACCAAAAAACATTATTATAAAAAGTGTTTTGTGGTTAAATTATTTCTGGAGTCCCAGCAATAGTCGAAGATTTGAACATATTAAGTGTTTTTTGTCTTCAGCTTTTGTTGGAACTCCTTTTTTTTATTTGGAAATGTTCAATCCCCTTATTAATTCTATCCTTCCAATGCTGCCTTCCCCGCACTAATTTCCGTAATTTCTTTTGTAATAACTGCCTGTCTAGCTTTATTAAATGTTAGAGTCAAATCATCAATCATATCACTCGCTGCATCATTAGCACTCTTCATAGCAACCATGCGAGCCGAATGTTCAGAGGCATTAGACTCTAGGGCTCCTTGATATATTTGCATTTCAATTAATCTGGGTAACATAGTTTTCAATACTTCACCTGGTGATGGCTCAAAAATGTATTCTGTTCCTTCAGTCTTTTCTGTATTGTCAGTTCCTTCTGTGCTCTCTGTGGTTGCATTCTTCTCGTCTTCATCCCTCCCCACTGTCGCCAAATCAATAATATTTTCTTTAGTTATTGGAAGTAGTGTATTAATAACCGGTAGCTGTGTCATAGTATTTACAAAATTACTATAAATTAAAACCACTTTATTGTATTTTTTTTCAACCCAATCATCCAAAGGAATTTGAGCAATTGGTGTAATATCATTGATACCAAATTTATCACCAATATTTAAAAATTCAGCCGATATATTAAATCCATTACGCTTTAGAAAATCTCTGCCCTTCTTACCAACAGCAATAAAATCAACTTTAGATTTATCTTCATGATCTTTCATAAAATCTAGGGTCTTCTTTAAAACATTAGCATTTAGCGCTCCGCATAAACCCTTATTAGTAGTCATCAATACAACCAATATTCTATCAGATTTAACATCAAATAATAAAGGATGCATTTTCCTATCAACCCTTCCAGATAACTCTGACAGCAATTTTAAAGAAGCTATGGCATATTCTTTGGTTTGCATAGCTGCATCTTGAGCTCGCTTCATCTTAACAGAGGCTACCATTTCCATAGCCTTAGTTATTTGCTTGGTATTTTTAATTGAGGTGATACGACGTCTAATGTCGCGTGTACTGGGCATAATTATTTTATAATAAACTCTAAACACTAAATACTAAACTCTAAACAAATTCTAATAACCAAAATTATAAATTCAAAATTGTTTTAATAATTTGGTCATTTGTATTTTAAATTTGTTTAGGATTTCGATATTCGGATTTAGGATTTAACTTTTCACAAACCATTCCTTATCCACTGTCCCTTTAAATTCCTCTACCGCTTCCTTCAACCCACCCTCAATCTCTTCATCCAATTCTTTCTTTTCAGCAATCTTGCTCATTAACTTACCTTGCGAATCTTTTAAGTATTTATGGAATTTCTCTTCAAATTCTTTTATTTTATCTTCTTTAATATCATCCAATAAACCATTAATAGCCGCATAAATAATGGCTACCTGGTTCTCAACTGCCATAGGTTTGTATTGGTCCTGTTTTAGAATTTCTGTTACTCTTTTACCTCTCTCAAGCTTTTGTTTGGTTTCCTTATCTAAATCAGATCCGAACTGAGCAAAAGCGGCTAACTCTCGGAATTGAGCTAAGTCTAATCTTAACTGTCCAGCAACGGCCTTCATAGCCTTAGTCTGAGCTGCTGACCCTACACGAGAAACTGATAAACCAACATTCAAAGCAGGCTTTATACCAGCGTAAAATAAATCTGATTCTAGATATATTTGACCGTCAGTAATAGAAATAACATTAGTAGGAATATAGGCAGAAACGTCGCCAGCCTGAGTTTCAATAATAGGTAGAGCGGTAATGCTTCCTCCGCCATAGTCTTCTGATACCTTGCAGGCTCTCTCTAATAATTTGGAATGCAAATAGAAAATATCACCAGGATAAGCTTCACGGCCTGGAGGTCTTTTTAATAACAATGACATTTCACGATAAGCCCAAGCATGTTTAGATAAATCATCATACACTATTAATGCTTCTTTGCCTTGTTTCATAAAATACTCGGCCATAGCACAACCAGCATAGGGAGCAATATAGGCTTGAGAAGCTGGATCAGAAGCACCAGCCATTACTACTATAGTATGTTCCATAGCTCCATGTGCTTCTAAGTCTGCTACTATTCTAGCTATTTTTGATTCTTTCTGACCAATAGCTACATATATACAAATTAAATCTTTTCCTTTTTGATTAATTATAGTATCAAGAGCTATAGCAGTTTTACCGGTCTGCCTGTCGCCAATGATTAGTTCTCTCTGTCCACGACCAATAGGAATAGTAGCATCAATAGCTTTTACACCAGTTTGTACCGGAGTATCAACTCCTTTTCTCTCAATAACACCTGGAGCAATTTTCTCAATAGGCATGAACTCTTCACTCTCTAAATCTCCTTTGCCATCAATAGTTTCACCTAAAGCATTTACCACTCTGCCTATCAAACTATTTGACACCGGTACACTTAAAATTTTACCAGTAGATTTAACCGTATCACCTTCTTTAATTTTTAAATAATCACCCAAAATAATAGCACCCACCGTATACTCTTCTAAATTTAGGGCTACACCAAATACACCTCCTGGAAATTCCAACATTTCCGAAGACATACAATCGGTAAGGCCATGAATTTGAGCAATACCATCACCTACTTTCGTAACTGTACCCACTTTCTCTAAAGATGATTTTGCTTCAAAACCCTTTATTTTATTTTTTAGTTCTTCAACAATTTGGTTATTATCTGACATGTTTTTTAAATATTATTTTGAATTTATTATTAATAGATATATTTTAGATTGACGAATCGAGTGAAACAAAACTTGTTATTCCATAAATTTATCCTACTATTTCCTGCCGCAAAGAATCTAGCTTCCCCCTCACACTTAAATCCACCATTTCATCTCCTATTTTAACCTTTATTCCGCCTAACAAATTAGCATCAACTTCGGTATTTAGTTTAACTTTTTTTTGAACTTTCATTTCAATCTTCTTTAAAATACTATTCTTAACACTGTTACTCAAATCAGTTGCCGATATCACTTCTGCTTCAATAGTTCCATTTTCTTTATAAACCAAGATTTTTAATCTTTCAATTACCAGACTCAAAATCTCTAATTCTTCTTTTTCAATTAATTCAAAAACAAAATTATACGCATATTCAGAAATTTTCTTACCCAATAAATTTTTTAAACTTTCCTTTTTTTCTTCAAATTTTATTTCTGGATTTAAAAAATAATTTTTTAACTTTTTTTCCGATTGTAAAATGACATTAACCATAACTAAATTATCTATAATTTAGTCTCCCTGACCTTCTTCTTTTGCTATTTCAAATAAGGCCTTGGCATAATATCTTATTTTTGATAAATCTAACATATTATTCTTGATTTTCTTTTTTTAATTTTTCCAGCTGTTTTATTTCCTCTTTAATTACTTCCTGTATCTCATCTCCGGGCATATCAAAACCTTTACATTTTTCTTTGTCAATAGTGCTGCCAACAAAAGCATGCCAGGCACCATACTTTAATAATTCATCCTCTCCAAATCTATCCATTATTCTCCTATTAATTTCTTCCTCTTTTATTGATGCTTTGGGTATACCATCGATAGATTCATCATTAAAAAGCTCATCAGTTAAGTCCATTATGTTCCCACACAAATCTCTTACAACATTAATCTTTTCATTCCATTCTTCTTCATTTAATTCTTGGCCTGGTTTTATTTCACTATCGATAGCCATATCACTTAGCTTTATTTATTAATTTTTTTCAATTCTTCTAATTTTTCCCTATAAGCATTCTCAATTAAATTACCAGGTAAATCAATATAAGGGGTATATTTAAAATCAGGAGTACTACCTACAATATGATGAAAAACAGCATATTTTTTCATTTCTTCACTCCTAATACCAACCTTATTGGCTATTTCTTCAGACATCTCTCCACTCATAAGCTTAACTGCACCAAAAACATTCCCACTAACTTTATTTAATTCTTCAACTAATTGTTTGGATAGTTCTATCCATTGACCCTTAGATTCTTCAACTATTTCACTCCATTTTTCTTCACTCAATATAACTACCCTTTCCCTTGGCTCTCTTTCGGTCATAACTATTTTTTATTTAATTTTTCAATTTCCTCCGCCGACTCTTTCACTAATCTTTCTTGTTCCTTCTCATCCACTTCTTTATTTAAAACTTTCTCAACACCCAAGGCTACCATATTAGCTGCTTCAGTCCTAATTTGTTTTAAACTATCTTCCTTGGTTGCTTCTATTTCCGATTTAGCTCTAGCTATCATTTCATCCGCTTCACCAGAAGCCTTTTTTAAAATTTCTTGTCTTGATTTTTCTGCTCTCTTTTCCCCTGTCTCTATTGTTTTTGACGCTTCTAATCTTGCTTGATTCATTTTCTCTTCATATTTTTTCTCACTTTCTTCTAAATTCTTTTTAAATTTCTCGGCATTGTCTAATCCTTTCTCAATTTTTTCTTGTCGCTCAGTCATTTTGCTGGTTAAAGGTTTTAGTACCAAAAACCATAAAACCGCCGCTACAATTGCAAAATTAATCAATTGAAAGACAAACAATGATCCGTTGATACCCAGGGATCCTAATACACCTTCTTCTGCCTCAGAGTTATTTGTTTCTTCATGTCCAACTTCTGTCTGAGTTTCTATGTTTGCTTCTTCAGAAGCATAAGCTATGTTAATTATTTCCATTTTTATAACAATTAATTTTAAAATAAACTAATTTGTTAAACCGCCATCCGCTCTATCCGCATAATCCGCCCAATCCGTAATATTTAATTCAACGGTCTAACTGATTAATCTACTTTAACGTAAATACTACAACCAAGGCGTAGATTGCGATCGCCTCAGCAAATGCTGCACCTAAAAGCATAGGTACAAATAATCTTTTAGCAGCTTCAGGATTTCTACCAATAGCTTCCATAGCTTTAGCTACTAATCTACCAATAGCAAGGGCAGGTGCAAAACCGCCTATAGCAATTGTTAAACCCTTTACAATTGCTACTATTGTTTCATGTTCCATTTTTTTGATCCTTTCTTTTTTATTTAATATCAGAGCCTACGAATTTTGAAATTGGTTATTTTGATTCGTGGAATAATATCTATAAATTAATTAATAAGTTACGAAATTGGCTATTTGGATATTGGAAAATAGTAATAGAAACTAGATACTAGAAATTAGACTAACTTCTAATTTCCAATTTCTATTACAAATATCTATTTTCCAAACAACAATTTTCTATCTCCTAATGCTCTTCTTCTCCATGCGGCTCCATAGTTGCTACTGTCATATAGACTAAAGTCAACATAGAAAACACACTAGCCTGTATAATTCCTACTAACAATTCTAAAAGCATAAATGGCGTCGGAATAAAAATAGCTACCAAACTGCTCATGACAGTTAAAAGTACTTCACCAGCAAACATGTTACCAAAAAGCCTTAAAGATAATGATATAACCTTAGCTACTTCACTGACAATTTCAATAAAACCCACCCCCACTTCTATAATAGCTGTAAAAATAGCAATAGGCCCCTTTTTAAAGCTTTTGACTAAGGTGCCTAATTGAATAAATTTATTTAAATATGAAAAAAAACCAATTGCCAAAAATCCATAAATATGAGAAACAATAACTGCTACAACAGCCATCGCAGCTGTTAAATTTAAATCAGTGTCAGCTGGTCGAAGCAGCATATTATGACCCAGAGTAATACTACCTGTTCCAGGAAGAATGCCAAGCCAATTTGATAATAATATAAAGAAGAACATAGAACCCACAATTGGCAAAAACTTATAGGTTTTTTTTCTATCCCCAGTAACTTGATCAAAATATTGTAAAATACTTTCTAAAAAATACTCACAAGTATTTTGTAATTTACCTGGTTTTAATTTAAGATTTCTCTTTATTAATATCCCTAAAACTAAAAAAATAACAATTGCTATCCAAGCATTTATAATTGTATTAGTAATTGGTATACCTCCTATTTCAAACAACTTTTCAGGTGCTAATTCTGGTATATGCATAATAAAAATGTAGAATTTATAATGTAAAATGTAGAATTAAAATATAATTATACATTTTAAATTCTGAATTCTAAATTCATTTTCTTTCATCTCTATCAACTAGATTTTGATATTCATCTCCATATTTTTTAGCCTTTTTATATACTATTTTAGCAGTTATAATAGCTGCTAAAATAAAAGCCAATATTGTAAATAAAGGCCCTTTGTTATATTTACCATCCAGCCATTGTCCTATGATAACAAATACTACTACCGGTAAGGCTATGGTTGCTCCAAAATCTCCTAGTATTCTAATTCCAAATAAATAAAAATCTCTATCTGTTGGTTTACTATTGTTTTTATCTCTATTCTTCATTTTTCAAATTGCTTGATATTTCTAATTTGAAATTTGAAATTTTATTAGTCTTACAAACCCCGTAGGGTAAATTGGAAATTAGAAATTTTAATCTATTTTTTTTCTTCTTCTTTTTTATCATCTTTTTTCTCTTCTTCACTCTCTTCTTTCTTCTCGTCTCCTTCTTCACTGGCTTCTTCTTTCTTTACTCCTTCTACTTCATCAATTTTTTCTTCCACTTCTTCATTTAGTGCTTCTAATTCTTTTTCAGACCTAGGAGGCGTAACAGTCGCTACAATATCATCAGCATTAGCAGAAACCTCAACTTTATCAGAAATTTTTAAATCTTTAATTCTTATAAAATCATCGAAAGTTTTTAGAGCTGAAATATCAACTATGATTTCTTTAGGCAAATCACCCGGCAAACAATTAACTTCAATCTCGTTTAAATTTTTCACTAGAATACCAGCCAAATCTTTTACAGCCAATGAAACACCAACATAATCAAGCTCTACATTAGCAAAGATTTTTTCTTTCATATTAATTTGATAAAAATCAATATGATTATAATCAGAGGTAATCGGGTCAAGCTGAATATCTTTTATTAAAACGTTCTTTTTACTTTTTTCATCAATATCAAGCTCTATAATTGTACTCTCCCCTGCCTCATAGTAAACTTTTTTAAATTCTTTATATTCAACTTCTAGGGGAATAGATTCTTTAATTTCTGCTCCATATAAAATACAAGGGATCTTTCTATCTGCCCTTATTGATTTTACTTTACCTAGTTTTTTTCTAGTTTTTGATTTAAGTTCTACTTTGTCCATTTTTATAATAAAAAAATATCCACAAACGTGTATAAGTTGAATTTATTATAGCAATAAAAAAAACCCTGTAAAGAGTAAAAGTGCATAAAATTAAAAAGAGGCTATAATACCTCTTTTTAGTTATAAGTTATAATAATATTAATGTAATATTCTTGGTCCGCTAGGCAAAGAAGATCGCCTAGCAGATCCTGACGGTTGAGATCCTCTGGCTGATGGGCTTGGTCTACTTAAACCATCTTCTCTTGATGCATTACCTGATCTATTTAAATCACTTCTAGAACTAGTATAGCTTGAACTTCCTGGTCTACTCCTAACATCCCCTAGATCACTTCTACCTCCCAAACTACTTCCAGATGATTTTGATCCACCTCTCAGTGATTGCCACCAACTTGTTTTTGGTTTACTCGAAGTTTTTTTAGAAGAAACTTCTTGAGAACTTTGTCTAGAAGATGAATTTTTATTAGAACCACTCAAAATTCCCATTACACCACTACTGTCAGAAGAAGATAAACCCATTCCCTTTACAATCTTTTTTACTCCCCTGCTTCCCTTTCTCATTCCTCTAATTTCATTAAAAGAAGAAGACGATTTCTTCCTTTCAGCAAAACTGTAACGACTATCTTTTATCATAGCTATTTTTGCTTGTTTTATATCTTTTTTTGTATATAAATCAACCATTTTGTTTTTATTTTATTTATTAAAATTTATTATATTATAGCATAAAATTATTAAAAAATCAAAAAAACATCTTATTGTAGATGTTTTTTTACTTTCTTTTTTTCTTTTTAGTTTTTTTATAACTCTTAATAGTCATTTCGCCTTTTTTGCCTTGAAAAACAATTTCTAATTTTTGTTTTTCTCGCCAACCGAATTGATTAATCAGTTCTTTCGGAATGTTAATCACATAACTATGAGTGCTTGTTTTCTGTATTTTTCTTATGAAAGATTCTTTCATATTTTTAATTAATTAAAAATCAAATAATAAACATAATTATTTTTATTAACTGTCTAATTATTATACTATACTGACCTCCTTATAACAACACTTTCCAAAATACCAATTACTATTAGAGAAAATATTAAAGCCGATCCCCCGTAACTTACAAAAGGTAATGGCACGCCAGCGACAGGCATAATGCCTACATTCATACCTATATTTATAAGTATTTGTGTTAAGAATAAGAAACAGCTACCTAGGGCAAGCATCAAACCAAATTCGTTTCTAGCTTTTTTAGCAATTTTTATAATCCTAAATAATAAAAATATTAATAAAAATAATAATAATGAAGCACCAATAAAACCTAGTTCTTCAGCTATCACCGCAAAAATAAAATCAGTATGCTGGTCAGGTAAAAAATTTAATTGGCTTTGTGTTCCATGTCCTAATCCCCTACCCAAAAATTGACCAGAACCAACTGCTATTTTTGATTGAATCATATGATATCCAGCACCAAGAGGATCACTCATTGGATTAACAAAACTTAATATTCTTTCCTTTTGATAGGTAGCAAATAAGAAAGTCCAAGCAATCCAAATAACTAAAAATCCCATAGCAACTAAACTAACTATGTACTCTTTTTTAATACCTGATGTTAAAAGCATAAAAACCCATAGAGATAACAAAATTAGAGATGACCCCAAATCAGGCTGCAACATTATTAGCCCAATGGGAATTATAGTTATAATACCGGAAATTAGAATATATTGGATTCTGCTTGGTTTGCCTGATATGCCAGAAAAATATTTCGACAATATTATTAACAAAGCTACTTTAGCTAATTCAGCTGGTTGAAATTGGAAAAAGCCTAGATTAAACCAACCTTTTGTTCCTCTAATTTCTTGCCCAAAAATTAAAACTGTAATTAAAATCAATAAGGTTACAGCATAAATAAGGTAAGAATAATTGGCTAGTGTTTGATAGTTAAAAATTGCTAACAAAAAAACCAGAGTAATACCAACCAATGCTGCAATAACTTGTTTATCAATAATAACTCTTAAATTTTCATTACCCCAAGTAGTGCTTAGAATAGCAGCTAAACCTACACCAACTAAAAATACGCTCGCCAAAAACAAAAACCAATCAAAGTGTTTTAAATATAATAAAAATTTCATTTATTCTATTAACCTAATATTCTAATACTTGTCCCGTACCATAAATATCCATAAAATTGCCTGCTTCAAAAACATCAACATTGGGCTCTATTTCTATCTGAACATTACTTTCACTTTTTGATAATATTTTATTCCAAAAAACAGAAAAGTATCTATTACTTTCCGGTAAAAAACCATTAATATTTGTATAATTTATTCCTAAAATTCTGCCATCAGCATCATATACAATAATATATACATCAACTTTGTCAAACCCGAAGGAACTGTTATTTACTAATTCCCCACCTACTCTGCTTTTTTGATTATCAATATAATATTTAACATTTTCTTTTTTAAATTGAGTCTGTGGATTTTTAAATGTTTCTAACTTTTGTACTTCATTAATATTTACTTCTAGCTCTACTTCTGAAGCTTCGGTCATACCTTCCAGACCTATTTCTACTAAATACCTTTCTTGTTGAGGCAAAATATAGCTTGTTCTTTCTTTCTCTCCTATTTTATTTCCTTCATTATCTTTTAATATAAATTTATATTTTAAAGAAGATACTCCCCATTCAGTATTAGAATTTCTAATCTTACCCAAAACGTCATAAGTTCTTTTTTTATCAGTTTTAACTAAATCTGTCTCTATTACTTCAACTTTAAAATCTTCTGGTGGTTTTTCTTCTTCCGTTGCCACCTCTACTATCGGTGTTTCTTTTTCTTTAAATTTTAAAAAACTCCAAGGCGAGTAATTAAAGATATCACCAAGCAAAGTTACAATAAAATAAATAGAAAAAGGAATGGCAATTAATACTATAGCAGCTAGCTTGGCATATTTAATAATTTCTTCCCTATGCTCCACTATAAAAATTTTTCTCTCAGTATCTTTCTTTATTTGTTCATATTGTTCATTCTTTTTTTCTGCTATTATTCTTTTTATATCTTCTGAGGTTAATCTTTTGGTCATATATTATTAGTTTTTAAACAATTTTTTATATTTTAGCTTATTTTATTAATTTTGACAAAAGTATTTATTTTTGCTAAAATATAAATAAGATTAATACAATTTATTATATAAAATAAAAACAAATATGTTAGAAACAAGCAAAGATATCTTGTACATTGCTATTTCTATCGCAGTACTAGCTGTTTCTGGGTATTTATCTTATTTACTTTATTCTTTAAGTAAATTAACCCAAGAATCAAAGAAAACTGTGGAAGATGTTAATAAGAAACTAGAAAAGGTAAATCCAGTTCTAGATTCAGCCACAAGCACCATAAAATCACTAACTGAGACAATACAAGCTATAAATGACGGTATTTTAAAGCCTATTGCCTCAATATCTGAAATTATAAAAAAAGTAAGAACTGTCAAAAATATATTTAATAATAAAGAAAAATAAATTAATAAAACAAAAATATGTATAACAAATGTGGTAGTGGAAAATTTTTTGCCGGAACTTTTATTGGAGCAGTAATAGGTGCAGTTCTAGGTTTACTATTCGCTCCTAAATCTGGTAAAGAAACAAGGAAATTGATAAAACAAAAAGCTCAAGAAGCTCAAAAAAAAGCTATGGAATTAAAAGATGAAGCAATGGTAAAATTTGAAGAAGTAAAAAAAGAAGCACATGATAAAGCAGAAGATTTTAAAGGAAAAGCTCAAAAAGCAGTTAAGGTTTTTAAAGAAGATAAGAAGAAACAATAAGCACTGCTCTTAATAATATCTTAAGAAAAGCTCTTACATATTAAGAGCTTTTTTTATATCTATTTGTTTTACTCGACAATTTATTGTATAATAATTACAAAATTATAAAAAAGATGGCAGAAGAAAAATCTTACGAACCAAATCGTGATAAAGAAAAAAAAGACACGAAGAAAGAAGAAAGGTTATCCTGGGAAAATGTAGAAAAATGTTTAGCTGAAAATTCTACTTCGGGTAATGCTTTGGCTATTATTGAAACTGAGAAAATATTCAGTAAAGTTTTAGATAAATCCAATTTTCCTGGCAAAGACACTAATCAAAAAATCTTAAGCTTGAAATCTATTATTTCAAATTACAATGAGCTTTTTAGAGTTAGAAAAATATATGCGAAATTAATTGAAAGCACCAGCCCGGGTTTTGATTTAGAAAATTTGGATATTAGAAAGATTTTAGCTATTTATTACAAAGCTATCGAGGATATAAACAATTTCAATCAAGAAGGAACTCTTTTTAAAAAGATTAGAATGTACTTAAGTTCTTATTATTTATCTTTTAAAAATAATATAAAGAACATCGGTATCGGAACGCTAATGTTTTTCTTTATCATTTTTATACTTGATAGCACTAAAATTGGAAATAACATTGTAACTCTATTTGTTGCTATCTCTCATTTTATATTCAGCTGGGTTTTATTCACCATACTACTCATTGGAGGCATTATCATAATTATTGTTGGCAGTTTATTTTACTTTGAAAGCAGAAAAAAGAAAAAACAATTAAGAATTGAAGACTAAATCACGAGAACACAAGAACAAAATAACATAAAAACAATAATTATACTTCCGACTTCTTTAGCCGGTTTTTTTGTTACATGTTATGTACTCCTTCGCTTTTAAAATCATAGATTTCTTATTTTTAAACATCCACTTATTATTTAAAACTAGGCTATATTTAAGTTAGAGCTACGGAACATTTTCCATTTTTAAAAGTAACTGAGTATATATATTTTGTATCACACGACAATATGCTACAATACAAAAATCAATATTATGTTATTTTGTTATATAGTTATCTTGCTACATAGTTATTTAGTTATCTTAAATTTATGTCTTTTACTCATTTACATGTCCATAGCCACTATTCTCTTTTAGACGGCCTGGCCAAACCAGAACAGCTTCTCCAAAAAACAAAAGAGCAAAAATTAAATTCATTGGCTATAACTGACCACGGTGTTATGTATGGCTGTATTGAATTTTACCAAAAAGCCAAAGAATACGGCATTAAACCAATTATAGGGGTTGAAGCCTACGTTGCTCCAAATGGCATGGAATCAAAAAGACCCAATATTGATATTAAACCTTATCACTTAATACTGCTGGCTAAAAATGAAGTAGGTTATAAAAATTTAATGAAGCTTGTCACTGAAGCTCATCTGAAAGGATTTTATTACAAGCCTCGTGTAGATTTTGAATTATTAAAAAAACATCACGAGGGAGTAATTGCACTGTCTGCCTGTCTACAAGGAGAGGTGGCTCGTGAAGTTGTAAATGGTAATTTAGAAAAAGCAGAAAATACAGCCCGTCAATATCACGAGTTATTTGGCAAAAATAATTATTATTTAGAATTACAAGATCACCCAAACATTAAAGAACAAGGCATTGCCAATGAAGGTTTAATTAAAATTGCTCGAAAATTAAATATACCCCTAGTTGCCACCAACGATACTCATTATTTAGAAAAAGAAGATGACAAAATTCAAGACATTCTGGTCTGCATTCAAACTCAGAAAAAAGTAGATGACACAGATCGTATGTCAATGATGGGTAATGATTTTTCTTTGCGCAGCTTCGAAGATATGGAAAAAGCTTTTCATGATGTGCCAGAAGCATTAGAGAATACAGAAAAAATTGCTGCAATGTGCAATGTAGAAATTGAATTGGGTAAAATCAAATTGCCTAAATTGGAAATACCTAAAGAATACAATTATTTAGAATATTTAATAAAATCCAGCCTCGAAGGACTTCAAAAACGCTATCCTGATTTAGAATTTAAATTAGAGGAAATTATTCCTAATGATACTATCGATCCTAACGAAAATGGCCAAAATCAAAAAGAAAAAATATTAGAAAGATTAAATTATGAATTAGGTGTTATAGAAAAAACTGGCTTTGCTTCTTATCTTTTAATCGTAGCTGATTATGTTAATTGGGCTAAATCTAATAAAATAGTAACTGGTCCTGGTCGTGGCAGTGCCGCTGGTTCACTAGTTTGTTATCTTTTAAATATTACTGAAATAGATCCTATAAAATATGATCTTCTGTTTGAAAGATTTTTGAACCCAGAGAGAATATCTATGCCTGATATTGATATGGATTTTGCTGATGACAGACGCGACGAAGTACTGGGATATATTAGAAAAAAATACGGAGATGAAAAGGTAGCTCAAATTATTACTTTTGGTACCATGGCTGCTCGAGCCGCCATTAGAGATTGCGGTAGAACACTAGATTATCCTTATGACTATTGTGACAAGGTTGCCAAATTGATTCCTATGTTTTCCGGTCTGGAAGAAGCCCTGGAAAATGTAGCTGAACTGCAAAGTATGTATAAAACTGATCCCAAGGCTAAGAAGTTGATAGATTATTCTAAAAAATTAGAAGGAGTTGCTCGCCATGCTTCCACTCATGCTTGTGGCACTATTATCGCTCCTAAAGATATTGTTAATTATACTCCTCAGCAATATGCCACTAGCCATGGTGATCAAAGTATTGTAACCCAATATGAAATGCATGCTGTAGAAGATTTAGGACTACTTAAAATGGACTTTCTGGGACTTAAGAATTTAACCATCATCCAAAATGCTATTAAAATTATTAAGAAAACAAAAAACGTTGAAATAGATATTGCTAAAATTCCTTTAGGCGACAAAAAGGCTTTTGAACTACTGCAAAAAGGACAAACTACCGGCGTATTTCAGCTGGAATCATCAGGTATGAAAAGATATTTAAAACAACTAATGCCTACGGAACTAGAAAATATTATCGCTATGGTAGCTTTGTATCGTCCTGGTCCTATGGAATGGATTCCGGATTATATCGCTGGTAAAAGAGGTGAAAAAGAACCAACTTATATCCATCCTAAGCTAGAACCTATTTTAAAAAAGACTTACGGAGTAGCCATCTATCAAGAACAAATTATGCAAACAGCCCAGAGTTTAGCTGGTTTTACATTAGGTGAAGCAGATATTTTAAGAAAAGCAGTTGGTAAAAAAATTAAAGAGCTGCTCGTCAAACAAAAGGTAAAATTCGTCCAGGGTTGTATGGATAATAAAATCCCCAGAGAAATTGCTAACCAAGTCTTTGCTTTTATTGAACCTTTTGCTGGTTATGGTTTTAACAGAAGCCATGCCGCCTGCTATGCTTTAATCGCCTATCAAACAGCTTATTTAAAATCACATTATCCCTGTGAATTTATGGCAGCCCTGCTCACTTCCGATCAAGGAAATACTGATCGATTAGCTATTGAAATTGCTGAGTCAGAGCAGTTAGATATTAGAGTGCTTTCTCCAGATGTTAATGAAAGTTTTGCTGATTTTACAGCTGTTATTAAAAAAGATGGCGAGTCAATACGCTTCGGTCTGCGAGCTATTAAAAATGTTGGTGAAAATATTGTGAACGAAATAATCAATGAACGCAAAAAAAACGGAAGATATAAAAGCTTAGAAGATTTAGCCAAAAGAGTAGCTACTAAAGACTTCAACAAAAAATCTTTAGAGGCTCTAGCCAAAAGTGGGGCTTTAGATTCTATGGCAGAACGTAATCAAATATTAGAAAATACTGAACGAATACTAGGATTTTCTAAATCAGAACAAAAAGCCAAGCTGCAAGGACAAAAGGATTTGTTTTCAATATTAACCCCTAAAGATCAAAAAAAGAGTGTACCTAAAATTAAATTAGATGAAGCAGAGCCGGCTACAAAGAAAGAAAGACTTGCCTGGGAGCGAGAATTATTGGGCCTTTATGTTTCTGATCATCCCCTAAACGAATATAAAAATTATTTAGCCGCTCATACCATCTTATGCAATAAGCTAGAAAAAAATTGTCGAGCCAATCAAGTGGTTATAATTGGTGGCATTGTTTCAGAAATTAAAAAAATAATTACCAAAAAGGGCGATCCTATGCTTTTCGTAAAAATGGAAGATTTAACTTCCAGTGTTGAAATTTTGGTTTTCCCAAGAACTCTGAAAGAAAATCCTCTACTGTGGGAAGAAGATAAAATTTTATTAATAAAAGGAAAAATATCGGACAAAGATGATGAAGTTAAAATATTAGTAGAAAAAGCTAAAGAGTTGAATTTAGAAAAAGTAAAAGAGTGGGAAAAGCAAGGAGGTAAAATAAAGACATATAAAAAAGAAAATGCTACTCCTCTAATAATTTCTGTAGCCTCTGGTGCTAATCAAGATTTATTCCAAGAATTAAAGACTATCTTATCTAAATATGACGGAAAACAAGATGTAATCTTAAAAATACCCGATAAAAACAATAATTTTAAAGAAATAAAAACAAGCCTCAGCGTAGATTATAACGATAGTTTAAAGGCTAGTTTATTGAATTTAGTGAATCAGGGAAAAATTTCTATTTGACAAATTTATTATAAATCATTACTATAAAAATACTAAGGAGAAAATGTCATGTCTAAAGATAGAATTCCTGCAATAGCTGCTCTAAATATTTTGAGTTTATATAATCATTTTGGCAAAAAAATCTCAAAAAAAAGAATATTGGAAGTTTGGAAAAAAAATCCCAACGCGAACTATGAGCAACTCAAAGCTCTCCTCGCTCTCCTCCAAAAAGAAGAGGAAGTAGTATGACAACACACATTACAAGGAGCGCGTTCATTCCCCCATCCTCGAGAGTTTCGCTCCCTCTCTTATTTCTCACATTAATTTTTTATAAATATATTTATGACTCAAGAAACAGAAATCAAACCAAAAATTGAAAATGATGGAGAAGAACAACCATCTGAAGAAACTGAAAAATTAGAAAACAAAGATAGGCTTTTAAAGTTCTTAAAAGAAAATAAACCCTCTCGAGAAATAAAAGAAAGATCAGTAGAAGAAGTAGGGTTGATAGAGCCCTTGGCGGTTAAAGTCCGAGATTACAGAAAAGAATTAGAAGATAGCGGAGTTAATAAAGAAGCTGTAGATAGCCTCGTACTTAAACATGCCATAGAATTAAAAAAATCCCAACAAGACCCCCGACCTTACGTTGAGCTAGGTAATAGGACTTATGCTGTAGGACGATTATCAGAAGAAGTGAATAGAGTTATTCCTGAAGACAGGGAAATCAGTGAAAATGATCTAGAGCGTATCTATAGGCTTGATCATGATTTAGATGAATTTAAAACCGTAAATGATTATTATGGTCATGCTGCCGGAGATGAAATATTAAAAACTTATTCCAATATATTAAAAAGTGGTGAGTCCGCCGCTTGGCTCAAAAATTTAGGAGTTTTAGACGAAAGAAATACCAAAAAAGAAATGGATTCTTTCGAAGTTACAATAGAAGGGGGCGAAGAATTTGGCGGAATGATGGTTTTTAAGGAAAAATTTACTCCGGTTAAACTGGATGATGGCTCAGAATTATCTACACGGGAAGAAGTAGTCAAAGCATTTATTGCTAAAATACAAGAAGAAACTACCAAAAAATTCAAGGAAGTTTTAACTAGAAAAAATAATAATGGCACACCAGAATTTCCTATTAAGGCTAAATTACCAGAGGGAGTTACTCTTCCAGAAAATTTTGTTATTGATTCAGGCTCTAGCTTTGGATATGCCTCATTTAGCGAAGCTATGGATCACGCCGCCATAACCGAAGATGATATATCGGAAGGAAATGCTTATGCTGTAGTGTTACAAAAAATAAGAGCTAGCCTATTTGAAGTAAGTGATGCTAGAGCGTATCAGAATAAAAATGAAAGAAAAATAGCTAGAGAAACCAGCGAAGATGAAAATAAAAAAATAACTGCCGAAATATCACCCCGTGGGCGCGCTGAAATGTTAGAAAGACAAGCGCGTGAGTCTTCTAAAGAATTAGAATTAAAAAGGAAACAGTTAGAAACAGCGAATAAATTAATCACAACACTCACTGAAAACGTTAACAAATTAAAAGTAATGATAGAAACAATCAAAGGTTCAGATAGTTATGACTTAATCGCTCCGACACTATCAAAACAAGTAGCAGATATGGAAAAAGAAATAGAAACACATAGAATAGAACAAGAAAAATTACTAAATTCCTAAAAATATATAAAAAAAGAAGCTCCACAAAAAGCTTCTTTTTTATTTTTTAAAATTTATAAATTTTAAGCAGCCTGCCTTACTTCATCGACTAATTCTCCCACAAAATCCTTCATAATTTCACTCTCTTCTCTACCATTCTGCTCTTGTAATGCCTTTCTAAGAAAAGCGTTCTTTCTTTCTTTCTTTAATCTTAAAACTTTACTCATTTCGCTCGGTCCTATCTTAAATTTTTTTGCTGTTTCCGTAAAATTTTTTTGGTCTCCCAAGGCTTTATTTAATTTTTTATATTTCTTTTGCGCCTCACTCACAATTTCCATTATCTCAGTTAAATTGTCTATTTTTCTCTTTAAAATATCCGCCTCTTTACCTTCAGCAGGCTTAGCCGCTAATAATTTTTCTTTTTCTTTTAAATTATATTCTATTCCTTCTCGCTGCTCCTTGGTCAACTCTAACTTTAAACGTAAACCCCTCATTCTACCCGCTTTGTATTTATCCCTTAATAAAGGTAATTCTTCAACAACCGTTGTATCAACTACCTTACCCTCTGAATCAATCACTTCGATCTTTGATCCTCTATCTTTATCAGTTTTTATAATTCCTTCATAAGCCCTAGAATTTCCAATTGGAGAAACTATTTCCCCATCTTCTAAGGCTTTTTTATAATAATCTATGTCTTTTTGCAAAATCTCATTCTTTTGCGCCTCCCTAGGATCCAATTTTATTTCCGCTATATTTCTTTCTACATAAAGAGTTTGGCTTAATTTACTTAGTTCTCTGAATGTGTTTACCCCCTCATGACACAAGAGAGCTAATGACTTTCTTATATCTTCTTTCCCCTTGTCTGTACTTTCATGCCCACCGCCCTCTCTTATGTTCTCCAGCTTAAGAAGCTGAGAATCAAGATTTTGTATTTCTTCTTCTAATCTTTTTATCTGTTTAATATCCTCGTTATCCAATTCTTCTTGCGCATTTAGTTTATCTAAAGCATCCTGATCTGATTCTTGTTGCAGTTTTACATTCTCAATTTGATTAGCGGGTAATTCTCCCTTGAGACTAGTTCCGCCTGCACGCTCTATTAAGGTATCCAGTATTTTTCTATAAATTTCCCGACTTGCTTCTGCTTCACTAAAACCACTACCTTCTAATTCTTTTTCATAACTAAATAAACGTTCAAATGAGTCGGCTTGCCCTTCAGGGACTAAATCATCAGATTTAATTTCTTCTGATTTAATTTCTTTTGGTTTATTTTCTCCTTCAGTCTTAACTCTTTCCACCTTAGTACTCCCTAACGTCTCACTGTTATCAGTTAATTCAATTTCTTCCCCTGCCTTTTTTAAAGCTTTATCTGCTTCTTTTTCTACGCCTTCTAATTCTTTTTCCATAGACTCCCCTTCTGCTTTGGTAAAACCAAACCTTTTAGAAACCCAACCAAATACTTCCTTTCCTCTCTGAACCAAAAAATTTTTTGCTCCCGCTAATTTATCTTTAACACTCTTGGGATCCTCAAATTCATCCTCAATATACTCTTCTTCAACGCCTTTTACTTCTGTGGTTTCTCTCTCTGACAAATTTTTTTTAAAATCTGACATATTTTTATAATTAATTTATTACTTTAACTTTTCTCTAATTTTTTCTATTTCCTCATTCTCTTTTTTCTTAATATACTTTTCAATAATTTTATCCTGCTTCTTTTTTAAGCTATCTAAAATACCAATATATTTTTCATATATCTTTTTATTTCTTTCCGCTCTTTTTATTTTTTTAATATCTTTATCGGTCATCTTAAGATTTTTTAATATAATTATTATAAACTATTTGTATCATTACGTAAAATCTGCTATTATTTAAATTAGATTTCACATATCTTTATGTTTTTATTTTTTTATAATTTTAATTTTTTAAAATGTATATAGGCAAAATAGAAACTGGTCGATCATATAAAAAAATTATTGCCCTCTTTATAATTTTAAGCATTGGCTTAATTGGTTTTGTAATTTACAATTCTTTTTCCAGTGCCCGTATTACTATCACGCCTAAGCATGAAATAGAAGAAGTTACTTTTGAAATGCCGGTGGGCAACACTGAGGTAGAAGGACAGCCTAGTCAATTATCATTGCCAGGCAAAGTGCTAACCCGTGAATCAGAATTAAAAGAAACATACAATGGCTTGGAAAATAAATTGGTTGATGCTCATGCCCACGGCAAAGTAACTATATATAATAATCTAGACACTGCTCAAGCTCTCGTGCCTAAAACACAATTAAGATCAGCTAAGACTGGTTTAATTTTTCGTCTTAATAGTTATGCTGGAGTACCTGCTCATGGACAAGTAGATGTATCTGTTACATCTGACGATAAAGGAGAGAAAACAAATATCGAAGCAGATAAATTTATTATAGTTAAGGTACGCCCAGACTGGCAAGATAATCTTTACGCCGAAAGCACAAGTAAAATGGAAGGTGGCGCTAAACAAGGTAAGGTAGCTACAGATGAAGAAATAGAAAAAGCCAAAAGCCAAGTGGCAGAGAGTGCCCATAAAATAAATTTAGAAAGTTTTAAAAATGAGCTTAGTGGTGATGAAAAAATTTTAGAGCAAGCTACTAAAATTGAAATACTAAATTACAAACCTTTTGTGGAACTTGATCAAGAGGTAGAAAACTTTGATATGTATGTACAAATAAAAAGTGTAGCCGTGATCTTTGATGAAAAGAAATTATTTGACCAGGCTCAGACAAGATTAGAAAATAATGTTACTGATAACAAAGAATATTTAGGACACATACCAGAAAGCTTCCATTATGAAGTTACCCACTATGACCAAAATAAAAACTATGCTATACTAAAAACAACTTTACAGGGCAATGTTGTTTATAAGTTAACCACAGAAAATTTTGATAAAGAAGAATTGGTAGGCAGAACACATGATGAGACCGTGCAATATTTTCAAAAAGATGGTAATATAGATAGTATCGATGTAAAGCTCTTCCCCTTCTGGGTACGATCAATACCCAATATGCAAGATAAAATTAAAATAATTATTAATAAATAATTATTTTTCTGCATCCACCACCAACAAAAATAAATCAATTTATATATAAAACAAAAATATAATTCTGCCCTTACCCATCCATGGAGGGTTAGAGCAGAAAATGAAAGGAGGTGATATAAAATGGCTAAGAAGAAAAAAAGAGCAACTAAGAAAAGAAAAAAAACTACTTCAAAGAGAAAACCAGCTAAACAAGTAAAGAGAAAGAAATGTGCTGCTAAGACAAAGTCTGGTAAGGCTTGTAAGAAGTATGCAGTTGGTAAAGGCAAATATTGTGAATCACATAAATAGATTTGATATTCAGATACAAAAACAAAAAACACTGTCAGTCTAGAATGGCGGTGTTTTTTTATTTATTTGCCTTTAAATAAATGCTTATGCTATACTTTATACATAATTTTATAATTTAAACTTATGAAAAATGATATAGAAACAATCCGCCATTCCCTAGCCCACGTTATGGCTCAAGCTGTAAATAGAATTTATAAAGAGGTAAAACAAGGTGTAGGACCAGCTATAGATGACGGTTTTTATCAAGATTTTGATATTGATAAAAAAATAACACTCAAAAATTTATCAGAAATCGAGTCTGAAATGAAAAAAATAATTTCAGAAAATTTAGAATTTAGGAAAGAAATGATATCAAAAGACGAAGCACTTAAATTATATAAAAATGATCCTTATAAAACTGAGTTGATCAATGAAATGAATGATCAAGAAATTTCAGTTTATAAATCTGGTGAGTACACTGATTTATGTAAAGGACCACATGTTAAATCAACAGGTGAACTAAAAAATATAGCTTTCCAATTGAATAGATTAGCGGGCGCTTACTGGCGCGGTGATGAAAAGAATAAAATGATGCAGAGAATCTACGGACTAGCTTTCGACAATGCTAAAGAGTTAAGAAAACATTTAGCTAATCTTAAAGAAGCTGAAAAAAGAGACCATAGGAAGTTAGGCAAAGAATTGGGATTATTTGTTATTAGCGATAATATTGGTAAAGGCTTACCCCTAATAGCACCTAAAGGTGCAGTTATTAGAAAAGAAATATTAGATTATGAATATGAGCTAGAAAAAGAAGCAGGCTTTGAACATGTCTCTTGTCCTCATATTGCTCGTACCGAAATGTATAAAAAAACTGGCCATTGGCAGCATTATAAAGATGTTATGTATGCTCCTTTTGGTATAGACAATGAAGAATATGTGCTCAAACCAATGAACTGCCCTCACCATTATATGATCTATGCTAGCGAGCCCAGAAGCCATAAAGATTTGCCCTATAGAATAGCTGAACCTGGCACTTGCTATCGTTATGAGAAAAGCGGTGAATTATCAGGATTACTTCGAGTTAGATCTCTTACTATTGATGACTCGCATATTTTAATGACTGAAGATCAAGTCGAAAGTGAATTTAAAGCTTGTATTCAAATGATTGATAAAATGTTTAAAGCATTTCAACTAAAAGATTATTATGTCAGATTGTCGTTATCTGATCCCCTAGATGCTGTAAAATATATTGCTGATTCTAAAACTTGGGATAAAGCCGGTAAAAAGTTGGAGAAAATTATTAAAGATAATAAATTAAAATACATAAAAGCTAAGGGTGAAGCTTCTTTTTATGGTCCTAAGATTGATTATATTGTTAAAGATTCGTTAGGTCGCGAATGGCAAATGAGTACTCTGCAATTAGATTTATTTATGAGCAAAAGATTGAATCTTACTTACAAAGATGAAAATGGGAAGGAAAAAAATCCAGTAATTTTACATAGAGGATTAACTGGTTCGATTGAGAGAACTTTAGGTATTTTAATTGAACATTTTGGTGGTGCTTTTCCTTTATGGCTCTCTCCCATTCAGGTTAAAATTATCCCCGTGTCTGATAAATTTATTAAAAATGCTCAAAAAATTGAAAAAAAATTAAAAGCAGAAAATATTAGATGCGACTTAGATGATCGGACTGAGTCCGTAGGTAAGAAAATAGCGGAAAATATTAAAGAAAAAAATCCTTACGCTATTGTTATTGGTGAGAGAGAAGCAAAAAGTGGTAAATTAGCAGTCCGAACTCGTGATCAAAAAACAATCGAAGAAATAGAGGTTGATAAATTTATTGAAAAATTAAAAGACGAAATTGAAAATAAAAAGTAACATAGTTTAAACAATTAAGGCTCGACCTTTCTAAAGATTTAAGGTCGAGCCTTTTTATTTACTTATATTTTATACATTTAAAAAAATATCTTAAATATATTGAACAAATCCCAAAAGCTAAAACTATCACTTTCTTTTTTATCAATACTCCAAATACCTATTTTTTTTCCCCTAGCTTCATTTTCTTTTTCTTTCAACAAATCTAAATACTTTTCATTAGGAGGAAATGTTTTAACTTTAGCTAATCCTTCTTCTACGAGCTTAGCATTTACCAATTCACCATCGGCATAAATAAAAGCTAATACTCTGCCATACGGATCTATTTTCTGTTGATCATACTCTAATTCCACTTCTTTTTCATATAATAACTCTTTATTTCTGTTAGTTGCCTCGGAATAATATTCTTCCCCTATTTCGGGTGTATCCATACCAATGTAGCGCACTTCCAAACCATCGTTCAGATATATTGTATCTCCATCATCAACATAAGTAACCTTGGCTTTATCTTTCTGAGAATCAAAAAATACATCGAAATTTACATTATTAGTACTTCCATTAAATAAACCAAAATTATTTATTATCTCTTCCTTCCCTTTATATACTTTTATTTTTTGATTAGATAAGTCCTTACTAGAAACAACTATTTCTCCCCGACCATCTCTATCAATATCATCAACAGAAACCACAACTCCAAATTCATTATCAAATGTTTGCCATTCATTAAAAATGACCTTTTGTTTATTATATTTATATGTCTTACAAAAACTACCACCATTAGCTTGACAAACTACTATTTCATCGGTCCCATCTCCTTCAATATCACCAGAAGATATGTTTATACCACCTAAAAAATCATCTATAAAAGGAAAAAATTGAATTGGCAATAAATCACCTTTATTATTAAAAATTCTTACCTCAGATCTTACTCCTTCACCCGTTGCAGTTATTATTTCTATCAATCCATCACCATTAATATCACCAGTAGTTAATTTTACTTCTCCATGATAATTAGAACTAAAAGGATAGAAAGAAATATCTAATTTTTCTCCTTTATAATTATAAACATTAATAGGATTACTGCCTTCTTTAGGAACTATGATAATTTCATCTTTTCCATCTGAGTTAATATCACCAAGAGTTATATTCATTCCTTCTTTGTAATTTTCATAGTAAGGCACAAAATCATCATACTTTACTTTGCCCTCTTGCGAAAATATTTTAATTTTTGATAAACCTGACTCAAAAGAAGTTACTATTTCATCAATTCCATCACCATCAATATCTCCACAGGCAATTTCAACTCCACTATTTTGATCCAAAGAATTTATCCAAAATGTATTTGTTATATTCCCCTGAAAATTTATAACTCTTCCAAAAATATTCTGCTCATAAATAAACTCTGAAACAACATAAGGAGTTTCAGCTAATATTTGATGCAAGGGCAAAATAATAAAATACGCAATAAAAACAAGCCAGTATGACTTTTTCATATTATTATAAAATCAAATATTTTATTATTTTTTATTACTAATTGAGTCCATCTTTAATTTTCCAGCTCCATTAGGATTAAAACCATTGCTAACTTCATCTCCATCTTTAAATCCATCTTTATCTGTATCAGGATTTTGGGGATCTGTTTGATATTTATACTCTTCAATATTAGTTAGCTTATCTTCATCACCATCTTCTAGAGCATCGTTATATTCAAGAGGATCAAGATTATACACCACTTCCCATCCATCTGGTATATTATCATAATCCGAATCAGCTTCGTCCGCTTTAGTTCCTAATTCTAACTCTTGTAAAGTAGTTAGACCATCTCCATCTTCATCCTGATTTTCATAAATATTTTGGTTAGCATTATTTTCTTGATTATCATTTGCAACCACTTCTATTTGTTGTTCTACTTCATCTTGTATTGTAGTCGAACTATTATTTTTGAAAAAGAATAAATAAATTACTAAAAATATTACAATCAATATACTGCATATAACAAATAGGATTAAACCAAGCTTTAATAAAATATTCTTTTTTTTCTTCCTTAAGGGCAGCTCTTTTTTTTGTTCAAAGTGTTTATTAATATCATTCTTTATTCCACTCTCAAGTAATTTTCTATTTGGATTTGGATTTAAATTTTTATTTTCATCCATATTATTTTGTAGCTATTACTGTTAATGTTCCTTTCATATTGTTTTCTATATCATTTTTATTTTTAGAATAGAAGGTATAAGTTCCTATTTTCTGAGGAGTTAATTCCACTATTTGCTCTTCACCAGATTTTATTTCTTGATCTATATTTAGCTCATCTATTGTAAAAGTGTAATCGTTATCTATACTAGTAAGTTCTATTCTGGTAGCTTGCCCAACATTTATTTCTATTGTGTTAGGGTTAAAAACATAGTCTGAAGCAGTAATCTGTACTATATTTTTTTCTTCCGTACTCTCTGCTGTATTATCAACAGCTTGTTGTAATTTTCCATCACCATTAGGATTAAAACCTTTATCTATTTCTTGCTTATCTGTAAAACCATCTTTATCAGTATCTTTCAAATTTGGATTAGTGTTATATGTTACTATTTCATCATAATCATTCAATCCATCACTATCTGTATCAATTTTCTTCAGTATATTTTCTAAATTTGTAATATCTGACTTAGAAGCAAATCCTTCTGTTCCATTAATATCGCTACCAAGATCCCCTAGCCTAGATTCAGTTTCACTTTTTAAATCAGCAAAAGCTTTTTCTAAAACTGTAATTTTTTCATTTTGTGCATTTAAATCTGAATCATCTTTCTGGCTTTGGACATAACTGTCTAATGAGCTAATTTTAGAATTATTTGCATAATATACCAAAGCAATTCCGCCAATTAGTAAAACACTTAAAAATAAGCTTATAATTGCTAATAAATTAGATCCCCCACTTCTAGTTGGTTTATTTGGTTTTTGAGGTGTTTCAATTGTTGGATTTTCTTTTATTTTGTTCTCTATTTTTTGCACCTTTCTATTGGGTATTTCATTCATTTTTTGTTGAATTACCGCTTGGGGTGAAGGTTTTTGCGGACTTTTAATGTCATAAGTAGCCATACTTTTATTTTTAATTTATTAATATATTATAAATCTATTTAATACTTGTTTATTTGCTAATTTACGTAATATACTTATTAAAAATCAGCTGTTTTTTTAAGTAAAAAATTACCCCGATCTTGTTTTAACCAAAAAATATTAGTTACTGGTTCTAACACCCAAGTTCCAGATATTTCTTTCTGGTTATTTTTTAGTGTACCCATTAAATTCAGATTAAAATCACCCCTAGTTAAAATTTTCTTTCCTTCCCTATAGCCTGCATTACTATTTATTTTTGAAGTAAAAGCGCTAGTTTCTTTTTTAAAGGTAAAAACTCCATTAATATCACATTCCAAGCTTCTGCCGTCTGTATTTAAAATATTATATATCAAATTACCTGCAATACTACCATTACTTTGCAGAGTTGCTTCAAGTGTTTCAGAACTATAAGCTGCTCCAGTCATATTACCCTGCCATTTACCCTTAATGGTTGGATAATAATCTGCCTGACTATTTATATCACTCAACTTCCCTAAACCATTTGGATTAAAACCACCTTGCACTTCTTCCCCATCTTTAAATCCGTCACCATCAGTATCTGAATTTTTAGGATCAGTTCCATATTCATATTCTTTTTTATTAGATAGACGATCAAAATCTGGATCTTGATCAGCATCTCTTGCATCATTGGGATTTAGTCCATATTTCTCTTCCCATTCATTTGGCATACCATCTTCATCAATATCTTCTTCCACCACAGGCTCTTTTTCTATAACTTCTACTGGTTGGTTATCTTCAGTTACAGGTTTCTTTATCCATTTATTATAAATAAATATAATTCCAAAAATAAGAATTATGCCTACTACAACCAATGATATTATTTTTTTAATCAGGTTCTTTCTTTCTAAATTTTCAATACTTGGCCCAATATACTTATCTTCTTCTTTGTTATTTATTGTTTTAGTTAAATCACTAGCAAATTGCTGCTCTTTCGGTTTTTCTGTTTCTTGAATATTGGACACTTCACTTTGTTCCTTACCATCATTTATAATTGGTAAATTTTTAGGTATTAGGTCTTCAGGTTCACCGAATTTGTTAATACCTGGATTAGAAGAAATTTTCTTTGTTGCTACTTCAGGAAATTCTCGGCTTTTGATGCTTCTTTCTGGAACATTATTATTATTTTCCACTGATTCCTGAATGATATTAGTTGGATTAATATCATCATCTATTCCTGGCAAATTAGCTGGAGGTTGAGCAACACTCGCTTGTTTTTGAGGTTGATTTGATTGTCCTTGTTGGTCCATTTTTAAAAATATAATAAATAAATATATTAATGTTATTATACTACATTATTATAACTATTCCAAGCAATATTTTAAACTTGTAAAATTATTATTTTTTAGCTATTATTAGCAAACATAAAAAAATAAATTCATGAAATATTTTATTAAAACATTTGGTTGTCAAATGAATAAATCAGACTCTGAGCGTATTTCTACCGTCTTGGAATATTTAAATTACAAGAAAACAGAAAATATTGATAAAGCACAAATGGTTATTTTGAATACTTGTTCAGTTAGAGCTTCTGCTGAAAGCAGGGTTTTAGGATTAATAAAAAATTTAAAAGAAAAAAAGAAAAAAATAATTATTGGAATAACTGGTTGTATGATTCATATCAGACCAGATAAATTACAATCTGCAGGCGCTAACTTTTTATTTGATATCAAGGATTTAAAAAACCTATCTCAAATTTTATCCCCATCGTACAGACAGGTTTCAAACCTGTCTCAACCCATCTCAAACCTGTCTCAACCCATCTCAAACCTATCTCAACCCATCTCAAACCCGTCTCAACACAATTCATCTCAAAAAAATAATTGCAATTATTTTAAAATTAGCCCCAAACACCAGTCAACTTACCACGCTTATATTCCTATTATGACCGGCTGTAATAACTTCTGTACTTATTGCGTAGTTCCCTATTCACGCCATCGAGAAATAAGCAGGCCATCGCAGGATATCGTAAAAGAAATAGAAAAATTAATTAAAAATGGATATCGAGCTATCACTCTCTTGGGTCAAAATGTAAATTCTTATGGCAATGACCTAAAAGATGAAATTAAATTTCCTGAATTACTTCAGAAAATTGCTTCTCTGTCTGGAGATTTTTGGATTTGGTTTGTTACTTCCCATCCCAAAGATATGTCAGATCAATTAATTAAGGTAATCGCCCAAGAAAAAAAAATATGTCCCTATATACATTTGCCCGTCCAATCTGGTAGCAATACAATATTAAAGGCTATGAACAGAAGCTATACTAGAGAAAAATATTTAGATTTAGTTAAGAAAATAAGAAAAAATATAAAGAATGCTAGTCTTTCTACCGATATTATAGTTGGCTTTCCAGGAGAAACAAAAAAGGATTTTCAAGATACAGCGGATATTTTTAAAAAATCAAAATTTGATATGGCTTATATCGCTAGATATTCTCCTCGTCCCAAAACTGCTGCTTTCAAGCTGAAGAATGATGTTTCTAATTTAGAAAAAAGAAGAAGAGACGAAGCACTTGTTAAAATTTTAAAAAAAATTTCCTTAGAATTCAATAAAAAATTAATTAGTAAAACACTAGATGTTTTAATAGAAGCTACATCAAAAAACGGATATTTAATAGGAAAAACTAAAACTTTTAAAACTGTAAAAATTAAACCCTCTAAAGAAAGTATTAATTTTCAAATTCCCAATATCTATAAGGTTAAAATAAAAAAAGCAGATAATTTTGGCTTGGAAGGAGATTTAATTTAAATTAATCTCCACAGTACAGATAAGTTTCAAACCTGTCTCTCATTCATAAAACCCTCCTCGACAAGAAATATATATAATCTCACTGCCCCCTAGCCAATACTAATCCCCAAATCTCTTTTGGATTAAGTTTATCAATTTCTTTGGCACACTCCTCTAATGTTGAGCTAGTTGTACAAACATCATCTATTATAAATACTAATTTGTTCTCTAAGCTAAAATTATTATTTATTTCAAAAGCCCCTTTAATATTTTTTCTTCTGGTTAATGAATCCTGTTTGGCTTGTGACTTGGTATTTTTAACTCTTTTAATAACACTATTTCTGACTTCTACTCCGATTTTATTACCTAACTCCCTAGCTATTAAACTAGCTTGATTGAAACCTCTTTCCCTTTCTCTTTTTCTGTGCAGGGGAATAGGAATTAAAATAATATTTTTTAAGTTTACTTTATTTTCTTTTTGCCAAATTTTAAATCCTTTTTGTAATATAACGGCTAAAGGTTTGCTTAAATCTTGAATAAATTTATATTTCATAAGATGAACAGCTTTTTGTAAAAGCTTATCTTCATAAGTACCGGCTATAATTATCCCCTTCATTTTTGAATAAACATTGCATTTATCACAATATGATCCATCTATATTTTTAGAAAAACATTTGGGACAAGCTTGGTTCTTTTTAATTTTTATTCTTTCAAAACATTTTTTACAAATCCATTCCCCTTCTTTGTCGCAACCTATGCATTTTACAGGAAACAAAATGTCTAAAATAAAATTATAAATTTTCCCTAGCGTCTCCTTCATTGTTTTTTATTTTCTGATCTTCCGACAAGCTTCTATTAAATTTATATAGCCTTATTAAATAATCACCTAAACTAATACAACCAAAAAACAAAGTAGCATAAGCCATTACGGACCTATATGGCCAGCTAAAAAGATAAAAAACTCCAGTCGTATATATAAAAATTATAGTAAATTCAGCTACAATTAATTTCTCAGAAAATAATTCTCCTTTAGCAAAATAAATTAATAAGCAACCTGACAATCCTGTAAATAAAATAGCTAAATATGAATAAAAAGCAATACTAGGAAAGTTATGATAATGAAAAATAAATAATATCGTAAACAGCACCAAAAAAGTATCCGCCATTTGTTCTAAAATCAAGCCTAGTTTTGTTTTTTGATTTAATTTACGAGCTAAGAACCCATCTAATTTATCTGATAATACTCCACCTACAAACAACCATTTAATTATATGTGTTTTATAGTTTAAAAAAGTAAATATTAAAATCAAGAAAGCAACTAAAATTCTGCCTGTTGTTATTATATTTGGTATTTTCAAAAAATCCTTATGTTTTATTTCTTCATCTATATTCGTCATTTTGACAATTTTTCTTTTACTAATTTACTAACTAAATTCCCATCCGCCTTCCCCTTCAATTCTGCCATCACCTTCCCCATCACTTTTCCAAAATCAGCTGCACTAGCTGCTCTGGTATCAGCTATCACTTTTCCCACTATTTTACCAACTTCTTCTTCTGACATTTGTTCTGGCATATAATTTTTTAAAATCTCTAACTCTTTTTCTTCTTTGGCTGCTAGTTCATCCCTGCCGCCAGATTTGAAAGACTCAATAGAATCATTTCTTTTCTTTGCTTCAGAAGCTACAACTTGTCCTATTTCCTCATCAGACAAACCCTCTCTTTTCTTTAATTCTATTTCTTTATTTTTTATAGCTGATTGTAGCATACGTAAAACTGAAACCCTGTTTTCTTCTTTAGCTTTTAGAGATGTTATTAGATCTTTTTTTATTTGGTCTTGTAGATTTGACATGTTTTATATTATTAAATGTTTAATTTTTATATTAATAAATATATGATATAATATTTCCAAAAATAAATCCAATAAAATGAAAAACCAAACCAAAATTATCATAGCTATTGTAGCTATAATAGCAGTTTTAATTATTGCTAGCGGCAGCTACGCAGCTTATTATTTTCTTCTTAGAGACAAAGGAAATAATAATACCCAGTCAGAAACACTTACTGAGAAACTTGGCCTAACAGAAAAAAATAATGTCAAAGAACCAGAAATAATCACTGTCGAACAAAAACCTGGAGAAGAAATAAAAGAAGAGAATACTACAAATGAATCTATTGATTCTGAAAAAAGTGATTCAGACAGTAGTATTCAAAATTCCAGTACAACTCCTATAGATGAAAATGATTCAGATGGTGATGGCTTAACAGATACTGAGGAAGCTAAATATAAAACTGATCCTAACAAAATTGACACTGATGATGACGGCTATTCTGATTATTTGGAAATAAAATCTGGCAATAATCCTCTTAAAGCTCCAGAAAAAAAGGAAGAAACAGAAACTACTCCTCCAGCTATATCAGAAGAAAATACAAACAGTGATACTACTCAAACATATACTGATCCTCAAGAAAAAATGTATGTTTTCTTTATGCACCACTCTACCGGCGAGATATACTGGAATAGTGGGCTAAATCAAGCTTTATTTGGTCATAATTATGAAGGTTATGCTCCTTGGTGGGATGGCAATACTGATCCTCAGGATTTTTACAATGAGTTTAGTGATGAAAGTAAGTGGAAAATTATTGCCAATGACAATATGCCTGATGGAAAAACTAGAAATATTGTGCTTTTTAAATCTTGTTTCCCCGCTAGTAACATAGAAAGTGATGAAATGTTAGAAGAATATAAAACTAATTACAAAAAGTTATTTGCTATCTATGCTGCTCATCCTGATATACTATTTGTTCCTATGTCCACTCCTCCCTTGCTGCAAGTAAATACTACAGCTGATAATGCCAAGAGAGCACAAGATTTTGAAAATTGGCTGATAGCTGGTTATGTAGCTGACTATACCAAATACTCTCAAAATAATTTAACTTATAATACTAAAGATTATAATATCGGTGGGTTTAGAATTCCTCGAGGACTATTTTCTATACCTAAAAATAAGCAGATTTCAGACGCTATCACTCAAGCCTCTATTACGAGTACTAATTTAGCTCCTTTTCCTCTACACTCCCTCTTAGCCAATTCCAATGGTTATTTAGCCTCAAGCTATCAATCAGATCCAGCAGATGATCATCCCAATGATAAATCAGGAGAAGTAGTTGGTGAGGCTATGTGGAAACATTTAAATAAGGCAATTGTTGAAGCTTCCATGGTGGAGTAGAATTTATTGGTCTTAATATACAAAAAATCCCACTAGATATAGTGGGATTTTAAATTTAAGTAAAATAAATACTTAAAATAATTGCAACCATCCTTCCGCTGCACTAGCGCAATAATAATATCTATTAGCGCTTCCTTGCCCTCCTATAGCTGTTGTACTAAATATTAAGTCTCCTTTATGATCATCAGTACATGCGTATGGCTGGCCATCTCTTGGTTTAATGTTAACAATACTATCCAGTTTTAAAGATGCCGAATCATCTTCTTCACAGCCTAAACGACTTGTATCATTTGTTCCACATATTTCGCCATCCATTTGTATTCTATCATGAATAAATACATTGCCATGAAGACTTGTACCATAATTTACATTTAAATTACCCGCATCAATTACTTGGCCTATTATTTGACCTTGTGATGAAAGAGAGATTGAAGGTGTAGTTGATGAAACGTCTGTATTATATATAAATACACCATTTTCCCACCATCCATCTCCACTATCACGCAGATCACTGTTGCCCCAAATCTCTATTGCTTTATTGGTTTTTACTGTACCAGTAAAATATCCATTTCTCCACCGATTACTATCCGTACCCAAATCATAAGCTCCATTAACACTGGGCTGTATGCTATCAGCAAACTTGACTGCGCCATATCCCCTGGAAATTTCACCATCTACTCTTAGGTTATCAGCAATAATAACTGGATCTCCTCCTAATCCCAGCCTATCTATCCTTCCATTTACTCTTAAATCATCACCTATTGTTACGGGAAAATTTCCTACTCTAGTTCTGGTTGGATCTGTTTCTGTTGCGCTCTGATCATTAATAATAGTGCCATTTAAGTAAGAAACTCCTCTAACTTTTAAGTCTGAGGCATATATTGACGAATAAGTAGGACCTAACGCCTCTGCCGGTTGAAGCACGTTATCTTCACTAGCAGAAACAGAACCCAAGACTAGGAAAACACCAAAAATAATTCCCAAACCTAAAACTATACTTTTCCAATTTTTCATTTATTTTCACCTCCCTTCATATAATTTTACTTTAATTTATACCTTATTCTAACACCCCCCCCTATTTGTCTAGAATTATGTGTGGATAAAAATAGCAGCACCAACCTCCCAGGTTGGCAATTTAAAAAAAGACCAACCCGGAGGGGTTGGTCCTACAATTTAAGTTTTATTTGTTTTCTAAGAAAATCTTTTCAAAAACTTCCAAGAAAAAATATAATTTTTATTCACTTTCAGGCTTCTAATTTTTATATACTGAGTTATCCTATTTAACAAGCTATTTATAACTAAGAAACTAGCCCAAGTACCTATGGCAAATAATCCTCTTTCCATCAATACTGTTGGAATTAAACCTGTCCAAACTATTGCTGGCAAATTAAGAGCATATAAAAACGCTACTGATCCAATAGCATGCGCTGTAAAAGTAGCACCTAGGCTATTTAAAATAAGTCTATCTTTCTTAAATAAGGCTATAATAGGAATTAACCAAAACAAAGCAAAATACCAAGCCTGCCTTCCTTCTGGATGTGCCCAGAATAAAATCATGCAGATTGTAGGTATAATTGATATTTTTTTAGACTTAGTGCCGAAATACAAAGCGGCCGCTGCCATAGGAAAAAAACGAATAATAGTCAACCAATCCAACCCTTTTCCAGTAAATAAAAATTCTGATATTTTTACTAGCACCACTGACAAAGCTGCCGGCCAAGCGCCCAAAATCATCCCACCAATTGGTCCCATAAAATCAAAAAGGCTAAAAGATTGGCTAGAGCCTATAATATTAGTAAAAGGAATCTTCAAGGCAATGAAACCTAAAACAGCGAAGATAGCTATAAATGAAATTTTTCTTAATATTTTATTGTTTTTCATTAATTAAAGTTAAAAAGTAGATTATTTATGGATTACAATTTTACATCTTTAATTACAACATAATTTTTTATTCTAAATACTAGATTCTACCTTACTAATTATTATCATTTCTCTTCTCTAACTGTATCGTCATAGTCTTCTCCTCTCCCTTATGCCATATTTTTAATTCTATTTCTTCTCCAATTTTATGTTTATTAATAAGTTTAACTAACGTGTTTTTACTATCTACTTTCTCTCCTGCTACTTCTAAAATTATATCATTTTCTACAATACCAGCTTTATCTGCCGGGCTACCAGGAACTACTGCTAATTCATCACTTCCTGTCCCACGAGCAACTAAAGCACCATAATCATATGACAGATTATTTGATTTTGCAATGCTCTGATCAATCATCTGGTAGCGAACTCCTAAATATGGTGTAGAAATTTCTCCATTCTTCTGAGCACTCTCTATATCAATTTTAGCATCATTTACTGGCATAGCAAAACCTATTAATTGCCCTGAAGAATCTATAGCTGTATTTATACCAATAACTTGCCCAGCTATATTAATCAAAGGACCTCCGGAATTGCCTGGATTAATAGCTGCATCTGTCTGAATAATGTTACTTAAATCTTCCGTAGATTGTCCAGTATTATCACCAGCTGTAATAGCTCTACCTAAGCCTGAAACAACACCTTTAGTAACCGTATTATGGTACTCACCTAGAGCATAACCTATAGCAATTACAGTTTGTCCTATTTGCAGAGAATCAGAATCTCCTAATTCAACTGGAGTTAGATTGGAGGCATCTATTTTTAAGATAGCCATATCATTTACTGGGTCTTTAGCTAAAACCCTAGCTTCATATTGTTGTTCATCATTAGTGATAACTGTATATTTTACATCGCTGAAGCTTACAACATGCTTATTAGTAAGTATTAAACCGTCAGTCGAAATAATAAAGCCCGATCCCCCACCAATCTTTTGTGATTCTGTATCTCCACTGGAATCAGAATTATTATCAGGAGTTTGTTGATTTGGAGTTTGATCATTTAATCCAAAACCATTAAAGAAATCATTAAAAAATGGATCATTAAAAGGACTCTGATACTGTTGCTGATATAATTTTTCTACATCTTGAGAAACTACAATACTAACTACTGAAGGTTCTACTTTTTTTACAGCCTCAATCGTTTCCGATTCTTCTTGAACTGTAACATTCTGTTGTATAATTGGTTGTTCTTTCTTTATGTATTTTTGATAGAGAGCAATACCTATACCAGAAAAAGCAAAACCACCGATAGAGCTTACTACGAAACTTATAATTACCGTAATTGTAATTACTCCACAATAGCCAGGCCTTTTCTTTGATTTTTTGGGCTTTTCTGATTTTATAGTGCTAGGTGCTGTCAGAGGTGTTGGGTTAGATGTGTTATTTTCCATATTTTTTAGAAGTTATTTGCTATTTAAAAATTTCTAATTTCCAATTACCAATAAAATGTTAAATATCTAATAAATTTTTAAAAATTTAACATTAAAAATTTTATTAGAAATTAGGTATTGGAAATTAAGAATTAAGTTTATTATTTTGACTTTTAATCCCTATATTTATCATTGGTTCTTCTTCATGCCATTTAGTATCTGCTTCATATGCTCCTGCTACTTCTAAAATCATTTTTTCATTATAGTAATTTCCAATTATCTGTAAACCACAAGGTAAATTATTAGAAAATCCACAAGGAATAGATATAGCTGGTAAGCCAGAAACAGAAGCCGGTACAGTTAATAAATCAGCCATATACATAGCCAAAGGATCATCAAATTTTGCTTCTAAATCAAAAGCTACAGTTGGCGTAGTCGGACCTACTATAAAATCTACTTTATTAAATACGGATTTAAAGTCATTTATTATTCGCGTTCTGACTTGTAGTGCTTTTTTATAATAAGCATCATAATAGCCAGAAGATAAAGCAAAAGTACCAATCATTATTCTTCTTTTTACTTCATCCCCAAAACCTTCTCTCCTAGATTTCAAGTAATTCTCAATTAAATTTTCTGATTTTCGGCTAGTATAGCCATAACGTATCCCATCATATCGAGCTAAATTTGAGCTAGCCTCACAGGGTAGGACTACATAATAGCAAGCTAGAGCATATTCCGAATGAGGCAAGCTTACTTCTTCTATTTTTGCACCTAAATCTTCTAATTTTTTAATAGCTTCTTCTGTTTTCTTTTTCACATCACTATTTATACCTTTTCCAAAAAATTCTTTGGGTACTCCACATTTTAAGCCTTTTATTTTAGGATAAAAATTATTGATCAATTCCGGTGAAGCTTCGTTGATACAAGTAGAATCATTCTCATCTGGACCAGAAATAATATCAAATACTGTGGCTGCATCTTCTACGCTATTAGCAATAGGTCCAATTTGATCAAAACTAGAACAAAGTGAAGCTAGACCATAACGAGATACTCGTCCATAAGTAGGCTTAAGTGCTACCAAATTACAAAAAGCTGCTGGTTGTCTAATAGATCCACCTGTATCAGAGCCTAGAGCAAATACTGCCTCTCCCGAAGAAACTGCTGCTACTGACCCACCAGATGATCCACCAGGCACTTTTTTTAAATCCCAAGGATTTTTTGTTTTTTTAAAGGCTGAGGTTTCAGTTGAAGCTCCCATAGCAAACTCGTCCATATTGGTTTTGCCCAAGAAAACTGTTCCCTGCTCTTTTAATCTTTTTATAACCGTAGCGTCATAAGAAGCAGTATAATTTTCCAACATCTTTGAAGCTGAAGTACATTTTACACCTTCAATTAATATATTATCTTTTATGGCACTAGGAATTCCTTCTAATATATTTATTTCCCCACCTTGAGAAATTTTTCTATCAACGTCTTTGGCTTGATTGATAGCCATATCTTCAGTTATAGTTAAAAATGAATCAACCTTTGGTTCTAATTTTTTAATACTATCCAAATAAGATTGAGTTAACTCAACTGAAGAAATTTCTTTTTTATTTAATTTTTCGTGTAATTGTTTTATAGATTCTTTCATTTTTTATATTACTAATCTCTATTTACTACTAACTAAACCCTAATTCAATACCGCTCTTACCTTCACATACTTTCCATCATTTCCCGGTGCTGCTTTTACTAACTTTTCTTCTTTTCCAAATTTCTCCTCATTGTCACTTCTAAAACTATTTATTCTGCCGATAACCTGATAGGTAGGTTCAATGTTTTCCGTGTCTACTTCATTTAATTTTTCTACAAAATTTAAAATAGTAGTCAGTTCTTCTGCATATTTTTCTTTATCTTGCTCAGTTAGCTCAATACGAGCTAATTTGGCAATATGTTCTACTTTTTCTTTTTCTAATTTCATTAGTTTCGATGCTAATATACTAATACATACTAATTATACGAATGAATTATTAGTATAATTCACATCAATTCGTATATTAGTATCGATTTATATTATACTCATTCTCCAATCATTGCCAAGAATTCTTTTTCAGAAATGGATTTTACACTTAATTTTTTAGCTTTTTCTAATTTACTGCCAGCATTTTTTCCAAAAACCACATAATTTGTATTACTACTTACACTTGAAGTTACTTTTCCCCCTAAATTTCTAATTTTCTCTTTAGCCTGATCGCGAGACATTGATTCTAGCGTTCCTGTTAAAACAAAACTTTTATCTTTAAAACTTTTGTTTTTTTTCAAGACTTTCCTACTCTTCACCTCTACTCCATTTGACAACAATTTATCAATTAATTTCAAATTATTTTTATCTTGAAAATAATCTATTACACTTTTTGCCACCACCTCTCCAATATCATAAATATTATTTATTTTTTCCAGTGAAGCTTTTTTTAAATTTTTCAAACTTCCAAATTTTGAAGCCAAATCAAGAGCCGTTTCTTCTCCTACATGTCTTATACCTAGGGATATAATAAATCTCTCAAAATTAATTTTTTTTGATTTTTCTATAGCTTCCAATAAATTATTAACCGATTTTTCCTCAAATCTTTCTAGAGGCATTAGATCTTCTTTTTTTAATAAAAATATATCAGCTGCATCTTTAATTAAGTCTTGATCGTATAACTGGTCAATTATTTTAGGACCAAGACCTTCAATATCAAATCCTGCTTTAGAGACAAAATGATATAATTGCTCTCTCTTGATAGCTCCACAATTTTTAGAGGAACAATAATAATTTACCTCACCTTTTTTCCGCAAAATTTGAGATCCGCAAATAGGACATTTCAAAGGCATTTTAAATTCTTTTTCCCTCCCAGTACGTAAATTTTTTATTACTTTGATAATATCAGGAATAATATCACCAGCTTTTTGTATTATTACAGTATCACCTATCTTAATATCTAGCCTTTTTATTTCATCAATATTATGTAACGTAGCTCTCTTAACTCTAGAACCAGCAACGGTCACTGGCTTCAAATGCGCTACTGGCGTCAATGTGCCAGTTCTCCCTACCTGCACTTTTATATCTTCCACAATAGTAGTTGCTTGCTCAGCTGGAAATTTATAAGCTATCATCCAACGCTCAGCTTTACCCACTGACCCTAATTTTTTCTGATCACTAATATTATTTATGACCAAAACTGCTCCGTCTGTATCATATTCTAACTGTTTTCTTTTATTTTCCCATTTTTTAAAGAATTTATATCCCTTATCCAAATTTGAACAATATTCAGTATAGGGACTAGTTTTAAAACCTAATTGCCTCAATAATTCATGGACCTCTTGATGGCTTTTTTGACCAATATCCGTCAATATTTCAAATACTGAACAATCTAAATCTCTCTTAGCCGCAATTTTAGGATCAAGCTGTCTAATGCTGCCAGCCGCTGTATTCCTCGGATTAGCAAATGGTAATTCTCCTTTCTTTTTCTGTTCTTCGTTTATCTTCTCAAATGACTTCTTCGTCATTATAACTTCGCCTCTTACCTCAAATACTCCTTTTAGAGCTCTAGCTGCCCTACCTCCTACTTCTTCCAATTTCAAGGGTATACTTTCAATTGTTTTTAAATTATGTGTTACATCTTCTCCTATTCTACCATTACCACGAGTTATACCTTTATCTAACACTCCATTTTTATACCTTAAAACAATAGCTAAACCATCTAATTTTAATTCTGCATAATAAGAAAAATTTTTTTTACTTAAAATTTTCTCATTTCTCTCTTCCCAATCTTTTAAATCATCAAGATTAAAAGCATCTCGCAGGGATAAAATTGGACGAGTGTGCTCAATTTTCTGAAATTTATCTAAAACTTGCCCTCCTACCCTTTGGGTCGGTGAATCTAGTGTTATAAATTCAGGATATTTATCTTCTAGCTCTTGTAATTCATTTTTTAGTGAATCAAGCGCCCCATCAGAAATCTCTGGCTTATCTAAAACATGATACAAATAACGATGCCTTTGTATTTCTTTTCTTAATTTTTCTATACGTTTTTTTACTTCAGATCTATTCATTTTGTAATTTAATGATTTTTTGCTTATAATGTTTCTATGAAAAAACGCAATCTATTATTAATTATTTTAATACCTTTATTTATTATTGCTAGTCTTATTACTAGTTACATTTATTTTAATACAAAAATCAGAGATTTCTTGCATTCTAATAATTCCGCAGCTTCTATTACAAATACTTATTTATCTTATTCAAAAGGAAAAAATGATGGTTTTTCTTTTGCGGTTCTTTCTGATAGTGAATCACAAGCAGGCGTAATATCACCTGTTTATAAAAATATAATTAAAAATATTAATGAAAGCGAAGCAGATTTTATGATACATATCGGTGATTTCACTGGCCAAGGATTAGACTCTGAATATCAGGAATTTACAGATTTTATGAAAAATAATTTAGATATTCCTTATTATACCGCACCTGGTAATCATGATATCCTGCAAGACAAAGAAACAAAAGACACTTTTAAAAAATATTTTAACAATTTATATTATTCTTTTGACCACCAAAATGCACATTTTATTATTCTAGATAATTCTAATAATAAATACGGATTTGATAATGACCAATTAGAATGGCTAGCCAATGATTTATCACAAAACCAAGATAAACAAATTTTTATATTTATGCACCGCCCCATTGATATCCCTTATGCCAATAAAATTGATATTTCAGATGGCGCAAGTAAACAAGCTAAAGAAAGTTATACTGCTTTTCGTGAATTATTAAAAAATTATGAAATAACAGAAATTTTTACTGGCCATATACATATATATTTTAGTTATCGCCTAGAGGATGTACCAGTTATAATAACCGGTGGCGCTGGATCAGAACCAAATTTACCTTTCTGGAACGGTATAAACAGCTTCACGCATTATATTATGGCTAAAGTTCGAACAGATGGATCATATACTACTAAAGTGGTGACTGTTGAATAAAATATTATTTTTAAAAAATTCATCTAATTCATCTAATTCATCTAAGGCCTAATTCACCTAATAAAAGGTTGAATAACAAAATATTAAATATTTTTTAAATTTATTAATTTGACTTTTAGTTATTTTATTAGGTGAATTAGATGAATTGGAAATTAGCTTTTTTACCTACAGTTCAATCATCCTATCAATCCAAGATACCACCCAAAAATAACCTCTCCAAAAAACATACTTATAAACGTTCCAACTACTAAAAAGGTTCCCATAGGAACTTTTTCTTTTAACTTTTTCTTTTTAGAAACTAATAAAATAACCCCAATTATAGCTCCAATCACATAGGAAAAAAATAGCATGACTAAGGCCTCTGGCCAGGATAAAATTATGCCTAAAAATATTCCAAATTTTACATCTCCTGCCCCTATCCATTTGCCTTTTGATAATAAATATAAAATTAAAAAAAATCCAAATACTAAAAATATTGAAAATACGTGAGTTATTATAAATTCTAAAGACTTAGTGTAAAATGATTCAAAAATTATATCTAAAATACCAATTATTATGCCTGAAAATAAAATTCTATCGAGTATTAAATAATATTTTAAATCATAAATAAAAATCGTAATCAGAATAACTGCAAAAATATATCTTACTGATAAATTTATAATTGACACAAGTGAACTATCAATTAAATTATTCTCATTAATAAATTTAATAAATAATAATACAAAAATTATTCCTGTAACAAATTCAACTAAAGGATATTGCCAACTAATTTTACTTTTACAATATCTGCATTTTCTCCCCAGAAAGATAAAACTAAAAATAGGTATTAAATCAAAGAAACCTAATTTATGATGACATTTAGTACACTCAGACCTATCCCACATGCTCATTTCTTCATAAAGTCGATAAACTAGAGCATTTATAAAGCTCCCCATACACAAACCTATTGTAAATATAAATAAAAACGTCATATTAATTCAAAATTTTGATTTTCAAATTTATTTAATTTTATCATAAATAAACTACGTATGAAAGATATCACTGTAAGATGACAAATAACCATTTATAAACCAAATACAAATTTCTGTAGTTTTATTATAATTATAATCCATGTATTAAATTCATACGTGGTAAAATAGATTCTAAACATCCAAGCTTTCATACGTAGTAAACAAAAAACGGTAACTAATTAGATTACCGTTTTTATGTTTTATTATCAAAATTACAGGCTAAGTACAATCTGCCGTAGCACTATCACCACAACCATCTTGATCGCAAGTGAAATAATCACCACCTTCTAAATCTCCAGAAACACAGAAAGTCTGTTGATCAGCACTATTATCAGTCCAAGCATAAGCAGCCGCTTGAGGATCAGCAGGAATTGAATCTAAATAAGTAGAAGTAGAACTAGCAATAGATGACCCTGTAGTGTAAGCACTAGTATCGGGATAAGCAGCATCATCATCATAAGACATTTCCATAGCTAAACCCATTTGTCTAACATCACTTTGTCTGGCTGCATCTCTAGCTTTTTGTCTAGCACTTCCCAAAGCTACTAATACTAAGGCAGCTAAGATACCAATAATAGCAATTACTACTAAAAGCTCAACTAAAGTAAAACCTTTTTGTTTCTTAATCATTTGTTTCACCTCCCTTCATATGTTTTTTATTTTAATCTTAAAATTTAGGAATAATCCTAAATTTTATCTGTTTTTCTTTTGTATTATTTATCAACAGTTAAGGATATTATAGCAGATTATATAAAAAATAACTAATAAATATCCACTTTGTCAGTCTTCGTTCTTTTGCCATCACATTTTTTCAATATTTTTCTTTGCGAAATACTCCACCAATGAATATCTTCTTGCCTATTCTTTATCAGCGAATATCACTAACCGTTTAGGATAATTTTCGGAAATTTTATTAAAATTTCCCGCGCAAGTAATGAGATTAAGGTGTGCTTTTCCGTCGCCTGAATTAAATACACTTGAGGTATTATCATTCTCATTATACATCCGAAATTCTCGCACCACAAAAGTAGTAGTCACTCCTTTTTCATCTTCGACATATAAACTATCGCCCTGTCTCAACTTATTTAAATTATCGAACACTGACCCTTCTCCATTCTTCCAACGACCATAATGTCCAGCGATAACTGCGCTACCAATAGCTCCGGGACGCGGACCAAGCTTAAACCATGCTACATTGTTCGGCTTTTTCGGTACATCCATTGCTCCATTAGATACAACACCCACATACTCGACAGTAGCATCAACATTTATCCCTGGAATTTTGAGACGCACCGGCAACCCAGAATTTACTTCTTCCTGTTTTGGGAGAGCAACGCTATTCTCAATAAGCGATGCTGAACTGTTCTGGGTTAACCTTTTGGGAATAAAATATAAAAGAAGCACTAAAAAAAGTACAAATCCTATAAGGACAACCACTAATAGTATTCGTTTAGATAAAATTTTCGATTTCATAAATTTTTCAATAGATTCATAACACAAAAGCCCCGACTTGGCGGGGCCTTTAATATCTCTAGGCAAAGCACATTTCCAAGTACATTTATTAATCGTACAAGCGTCTAGGCTAAGTCCTACACTTTCTTAAAACTAAGACTATTGAGGTCGAAACAAACATAATTATACTAACTGGTATAACAATACCAAGCGGATTATTTCTCCCTTCAGGAGAAAGTCCCGTCTCGGGAAAATCAGGAGTAAGTGTACTGCTAGTATCAGTAGTAGTGCTAGTAGTATCAGTAGTAGTACCAGTAGTGTCGGTAGAGTCGGTAGTATCAGTAGTAGTGCTAGTAGTATCAGTAGTATCAGTAGTATCAGTAGTGTCAGTAGTGTCGGTAGTAGTATCAGATATATCAGTATTAGTAATTGTGCAAGTTTTATCATCACCAGTTGCAAGCGTTACATTACCACTCGAATCACAATCCCCGCTAATACTTTGTGTATAAGAAGCATTAGCATCTTCGCTTACTACATAGGTACCCGCATTCAACGAATAAGAAGTTCCGGGCGAAGCAACTCCATCTGCCGGACTTCCTGAAACATCAACACCAGAATGCTTTACATGCATATTGAAGTCAGAAGGAACTGCTGTACCACCATGACTATTAACAACACGTTTAATAACATGAAGAGTAGCAGGAATTGGTGAAGCTGCACATGTCGCTACAGTAATATTATTAGTGTCTAAAGTGACTGCAGCATTTCGTGCTAACACACTACCTTCCACATTGGCACCAGTATTGAGTGTGATAGACGTCAAAGCAAGAATATTCCCCCTGAAAGTGGAATTCGTTCCGAGTGTCGCAGAACTACCAACTTGCCAAAAGACATGACAAGCCTGAGCACCATTTGCGAGAACCACGTTACTTCCACTCGCTGTGATAAGTGTAGAGGCAGTTTTAAAAATAAAGACTGCATCAGGATCGCCCTGAGCATCAAGCGTTAGGGTTCCTGTTATCCCAAAATCACCCGCAGCGGAGTTATAGGCACCGGCGGTTTTAGTTGTTCCACCGAGCTCCGTAGCTACAACAGTAGATGTTTGTCCCGCAGCATCATTATAAGCTGTGGTCAAATCATTTTTAGCCTGCACTGCTGTCGCGTCAGCTACATGCTGTGTTCCAACAAGTGTGCCTGGCGGGAAACCAGTAACCGCAGAGCCTGGGCTTAAACCCAAATCTCCAGTAACAATACTGGAACCAGTGTTGGTTACTGTAGAACCAGCCAGAACCGCAAAACTATCGGCTGTACCAAGATTTACCGTAGTCGCAGCTTTGATTATCCAAGCCAGACCAAACGTTATCGTAACAGCCAATACAGCTACTATTAAAGTTTTATTAAACCTTTTCATATATTTTATTTAATTACTTATAGTCAATTGGTTATGATCGACCAAATTAGAGAAGATAAATATCATCTCTAATCCCAGTTAATTTTATTATAACACTTTTACTTCTACTATAGATGTGGATAACTTTATTGCCAGTATAGGAAAAAAATCTACGTCCACTGTTATTTTCTTGCGGTAGTTCTAAATTATTCTTATCGCAGTGCGTATTAGAAAAGATTCGAACCAATTTCGCTTAAAATTTAGAGTGAGCAGACCTTGGACCATTGATACCATTTTAAAACTAATTAATTAACAGGATATATCGGAAGCTAAAGATTTTCTCATAGCCAAAAGGGAAATAAACAATTTATCTAATAATATTTAATTGACAGCAAATTATTACAATCGCTTCTTAGATATTCTAATAATTGATAGCGAGTACATAAAAAAGATTATAATTAAAAATACCGCTTATCTACGGTATTGATTATCTAAAACATGATTTTCCTCTAGGCATATTATCTCACTCAAAAAAAGATTTAAATCATTCAAAAACGCTGAAATATTTTTAAACACTTATCTAAATACCCCTTAAATTTAACGCTTAAAAAAACAGGCCAATATACCTGAAATTCTTTCTAAATACCAACCCAAAAACAAAACAGTAATAACAATCTTTTTGTAGTATTTTCTCTAATTGGCGGAAGGGGTGGGATTCGAACCCACGGTACCCGTGAGGGTACAGCAGTTTTCAAGACTGCCCTATTCGGCCACTCTAGCACCCTTCCAAAATTTAGTTAAAATATTTTTTCATAAAAGCTCGTCCAGAACCAGATTTTAAATATTTATCAAAATTATATGCTATGTATTTATTCTGAAATAAAAAATAACAATTGAGTTTTAATGGTCTCTTATTTATCGTAGCAGGAACAAAACCTTCATTGTGTCTTTCTACTCTATTTTTTTAGATTGGCTGTACAACCCGTATATGGTTTACCATCCCTACAATCTAATATATAAACATACCACATAAAAGTTTTCTATTTGATAAAACGGGCTTGTCTGTCGTAGTCCGCAGTTTATTAATATAATTTGATTATAAACTAATAGCTAGACTATTCTAACAATTCGCCTTCGCTTAAGCTACGGCGGACGAAGACGGAGAGAGAGGGATTCGAACCCTCGGGCCCCTTGCGGAGCCAACAACTTAGCAGGTTGCTGCTTTCAGCCACTCAGCCATCTCTCCATAGAATTATAAAAACAATATAACACAAGAACAAAAAAACAAGTACTAGATTTCCTTCTACACTTGTCCTTATTCTATTCAAAAATTAACAATAAAGCAATAATATTTGTTTTAAAATTAGTAAACCCTGTTAAAATATAGCATATTAAGATAATTTAAATTATTTTTTATTTATTTGTATAATTAGTATAAATTCGCATATTAGCATTATATAAATTAAATTAGGAAAACATAAACACTACAGAGGGAAAGAATAGAAATAAATGGGAAAATGGTTCCTCATTTTAAACTTATTAACAATTAAGTTTCCTAAAAAGTCAAAAATCTGTTATTATGAATTTGAAATTATTTTATATAACCTAAAAATATGCCAGAAAAATCATATCTTACCGATAATCCTCCTAAAAATTTTAATGAGAATGAAAAATATATTGAAATTAAACCGGAAGAAGTGTTAATGCAGTGGAAAGCCCTTGAATTTAAACAATACGATCGCCCCAAAAGTTGGTACATTTCACTTCTGTTAATTGCCGGAGGATTAATTATCTACTCTTTACTGACAGCCAACTATTTATTAATAATAATCACTATAATACTAGCAGTAATTATAAATTCTCTAACTAGAAAAAATCCTGAAACTCTAGATATAGCTATAACCAGTAAGGGTATTAAAGTTAATGAAAAACTTTATACATTTACTGAGGATTTAGAATCTTTCTGGATACTATATGATCCACCAGAATTAAAAACTCTAAATTTTAAAAGACAACAAAGGTTTATACCTGAATTATCTATTCAATTAGAAAAACAAAATCCCCTAAAAATTAGAGAATTTTTATTAGAATATTTAGAAGAAGAAATAGAGAGAGAAGAACATATGGCTGATCAAATTTCTCGAAAATTAGGGTTCTAGTCTAAAAAGACTTTTAATATATTTTTATTCTGTCTATAATTCAACCATATAATTTGGTTGAATTTTGGTTATTTCGTTTTTATATTATTTTAATTCAAGCCCTCGTCGTTCAATGGATAGGACGCAAGATTGCGGTTCTTGCAATACAGGTTCGACTCCTGTCGAGGGCATTTGTAAGACTTTATATCTCAAGGCTCAACCCTTAAGTTAAAGGATGGTTGAGTCTTTTATGTAAATACAAAGACGTGACTCATATATCACGTCTTTTTCTGACTTTCCATATTAGTGCAACAAAATTAATTTATTTAGATATTTATGATTGAGCATCTATCTAATATCATATATTCAATTACTTTCTTTTTGCCCAAAATGAATAAAATTGATATATTTAAATAAAATATAAATAAATGATTACTTTAAATACTCCTCTCACTCAATTCCGCAAACTGGATAAAAAGAAAATAAGCGCTCTTGAGCGCTTAGGTTTAGATACACTTCGAGACCTCTTTTTTTATTTTCCCCAAAAATATGACGATTTCTCCATTATTTCTAAAATCTCCCAAATAACACTTGGTCAAAATTATACTATAAAAGGCAAAATTATTTCTATTAATAATATTCGCACTCCTCGAAAGAGAATGATTATTACAGAAGCTATTATTTCAGACGAAACGGGTTCTGCTAAAGTTATCTGGTTTAATCAGCCTTATTTAGAAAATACCTTCCCGCCTGGAATAGAAGTTATTTTAAATGGCAAGGTGGAGAGAAAATATAATGGTCTGCAAATTACTTCACCAGTTTATGAACGATATAAAGAAAATAGTCTTCATGCTGGCCGTATTGTCCCGGAATATTCTGAGACTTACAATATCACTTCTAAATGGTTAAGATTTTTTATTAATCCCCTCCTAAAACATATAAATTTAATAAAAGATTTTCTGCCCCCAGGTATTCAAAAATCTCAAAATTTAATTGAATTACAAGAAGCTATAAAGCAAATCCATTTCCCAGTTAATAAAGAAAAATTAAAAGAAGCCCAAAAGAGATTATCATTTGATGAATTATTTTTAATTCAATTAGATGCACAGATTAAAAAACATAATTGGCAACAAAACAAATCAAAGTCATTTAAATTTGATCAAAAACTAATAAAACAATTTGTTAATAATCTCCCTTTTATACTAACTAATGATCAGAAAAAAACTTCTTGGGATATTTTAAAAGATTTAGGAAAAAATAAACCTATGGGAAGATTACTCGAAGGAGATGTTGGCTCAGGTAAAACAGTAGTCGCTGCCATCGCCGCTCTTCAGGTTGCCAATTTAGGATCACAAGTAGCCATAATGGCACCAACTGAAATACTAGCCCGTCAACATTATGAAAGTTTTCAAGAATTATTTAAAAACACTAAAATTAAAATCGGCCTCCTAACAAGATTAGATAATCTCCTTGAATCTAGATTCAAGATTCTAGATTCTAAGACTAAAAATAAGCGCCAAAAATTCTTAAGCTTAATTAAACAAGGAAAAATAGATATAATAATTGGTACTCACGCTCTAATCCAGAAAGATATAAAATTTAAAAATTTAGGTTTAGTTATTGTAGATGAACAACACAGGTTTGGTGTTAGCCAGCGAGCAGAACTTAAGAAAGTAAACCAATCCAAATTCACTCCGCATTTACTCTCTATGACCGCCACCCCTATTCCTCGCACTCTATCCTTAGCAATTTATGGTGATCTCGATATTTCTCTAATCAAAGAAAAACCAAAAGGTCGCAAAGAAATATTAACTAAAATAGTAGCCCCGGAAAATCGACAAAAAGCTTATGCTTTTATAGAAAAAAAGGTAAAAGAAGGCAGACAGGTATTTGTTATTTGCCCCCGCATTGAAATAGAAGAAAAAAAAGGCTCAACTTGGGATGATGTTAAAGCGGTCAAAGAAGAGTATAAAAAGCTTGATAAAAATATTTTTCCTAATTTAAAAATAGGTTTACTTCATGGCAAATTAAAAAAAGAGGAAAAAGAAAAAGTAATGTCTGATTTTGCTGCTAATAAAATTAATATATTAGTTTCAACCTCAGTAGTCGAAGTGGGTGTCGATATTCCCAATGCAACAATAATAATGATTGAAGATGCCGAGAAATTTGGTCTAGCTCAACTTCATCAGTTTCGAGGACGTGTTGGTCGAGGAGAACATCAATCATTTTGCTTTTTATTTTCCGAATCACCTAGTTTTCCTAGTCTACAAAGATTAAGAGCTCTAACTAAAACTAATGATGGTTTTGAATTAGCGGAAATGGATTTAAAGTTACGTGGTCCCGGCGAAGTATATGGTCAAAAACAATCAGGTCTACCAGATTTAAAAATGGCCTCCTTAACAGATTATGAAAGTCTAAAATTAGCAAAATTAGAAGCTCAGAAATTATTAAAATCAGATCCTGATTTAGGAAATTATCCCCAATTAAAAAATGAACTGGTCAAATTTAAAAATACAGTTCATTTGGAATAAATAATATTCCTTCTCCCCTCAGCTGAAGGGAGATATCTCCCACTTTTTAATAAAAGTGTGGAGACAGAGGAGTGTTAAGCGTGACTAGTAGTAAAAACAAAATCATTTCAGTCTAACCACCTTCAACACCACCCCGCTCCGATGTACATCGGAGCTTCCCTCCTCAATTGAGGAGGGAAGGATTTTCTATTTTTTCGACACAAACTTATTTCCTTTAATATAAAATCTCCACAAATAATCTTTGCAGCTACCTGCATAATCAACTCCGATTCTCTTTGCTTTTACAATATTCTTTTTTGAAACTTTTAAACCCCTATCTTCTATCCATATTTTATTGCCTAATAAATCTTCTCCGTTCAATCTTTTATCAATTTTAAATTCTCTGCATAATTTTCCAGGTCCATTTGTAGGGGCAGGACATGTCCTGCCCCTACAAATGGATTCAACTGCTCTTATTAATACTGCTGCTGGATATTTTTCTTTTTCAGTCACAATGTTTAGGCAATGATATATGCCATAAATCATATAAATATAAACATAGCCTGGTTTGCCAAACATTACTTTATTTCTCTCCGTCATACCTTTTGAAGCATGAGAAGCCTTATCCTTAAATCCACAGTAGCTTTCCGTCTCTACAATTTTACCAACATATTTCTTACCTCTATATTTCCTAATTAAAAATTTGCCCAGTAAATCTTGAGCAACTTTTATTGTTTTTTGGTTGTAGAATTTTCTAGATAATTTCATAGTAATAATATTAAAAATTGACATCCTTATGGATGTCAATTTTTAATATTATTTTATTAACGCCCTATCTATCGCCTCCTTCACAGTTCCAACTTTTATAACTGCGCCCTTATTACTTTTTACATCAATATCTGGCACTAAAACAGATTTAAATCCTAAATTAAAAGCCTCCCCTATTCTTTTCTCGATTTGAGAAACTGTTCGCACCTCTCCAGTCAAACCTACTTCACCTATAGCAACTATTCCAGGATCGACTATTTTATTAAAATAAACAGAAGCTAGAGCCAGCGAGCAGGCTAAATCTGCTCCAGGTTCTTTTATTTTCATACCACCAGCCGCATTAATATAAATATCTTGGTTATCTAATTTTAAATTAGCCCGCTTAGATAAAACTGCAGCTAATAATTGTAAACGATTTAGATCAAAACCAGAAACAGTTCTCTTGGGATAACCAAAACTAGTGAATGATGTTAGGGCCTGTATCTCTATTAGAAATGTTCTACTACCTTCTAACAAAGCGGCCACGCATGTACCTGGTACTTCTAATTTTCTCTCTTTTAAAAATAGTTCGGAAGGATTTTTTATTTCAGAGAACCCATTTGCTTTCATTTCAAATATGCCAATTTCTGTAGTCGGACCAAACCTATTTTTAGTTGCTCGCAATATTCTAAAATTATGGAATCTATCCCCTTCAAAATACAATACAGTATCTACCAAGTGTTCTAGTGTTTTTGGTCCTGCCACTTCCCCTCCCTTAGTTACATGACCAATTAATATTACTGGAATATTACTCTCCTTGGCGCATCTAATCAATCTATTAGCTGATTCACGAACCTGGACAACACTGCCAGCCGCGCTATCAAAATCATTAGAATAAACAGTCTGAATAGAATCTAGGATAATTAATCCAGGGTTAATATCATTGATTGTTGCAATAATATTATCAATGTTAGTTTCTGATAAAAATTGTAAGCCCAATGACTTAGTACCTAGGCGATCAGCGCGCATTTTTACTTGAGTCGCTGATTCTTCACCTGAAATATATAAAGAATTATTTTTAGAAATTTCCGATATTTTATCACTTATCTGCAAAGCCAGAGTTGATTTACCTATACCAGGATCACCGCCTAATAATATTACCGCTCCACTAATAATTCCACCGCCTATCACTCTGTCAAATTCACCTATTCCCGATTCTGTTTTACTAAATTTTTTTGCTTTAATACTACTTATGTTTTGAGGCTCTACAACCCTTCCTTCCGTTTTTATTCTTGCATCTTCATTACCAGCCTTAATTTCTTCAATAACACTATTCCATTCTCCACATCTTTCACATTTACCCATCCATCTTAAATATTCCGCCCCACATTTCTGACAGATATAAATTTTATTTATTTTAGACATATTGTTAATTCTATTGCGTTATATTAGTATAGCTTCAGATAAATAAGTTGTAAACGCTAGAAGTAAATTTGTCATAAGCATTAAAATCGTTCGTCTTCAAAGATTTCAACTTTTGTGCTATCTTCTATTTATAATATTATTCTAAATTCCAATAAAAATGATACTTCCACACTTATTATACCAAATCGGCTACGCTATTTGCCACCAATTACCTGATCGATCTTTTTTTGTTTATGATCATTCTCTTCCTCTCTGCGCCAGATGCACTGGAATTTATATTGGAATGTTTATTGATTTTTCTCTCTATTTTTTTATAAAATTTTTAAAAAACAAAAAACCTATCCTACCTCCCCCTTTATGGATAAATATTTTATCTGTATCTTTTACTTTTTTAATGGCTGCACAGGCCATATCCAGTATCTTTATAGATTATTCTTTTGATAAAGAGATAAGATTTATAACTGGTATATTATTCGGCATTTCCTTACCTTGGTATCTATTAATAACTCTTAATTACTCCCCCAGATTCAAATATGAAAATAAAGAAATTATAAATTACAAAGAATATTTAATTTTATTTTTAATAGCCACTTTTTCTACCACAATATTCTTATTTAGAATCCCATTTGTTATGTATCTATCTTCTTATATTTCTATAGTTGGACTGCTTATTTTTATTTTTCTAATTAATCTTTCCTTATTAATTTTGATATCTGATATAATTAAATTATTCCAAAAAATATCATTTCTATATCTTATCATTATTACTACTATACTCTCCGTAATTGAAATAATTACACTCAATTTGTTACATTCTGCAATTTTATAATCGTATATATGTTCGTATATTTGTAAGTATATACGTACGTATATACTTATTAAATTTTATAAATATAAAACGAGGCATATTATATTGCCTCGTTTTATATTTTTATTTTGGTTTGACCACGTATGAAATTTCGAATAAATAAATATTAATTTTTTCTTTTCGAATAATTTTATTAATCAGAAAAAATTAAACTTGTCAGCGTTAAAATTTCATACGTGGTTGACTATATTTTATTTTTGTTTGTCAAAAGTAATTGTATCAGTCTACCGTAATCTGTTTATCTGTATTCTAATAGGTTGAATACTCTGCTCCACCACCTAATATTGAACTACCCACGCCAAAGACCATCATGATTATCCAGCATAAACAAGCAATTGCAGTCGGTACAATACCTAATATTAAACACATTTTACCAAATTTTTTATTCTCTTCTCCACCCTTCTTCATGTAAATAATACCCAGGATTATACCTAAAATACTGATGAAAAACGATAATACGTAATAAAGAGATTTTGGCTCTGGAGGCATTTCACCACTGTTTGGTGTCTGAGATTGCTGTTTTTCCGGCTGTGGTGTCTCCTTTTGCATTTGTGTGTTTGTTTCTTCCATTTATTTTTATTAAAATTTATAAGTTACTTATTATTTGTATTATAGCATATTTTAGCTAATTTTTCTATATTTCTCTGTGGATAAATTATTTATTCAATATCTACCATGTATAGTTTATTATCGTATCTGTTTATAAAATAAATTTTTTTATTGTCAGAAAATGGCATTATATTACAAATATCAAATATTGTATCCTTGTTAAATGCAGTAATTTGAGTGTGTTGTTTTGTATTAAAATCATACTCCCATAAAGTTGTATTAAAATAATTATCTCTATTTTCTTCTACCTTAGCATAAACCAAGCTAGAATTATTAATAAATTCAACTTTATTTAAATATGTTCCTAAATTTATGACTGTTTCACTAGCTTTTTCTAAATCATAAATTGATATTATTGGATATGGAGTAGAGCTTGATTTTGATAATAATATTTGTTTACTATTAGGACTAAATTTTCCTCTATCAATATTTTCATTTTGCAATATATTACTTTTTTTATCTAAATTAAATAAAACAAAGAAATTCTTTACAGTAGCCTCAGGTTCTGCATCATATTCTATGCCAGTATTTTCTTCTTTATAAAAAAATGCTGGCTCTGTTCTAGTATATAATAAATTTTTACCGTTCGGTGAAATCTCTATTAAAAATCCACTATTTACAAACAAATCTAAGAGTTCCTCTCTATTATCATTATTAACATTATAAGTATTAATATTATTTTTATTAGAAACAAAATAAGTTTCAATAATTTTATCTTTTTCTAAAGGATGCCATAGAGCTGTTTTTATATTTTTGTTTAATTCTTTTTTTGTATTTGTATTAAGATCATAAATAAAATAACTATCTTGATTATAGTCTTTATATAATAATTTTTCTTGAAAAGGTGACAATTGCACTTCACTTAAAACAGGTAAATCTTTTATTAATATTTCTACTTTATTGTTATTTTCTTTAATATTTAAACGACCATAAATATTTTCTTGCTTTGAATAAAAATATATATAATCACCTATTAATTGTGCTTCATCTATATCCAAATCAATTATTTGATTATTTTCACCTACATTACTTTTATTTTCATCAATATTAATAGTTTCAGAATTACTTTCGTCTTCTAGGTTTAATTTGTTAATCTCATAATATTTTTTTTCTTCAATAACATCTGGTTTTTTATTAACAACTAATAAAACATAAATAATTATTATAATTATGATTATAATAATCATTAATGTAACATATAATAATATTTTGTATTTTTTACTCATAAACTTGTTTCAATTTTAACGTAACCCACTTATGGTTTTTTATTAATAATCAATCTAACATTCTGTGTACATAAATAGGGCAATTTCTATTACTATACCAGCTACTTGTTAAATGGCTTTGTAAGCTTGCAGTAATATGGACAGAACTAGATCTATGTCCATTAGTTGTAATAGCGCCGCCGCCGCCGCCCATCTCAATAACTTCTGCTCCTGAAACACCGGTATAATTAATTGCATGTCCACAATCTCCTCCAATCCAGATGAAACTACCAGGAGTCATTTCTGCAGTACCATTCTGTAAAGCACTGGCAAATTCTCTAGCGTTATTAAAATAATATGTAGAAGAACTTCTATTAGCACTTATCGCTATAACATTACTGGTTACTCCTGCACATTGATATAGTGTACGTGTAAAAGTCAAACAATCTCCACAATAAGTACCACCTAAGCTTTGTGCCCAAGTTCTATAGTTGCTCATAGCTTGATTCATATCACCACTGACTGGATCAACCCACTGGCTTCTGTAACCTGCACTGGATTGTAATTTTCTACTTAAATAGGTATCTGAACTACTTGCATTACAAGTTCCTCCGTGCATAGTTCCTCCTCCTACATAAACAGCTCTTCCTGGGAGTATACTTCGCCAACCATTTATAATATTATTATAATTTTCTAATTGATTTCCCGAATTACTGTCAGAAGAACAAAAACTCATCATTTGCCTATATAAATCCGAACTATTAGATATACAACACCACTGATTAGTTTGATTATTAGATACATCTGTACCAGTACTAGTATCCGTACTAGTATCCGTACTAGTGTCAGTAGTAGGACTAGTGACATTTACTTGTTGTTCAATACAACTTCCTCCGCATCTACTATTATTTGTTCCGCCATGAGCCGCACATTCACTTTGCTCGTCAAATAAATCATCTTCATGCAGCCCAGCACAAGGGCTAGAAGACACTCCTGAACCACCACCTGAACCACTATCTGAACTACTATCTGAACAAGTACCGTAATTACAAAACTGACCACTCGAACAGTCGCTATCACTATGGCACCTCACCACATCTGGCAAAGTTACTTCCGGTATATCAAGCTGACATTGCAAAAGAGAAGGCGATATAACTTGAAAAATTAAATAAGAAAATAAGGCTAAAAAAAATCCAGCCATAGCTCCAGTCATCATCTTCTTAGCATTCCCTAATCTCTCCTCTTGTCCCAGTGATACCATATAATAAAATCCACCTAAAACCAACATAATTAGAGTCAAAATGCCAGCAGCCGACATAGAAAAATCAAAAACATCTTTCCAGTATGCACAAGGAGTACTAGTATCAAAACCTAAAACGCTAGCTCTAACAAAGCCAACCATACTAAATATTGATATAAATACAAATAAAAAAATAAATAATATTCTTTTCGATTTCATTTTAAAAGTATTAAATAACATATATCAGATAGCAGGCACCAAGTGTCTAATATTTAATATTCATTATTTTAATATTATACCAAAATCCATAACAAACAAAAAGGGTAATTTAATTACCCTTTTTGTTTCAATATTAAACTATCTTATTTGCTATTAAACATCATAATAGCACTCTAATTCATTTTCCCATATTCTATGTGTTTTTTTAAATTTTATTAAAATTATTATAAAATTTAATTATTTATTCCCATCCTTCATCTGTACAATGTCCACCTGTACATGTTCCTGAAAAACACTGCCTATTCCTTTCACATAAACCATTCACAAGACTTTCTTGACAACGCCATCCAGCCCGAGCACCTGACATATTACAAAAATATGAGTTAAAACAATCATTATCACTATCACAACTACTATTAGTACCATTTACACATGTTCTTGGGCTACGATTACTACAAATTTCTGACTGACAATCCTGATTACTAGTACAAGGATTCCCATTAGCTATAGCTCCTCCACCAGCAGCAGGTTGACATGTTCCCGCTACATCACAATTTCTACTCGTACAGTCTGTATTATTTCCACAAGGAGATCCATTATTATGATCTGTGCATCGGTGCTGGCTGCCTACGGCCACACAAGCTAATCCTGTATTACACCTAGTATTATCAATACAACCTCTCCCATTTTGACCTAACTGGGTATCTGTACATATAGGCTGTCCCCCACCAGTAGGATTAATACATATTGAACCTGCCCCATTCCTATCTTCACAAACCGTTCTATCATGATCAGCAGCATCAGGATCACATGAAGTTGAGCTTCTGGGATTATCTCTATCAGCACAAGCACCAAAATTACAAATCTGGCCATTTGAACAATCACTATCACTACGACACACTCCTGTATTTAACGAATCTGTCTCTGGTATTGATAATCTTAATTCTACTAGCCTTGGATCAAGTTGTTTTAATATCATATGTGAAAAAAGCATAATAACCAAACCAGATAGAGCAGCAAAAATAGCTTGCTTACCTGAAGTTACTGCTTCCTCATTGCCAGCTGAAGTTAAATATCTAAAACCTCCATATACAAGACCACCTAGAGCTAAAAGAGCCCCTAGACTTATTCCATATCGATAAATAGAATTTATCCAAGCCTGAGGGGAAGAAGTATCAAAACCAAAAAAGCTGGGGATATCAGCTAGAGCAAAACTAGGAAATGTTATTAAAATTGTGAAGATAATTAGAAATGTTTTTTTGAAAAACATATTTTTTTAAGATACAAGGACACAAGAAACAAATTACAAACAATATTTCAATAACTCAATCCTATGGCATAATCAATCCATAGAATTTTCCATCGTGTTTTCTAGTAAAATACATACTCTTCTGATCTCCAGAAATTAAAGGCTGATAGACATCATAATCTTTATTAAATTGAGAAAAATCAGCTAATTTTTCCTGTTCACCACTATCTACGTTTATTTTGTAAAATGAATCTTTGGAAACAAATTTAGTATTATAATAATCATCTGGCTGAACAAAAAAGTTGCTATAATTTTCAGGCACTCCGCAAAAAACACTAACACTATCTTGGGCCCAAGCACATTTTTCTACTAAAGTAGCAATTTGTAATTTTTTTGGCTCTATTTTTTTATTTACTTCTGCCTCCCAAAGTACAGGAAATCTAGCATTTTTAGTCTCATTATCATTATATATTACTTTTTTTCCATCTGGAGAAAATAAAGGATTAAGTCCCCATCTCTTAGATAAAAAAGTATAATGATCTATTCCTTCTCCTACATTGTATATTTCTAGTTGTCCTTCTTTGAAGGCTGTTGCAGTATTATAAACAGCTAAATCATTATTAGAAAACCATTTAGTCTCAATTTCTTCTTGGTCTATCTCTTTAATTTTCCTCCAAGAAGATAAATCTGGTTTAGCTACTGATAGATTATACTCATCATTAGCCAAATCATGAAATACATAAGCAATATTTTCACCATTATATGACATGGTAACATCTTGATATCTATCTTCATATTTAATATCCTCTTGCATATTTAAATTAAAGAAGTGATAATTTTTTGTCATTCCTTTATCTTGAGAAAATGTTAAAACAATCTTTTCTCGATCAGGCGACCAGCTCACATTATATAAATTTTCAAATTTAGCATTTGTTAAAACCTGTTCCCCAGTTCCATCAATGTTTGCTTGGTAAAATTCTTTACCATTAGGATCAAAATATATAAACTTACTTTTATCAGCTGAAAAAACAACAAATTTTACTTCTTTGTCAATAATCTTTTTAATTTGCAAAGCTTTAACTTCTTCTGTTGACTGATTATTGTTTAATTTATTAGCCTCTTCCTGCCTTAATTGCTCTTCTTTTTGTGCTAAGGTTAATCCATTCTTTCTTTCTTCATCTGTTAACTGTAAATTAGACCGCTGATCTTCTGGCAGAATAACTTCTTCTGGTTTTTGCTCTTTATTAGAAGTTGAAGTTAAATAGTAAAAAACACCTAATCCTATTAATATGATAATTAATATAGCAGCTAATATTATGTACTTTTTTTTCATGATTTATAGATTAAAATGCTAAAGATTAGATATTAGTAATTTTCTTAATTTCTATTATTTTCCTTATTATTTTCTCCCTGAAGCTTTATACATAAATCCTATTATAAACAATGTAACTAACCCCGTTAAACCAAATACAAAAAATAAGTTAAACACATTTTTATAATATTGCGGAATGAATTTACTTAGAGCTCCAGCCACACCTAAATTCTCTCGATCTACTTCTGGATTAGATAAATTGATTTCCCTTGTCTTTGAAGCTGTTTCTGTAAGAGGATTGCCATTGTTTTCCACATAATTAATTTTACTCTCTACTTCTAAAGTAATGATTTCTTTATTAAGCCCATTCGGTTGCCCATTTATATCTACACCAGGTTTAAATGTATAAGAAGATTCTGTTGTATTCCAATCTCCTCTCCTAGTATCAACTGCCTCTCCATTCCTTTTCCATGTATAAGTAAATTCTCTAGATGGTCTCCAATAATTAAGACTGGCATGAATAGTTACATTGCTATCTCCGGCATAATAAGTTGATTGGTTACTATCCTCGGGAGAGGTTCCTATTTCAACTCCCTCGGGATCATCGAACTCAATACTAGGAGGTTTAATTTCAAAATTCCTATCATTTCGTGCAATAATATCTTTTTTATCATCTAAAACTTCCAAAGTCACAGCCTCACTGCTAGTATTAGCCAGACTATTAGCTTCTTCCCCTGTGGGTTCCCCAATACTACGTGGATCATCTCTCAGAATAAAATAAGCTGTCTCGAAATTAGGACCCTTACCACTTTGCAATTGTTGTTCTTTTCCTTTAAAATTCCACTTAAAATTAAAGTTCTGTACTGCTAACTCAAAGGGGTCATCACAATTTTCAATACCATATTTAGTTTCACACTCCTTTTTAACTTTTTCATCTTCAACCTTATATTTATTTTTACATTCATCCCCAAATCCATCTTTAATCTTATTAACTGTAGCCTTTACTAAATCTCCAGTACGAAAACCTTGATCTTCTGTTATCTTACCCTTAAAAGCATCCTGATCCAAAATATAACTCTTTTTCAAAATATAATTTTCACTATTCGGATCATCAAAATTTATATCATTAAAATCTATTCCTTTCCGCTCATTAAATTTTTTTACTTCCTCATTTTTTAAATCAACATTACCAATAACATCCATATCTAAACTAGAATCAAACCCGATAGGAATTTCAAATTCTTGAAAATTCAATCGATTGGTGTTTTTTTCTAATATTTCCAGCCCTATCGTATCTCTATCACAAGCTTGTTTTTCAGTATTATATTGATAAATTTTCTTACCGTAACCTTCCTCTACTACATCTTCATCTTTATGCCCATTTAAAAACCATTTAAATTCCAAATCAAGCCCGGCATTTTCTTCTAATTTTGAGGTTTCAGCAATAACTGTAATTGGTATTGGATCACCCGGTATAGGAGGCGCTGGATTATAACTCCAACCTACTTTAAGTGCAAGCCCTAAGCCAACTTCAATTTCATTTTCTCCTTTTGGAGTCGCCTCAAATCCACAGCTTGTATCTTCTGGAGCAGGATAAGTAAATAAGGTATATTTATCTCCTGAATTCTCGTTTCTATATTTATCATTTACTCCAAAAACTCTCAGCATTACGTTGTATTTTTCTCCATATTCTTTTTTAACTATAAGATGAACATTATCTTGTTTTATCCCAATATAATCTAGACCATCTTCAACTCCATCATTGTCTGTATCCGAAGTTGTAGGATTTGTACCTTCTATATATTCTCTTAATATATCAAAGGATTTTTGACCTGGATTTACTTCTTGACCAACAGAACTTCTTAAATATGGTACACCAAGCATCCAGGGTGCACTATAATTATTACCTTCATCTTTAAAAAAATACTCCCAAGCATCTCCGTCCGGATCATTGACAAATACACTCGGATCATCTGGTGAAACAATTTTATCTGGTTGCACTAATGGCAATAAGGCTTCATCATTATCGGGCATATAAAAAAATCCTTTCTCCGTACTGCCATCTTCATTTTCTGTTGTGTAATTAATTAGCTTGCCTTTAAAATATCTTATTTCCCAATTATCATCCAAACCATCTCCATCAGTATCATTACCTATTGTAGGCTGCCTGGTTACATAAAATTCAGGCGGAGCAGAATTCTTAACATAATTTTCATAAGATATATTTCCTATCCTTCTAAATGGTAATGTTTCATTATCACCTTCTTGAAATATTGTAATTCTGTCTCCAAGTATAATATGTCCAGTACCAATATATTTAACTAAATTTTCTGCATTACAATATAATTTGTTATCATTTCTTAGACAGTATGCTTCATCATCACCAATTTTATACATTTTTTGCGAAGTAAAACCTCCTGCTAACGCTGCTCCAGGATTACAAATTTTATCAAGATTATCTTTTCCAATATCCCCATATTCACTTTGCAGATAATAACCATCCACCTCATTGCCAGCAATTTTATCTGAAGAACCTGCATTTAATGTATTTAAAGGAACTTTATCAATACACCACATATAATTCATTCTATCCTGATCTTCTCCGTCAGCACTATAACCTTCTGATTGCGCCTGAAGAGTAATATTAGCTCCTGGCTGTATTATACCTGGAATTACACCAAGATTTACTCGAGGACAATCCGCAGCCAAAACATTCATGGAAAAAAGCAACATAAATAACATTGTGCCTATTCCTATACTTATTTTATTTATTTTATGCATAATTTAGGATAAATTATTAATATGAATTTAGTGGTTATTTTTTAATTTCTGATTATTAGCTACCTATTACATGATTTAATATTTCTATTACAAACGAAGAAGAACCCATAACAAATGTCTTAAGAAAAGCAATCACTAAACTGAATACATATGCATCTACATACATAAATACTATTAAAATTATAATAGGGATTGCTTGAACGATTGTTCCGGGTCCTACTAAAAATCCAAAACCAATCCAATCCAACTTACTCATTCTAGGAATATATTTACTTTTTATAAGATGAGCTCCAATAATTTGAACCCACCAAATAATAATTGTTACAATTAAACTTATAAATATTGTTTCCGCAGCTGCTCCTAAAGTTGCTACTTTTGTTACATTAAAAACTGTTTTAACTGTTTTAAGTGTTTTAGCTAATTTTGTCGCTTTGGCTGCTTCGGCGCCTGTTTTGGCAACCTTGGCTGCTTCGACGCCTGTTTTGGCAACCTTGGCTGCTTCGGCGCCTTTTTTACTTTCTTTATATTTCTCTAATCCTTTTTCAATTTTTTTCCTTACTTCTTTTCTGGTTTTATCAAGATCTAATTGTGTTTGATTTTCCTCTCCAGGACCAACATAATCATTCATACCAGCTAATCTAGATATTTGATCATCTCCTATTGCCTTCAACTCATCTGGCTGATCTTCGCCTACCATGTTTAAAAATGGTGATTCTAACTTTTCAACATCCGATCTAATTTTTTTTATTTTTTGTTTTATTCCCTTAGGCTTTGCAGGACTATAAAACTCACCTGGGGATCTGTATGGATGTTTACCAACAGCAGCAACACCTCCGTCCAGCTCATACCTATTTTCATCTCGCAATTTATACGCTAAATTATTTTTTGGCAAACTAGATTTATTTACCCAGGCAGTATAGGCATTACTTATTCTTTCTTTAGTAGCAAAGATTCCTTTTTTATTTTTTAAAGTTCTCTGATTTTTTAAATTCACTATTTTTTCTATTTCTCTTTCTTCCTCCTTTTCGATCAATTTTTCCTTTTCTAAAACTTTTCTTTTGTATTTTAAAAGCATTATCTGATAAAAATCTTCCCGAGCAGATTCTTCAACTGGCTGTAAATATTCATTCATCTTTAGTATACATTAAAACAATAAAACATGAAAACAAACGCATTTAATATCTTTTTTTTAATAATTTCAATCCTGCCAATATATACCACTTAATTTCCAATCTTCTCCTGATTTTTCAAATGTTGTTAATATTATTTTATAGCTAACTTTAGGCGTATTACTACTAGCTGTTATTTCTTCCCTTTTTACTGTTACTAATATTTTACTTTTTGAACTATCTTGACTAATAAAGACTGATGATAGGGCTGAAGTTGTCATACCATAAAAAGGAGTACTACTATCTATTGGCATCTTACTTTTATCATCAATCCATTTTACTAATTTGTCATTAGAATACTGCTTTAAGTCTTTTAAATTTTTATAAGCTTCTTTGTCTTTATTAGTAAAAGTCCCAAATATTTCAGCTAACTTTTCAGCTTTTTCTAAAAATAATGTATCTTCATTGTTTTGTATAGAATTATCTTGGTTTCCAGTATTATCAGCATTACTATCAGTTATTTGACTATTCTCTGTTGCTACAGTGTTGTCTGGCTCAATTTGATTATAGGTTATTTGCTCTGTTGAATCAACGCTAGTTTGTGAATCACTACTACCAGTTGAGTCTTCTTGCTTCTTACAACCAAAAGCAGTCAATAATACTAAAATCATCAAACTGAAAATAATTGTTATAGAATATTTTAAGTATTTAAACATATTAAAACCATGTTAATATAATTAGAACTTCTAACATACAATGCTAAATAATTATTTCCTGGCATTATATACTAGACTTTGGTAATTTCTAGGTTGCTATAGCCCTTCTATCATTTTCAGGTGATCTTGATTCTTCTTCTAGTTCCTTTTTTGATTGTTCGATTTCTAATAATTGTTTAGGGTCAGTAGTAATTAATTGATCTTCCATATAAGAAGCAACAATTTTAATAGCTACATGCTTTGGACCAGCAAAAAATATTCCTTCACCAACATCTGATTCTAGTAGTAAAAATTTTTCCTCTTCTGTTAAATAAAATGTTTTCTTTAATAGGTCAATGTTGGCTGGAGATTGTTTTAATAAAATCATCATGGAAGAATTAGTAACTACCGCTTTCCCATGATCAGAATTTAAAAAATCTGATACATCTTGACTGATAGTGGTCATACCTAGATAATATTTTCTGCCACGTTTCGCCATGGCGTACATAAATCTAGCCGAATCTTCATACTGCATCATCCACCAAGCCTCATCAATAACTAGTACCCGTCTTTTCAATTCAGCCCTGACTACATTCCAAATATAATTAAGAACAACATACATAGCTATTGGCCTTAATTCTTCTTCAACATCTCGAATACTAAATACTACGAACTTTGCTTTCATTTCAACGTTTGTGGGTTGATTAAATATCCCAGAAAATGTTCCTTCGGTATATTTTTTAATCCTGGATACTAAACTTTCTGCCCCCTCCATTGTTTCTAATATTTCCTGAAAATCCTGCATTGTTGGTGAGGTAATTTTATTTAAATCTGATTCTGCTGTAATATCTTTCTTGGCATAAGTTTCCAGCAAAGCATTGTCAACTAAAGCATCTTCTTCCTTGGTCATACGTCCCAACATCAATCGCATTAATCCTTTTAAATTAATTACCGCCGATCTAATAATATCTTCAGCTGACATACCTGTAATTTTGGGGGGTAAATCAAAAGGGTTAAGTCTATAATCAGAATCCAGTGATATCCGCAAAAAAGTACCCCCAACTGCATCACATAAATGTTTATATTCATTTTCTGGATCTACTACAATCACATCAGCCCCAAACATTAAGCTTCGTAATATTTCTAGCTTCACCGCATAACTCTTACCTGCACCAGGTATAGCAAAAACTACGCTATTAGCGTTCGGCAATGTAAATCGATCAAAAATTATTAAACTATTGTTATGACGATTAATACCATATAATATCCCTTCATCCGATGTAAGTTCAGAAGAAACAAAAGGGAAAACAGTTGAAAGTGGTGAAGTATTCATACTATTAACCACTCCTATGTCATCATTACCAAGAGGCATAGTAGAATTGAATCCTTCTTCCATTTGATAAATTGTTCTTTTAGAATAAATTAATTTATGCCCTAACAAGCCTTCTAGCTCTTTTGTCTTTTCTTCTAATTCCTTTTTTGTTTCTGTATATAATGTTAGATAAAGACCAAAATGGAAGAATCTTTCTGTCCCCTGAACCAACCTATCACGAAGTTCTTCTACGTCTCCTAAGGCAGTTTCTAACATAGGATCTCTAACCATTCCCTTTTCCTCCTGAGCTGAAATTGTTGATCTAATTTGACCTACTTTATTTTTTAAAGTTTTTAAAATCTTTTCTGAACTCACCGGAGTAATATAGAAAGCAATGTCCAATTCTTCATTTAAATTAACAATAGGAGAAAGCCAACCTACATTTAAATAACGGGGGTAAGTAAATACAAATAATGTCCTAACAAATTTATTGTTAAGCTTTAAATGATCAGGATTAATCTGCATCGCTGATGGAGCTATAATATCTTTGATTGACACTAAACCCATCTTATATATTTCTTCTGCTTTCAGAATATCCTCTTTTTCTTTTATTGATAAATTATCAAAATTCTGCTTGCCGTAGGGCAGCTGTTCATCTTGTACTTCATCTTGATTAGTAAGTGATCTTGGCATTTCTTTAAAACGTTAAAACTTTAAAACATAAAAACAAAAATTTTCTAATATCTTGTGCTTTATTTTCAATGAAACATCTAATTTTAAAAACCACAAATTTCTAATTAGTCATTTTAAAATTTTATTAGAAATTAGAAATTAGTAATTGGTAATTAGAAATTATTCTAATATCCTCCCCGCTCCACCTTTAGTTCATCTAAATCCACCAAAACTTGATTAGTAGACACTTCTGGATTATACCAATTATATAATAATTCAACTATTTCCTGAGTATCTAGGGCTGCTGATCTAATACCCATTCCAGATAAACCACCAACAACATGATTTACTCTAAGATGTAATTCTTCCTTACTTTTATCAAATGCTTCAGTTTTCATTTTCACTTCTGTAGCCGGTTGCAAAATACTTTTTATTTTATCTATAGGACCGCTCATACTCTGCCCTGGCGAAGGAGAATAAGGAACAACTACATAAAAATTATTAGTTGTAATATTAGCTAACTCCACTAGAGACAAAATATATTCGCCATACCCAGCAATTTGCATTCTTAACAACTCATTCTCTTGAATCCTACCTGCTTCTTTTATTTTTTCGGCATATTTAAGAATATTTAGTTTTCTAGTCTGAGCAACAATTTGTATAGGAAATTCTAAAGAATTCAGAAAATCCTGAAAAGCATATATCTTACCTATCTGTTCATCTTCAGACATTAAAGAAAAATTAATACTAGACGCTAGGATTATAGAACGAAATCCCCCGCTTTTTAAAATAGCCGCACCATCTCTAATTCCTTCAACATTCAAAAATTTTTGGGTAGATACAGATTTTTTATTAGTTACTTTTTTAGAAAATAATGTTTCGAATATATTTCCTTTTTTGTTGGATTTATCAACTTGCTGATTTTTGTCTTTCAATTTATTTAGATTAAACACAATAATTAATGATTATGTGATTCTTAAGCATCCTCACTAGTTCTGTACTACTAATCACATGCTCTTTAAAACAATACGTAAGTATGGAAATTATTAAATATTAACAATCTTTTAACTTTCTTTTTATATTAATCTTTTTTATTTTTTACTTTGGTATTTCTTCAGTGCTTTTTATCACTCCACCCATATCTAGTATTTGAGAAAGTTCTTGAATTCTACTCCTATTAAAACTTTTATCTCCAATCTCTTGTGTTTGCGCTTTAGAAATTATTCTCCCCCTTTTATTACTGTCACTTATATTAATATGAGATGTTTTTACATCACGTAACCAAAGCCGTAGTTTAGGAGAGGTGAAAAACTTTACAGCCGCCTTTAAATAAATTTCAAAAGGCCGGCCATTAATCTTTATAAAAGCAAAAGGAATAACTACTGCGCCAGCCAAAACTGCTAATAGAATAAATAAGGTAAGATCAGCTAGTGCCCAAACAATAAGTAAAAAAACTCCTCCAACTACTAAATATAAAAATTGCTTGGTAGTAAGCGGACCAATTACTTTGTCTTCAACTTCAATAAATTGAGGAACGGCGTATTGCATAAATTTAATTATTGAAACATATTGAAACTCATAGAAATAGATAGAAATACATTGCTGTTAATCATCTTTTAATTTGTTTCCAATGCATTTCTATATATTTCAACTGTATCTCAATTATATTTCTATTTATACTTCGATCTATACGTTGAACTAATAAAATTATTTAGTTTTACTGACAATTCTTTAGTAACTTTCTTGAATTCTATATATTTATCTTCTTTTAAAACTTCCCTTTCAAATAACAATTCCAACCAATAATCGCTGCGTTCACTTAATGAAGCTCTGCTGTTATAATAAAATTTTATTTTATCCAAATAGTGATATCTGCTATAGCCTTCAGTAATATTAGCTCCAACTGAATCTGTAGATCTAATAAATTGATCGCCAATCACTTTTTTATTTTGCCAACCTAAACTACTATATATTTCCCAACTTATTTTAGATAATTGTCGAGCTAACTTATAAACATCTAAATCTTGTAAAAGAATGTATTTATTATTCATAAAAGTGGTAACCTCCTATTACTCACTTAATAATTTATAATTAATATTATCAAATCTCTATTTATTTCTACTATATCTCAATTGCATTTCCATGTATTTCAACTATATTCCAACTGTATTTCTATTTATCTCAATCATATTTCTATTGTATTTCAAAAATTTAAATAGATTTTAATACCTTCCTCATCTCCTCAAATTCATCCTTACTCAAATACTTCTCCCCTCTTCCTTTCCTTTCTTCGGCAATTTTACCTATATCTTTTTTGGAATCCAAACTTTCCTTGCCTTGCAATAAATATATTTTATAAAGTTCACTTCTTCTTAAATAATATTTTACAGCTTCTTTGCTTTCAGATGATTCAACTAATAATTTTTTAATTTTTGCAGACATAAATGCGCCAGCAGCTTCAGCCTCCTTGCCATAACTTCTAAAATCTTCTATGTTTAATTTTTCTAAAGATTGAACTGTGGCTAATTTTGCTAAAGAAATTTTAGGAATAGGATTCAAATTAGCAAACTTTTTTTCTTTAATTAAATCATAATCACTTCTTGGTTTAGATAGTGTTTGCGGAACATTTTTTTCATCATTTCGTAACAAACTTCCCTTCACTCCTAGCAAATTACTATCTTCTCTCATCTCTCCTCTAATTATTTTCTTTTTTTCTTCTCTAGCTTTCTTTCTCTTTTCTATTTCTTTTTTGTATTCTTCTGGATCAAGAGGCATGTATTTTTTATCTAAACCAGTACCCACTTCTCTTATACCAAATACAGAAAGCGGATAAGTAGCAATGCCATTAGGATGGGCCATATCTAATTTTAGTTTTTCATATAATCTTAATATTTTTTTTAATATCATCTTATCTTCAAAACTCAATATTCTAACATTTTTACTTTTAAATAAATAATTAGAGATATCTAATTCTCCGTGTTCACCTGCACCAATTAGATTATCATAATCAGCCAGCCAATTACGTACAGATGGCTCTTTAGGTTTATTATTAGATCCAATTATTATCTGACTATCCCCTAATATTTCTATATTTTCTTTTAGCGCTTCTCTAATATTTTTTAAAAAAGGATCTCTTTTCCATATATTAGAGATACCAAAAACTTTAGCTCTTAGTTTATTTTCCAAATTAATTTCCCATTTAATACTAGTTTTAATTATTACTAAAAAGTGTTTTCTAAATAAATCTATCGCTTTTTCATCGCTTAATAATGATAACTGTACAAAACCAATTTTTACTAAAAATTCTAAGTACTTTTTAGCTAAATCTTGATTAAGCCCTGACCCAAATTTTCGTAAGGACTCTTCTAAATTTAATCTTAAAATATTATATTCCACTACTTCCTCGCCTGTTATCCCATTATCATACCGCAAAAGATAATCAACTTTTTTAGTGATTTCCCTTAATACTTCTTGATCTTCTAATTGTCCTTTTGTAAAAGCTTGTATTTTTTTCATTCTTTATTTTTTATCCAGATAAAAACATAAAATTTCTACTGCATATTTAAAACTAGCCTATATTCCGCCTCTCACAACATTATCCATGTTATTTTCTTATTCACTGCCACTTTAGGTCCTTCTTGCAGCTCTTCCTTCTGGAGTTGAAACTCTATCATCACCATATTTTCTTAAATGTCCATAACTAGTAGATCCACGTCCAGGAGGTTCTAATACAACTTGGAAATCATCCACTAGATCTTCTATAGCCCTTTGTGTTTCTGCTGGCATAGTAACATCTTCACCTATTTCATAATAAATTTGCAAAGTATTTTTTGCTTTTTTAGCTTCTTCTCCCCCTGCCGCAAATTGATCTCTTAACACATCAGCAACTCCTCTGGTTACTTTTTCACCATTTTTATTCAACCCTGCAAAATGCCCTGGTTCTACTAAATGTCCTTTAATGGCTGGCGTCATAGACGGTATCCCACGATAGCCATCTTTACTATTAAATCCTTTTGCTCTAAGATTTTCTTCATATCCAGGAGTCATGCCTAATCGTATTTCTTCTCCTGTCTCTTTATCCCAAGTCATATTCATAAAATCTCCTCGATAAGCACCCATACGATCCCTAAAATCTCTTTTAGCAAATTCTCCTGCCCAATTTTCTTTGTATTGTTGTTCAGAATATCCTTCCTCACCAGCCGCTACTAGCCTGCCAGAGTCTGGATCACGTTTTAAAAATTCCTTGAATTGCCAGTTACCTATCCCTACTGCTTGCTCACTCATATCGAGAAACATTGACCGGCCATTTTCTTTCCCAAACAGATTTTCATACATTGCCAAGGCTGCTTTCGGAGTATATTCACCTTTATTTTCATCAGCTGCTTCTTTGCTTCCAAATAATTTTATAGCTAAATCTTCGTCCTTAGTAGCTGCTGAAAGTAATTCGTTAATATTTTTAGTATTACAAAGCTCTTGTATCGCTGCTTCAACATCAGCTTCTTCACCAACCACGCCTGCTGATTCTTTTAATCTATTAACATAATACTGCCAAGCTTGACCCTTATTCTCAATATTAAACCTATGTTTAGCTTCATCAACGAACTGCTTATGAGCAGCATATTCATATTGATTTTTGTCCTTAGTACTACCAGGAATTTTACCAAGATAATTATTTATCTGATCTCTAGCCCAACCAGTAGCCAAACCACCTACTTCTGATTCCTCTTTTTCTTTTTGTGCTTTCCATGCCTGAGGAAGATAAGTTAGTTTGGCCATATTATGCACCCCCCCTAAGGCTTTACCAGCAAGCCATCCAGCTTTACCTTTACTTGTTAATCCCTTAGCAGTCTTCCCTAATCTATCACTAGCTAATTTCCTACGACCCCAACCTCCAACCAATTTAGCTCCACCCGTCATTCCCTTCTTAGCAAAATCCATGGCAATCTGAGCTCCATAACCTCCGCCTTCTTTTATCATAGCAATTCCCAGAAAAAGCAACCCAACAACCAAAGCATACCCCCAAACAAATTCTGTCTGTGTTAACTGAGTAGCTGGCAAAGTGGGTGAAGAATGATTTAATGCACTATCCCACGCCTCAGCCCTAAATCCAGAAGTATCATGATCTCTCATCTCGGCAGCAACAATAGCTGACAAATAAATACAAAAAGCAGCTATGGGTCCATAAAATAAGTATTTTATAAACTCATCCCACCATTTTTTAAAATATGTGCTGGTCACCGGCAGTATATTCATACCAAAAGCTATTGGAGATAAAACAATTAAAACTAGCAAAGCTATAGTTCTAGTTATCATCATGCCGGTTAACCCGGCAAAAGCAATCGCCAACCCACCCATATATATCGTTATTAAAGCCATTGATATACACATAGTTAAATTGGTAATATCCAATGCACCAATTCCAGAATCAATATCCCATACAGAACTAATTCCCATTAAAGCAGCAATGCCCGCAGCTGTCTCCTGGCCTGGAGCAAAATTTAAAAAGGCGCTGGTTAAAACATTAGAAAATTCTATTAAAACAGCACAGATAGTACGGCTAAAATTAACCAGTAATATACCCAATATTAATTTTGGCAATAATTGCTTATACTGATAAGCTTCTATACGTAAAATAGTAGTAAAGGCAATAACTAAAAGAAAAATAACAAAAAACATATTAATTGTATCTCTGGCAATACTCCAACCGACATTAACTGAATCCATATCTTGAACAGCTAGAGCGCCACTTAAGACAACACCTAAAAGAGCATCACTCATCCAAATTATAAGTGCAAATAAAGCAGTGGTTATTTTTAGTATGCCTCCGATTAAAAGATATAAGGCTGCCATTTACGTTTTTGTTTTATTTATAAATAATCATAATACAGATTCACAAAGTTATACTACAAATCAACGAATAAATACTAATTTAGCAAATACACAAAATATAAAATACTTTACTAATTTAACTTGTTTAACCAATCTAATTAATTTAAACATAAGTTATTTAGAAATTTTCACCCAATCCGCCTTACCTGCTTTATCTCACCTCTATCGGCGAGTTGCCGTAAGAGGCAACCGCATAATTCATGTTCCAACAATTAGTGTTCAAATGCTCTATTGGCCCCTACCCCTTGTGTGGCTGTTTCTATTGCTTGTTTATATTCTGTAGCTGCGCTTCTTTTTTGTTTTGATCCTCCGGTAATAGCAGATATACCAGCAGATACAGCTTTATTTATTAATAAATCTACTATTTGACCTAAAAATCCTAATAAATCAGCAAAAACCTCTGACCCTACACTTCCTTGCTCTAATGTATTATATGATTCCAGTGCTCCAGCTATAGTTTCTCCCGTAGTCTGTACGGGACATTCATTTTCCTGCATCTCTCCATCATGATTTGTATCATTTGATTCTGCTGTCCATTGAGAACAATCTCTTGTGCCCAAAAATCCTCTGTTAGCTGATGCTTCATCTCTTAAATCATTAGCAGTTCGTGTAGATTGAGTAGCAAATCTTTCTTGCGCATCTATATATGCTCCATATTGATTATTTGATCCTAAACTTGTTTGAAATAAACCAGATAAGTAGTTATGGTTTATTTCATCCCATAACGCTTCTCCTCCTCCTCCCGTATCCTGTTCTGCTGTAATAACCCTTTCCAACATCTGAGCTAAATTACTTTGATCATAAGTACAATCCGGTTGATCGCTACCATCCCCGGTATTTAGAGCCGTTTCATTGCCTAAAGCTATTCTAACATTCATAGAAAAATCAGCACACAATGAAAAATTACTAAACTGACCCACAACTGATTCTAGGGTCTGGAAAAGCAAATCCTCATAGAGCCAAGTTTTAAATGAGTCCATGTCCATGGGAAATTCACCAGTAGTAATATAACCAATAACTATTTTCTTTATTAAGGGAAAAATCACTGATTTCCAAATGGACACCAATAAATTATTCAATATTTGTTTAATATCAAAAACAGGACCGATAGCTTTTGCTTTTTTGGGCATTGCTAGAACTCCTAATCCGCTAGCTACAAAACAAACAATACCTATTAAACTTATTAATAATAGTTTTTTAAATATATGATGTTTCTTAAAAATTAAGATCATCTTTATTAAATTATATTTTTTATTTTAAATAAATTATAAAATCCTACTGATGTTGTTCCAAAAAAGCCTTACTGGGCAATTCTACCCCATTCTCTTCAGCTAATTCTTGTGCTCTAGGATAAACTTTATCAAAAATGTAATCATTAAGACTACTGAATTGGGGTAATAAATTCATTACTTCATAAAAAGCATTATTTCCCTGGAAATCCATATTTTCAAGTGAATTAAACAAACCTTGCAAGGTAATCGCTGAAGTTAAAACCTGCTTGTGAAATTCTATAAATTCTGGCTTATTGGGCACTTCTGTTTCTATAAATTCGCCTTTTATTTCTAAAACAATATCTTCTAATTCTTTTATTTGAGAAGAATTAGCTATATCTACAGTTTCAGCATAACTTTCTGCTTCATCCATACTATGAATAGGAGAATTACTATATAATATAATACCTATTATATTAAAATAATCCTGAATGAATTCTTGAGAAGTATTATCTGATACTTTTACATCTTCTTCTGGCACTTCAGGAAAATCAATTTCTTTTTCGAGATCAATTTTTGAGGTATCTAATCCAATAGAGGCTAGTGAATCTGGAGTTACCTCTGAAAAATTCTTAACATTTAAAATTTTTTCTATACTACTTGAAGTTGTATCACTTGTTGAAGAATTATCACTTTCTGTTTTTTTAATAATTGGCTCCAAAAAAGAAAAATCTGCTTGTAAAGGATCATGCCCAGTTAATATTTCAAAACCATCAGAATAACCATCATAATCTGTATCAGCTTTATTGGGATCAGTTTTGTATTTTCGTTCATCTTCCCCTGTCAATCCATCTTCATCCTTATCTACTAAATTATTTCCCTCTTGTTTTAGTGGATCAAAGCCTGCCTTAACTTCTTCTCCATCTGTATAACCATCATCATCACTATCATAGTTATATGGATTTGTTCCTAGTTCATATTCTTTTTTGTCAGATACGCCGTCAGAATCAGAATCCAAACCAGATATATCAAAAATAGATTTTTCTTCGTTTTTATCTTTAGCAGAAAACATATCCTGCCAAAAAAAAGCCTTAACATTTAGGGCACTGGTAATAGAAAAAAATGATATCACTATCACAACTAATCCGATTATTTTTTCTCGGTATAATTTCATATTAAATTTATTTTTAACTCATGCAAATTATAACACACATTTGATTATGTTTCCAAAGCATTGGGTGTGAATAACTCAAATCACGAGAACATAAAAACAATTTAAACTTATACATTTTTTTAAACATTGTGTATCAGGAATCCGAAATTATATTTTGTTTTAATATTTTAATGTTTTTAGAATTTTATATAGTTCCATCCATTCCCTTAAATCCAAAGTCTGCGCTCTTCTGGCTGGATCAATTTTAGCTTTTTTTAATATACTTTTAGCATTATCACCTGAAATTAGTAAACCGTTTGAAATATTATTATGTATTTGTTTTCTTCTCGCAGAAAATCCAGCTTTCACAATTCTAAAAAATGAATTTATATCATCAATTTTATACTTTGGTTTATTATAAACTTCAAACTTAATAACAGCACAATCTACGTCTGGTTTAGGATAAAATGACCTGTTCGATACTTGCCTAATTATTTTAGAATTACTATATAATTCACAAGCGATAGACAAAATACTTCTGTTTTTATCTGTTGCCACAATTCGATCAGCTACTTCCTTTTGCATTAATAAAACCATTATACTGGGCTTATTATCCATTTCTAAAAATATTCTTAAAAATCTCGAAGTTAAATAAAATGGTAAATTAGCAATAACCTTATAGTTTGGAAATTGGAAATTAGAAATTGGAAATTTTAATATATCCTCATTAATTATTTTTAAATTTTTATTGCTTTTAAATTTTTTTTCTAGGTATGGAATTAGATTCTTATCTTTCTCAATAGCTAATACTTGGCAATTTTTCTTAATAATTTCTTCAGTCAAGATTCCCAATCCCGGCCCTACTTCTAAAACAGTATCATTACTCATCAGATCAGCTGCCTCAACCATATCATGTACCACACTTTCACTATACAAAAAATTTTGCCCTAATACTTTATTAGCTTTTAAACCAAAATTATTTAATTCTTTTTTTAATTGATCTCTATTCATTTATTTATAACTTTATAATTATATATATTACTACATTAAATTATTTTTGGAATTTGTCCGCCTCTAACAACGGATCCGCCGTTAGAGGCGAAATATTTATTTGGAAATGGAAATTGGTTATTCAAATAAAAACACGCGGTATAAGCACCGCGTGTTTAATTTTATCAAAATTAATATCTTTAATAAATATATCCTTTAATAACTCCACTCTTGTTAGAAACAGCTCGAGTACTTTCAATGGCAAATCCACGATAATTCATCTCACTTACATAGACAGTATCACCTTTTACTCCAGTAACAATAGCTACATGTCCCCACCAGCTTTCGCTAGTAACCATTATTGATCCTACAGCCGGTACTCTACCAGTAGCTCTACCTTGAGCTCTAGCATTTGTAAGCCATTGACCAGCGTTACCACGCCAAGTTACATCACCTCTTCTAGTTGCTACATACCAAGTACAATATCCATAGGGGAATCCATTGGCAGAATATCTGGCGGTTGTAGATACTTGCCTACTAGTAGGTGTACTATTACCAGCGCTAGAAGTTGAAGCGGCTGGACTACCAGTGTTTGCACTAGCAAGCAGCGTATTTGTAGGTTGAGCTGGTCTTGGTCTTTCTTTTATTTCTCTCTTACCATCAGGGATAACTAATATCTGACCTGCTTCAATATCTGAGGCAAGTAATAAATTATTATATTTTTTAATTGTCTCTTCATCAACACCTTGTTTCTTAGCAATACTAGATAGCGTTTCACCAGCATCAACACGCTCAGTTGTACCAGATACAGGTAGAATAGATAAACTCATACCTGGCTTTATAATATCATCTGCGTATAAATCATTTTCTTGTAAAATTGTAGCTGCATCTATGCTAAATTTCTTAGCTATAGAAGATACTGTATCACCATCTTTTACACTATATTTAGATACTCCTGATTTTGCTTTTCCTGCCACCTTATCACTAGTCTCAGTCATATTTTTTCTAACCAGGGTATCATTACCTAAAGTATTTAGAGATTCTTTTTCAGCGACATCTTCTTCTGAGGCCATAACGCCTTGATTATTAATAGAACCAGACACAAAGGCCGCTGAAGCCATAGAAATCATTGGCAAATAGTTTTTATCCTTTTTTCTACCAGCATCGAAATCGCTTTTTACAACTTCATACTTATCATCTTCAGGAAATAATAAGTCAACTAAAATACTACTATCTTTAGCAGACACTGTTATTTCATCATTAGCAATGATGTTAAAACCACCAATAGCAAGAGCTACGATAATAACACCAGCGTGTAATGAATTTTTATTTTGTCTTGATAGTAGTTTCTCGTAAATACTTCTTAAATTTTCTACCCTTTCTCTCTTTAAAATATAAACAAATCCTTTTTTTGATTTTTGTATAACTTTTCCTAAAAAGTGCGATACCTTCTTAAAACTTAATAATAAAGCTTTAATAGGCTTTGAAATTGCTTTTAGGCTTAATTTCATATAACTATTTGACTGGTGACCAGATCAAGTATAAACAGAATTACATCCACTATCCAGTCAAATTACCCCGAATTTATATAGTACTATGACCTATATAAACTCATATTGGGACCGTAACCCTTTTAAATAAGGGAATTACACGGAAATTAATCGATCTTTCTAAACACTGTTTTGACTTAATTTTGACTTAAATTAAGGCAAAAAGATGTCTATTGACTATTAAAGATCAATCACCTTCTCTTAACTATGTTCACCATACTATATGATTGAAGAATGGTGTCAAGGGAATATCAATTTTCTATATTAAACTATTTTTAGACTTAAATTTTGTCTTATCAACAGCTAAATTACCTATTATCTCCATCCCCATGTAATGTCCCTCTTTCTTTTCTAGAATATAACTTTTTAATATTTTTTTCAGCTATATCATCTAGTGATAATTTTAATTCTGTTGCCATTTGGGATAAATACCATAGAACATCACCTAATTCTTTTTCCAATTCTACTCTTTTTTCATTAGTTATACTCCCATCTCCGTCTCGAAAAACTTTCTTTATCTTTTCCGCTATTTCTCCTGACTCGCCCACTAAACCTAGTGTAGTATAAACAAAATTATTACCTTGATTAGGATAGATAGCTGTTTTCCTTGATTTTTCTTGATATTCTTTGAAATCCACTTTTTTAAATATAAGGCTTAAATTCTTACATTTGTATGTTATCAAATTTCCCAATTTTTGAAAGTGCATAACATTTACAACAAATTGAACGATTACAACATTTAGAGCATTTCACAACACATCCTACTAGAACGCATAAAGTGAGGAGAGAGATTTTTAACCCGAAGGGTTAACCCCTGATAGGAGTATTTCCTTATAGGGTTAATATTCTCAATTTATATATAATATAATTACATAAAAAATGAGAATGTCTTCATGCGTTCTAGTAAAAAGTGTTTTTTTATAAAAGTTATTTACCTGGCTTTAGCCAGATATAATCAGAATGGCTGGCTAAAGCCAGGTAAATAATTATTCTTATTTTTTTAATGTTTTAATGAGTCATGCCGCCATCCATTGAAAAACAGAGGAATTAAACTTAAAAGCTTTCATTATTACTTTAACTCTTAGTTTCAACATTCATCCTCCGAAATCTTAAATAAAGGAAGATTCTTTTCCGCTTGCGCAGGCAAGCCTCTGCTTATCAATAGATAGTTATATTTTCTCCCCTTTCTAAGGGGAGGTAGAGGGGTATTCACAATGTTCTTGTGATTCTATTTAATAACGTGATAAAAATCCCTTTATAACTCTCCCTTTTATAGGGGAAACTTATTTTTAATGTTCTTGTGTTATCTTGTTATCTTGATTCCACCCATCAGTAGAAGGAAAGAAGCTTAGGACTTATAAAATATATTTAAGGCCCTAGAACTTTTATCTCTCTCCTTCTGCTGTTAGATAGAATCTTATCCTTCTCCCCTCAATTGAGAAGAAGAAGAATATAGAATATATGTTTTAATGTTATTGTGTTATTTTGTTATCTTGATTTTCCCCCAAAGTAATGAAGAGAAGTACCTACGAGGGACATACAATGTTATTAATTCCCTATAGATAACTCTCTCCTCTCCATTACCCTGAAGGATTTATTCTCCTAAAGAAAGGGTATTTACAATGTTTTACAATTCTTACCAGAATAATGAAGAGGACAAGCCTTAGGGTATATAATATTACTTTGACCCTAAAAAGCTTATTTACTCTCTCCCCTTCATTATTCCGATAAATAAAATACGGGTGACTCAATAAGGAAGAGCCACCCGTATTTATATATTACTACAATATTTAACAAATCTATCAAATATTATATAAATGTATCCACCACAAAAGGTGGACTTAGGTTAAAAACGGTTTACAGCACCGTTTTTTAGCTGACTCTCTCCCCAGAGAATTTGCTAATATCTATTAATTTGTGAAAGTTCTTTTTGGACAATTTTCATTTTACTTGAATATTATATCATATATTAAAAAATATGTCAATACTATTTTGACATATTCTATATATTATTATGTAATATTTACTATATTTAGCTTAAAATAGCTATTTTAAGCTAAATTAAAAATATCTATTACCTTGGAAATATTTTTTATATTAATTTTTGAATTAATTACTGAACTGCCAACTCCCCAGAAAAAGGACTACTTTTCAATAATACCCCTTCTTCTTTTTCAGTAATCGCTTTCTTTCTTTTTAAAGTTTTAACTATATTATTTACTCTACTATCCACTTTACGAATTACAGGCATATCTTTACTTTTTTGTATTTCAGCGCTTACATGCTTTTTCATATTTTCTTCAAGTTCTTTCAATTCATCTTCTAGGTTTTTATGCGTTGCAAACTTTTCCAAATTTTCTTTTTTAACAACATTCCTCTCTATAGAAATAGCCAAATTTTCTACCAAATTACTTAGTTTATCAAATTTTTTTATCTATTTTATCAAATTTAAGATCAAACTTATTATTTACTTTTTTAAACTCGTTATCTACTTTCTTAAATTTATTATCTATTTTTTTAAACTCATTTTTTGTTTCTTTATCCATATTTTTATTTTAAGATTTTCATTTTATACTATTTTATTTCTTTAGCCAAATTGAAGACCTTTTTATTCATTTCAAAATATTTCTCATTAATAATATTCTTTATACCACCTAATAGTTTATCTTCTTCTAAAGGAATATAGCCTTTATGGAATGCATAACCTAACAAAAATATATTCAAGGGTACATTATTACCCACTGCTTTTCTAACTATACTGTCGCCTTCTACAAAATCTATTTTTTTTGTAAATTTTTCAATGTCGCTTCTAATTTCTTCTGTATTAGGATAGGGTTTTTTATCAAAATTAACTGAGATAGGTACAATTTTAGTATTATTTATTACTACCTGAGTATCCTTGGAAGCATAAATTAATGATCTTAAAGCTTCTACCGGCTCAGTCGATAAAATCAAATCAGCTCCAGCTTGAGGTACTAAAGAGGAGTGGACTTTTTCACCAAATTTTACATGCGACTGCGTAGCTCCGCCTCTTTGTGCCAATCCATGTACTTCGGACATTTTTACATCCAATCCAGATAACATCGCCGCTTCAGCAATAATTCTGGAGAGAGTAATGCCGCCTTGACCACCGACAGCAGGAATGACTATGTTGTATGTTTCTTTATTTTGCATAAGATTATTTTTAATTAAGAAAGTAATTATCTATATAGCTAATTTTTTTTAAAATTTATTGGCATTATTTTTTAGAACAGTTTAATAGCTCCAAACGGACAAACCTGCGAACACGCTCCGCAACCAGAACATAACTCTTTATCAATAAAATATTTATCACCTTCGTGTTGAATTGCTGGACAAGCATATTGATTAGTACAAGTACCACACTTTTTACATTCACTCTGATCTATTTCAAAAGGAATAATTTTCTGCCCGCTCTTTCTCATTTCACTCCAGCGAAGAAGAATACAAGGCCCCTTAGCAACTAATACTGATGGCCCCTTAACTTCCAATAATTCTTTGACCGCTGCTTGTGTTTCTTTCAAATTATAAACACTGACAACTTTCATATGCTTAATTCCACAAGCGCGTACAATTTCTTCTACATTTACTTCACTAACTTTTTCTCTCATACCATTTCGACCCATGCCTGGATTAGGCTGATGACCAGTCATGGCTGTGATCCTATTATCCATGATTACTATTAAAGAATTGGAATTATTATAGACAGTATTCAAAAGTCCGGAAATTCCAGCGTGAAAAAATGTTCCATCCCCAATAAATGAAATAGTTTTATTTTTCTTAGCAGTTTCTGTACCAAAATAATCAGCCGCTTTTCTAATACCATGAACAATCCCAATATTGGCTCCCATATCATACATAAAATCAGCCATTTCGTAAGGAGGAAAAGCACCCAACATATAGCAACCAATATCTCCGCCAAAGACTGTACCTTGAGGCGCCATTTTTTTAACAGAGAAAAAGGTAGCACGATGCGGACAGCCCGGACACATTACAGGATATCTTCTAATAATATCTAAATCCTTAAATCTTTTTAAATGATCATCTAAATTTATTCGCTCAGATTTATTAAGTAATTTTGATAAAGCTTTTTCAACTATTTCTGGCCTGAGCTCTCCAGATCTTGGAATTAATTCTTTACCAGTTACTTTTAGTCCACAATTAACCTTACCTGCAATTGCTCTAACATCATTTTCTACCATAGGCTCCAGCTCATCAACAACTAATACTTCCTCTTTATCCTTAATAAAATCGGAAATATTTTTCTCCGGTACAGGATAAGTTGCCCCTAATTTTAAAATAGGTAGTTTTATTCCTAAATTATCCAATGCTTCTCGGACATAACACATAGAAACGCCAGAAGTTATAATGCCAAATTTACTTTTTTCATCATTATTTTCAACATAATTAAAACTTGATTCTTCGAAATCTTTTTGTAATTCTTTTAGTTTCCCTAATATTCTATTGTGATTCTCTATCATTTTAGGAGCAAAGGTGAAATAACGATCATGGTCTTTCTTAAATTCCGCCTTCTGTCCAGTAGTACCCTTAATTTCTCCAACATTTACTGGACTTGAAGTATGGCATACTCTAGTAGTTAAACGCAGCATTACCGGAATTTTATACTTAGCTGATATTTCATAAGCCTTTTTAGTATAATCTAGCGCCTCTTGAGGATCTGATGGTTCAATCAAAGGAGCATTAGCCATACGTGCATAATAACGCGTATCTTGTTCTGATTGTACTGAACTCCAGCATTGTGGATCATCAGTAACCACTATCACTATAGGTCCATCTGATTCTACATAGAAAGCAGGCATAAAACTATCTGAAGCAACATTCAAACCAAAGCTTTTAAATGAAACCATGGTCTTAAGACCAGATAGTGAGGCACCAATTCCGGCTTCTAAGGCTACTTTCTCATTTGTAGAATATTCAAAATACATCCCAGCATCTTTAGCAATTTCAGAAAAAGTATCCCCTATTTCTGAGGAAGGTGTGCCAGGGTAACAAGATGAAAAAGCAACACCTGATTCAAGCGCACCACGTACCACCGCTTCATTACCAAGCATAAATAATTTCTTATCTTTATTTAAAACGTTTGTTTTACCCATATATTTTTTATACTTAATTATTTTTAAAATGATAAATACTCCGTAGCCTTTATTAAAATTATATTTTACTTATAAATAAAATAAATAATTATGTTACATAAAACATGAAAATTTTAAAGGCGAAGGAGTATAAAAATTATAAATTTATAAACTTGAATTTATATTATAGGAAATTATTATAGGAGTGGCAAATAAAAAACTAGGGTTATAAATTCCTAGTTCTTATTAATTTTCTATAAATCCTTAATTCCTTTTTCTTTTCTTATTTTCTCCCATTCTTTTTCTACTACTTTTAAATGCCTATCGGTATCTGTCCTTAATTTATCTAATAAATCTTTTAAATATTGTATATCTGTACTGACAATTTCAAAGCATTTATTTTCCAAAAATGAACTTTCTATTATTCTAGCGATAGATATAGCATCTAATATACCAAAATCTTTTTTATCCACCTTTTTCATGCTTTCTTCAATTTGATCACTAAAATAATCAACACTGTTAATAATTTTCTTACTTTGCGTAAAATAAACTTTTCCGTCTAACATTTCACCAGCTATTCTCCTAATCCAAGCAGCATGCCTTAATTCTTCTCCAGCAATATTTTTCCAGAATTTACTATAATCCTCAAATTTCCTGGCAAATTTTTTATATAACTCACTCAGTCTCTCTTCATTAGAAGCCATTTTCTTTAATGTTTCTATTTGTTTGTCTTTACTCTTAACCATAATATTTATTCATTAAACAATTAATTTTCTAAACCCTCTTCTCTTCTAAGTTTTTTCCATTCCTCCTCTACTTGATGTAAATGATCTTGAGTAGCTTTTTTTAATCTATTTAGTAAATCCTCAAGTTCAGGAGAATTTGATTTAACAATCTCAAAACATTTATTTTCCAAAAGTGAGCTTTCCAATATTCTGGAAATAGAAATAGCGTTGATTAGTTTAAAATTTTTATTATCCATTTCTTTCATGCTTTCTCTGACTTGATCAGTAAAATATTCAATCCCCGTAACCATTAAACTATCCTGATTATATAATACGCTTCCTTCTCTTATTTTATTGCTTAAATCCCTTATCCAGTCAGCGTGATCCACTTCTTCATAAGCTAAATGCTGCCAAAATTCTGTATGCGTTTTAAATTTTTTCGCAAAAGATTGGTAAAGCTCGCTTAAAAGCTCTTCATTAGAAGCCATTTTTTCTAATATTCCCAATTGTTTGTCCTCTTTATTCATAAAATTGTAATAATTATAATCTATTTAATTATTTTAGCATAAAATTAAGTTCTAACCAATTTTTGAATAAAAATTTGCTATTCTAAAACTTCAAAAACCTTACTCCTACTCTTTCCTCCTCTAATCAACCTAAATTTATTTTGCTCTATTCTAAAATAGCTAGCTAAGATTTGTAAAACTTTTTCGTTAGCTCTTCCTTGCTCTGCTTTTTCTTTTACTCTCACTTCAAAACTATCCTCTCTTTTTTTTATAATTTCATCTTTTTTTGATTTGGGAAATACTTTAACTCTTATCAACATACAATTATATTAAGGAATAACGAATTGAGCGGAGCGAAATTCGTTATTCTATCTATAACACATTCCCCTTCGGTCAATGTGTCACTCCAAATAACTTTTTGCTTGATTATTTTGTTCCTATATTATCTTGTTTTTTTTGATCCCCTATTACTCATATAACTATGCACAATCCTCTCCACCAAAATCAAGGCAGCATCATCAAAATATCCTGGGATTAAATCCGGTGCAATAAAATAAATTAAAACTAAAATTAGAGACCAATTTTTCTTGAAAAATATTTTTGTCTTGCTTGGCATACTTTTTTAATTATTAAAAAATGTTATAATAAATAAAATTGCTAAAAAATAATAAAAATAAAATGAAACAGGAGAAAAAATTTAAAAAGCTACGTATTTTTAATGTAGTTATGGGATTCTTTCATGCTCTTCAGGGAACCTTAATGCTTTATTTGAGTAATGATTTCACTCTGCCTATTAATTCTTCTTTTTTAAAATTTATTCCGGAAAAACAAGCTCTTTCTCCTTTTATTGAAAAACTATACGATATAAAAGTTGGACCGGCTATTGCTTGTTTTCTATTTCTCTCTGCTTTGGCTCATTTTATTATCAGCCTGCCCGGTATAAATAGCTGGTATGTTAAGAATTTGAAAAAAGGCGCTAATTTTGCCCGCTGGATAGAATATTCCGCTAGCTCGTCTTTAATGATTGTTATAATCTCTATGTTAGTCGGTATTTATGATATTGCCAGCTTAATTTTAATTTTTGCCGTAAATACTTGTATGATTTTATTCGGCTGGATGATGGAGCGGCACAATATGGATACTAATAAAGTTAATTGGACATCTTTTATTTTTGGCTCCTTTGCCGGATTAATACCTTGGGTTTGTGTTGCTATTTATTTATTCGGTTCCGGTGATGGTGATAATAAAGCGCCAACCTTTGTTTACTGGATATTTTTCTCAATGTTTATATTCTTTAATTTATTCGCCATTAATATGATTCTGCAATATAAAAAAGTTGGTCCCTGGAGGGATTATTTATTTGGTGAAAAAATGTATATAATTTTAAGCTTAGTTGCCAAGTCTCTACTCGCCTGGCAAGTTTTTGCTGGAACCCTAAGACCAGTATAATTATTTTCTGCTATACAATCCGATAATTTCCGCTTTATCTATAATATGCCCTACCATTGCATTTTCAAGATCGGGCTTTTTAGTATTTGGAGTTAAATCTAATTCAATATCTAAAGCATAAACTTTAAAATAGTAATGATGTGCCCCAGAAGACGGACAAGGAGCACCATAGCCCGTACTTCCAAAACTAGTAATACCCTCAATTGCTCCTTCCGACACACTATTTTCTTTAATCTCACTCGTTCCGGGATTAATATTCCAAGCCAACCAATGAACAAAATCGCCAGAGGGTGCATCGGGATCATCGAAAATTAAAGCTAAGCTTTTGGTGCCTTCTGGAATTTCTGAAATTTGTAAAGGCGGATTTACCCCTTCCCCATCGCAAGTATATTTGGCTGGAAGAGATTGTCCATTTTCAAAAGATGAACTTTTTATTTGCATAATATTTTTTAAATTATTATTTAAAATAGGTTCCGACTGCATGCCACAACCTACTATTAGCGTAGCGAAAAACAACAAGGGAATAATTAAAAATATTTTTGTTATCATTATTTACTTTTTGAAATTAAGAATTTTTTGCCTGCCAGTTCATGTATAGATAAACTAACAGGCTAGCTTGGAAATGTTTAAGTACAAGAATTTGTTCAATCATCTTGAAATCGATCTGTTTGTACCAACTGAGGTATAGGAGAATCTCTTGTGAGACGAAATTCTCGCACCCGTCTTGGTACAGGCGTAGGCGTGGGAGTGATGCTGGTAAATATAAGTTCTAATAAATCTTCCACGTCTATTTGCCGATCAACTTCCATCTCCAAATCATACCTTCTGTCTGTACCTATACTATAAATAGTTATACGTAAAGCTTCTATCTTCTCACCTTCAACCAAGATGATTATTTCTTGTAGGGGCAATATTTCCATAGAAATATGCTTTAACTTTATCTTCATCGGTGGAAGTAGAGCCGGGATCTGGTCTTTTTGAGCTTCAATTAATGCGATCTCATCTTCAAGATTCCCCTCCAAATCACACCTCAAGACATTATCGCCATCATAGAATAAACTAATGGCCCAAATCTTACCATCACTAATAAGCTCAAGAAATCCTTGTACTGTTAATTCTTTAAAAGGAACATTCCATAGTATGATCATCTTATCCCTCCTTGTTTTCTATTGTGTTGTATATTTCTATCTAAAATATATTCTATACTCTAACCAATGATATTTATTACCTCCTTGGACATCTTTATCATATTCTCTAACAATTCTGCCACCCAACAATTCTGGTATCTTTCTACTAGCTATATTTTTATTAGCCACTGGATATAATAAATATTCATATTCTAAATTCTTATCTGCCCATTTCTTCAAAGCTTTCATCGCTTCCTGCCCATATTTATGCCCATGAGCTGATTTTTTAAGCCAGATACCTAGCGCTGGATTTTTTTTATCTAAATGGTGCAAACCCATACAGCCTAAGAATTCTTTAGATATTTTGTTTAATACTACTAAAATTAGATTGTCACCTTTCTTTAATCCCCTAATTGATTTATCAATAAAATCTTCTGTCTCGCTTACATTTTTAGCAGGTTCAGGATTCATATAAACAGTAATTTTTTTGGTAAATTCTCTGAAAATATCTTCCTTATATCTCATAGCAATTGGCAAAAGCAAAAGTCGTGAAGTTTTTATTCTGACATTTAATAAATTTTTCATTTTTTCCTTTTCTTCTTCTTTAAAATTTTATTGGTAATAAAACTAATAATAGAAATGATTAAAGCTCCCCAAAAGGCTGCCGCAAAAGTTTCTACTTCTACACCTTCTACGAAATAACTGGCCAAAAGTAGCATCAGAGCATTCACTACTAGAGTAAATAAACCCAGAGTTAAAATTTTAAAAGGCAAAGTTAAAATTGAGACAATGGGTTTAATAAGTGCATTTATAATACCAAGCACTATAGCCATAACTAAAGCTGTTATAAAATTAGAAACAATGATGCCTGGAATTAAATACGCAATTAATAAAATTGCTAGAGCATTGACTAAAAGTCTTAATATAAATTTCATAAATTTTAATGTTTCAGGAACTCAATACTCGGTACCGAGTATTGAGTCCTAATATTTAATTAAATATCGTTATTAAAACCAAAGCCACAATAATAATTCCTAATAAAAATAAAGCAAAATATCCTAGCGTTTGCAATCCTTCTTTTATTTTATTCTCTTTTAAAATTAAGTAGACTGGATAGCCAAAAACAATTGAGCCCGAAATTGCAGCTGATAAAACAAAAATTACTAACATAAATGCTACACCCAAAAATTGTGGAGGATTTGCTTCAACTCTATCTAATATAAGGAAAAATCCCGAAATAAGCAGACAGTAAGCTATAATTCCTAAACTTTCTAAAAAACCGATTAATAAAGGTGTTTTTTTCATTGTTTTTAAATTATTAATATTGTTTATTTTACCATATATTTTAAACAAAATAAAAAAGCTAATATAATTTTAACTTTTTTGTTTACCACAAAATACAAAATACCTTTATATTTTTTGGGAGAAAGAAGAAAGGATAGCGATAATAGGATTATAAATTAAGAAATAACGTCCCTTCCTGTTCAACTCTGGATAAGACCCCAGTTAGTAACTTTTCCTGAGCCTCCTCTAAACTATCAAACTCTTTTATTATTGCATATTGATCTTCTCTTTTGCGCAATGCACTCACTGAACCAGAGATCAAGCTAAGACAGATGAGAATCCTGGCTAGATGACCTACTCAAGTATTAGGAGGAATAACCTGGTAAGAATAATAAAGCAATGCCAGGGGACCACCGACGCTTGCTACTATCCCCCAGCCTCCCGTCCTTTGCTTTATTTCCTTAAATCCTTTCGATGTCAAAGAAAGAGCTTGCCGCAATACCTCAATATCTTTACCTAACAATCCTAAGCAAGTTAAAGCCTCTTTTACTTTAACAAAATCTGCGCTTCTGATTATGGTAGATATAATTTTTAATTTGTCTTCACGAGCAATAAAATACTCTTCCTTATCCAAAAGCAAAACCAAAGCTATTTTCATAGCTTGATCGAATTTACCAGTGTCTGTACTTCCCAACCACTCAAACAAAGTATCCATAATATTATCCGAAACTTCTTCGTCAACTTCACTAAATTGACGGAAAAATTCATCAATATTATATTCTCTCGGAGAAATCCTCATTCCTCCAGAAGTTGTTGTTTCCATAACAACTCCCTCTTTACTCAATAATCTGATTAGAAAACCTTTGCCTTGCGCAAGATAATCTGTTCCAGAAAGAGAGGTGCTAGTATCCACTAGAGCTACTTGCCCTTCATGCTGATCATCCCCTTTTTTTGTTTTATAACAGCTTAATACTGTTATTGTTATGGTTTTTCTACCAAGACAATACGGGCATTTTCGATCTGCGGGATCAATTTCTTTTCCGCAATCTGGACAAACCCCGCAATTCAAACATACCTGGTTAGCGGTCCTTAGCCACTTATGGCCACACGACCTACAAGTTGTTATCGACATTTGTCTCCCTTCTTCTTTGTTTTATAACAGCTTAATACTGTTATCGTTAATGAACTTACCTTAACGGAATATTTATTTATATCTTATACTACTTTTAACGTCAAATAAAAAAACAAAGTTATTTATATCTTTGCTCTTTTATTTCAATATAAAATTTTTAAGTTTTATTCCACAATCATAATTTCTTCTTCTAAATCTACTCCAAATTTTTCCTTAACTTTTGTTTTTACTAATGCAATCAACTCCTTTACATCAGAAGCTTTCGCCTTACCCAAATTCACAATAAAATTACCATGTTTTTCTGATATTTGTGCCTGACCTATTTTATATCCCTTTAAACCTAATTCTTCCACCATTTTACCAACGCCTATCTCCACAGAATTTTTAAAAACTGATCCGGCGCTAGGCTCCCAAGGATGATTTCCTTTTCTGTAATTTATATTTTTCTCAATTTCTGCCTTGGCTTCTTCAATATTGCCTTTATTTAATTTAAAATAGCCTGCTAAAATTACATCCTTATTTCTTTTAAATTCTGAATCACGATAGCCAAATTTTATTTCCTCTTTTGCAAGTTCAATAATTTCGCCATCTCGAATAACTTCAACTTTTTTTAAATAATCACTTATTGATTTTCTAAATGCTCCAGCATTGCCTCTAATCGCTCCCCCCACCTCTCCGGGTACTCCAGCTATAAATTCTAAGCCTAATAATTCATTTCTAATTCCAAAATTTATTAAAGCCATTAGTTTCACACCAGATTCAGCGTAAACAATGTTATCTTTAATACTTAAGTCTCTTAAATTTAACTTTATAACTAGTCCATCATACCCTTCATCAGAAAATAAGACATTGCTGCCTCCACATAAAATAAAATATTTTAAATTTTTACTTTCCGCAAATTCTAAGGCTCTCAAAACATCTTGCTTATTTTTAGCTTCTACAAAATATTTGGCTGGGCCTCCTATTTTGTAAGTTGTGTATGGCGCTAATTTTATATTTTCTTGAATGTTTATCATAAATTATATATTAACACTGCTCCTTCAATAATCATAACAATAACAATTAATTTCAAAAAGACAATAAATTTAATGATTTTCCCTTTCCAAATACTCTTTTACTTTCGGAATTATTTCCTTGCGCATTAAAATTGAATTAGTTTTGGCTATATTTTTTTCAAATTTTAAATCTAAAGAATCTTGAACTAATTGTCTGGAATTATTATCAATAACTATTATTATATTATAACCTTTTAAAATATCTATAATAGTAAATGCCACAAAATCAAATTTATTATTTTCCTTATATTTTTTTAAAATATTATCAATCTTAATACTGTTTTTATTTAAAAATTCATTAATACCAACAATTTCTAACTGAACAATACAAATTTTTTTATTACCTACTTCAAGTATTTTCCAATCTTCTTTCAGTATTTCACTCAATTGCCTGCCACTTAAATCAGACTTTGCCCTAAACATTTCTTCAATATAATTATTATCAATCTTTATAAATTCAGAAAGCCACTCAAACATCTTTTTATCTCTGTTAGTCGTAATATTGCCTCGAAAATTAACAGTATTCGAAGCTATAGCAGAATATAATAAAATTGCAGACTCACTACTAATCTTAATTTTTTCTTTATAAAATTTCTCTGCAATTAAGGTTGCACATGCTCCTACTAATTCTATTTGTTTTCTTTTTAAATTCTTTAACCTATTAGCATCATACACTTTCCTGTGATCTATTACTTCTATAATTTTATTATCATCAATGCCAGGTGCATTATCAGTATCAACTAAAATTACTTCGTCATAATCATTAATATTTTTTAACTTGTGAAGTCTATTAATATCAAATTTATTCAAAACAAATTCAGCCTCTCTGTGTATATTTCCGTCAAAAACACCAACCACATTTTCACCTTTTTTGTTTAAAAATTCACTATAAGCATAAATACAGGCATATGTATCTAAATCTGGATTCTTATATCCTGTTATTATTGTTTTTATCATCACAATACTTTCTTTAATACTTGCTTATTTAAGATAGCTAACCAAGTTTTTAAATATTTTGAAATGGGGTCGTTATCTTTTATTTTTCCTTTTCTAATGTGGTACATAGAGCCAAAAGATAGCGCTTGAAATCTTATAAAATCATTTTTCAAAATATCATTTTTGCTTTTAGAAAAATTTTTATCAATATTTTCCATTTGCAACCTATAATTCCTCTGGCATAACCTATAATCTTCATACCTTTTATCTAGCAACTTCTCCCAATAATTAATACTTTTCTCTCCTATTTTTAATTTCTCTAACCAATTTTTAAATATTACTGGTATTTTGTCCTTCACTTGCTGCCAAAAATATATTTCTTCTGCCCTTATTTCTGCCAAATCATCAATCAAAAACATAGTGAAGCATAGAGCTGTAATGGATAATTCATTATATACTTTATCTCTCTGTACTTTAGTCATTTCTTGAAAATTAAAATTCTTTCTAAATTGACCGTCTCGAAAGACATCAAAAGCAGAATTCAAAACAAACTTTACCAGCTCCTCACTAGTTTTTTCCGCATCTTTCTCTGGATTATATTCCCAGAAGTTTTTAAAAATATTTTTGAACATTTTTTTGATCACAGGAATCCGAAACCCCCAAAGGTTTTTGGATTCCTTTACGTACTTTTATTTTAAAATATATTTTATCTATTTCGATCTTTCTGTTATTTTGTTATCTTGTTTTTTTTGTTCTTTTGATTATAAACCACCACTTCACCGCTTCTATAGACATTATTTCAAATATACCAATAAAAACTAACAATATCCAATCTTTTAAGCCTAGCGGTACAGTATTTAAAATGTTTTGTAAAAAGGGAAGGTATAGAGAAATTATTATCATAGAGAAACCAAACAAGACAGCTATATTTAGATACATATTAGCGAAAGGATTCATCTGCCAAATATTACGTCGCAGACTGCGACAGCTAAAAACATTACAGAGCGAATCAATTCCTACTACCACAAAAACGATTGTCCTGGCATAAGTTAAATCATAATTTTTCAATAAATAATAATATAAACCAAACAAAACAATATCTGTCATTATGCTAATACCAAAAATCAATGTTTTCATTTCACGATCTAAAATTGGTTCGGATAATTTCCTGGGCGGATCAGACATCAAACCTTTTTCTTTCTTTTCAAATGTTAGAGCAAAATCAGGTAAACCATCTTCTACTAAATTAGTCCACAATATTTGAGCAGCCGTTAGAGGCAGGGGCAAACCCAGTAGTAAACTGCCACCAACTAATAATAATTCTGAAAAACTACCCGATAATAAATACAGGGTAACTTTTTTTATATTATCAAAAATAGCTCGGCCTTCTTCTACAGCCCCTTCAATAGTCCTAAAATTAGAATCAAGCAAAATCATGTCAGAAGTATCCTTAGCTGCTTCAGTACCAGAGCCCATAGCAATGCCAATATCGGCTGATTTAAGGGCTGGGGCATCATTAATACCATCTCCAGTCATAGCTACTACCTCTCCCTGCCTTTGCAAAATATCAACTATATTTAATTTGTGTTTTGGTGCCACTCGTGCAAATATTTTTATTCCAGGAATTATTTCTTCTAATTGCTCCGGTGCCAATTGATCAAATTCTTCCCCGCTAATTATTTCTCTATCCTCAACATCAAAACCAACTTCATGTGCAATAGCTTTGGCTGTTAATTTGTGATCGCCAGTAATCATTTTAATTTTTATACCTGCCTTCTTGCATATTCTTATTGCTTCCTTAACTCCTGGTCTTATAGGATCTCTAATAGCTACCAGACCTGTGAACACTAAGCCCTCTTTAACCTCTTTATTTAAATCAATACTATTACCTTCAATTTCTTTATAAGCAAAAGCTAAAACTCTATAAGTTTTTTTGCTCAAATTTTCATTGCTTTTAATTATTTTATTCCTATCTTGATCATTAATGGCTCTACTAGTACCTTCTTCATAAATATATTTTGAGCGTTCTATGATTCTTTCGGCTGATCCTTTAATGTAGATAATAATTTTACCAGAATTCTCGTCCTTATAAGCTACTGCCATATATTTCAAGTAAGAATCAAAAGGAATTTCAGCAATTAATTTTAAATTTTTCTCTAATTCTGATTTTTTTAGTCCTGCCATACCTCCTGCTTGTACTAAAGCTACTTCTGTTGGATCACCAAGTATTTTCCAATCCTCTACCCTATCATCATCTATTTCTCCGAAATAGACATCATTACAAAGTAAGCCGTTTTGTAGTGTTTTTTCTAAATCACATGATTTTATTTTTCCCAAATCAGAATTATTGAATTCTTTGAGAGGCGTAATGATTTTCTCCACCGTCATTTTACCTGAAGTTATCGTACCTGTTTTATCAGTACAAATAACAGTTGTACTGCCTAGTGTTTCCGTAGCTAGAAGTTCACGTACTAATGCTTTTCTTTTTAATATCCGACGCATACCAAGAGCTAAGATTATCGTAACAGCTACAATTAATCCTTCGGGTATAGCAGCTACTGCCACCGCTATAGCGAAAATAAACATTTCAGCCATTGATCTGCCCATAAATACTCCATAGGCCATAATAATTACCAAGCAAGCAGCAATTAAAATAGTTAGCTGTAAACTCAATTTTTGCATTCGAATCTGGAGTGGTGTTTCTTCTTCCTTAGCCTCCACTACTAATTTAGTTATCTTACCTATTTCTGTTTCAATATTTGTCGCACAAATTATAGCTTTAGCCTTACCGGTTGTAACTACTGTTCCCATATAAATCATATTTTCCCTATCACCTAGAGAAGTTTTTTCTGGTAAAACTTTTTGTGCTTCTTTTTTGGCTGGCAGAGATTCTCCGGTTAGGGCCATTTCATTTATTTGGAAATCTTGAGTCTCAATTAGCCTGGCATCAGCCGGCACCTTATCTCCTGAATCTAGAAAAATAATATCACCAGGAACGACCTCATGAGCATCTATCATCTTCACTTTGCCCTGCCTTAGTATTTTAGCTTTAACTTGAACCATATGTCTTAGGGCATCAATAGTTTTCTTAGCTTTATTTTCTTGGAAAAATCCAATGGCAATATTTAAAACTACTGAGGCTAAAATAACCCCCATATCTGTATATTCATGAAGCAAAAATGATATTAGAGCAGCTAATAAAAGTATAATAGTAAAAGTACCCTTGAATTGGCTTAAAAATATTATAAAACTAGAGGGAAATTTAGCTTCTGGTAGCTTATTTTTACCATATTTCTTTTGTCTTTCTGTAACTTCTTTTTCTGACAAACCTTTATCTGTATTAACATTTAAACTTGAAATAATATCTTTAATTGTTTTTGTGTAATAATTAGTCATTCTAAACTTTAATTTATAAATTATACATTCTATTATAGCTTATTTAAATCAAAATCCCTATATTTTTTATATAAAATAAAATAGCGCTGTCGGATAACAAACGCTAATATAAAAGAACGTTTTTAACATAATTTAATGTAAAATAAAATAATAGAGTCAATAATTAACATTAAAATAATTTGAAATTTACAAGCACCCTTCTTCTTTAGCGCCTGCATACTTTCCTCCTTTCTTTCGATCCTTATCATCGGAAAAAGAAAAAGGATAATTTTTAAAATTTATCCTTTCCCCTATTTCTAACAATAAAATATTCTAAGTAGAAATATAATTTACCAACTCCCTCCTCCACCACCACCTCCACCGCCACCTGATCCCCCGCCAGAAAATCCAGAACCGCCACTAGAAGCAGAAGATGGAGACGATACCATAGTAGTTTGTGAACTAGTAGAAAAACTACTTAAAGAATTAGTTAGAGCAATAGCTGACCAAGTACCTGTCGTAGAATATCCCTCATACCATTCAGGCGCTTGATTATAAATATCTTTGAAATTCTCCGCCCATTTATTCTCTACTCCAAGAGCCATAGCGTAGGGCAAATATTTCTCAAATAATCCTGGTATCATATCAGGTGGATTATGAAATTTCAATCTTTCTTTTTCCGTCACCATCATAAATTGTTTAAATCCTTGTATTTTCTCTAAAGTTTCAGCTCCTTTAACGGTCTTTTGGGGCATAAACATAGCAAAAACAAGCATAATTACACCAGATATAAATACAGAGACTCCTAAATAAAAATTAACTAACATAGATCCTATTATAAAACTTCCAAATATAGCGAACATCGATAGGACGAACAATAATCCGAATCTAGCTCGGCTAGGATTTTTTGAATAATAGCCTTTAGTAGTTACACTATTATAGATCTTACTTTTAATATCCTGCATATCTTTAAAAAATTTATTCTTCATGTCCTTCAATTCTTTTTCATTGCCAGAATCAAAAATAGAATCTAATAATTTTTTCTCAAATTCATTCTTTAAATCTACGTTTTCTTTCAATTTTATAAATTTATAATCGCTTTTGCTTTTACTGGTTTGTTTTATTTTCAAATAACCATTAATCGCTAATTGAATCAGTGTCGCCGTCACGTCTTTATTATCTGCTCGATTATCATAAACAGTACCAATCTCTGCTGGTGTTAGATTATCCGGCGCTTCGTACTCAGCAATAATAGTTCCCCTACCTTTAGGATCCTTGCCTCTTACCCTCCAGTATAGATAAGAAAGAATTAAAACTAAAAATGGCAAACCTAAATACCAATTATCAGATAATGTCCATAAAATTATTTGTGATAAGGCAGGTTTAGTAGTTATGTTTTTAGGCCAACCCAATACGATAGTTAAGCCTTCATATGAATAGAGATCACTATTTGTTTCATAATAAACAGTATTATCATTAATAGCAGAAGCGGTACAATTGGAAGTTGTACTACCATATGTTCCTGTAAAACATTTAACTTGTATATTATTTTCAGTAATAGATTCTGGTAATATAACTTTGGATTGAGAAATCTTAATTGGTACTAACCAATCATTACCAGTTACATTCCAATATAGTTCATCGTGATCTTTGAAATAGTTTAGAGCTCTCTCAACCTTATATGAAATAACATAAGTATGAACACCGGTCACATATTGATCAGCATCACCTATTTTAATTTTAATCTTACCGCCCGATTTGGATGTAGTATAAGTATAACCATTGCCTTTTTCATCTGTCACTTTAATATTAGAAAATCTTAATTTAAAATTACCTCCACGAGCATTATATTTATAAGGAATATCACGATAAATACCATGTTTCTGCAAACTGCCAAAGTTATACACAATAATTTCTTTTACATCTATAGAACTATCTTTATTAATTTTTATTTCTGAATTAAAATTATTAATTTCTTCGGTATAAGAAGGCATATTAGAATCATCAACTGTAATATCTTCTAAAGATGGACTATTATCTATAGCTGTTTGGTCTCCTGATAATGCCCCTTCATCTATTTGAGCTACGGCTTGAGCAAAATTAAAATTCAAAGCTAGAGCAAAAATAAAAACTAAAAAGGATATTATTTTTTTCATATTTTATATTATTTTATTTTTATAATTTTATATTTTTAATAAACTCTTTCGCCTTTCTAAAAGCCTGTGCTCGATGACTTATTTTATTTTTCACACTTTTATCCATCTGTGAAAAAGTCTTATTATATCCTTCCGGTTGAAAAAGAGTATCATAGGGTAAAAATTTATCAGGCACACCTTTCACCTCTCTTGTTATTATACCATTTAATATTCCTTGAAAAAACCATTTTTCTTTTTTTGGTGAAATAAGCGCTACAGCTGTTTTAAAATATACTTGGCGTTCATCATCGGAAATATTTTTCATTCGCTCTATTACATAATTCATTTTATCTGACTGATTATCAAATTGCTCCAGCCAACGCTTAGGATAAGCTCCTGGTTTACCTTCTAAGGCTTCAATATAAATCCCTGTATCATCCGCTATTACCCACTCTGAAGTTTTTTGTGCTACGAAATTTGCTTTCTTTAAAACATTTTCCTCGATAGTTTCTCCATTCTCTTCTGCTTCACCACTAATTCCAGCTTCATCTATACTAATTATTTTAATTGTTTTTAAACCGGCAAAAACATCTTTTACTTCTTCTAATTTTCCTTGATTGTGGGTGGCTAGGATTAATTTCATATAATAAATTTGTAGGGCAGGATCGGATCCTGCCCTACCTTATTTAAACTATTTTCAATAATCGCTTATGTATCTTCGTCCCATTACTAACTAAAAACCTATCTCCTTTAAATTTTTTATTACCCTCAAAATCAGTAATTAATGCTCCTGCCTCCTCAGCTATCAATCTCCCAGCTACCCGATCATAAAACTCGCTGCCATTATGAACAATAGCTTCTATCTTACCAGCAGCAAATAAACTGAAATCGAGAGCTACCGACCAATTGGTTAAAATTCTTTTTACTTTATATTTATCTAAATTTACTACTAATTTTTGATAATATTTTCTCGTATTTTTATAACCAGTAATATAAACTACGGAGCATTTCTCTATATCTGATTCCTTATTTACTTTTATTTTTTTATTATTAAAATAAGCTCCCTTACTTTTCTCTGCCCAATAAGTCCTCTTTAAAATAGGATCGTGGATTACAGCAAAAACAGGCACTTTTTGATATAATAGAGCAATAGAAACAGAAAAATACGGAATACCATAAATAAAATTTAAACTACCGTCTAGTGGATCAATTACAAAGGTATAATCTGAATTTTTATCAATATAATCACATTCCTCTGACCAAATATTATATTTTGGAAATTCTTTTTTTAAAATTTTTAAAATTGCTTTTTCGGATTCAATATCAGCCATAGTTCTTAAATCTGCTTTGGTGGATTTTTGTTCTGTTTTTAAATTTTTACCAAAATATTTTGATAATATTTTTCCTCCCATTTTAGCTGATTTTATAATCTTATCTTGTTTTAATTTTTCCATATACTATTAGAAAAAATATTTATTTAACAAATAGTTAATCAATTAATCAAAGACCCAGAATCAACTATCATTTTAAGTCGATCCTAAGTTAACTGGTCCTCAATTAACTATTTATTCCTATGTGTTAGCTTTACTTTTTAAACTCGTTTTTTCTCCCACTCGCACTATTAAACTCCCCACCGGCCAAGCCATCTTTAAAATATAGTACTGCCAAGCAGGCTGCCATTTTTTAAAATACTTTAACATTGAGTTTCTGAAATATTTTTGAGTCTTGCCCCGGGGTAGTTGAATAAAACTTTTACCCTTTAGATCAATGCATTGAACAAATGGATTGTACATCACTTTGAAGCCAGCATTTTTTACTTGCCGGCAATAATCAACCTCCTCAAACCAAATAAAATATCTCTCATCTAACCCCCTTATTTTATCAATCACCTCACGCCGAATCATAAAAAAAGAACCGCGAATAGAATCAACTTCGGCCTCTTTGTTATAATCAAAATCAACCCGCAAATATTTATTTAAAATATTTTTAAAAATATGAGGTAGTTTTAAAATAATTGCTAGCTGATCGCTTAGTTTTGGATATCTTCTGACGTGCTGAAAATCACTGCCATCTTCCTTAACCAATCGACATCCACCTACTCCTACCTCTTTGTGCTCATCCATCCATTTGACCATTTTTGCAAAAGAATCTTCAAAGCATTTCATGTCGGGATTATAGAGTAAAACGTATCTACCTTGAGATTTTTTAATGGCTTGATTATTAGCTTTGGCAAATCCATAATTTTCTGAATTAGCAATTAATTTTACTTGAGGAAATTCTTCTCTTATCATTTTAACTGATCCATCACTAGAACAATTATCAACCACAAAAACTTCAAAACTAATATTTTGGCTACTATGAAATATTGATTTTAAATTTTCTCTTAAAATATCTTTTACGTTCCAAGAGACAATAATTATAGAGAGGTCCATTTGAATTGAAATAAAATATTACTTTGTTCTTAAGTGACTTGTTATTCTGACTTACCTTTCCATCAACGCTTCAATATGCTTCTGTGTTTTAACTCTACGCTTTATCTGCTCTCGTCTATCTCTAATTGGTTTTCTTAATTTTATTAATTTAAACCATTGTTTTATTAGATACGGTTCAAAAAATATTGTATAAGAATTACTCTTTACTTCATACCAAAATGTTTTAAATTTAACTTCATTAGAATAACTACTATCTACAATTTTTCCCAATATAATGTGATGATTCAGCCAAGACCATTCTTTATATTTTTGATTTCTCTCCCTTCTCCCTTTTATAGTTGCCACCACTCCTTGCCCTTTGGATTCAATGCTTCTGTCGTGATAAATTTTAGCTTTTGGCGTATAAATACTTTTATAGCCCGCACATTGCAAACGATAAGCTAAATCAACATCTTCTTTATACATAAACATTAATTCATCAAAATATTCTTTAGTACCGTTTTCCCTTATAAAAGCTACATCATCCAAAGAAGATATTCGATAAATTGCCGCTGCACCTGAAGTGCCAAATATTTCTTCTTCACTGTCATATTGGCCATAATCAATATCACCTTGGCCACGGTCTATAAATCTATGCTCTCGTGTAATTCCAATACCCACCGTATCTATAAAATTTGTTTTACCCTGAAAACTTTCATCACGTTTTTCAAAATCCCATCTTTTTACCTTACAAGTAGCAGAAGCCACTTGTGGAGTCTTCATAACAGCATAAACTAATTCTTCAACTACATTAGGTTCATAAATCATATCTGGATTAGTAGTTAAGAAATAATCTGCTTTGATTTTTCTCGCTTCTTCAATTAATAAATTATTAGCTTTGGCAAAACCTAAATTCTCGCCAGTATGTATTATTTTAGCCTCTGGACAATATTTTTTAATATAGCCTACATTCTCATTGTCTTTATTAACACTATTATCAACAAATACTAATTCTATGTTTTGATAACTTTGCTCTTTTATACTAGGCAATAAATATGGTAAATATTTAGAAGTTTTGTAGCTTCCGTCCTCATTATCATATAAAACCATACCTATCACTACTTTGGGGGCATTTTTTTGTTCTAGTGATAGCGGATCACGAGGCTTATTAGATTGCCTTAATTTATAAGCAGCATCAACTAAGCTTTCATGTGTGCCAGCGTCATACCAAAATCCTTTCAATATCCCAGCTTTCATTTTGCCTTTTCTAACATATATGTTATTCAAATCAGTAATTTCAAGTTCCCCTCTCTCAGAAGGTTTTAATTTTTTAATATAGTTAAAGGCATTACTATCATAAATATATAATCCCACAGCCGCCCAATCAGTCTGAGGGTCTTTTGGTTTCTCAACTATTTTAATAACCTTATCACCATCTAGATGTGCTACACCAAACCTTTCTGGATCAGGAACTTTTTTCAAAAATATTTCCGCGCCCTCTTCGAAATCCTGCACATCCTTAACAATATTATCTTCAATAATATTATCACCAAATACAACCGTAAAATTATCCTCTCCTACAAACCCTTCAGCCAACCCTACAGCATAAGCCAAGCCTCCGGCATGATCCTGGACTTTGAAAGAAAAATTAGCATTAAATTCTTTACCGGATCCTAATAACTTAGCAAAGTCCCCAGCATTATCTTTTCCCGGCATAATTAAAATATCCGTAATCCCTGCTCTCATTAGAGTCTGGATCGGATAATAAATCATAGGCTGGTTGTAAACTGGTAGTAAATGCTTATTAGTTACCTTAGTATTGGGAAAAAGTCTACTCCCGGTACCACCTGCTAATATTACTCCTTTCATCTTTTTAACCATATTTTTAGTCAAATTTAATGATTATTACTATTAAATTTAACTAAAATTATGGGTTTTTGTCAAATTGTATTCTTCTTTTGTTTATAAATATTATTTTATGTTAAAATATTAGATATAATTCTATTTTTTATTTTATAAAATTATGAATGAAACAACAGAATTTTCTACAAATCCAGAAGAAGAGATAAGCCCGGAGCAAATAAGAGCTATTATTCAGGATGTTATTGACGGTGCTTATAAACTTTTTGATGTCAAAACTATGGCCGATTACGATGCTGAATTTTCAGGAGAAGAGCCTTTATTTATAAACATCTGGAATAAAAAAGAAGGCCACAATTTCGGATATATTGTCTTTCATGATTTTTTAAGAAAAGTCGGACAAGACAATACTTTTCTATCAACCGATCTGACAAGTCCAGGTAAAAAGTTATTTGAAAAAGCAATTCAAGATAGTTTAATAGAGAAAATGACCGAAAATATAGGACTTCATAGAATGACTCGTTATAAAGTAATAAACGATCCTAATAAAAATTTAGAAAAAATAAAAAATCAAATAATATAAAATTTATTAATTCCTAATCAAGTTTAATAAGTTTGAAAAAAATAAAAAGCCAATTTAGAAAAACTAAACCAGCTTCTTATAAATAAGTCTATATATAATCTATTTAATTTTGAATTTGCCCTTTTGACATGAAGTCCGGCCGGGCTAGCCAAGGAGAAAGGGCTTGTTTTCTAAAATATTGTTCATTCCCTCCTAAGAAGAGAAAAGAGCTCCCTACAAAACCTCATCACCGAACGTCTCTTTCCACCACATTCTTCACATCTCGATGTGGCATAATTGTTATGTCCACAATACCCACACCTCCATGATAAATCCATCAACCAACCTCCAATATTATTTTATTCTATTTTTTAAAATAAATCAAAGATCTAATTTCTAATACCTACTCTCTACTCCCTAACTCTGCCTACTCCTATACTGTATCGCCTCAGCCACATGTTCAGATAAAACTTCATCATTTCCATCTAAATCAGCTATAGTTCTAGATAATTTCAATATTCTATTAAAACCGCGAGCCGATAGGTGCATATTAGTCACCGCCATTTTGACTAATTCCTGGGATTTACTATCTAAATTACAAAATTCCTTCAGCTCTTTATTCCCCATTTCAGAATTACAGGTAATATGATAATTTTCATATCGTCTCTCTTGTATTTCCCTTGCCTTTTGTACTCTTTCTTTTATATTAGCTGACTTTTCAGCCAAATCTTTAGAAATAAGTTTTTCATATTTTACCTTAGGAACATCTATATATAAATCTATACGATCAAGCAGTGGCCCAGAAATCTTTTTTTGGTATCTAATTATCTCATTGGGTGTACAGGTGCATTCTTGATCAGAACTTCCATAAAATCCGCAAGGGCAGGGATTCATAGAGGCAAGTAGTGTAAATTTGGCTGGAAAAATTATAGTTTGCTGAGCACGAGAAATTTGAATAACTGAATCTTCCAGTGGCTGTCTTAAATTTTCTAATACTTGTCTTTCAAATTCCGGTAATTCATCTAAAAATAATACTCCTCGGTGAGACAAGCTTATCTCACCTGGCCTAGGCCAAGCTCCTCCGCCAACTAGAGATACTCCAGAAGATGTATGATGAGGAGATCTAAATGGCCTCTCAGAAATAAGAGGCTGATCTTTAGGCAATATACCAGCAATGCTATAAATTTTAGTTACTTCCAGTGATTCATCTAAAGTCATTTTAGGTAAAATAGAAGGCATAGTTTTAGCTAGGAGTGTTTTACCTGATCCGGGAGGTCCCGACATGAGAATGTTGTGCCCTCCAGCAGCTGCTATTTCAAAAGCACGCTTGGCATTTTCTTGGCCTTTTACATAAGCCATATCAAATTTATATTTATTTTCGTAGGATACAAAAAAATCCTCCTTATTTTTTTGATAAGCAGGAATTTTTTCTGTTTCTCGCAAATGCATTATTAAATCAGTAAATTTTTTAACTGGAATAATTTCAATACCGTCTATTAAACTTGCCTCTTTAGCATTATCTTCCGGTAAAAATAATGTTTTAAATCCCAATTTCTGACACATAATAGCTACCGGTAAAACTCCGTTAACTGGCCTTAATTTTCCATCTAGAGCTAATTCACCAATAAATATTTTACTTTCTGGATTAAAATTAATTTGAGCCGTTGTCTGCATAATGGCAACCGCAATAGGCAAATCATAAGACGGTCCTGCTTTTCTTAAATCTGCCGGCGCTAAATTTACAGTAATTCTTGTTCCAGGAAAAAAGGAATCACTATTTTTAATAGCTGATCTTACTCTCTCTCTTGATTCTGAAACTGCTGCATCAGGTAATCCTACCACATTAAACTTTGGCAACCCTCCTAATACATCAGCTTCAACTTCTATTGGTTCAGAATCGAGACCAACTAAAGCGGCTGAATATACTTTTGAAGCCATTTTTTATAGAATAATTATATAATTTATCTTATCATCTTTAAAATTCACCTAATTCATCTAATTTCTAATTCACCTAATAAAATAACTAAATATCAAAGTAATAAATTTTAAAAAGTATATTTAATTTTTATATTTTTATTATTTAACCTTTTATTAGGTGAATTAGATGAATTGGTAATTAGGTGAATTTTAATCTTTCTTTTCTAAATTTTTCTTTTTTTCAGTTTCCTTAGCTTTTATAATAATAGACATAAAAATAAGATTTAATTCATGTCCTCCTTTAGCATACTCTAAACATGCTTTTGATAACATCCTAATAAAATGTTTTGACTCTTTTGCTTCTTTATTAGCAATAGCCATTTTATGAATAAAATCCTTATTACTCTCGGCGCAATCTGCTTCACAGTAATTAGCACCAATACTTGTAGCTGAAGCAGCTAACTGCGGTATTAAACGTTTAGTAATATCATTTCTTGGTAATTTTCCAATCCAATCAATTATATTCTCGCCAAACTTAGCTGTTCTTTCTTCTAAATCATATTTTTTATTAACTTTTTCTTTGTCTTCCTCCTTAAGACATTTTATTTTTTTATATTTTATCTTTTAATTTTTATTAGATGAATTGTAATTTAGGTGAATTTTATTAGATCTTTTATCTATTAACCCCAACTCCTTCAAAATCAACAACCCTATCCCTACCACTATTGCCACATCAGCCAAATTAATAGCTGAAATATTGAAAAAAAGCAGATAATCAACTACAAATCCATGCAAAATCCGATCAATAATATTGCTTATCGCTCCTACCCCAATTAGTAATAAAGAAGTGATGACTAAATTATCTTTATTTTTTATTTCTTTTTTAAATTTTTCAAAAATAAAATAAATTATAACCGCTACTAAAATATAAAATAATTCCTGATTGATTTTAATACCAAAAGCTATCCCCTCATTTTTATACAGTCCAAACTCAAATTTACTCCAAATAAAAAAACCTCCTCTTTGTGTAAAATATATAGCATACCATTTTAGTAACTGATCAAGCGTTAATACTATAATACCACATAAATATATCCAAAATCTTTTACCCATAAATAGTGTGTAATTCCTAATTACCTATGTCTCTTCGACAGGTCGCCAAAGAGGTAACAATTAATAATTTCTAACAAAAACATAAATATTCAATTCTTAACTTAAAAATTAGTCATTTAATATTTTATTAGAAATTGGATAGTAGGAATTAGGAATTAATATGTTTATCCACTATAATATTTTCCTCTCTTATCTCCAGAAGCACATTTAATACACTCACTAGCTGCTGGATCAGCCTTTAATCTATCTTCTGAAATATCTATACCGCATTTTTTACATTTTCCATAATCACCACCTTCAATCCTAATAATTGCCTCATTAACTTCTTTTAGACGCATTTCTAAATTTGCTTCAAGAGATAATTTTTTATCGTATTCAGAAACTTCCGTGGCTTCTGATGTCTGATCAAATACTTCATTGCCATAATCTTCATATCTAGCATCATAATCCCCTTTCAAATTTTTATCCTTACTGGCTATTTTAGCTAAATCTTCTACTAATTCATTTTTTTCTTTAATTAATAGCTCTTTTAAGTCTTTTTTTAATTCTTCTTGCATGTTTTAAGTTTTATATTTTTAAAATTTATATTCTAATTATATATAAATTAATTAAATAAATCTAGCATTATTTGTCCATAAACAAAAAAACCCTCTATTAGGGTATTGTTTTAGGGCGCCTATGCGCCCGTTTTTTTATAATATTGGCGCTAGGCGCCCTGATGTGCTTCATGCTAACTCGAATACCTCCCGAAGGAAGTAACCAAGATGACCGCATAAAGCAGAAGGTCGCCTGACAAGCCTGGAAAGCTTGTCCTGCATAATTTTCCCTTACCATTCTTATGGTAAATGTAGACTATTTGGCTCCACATCTACCTACGAATTTTTTATTTTTGTTTTTGTTCCTGATATAATCAGGAAAAGAAATAAAGAACGTAATTAGGGAAAACCAATTCCCTACTACGAATAGTAAGAGAGATAAAGTTATAATTTTCTACAACTTCGTCTCTTTTTATCCACATGTTTTAATGTACTGAGTACAGTATAGCATAAAATTTAGTTTTTCTCAACCACCTTGTGCTTATTTTATTTTTGATTATAATTCCCTATTTCTAGCCAACATTAAATAATAAATTATATTTTATTAAAAGTTATCAACATATACACTTTTTATCCACAGTTGATTTTAGCTAAAATTCTAATAGTTATCCACAATTTTTATGTTTAATCTTTTAAAAAATCTAGATTCAGGTCAAAGGGAAGCAGTAATATCTTCTAGTAAACATATTTTATGCCTAGCTGGTGCTGGATCAGGTAAAACTAGAGTCTTAACTAGTCGTATCTATTATTTAGTCTATAAATTAAATATAAACCCAGAAAATATTTTAGCTATTACTTTCACTAAAAATGCAAGTATAGAAATGAAAGAACGGCTAAAATCACTTAAAATAGATATTAACAAAATCTGGTGTAAAACATTCCATAGTACTTCCTATTATATTTTGAAAGAAATAAACGCAAAAGGTTCTTTAAATATACTAAATGAAGCTAAACAAGATGGAATTTTACAATATATAATTAAAAAACTATCCGAAAATAAAGAATTCTCCTATAAAATGGCTAGATTCAAAGAAGAAAATAATTGGCCGGATTATTTATTTCATGAAGAGGTGCTCAAAATAATTCATGAATGTAAAAATTACTCTATTTCACCCCAAGAAATAGTAAAAAGGTGTAAAAGAGAAAGGAATCAAGATACTTTAGAATTTTATAGGCTTTTTTATGTAATTTATTTAAAATACTGCCAGTTTATGACTCAGAATAAGTTTTATGATTTTTCTGATTTAATCTTAAAATCAATCAAATTACTTAAAAACAATCCTAAATTATTAAAATATTATAAACATAAATTTAAATATATTCTTGTTGATGAATTTCAAGATGTAAATTATCCTCAAGTTCAATTAATATCCCTGTTAAAAGGTAAAAATAACAATTTATTTGCTGTTGGTGATGACTGGCAATCTATTTATGGCTGGAGAGGGTCAGATGTTAGTTTTATCTTAAAATTTAAAAAAATATTTAAAGAAAATAATAAAGTTATAACTCTCCCCTACAATTACAGATCCGATAGCTATATTGTTAGAGCTGCTTCTAAGTTTATTTATAAAAACAGATATCAATGCAAAAAGAAAATAAAGTCCCATCATCCAAAATTAAACAAAATAAAAATATTTAGAGGTAAAAACGAAGAAGATAATATATTATTTGTAACAAAAGCTATAAAAAAGATTATTAAACATGGTATTTCTCCAGATAATATTATGATTTTAGGTAGAAATTGGAAAAATCTTAATATTTATATAAAAAATTTACCAAAACTAAACTTGAAAAATATAAAAATAAATACTATTCATGGCTCTAAAGGATTAGAAAGTGATATAATTTTCTTAGTCGGCCTTTATCGCGGCCGAGGCGGATTCCCTTATATTAAAGAAGACCATGAAATAATGAAAGTAATCAAAAAAACACCTCTCAAACTTCGGCTAGAAGAAGAAAGAAGGTGTTTTTATGTGGGTATGACTCGTGCCCGTAAGCTTTTGTTTCTAATTACAGAAAAAGATCATGAATCACGGTTTATTGGAGAAATACCGAGAAGATATTGTAAGGAAGTTAGTAAATAACAACGGTTTCAATAAGACATTTACTAAAAATATCCAATTTCTAATATCTAATAACAAGTAATTTTTTGAAATTTAACATTTGTCATTTGAATTTTTGTTAGAAATTAGAGATTGGTAATTGGAAATTATTTCAATCCATCTTTATAATAATCCGCTGCACTCTCTGGCGTAATCGGATTAATCACTACTCCTGACCCTATCTCTATCCCCGCCCAAGTACTGCCTCTGGGAATTACTTTCATATACAAATGTTGGTCTTCATCATGAATTACTTGATGAAAATAATAATTATAAGGAAGTCCTAGCTTTTTTATTTTCCTTAAAATATGTTTTAGAATTTTAGCAAAAGAATATTGCTCTTCTTTATTTAGATTAGTTACATTATCAAGATGCCTAATTGGCATAATCCAAATTTCATAGTTATGCATAGAAGCATAAGGGCAAAAAGCAATCACGTGTTCATCTCTATAAACCATCCTAGGACCTTTTAATTCCGATATGATGGTATCACAATAAACACAAGTTCCATATTTTAACTTATATTCCTGCATTTTCTGTGATTTATCCAGTAAATGCGGAGGAAGAAAGCTAGTAGCAAAAATTTGCGAATGAGGATGAAGTAGAGATGCTCCGGCTGTTTTACCACTATTTTTAAAAATTAAAATATATTCTATTTTTTCATCTCTCGATATTTCCTTTGTCCTTTTACTATAAACTTTTAAAATCTTAGCTATATGTTCTATAGAGTGTTTTTCTAAATCATTAGCATGATCAACTGTCTCTACTACTATTTCCTGATATCCATAAGCCCTAGAATTATTCTCTGTTACTGCTGGAAATTTATTAGGAATAACTACTACTCGGTCTTTTCCAGAACCGGAAACTAATAACTTTTTAGCTTTTTTCAAATTTTCCTGGCAAAAAGGACATAATTTTTTGGCTTCTTTTAATTTTGTTTCACCTGTTTGATGTGGCCTCTTAGCTCTTCCTGGAGCTACTATGACATATTTATCTTGAATATAGTCTTTGCGAATTTCACTGTTTGGCATGTTTTTATTTATTTATTCGATTTATTTTTTATTTCTAGAAGAAACCCAATTTTCTAATTTATCTTTATCCCAAAGGTTTACTAAATTTTCTGGTTTTATGCCTGCTTTTCTAACCCTATAGATTCTTCTAATATATCTTATTAAAGTTGAAGGTGATAAAGGATATTTATCTATTTCCTTGCCATTAGTTGATCTCATTTTTTCCGTTATTAGTAACTCATCATGTATTTCCCTTAATTTTTTACTCCCTTTTAATTCTTCTAATTCTCTCCTCTGGAATGAAGATGAATGAAACCTCTGGCATTACTTGTTCGCTACTCTCTATTTTCTTTATTGTCTTCAGCTTCAAAGCTGGCAGTTTCTGATTTTAAATACCTACCTTAAGTTTCCATAAAATTACTTAGATTTATTTATTACTGAATTAAAAATCTTTAAATGTTTTCTTGCTACTTTCTCCCAAGTTGTTTTTCGTCCAAATGCATAGGCTTTTTTTTCTATTTTCTTATGTATGTTTGGATGATCTAAAATATAATTTACCTTTTTTGCTATATCTTTGGAATCATTAAAATTTACTAGAAACCCGCGTAAATTTTTTCCAATCATTTCTTTGGCATAAATATAAGGAGTTGATACTACGCATCTGCCACAAGCAATTGCATAGGCCAATGTTCCCGAAGAAACTTGCGCAGCCCCCTTGTAAGGTGTTAAATAAATATCAGATGCCTGAAAATAATTTATTAGTTCCCTCTCAGTTAAATATTTATTAACCCGCATAATATATTTATCCACTTTTAGCTCTTTAGCTCTTAACATTGTTTTCTTCAAATATTTATCAACTTCTTTTTTCCTTGATGGATGAATAGCACCAATTATTAAGTAAACAATATTTTTATGTTTTTTAACTACATAAGGTAATGCTTCAATTACTAAATCAATACCTTTGTGTGAATTAATTAAGCCAATTGATGATAAAACCTTTTTATTGCTTAATTTTAACTTATCTTTTATTCTATTTTGATTAATATATTTAACCTGAGGCGTACCATGATATATAACTTTTAACTTATTTTTAGAAATTCCAGTTTCATCTATTAAAGTTTTTTTGGCTAACCCAGTTGTTAAAATAATTTTTCTACAGTATTTTGAAAATTTTTTTAACAGCTCAATTCTTGACTTTTTTCTCCTGGCTTCTTTTGTTATTGGTACAGTATGAAGCGACATTACTATGGGTACTTTTAAATTTTTTAATAATTGTATTAATAATCTGCCATCATGTTTTCCAAAAATCCCAAACTCATGCTGAATATAAACTAAATCAGCCCCAGAATTATTAATATACTTAGCAGCCTCACGATAAGAACTAATTTTTTCTTTCTCTATTATTCTTTTTACTTCTTTCGGGTATTTTTTTTTAAATTTATCAATTGCTAATATAGAAATATTTACTTTAGGATTTACTTTACTTAAAGCTATGAACAAATTTCTGGCATAGGTGGCAATTCCACATTCTTTTGGTGGATAAGTAGAAATCATAATAATATTAAATTTTTGCTTTTCTACCATATTCTTTTATTTCCTAACTATTTTTAAGAATAATTTAACATACTTATTTGCCACCTCTTCCCAAATCATTGTTTGTCCATAATGATATGCTTTTTCTTCTATTATCTTTTTTTGTTTTGGATGTGAAAATAAATAATCTACTGCTTTATAAATTTGCAGAGAATTTCTAAAATTAATTAATATCCCTCTGCCTTCTGACAAAACATCTTTGGCATATAAAAATTTTGTTGAGATAATTGCCTTACCACAACCTAACGCGTAAGAAACAACTCCGCTACTTGTCTGTTCTGGTACAAGATACGGTGTTATAAATATATCTGACGCTAGTAAGTAACGAATAATTTCTTTATATGTTAAATATTGCTCATAAAAAATAATATTGTTACTTAGCTTTAATTTTTTTACTTCTTTCTGTAAAAATTTATAATAACCTCTCGGTCTTCCTGGATGAGACTCACCCAATATTAAAAAAATAGTTTCTGGATACTTTTTCAATATTTTTGGCATAGCATAAATTACATATTCTAAACCCTTTTTTTGTCTAATTAAACCAAACGTTGAGATAAGCTTGTTATTTTTAAAACCTATTTTTTTCTTATATTTTACGACATTTTGTTTTGCTATATATGGCAACCCATGTGGAATAACTATTACTTTATTACTTGATACTTTATATTTATAAACTAACAAATCTTTTACTGGCTGAATCATTACTACAATTTTTTTTGAGTATTTGGCAATTTCTTTTGTGATTTTAATAAAATTTTTATCAACAATTTCAAATTTGTGTGGTTTTTTTTGAAAAGAATAAACCATATGCATTGTTGTCACACATGGTTTTTTTAACCTTTTTAAAAACTCTAATATTAATTCTCCATTATGCCCACCAAAAAGACTAAAAACATGTTGTAAGCTGACAATATCAATCTTTGGATCATTATTGATAATTTTTGCAGCATTTATATAATCATTTTTATTATCTTGTCTTACTACCTTTATAACTCGTGAAGAATATTTTCGTCTTTTCTTCGGTTCATCAATCGCCACAATATAAAAAGTAACTTTTGGTAAATTTTTTTTTACTGCTTCCTTTAAGGCCGTGGTAAAAGTTGCCATTCCACATTCTCTTGGTGGATAAGAAGAAAAGAAACAAACTCCAATTCTTTTATTTTTTAACTTTTTGATTAAATTCATACTTATAAATATTTATATTTTGTCCCCCTTTATTGCTTCTAGAATTTCTGATAATTTGCATGAAGCTACTCCAACAACCGTATCCGCTCCTCCATAATAAACAAGCAAATTATCATCTACAACCACCGCACCACAAGTAAAAACAACTTTGGGAATTAATCCTTCTATCTCATATTTTTCTTGGGGTTCTAAAATAAATCCCTTTGATCTATAAATAATTTTCTCAGGATTATTCTTATCAATTAAAATAACACCTAATCTATATTTTCTTTCGCAGTCTATTGTTCCATAACCAGTCTTTACTTGGCGTCCAAGAGAACTCATTTTATCTACTCCATGATATATAAAAAGCCAACCTATGTCAGTTTTTATAGGAGGAGCACCTGCCCCAATTTTAAATCCATCCCATTTACCTTTCCTTGTAGAAATTATTTTTTTATGCCCTCTCCATAAAGGTCTCTCTAAACTTTTAGAATAAGCTACGTAAATATTTGGTTCAATCCTATAATAACAAACATAATAGCCATTAATTTTTTCAGGAAACAAAACTCCATTTTTATCTGGTGCATCAACTTCCGGAAGAAAAATTCCATGTTTTTCCCAATTCAAAAAATCTTTAGTTGAAGCCATAGCAATATTAACTCTCTCCTCTTTCATTATAGTTTCCGTTTGTTTTTTTCTTCCAAAGTAAGCTGTATACAATAAATAGTATTTACCACCTATCTCAGTAATTCTTGGATCTTCACAACCAGCTGGCTCATACCACTCCGTAGGTCCAAACACCGGATTTTCATATCTTTTTTCTAAAGTTACTCCATCTTTCTTAAAAATAGCATAACCAAGTCTAGAAATTAAAACATCACCAAATTTATCTTCTCCTCTTGCTCTATAAATAACATGAATTTTATTGTCTTTATAAATTACCGCTGGATTAAAAACCATCTTTGATTCCCAAGAATGCTTTTTAATTGGCTTTAAAATTGGATTTTTAGAATATCTTTCTAGCTTAAACATTTGTTATTGTTTTTAGTAGCAAAATTAATACATAAAAATTAAAGCTGTCTTTTCAAAAAACAGCTTTAATTTAAAGTTCTCGTTATATTTTAGCACATTTTAGCTCAATAGTCTAGCTAAGATATAGTTTTATCTTCAAATTTATCAATAATTTTTTTCATCTCCATGCCATTAGATCCTTTAACCAAAACTATAGTATTTGATTTAATATCCTTCGAAAGATACTCGGCTGCTTTCTCTGAGTTTTCAAACCATTTTAAGTTTCCCACATCAAAATTACTCTTTTTAGCTTCATCTATAATATATTTTGAATTTTCTCCTACACAAATAATTTGATTAGCTATTTCTGCTGCTTTTTTGCCAACTTCTCGATGCCCTTCTTCAGTATAATCACCTAATTCTAGCATATCACCCAATACTGCTATTTTATATTTATTTTTACCTAACATTTCTAAATTTTCTAAGGCAGCAGTGCATGATACTGGATTAGAATTATAAGAATCATTTATTAAAGTAATATCTTTGTTCTTTTTTTTAATAATATTACCTCTATTTTTAATTGAATTTAATTTTCTAACATTAATTATTATTTCTTTCCATTCTAAATTGAAAACAAATCCACAAGCAATAGCTGCTAAAACTGAATAAATCATTATCATATTGAAAATACCTGGAATTTCAACGAAAGAATAATTTTTTTTATAATGTAGAATAAATTGTAATCCATTCTCTGTAACTTTAACTTTTTCCGCCCAAACATCGGCTTTTGGATTTAATCCATAATACAATACTTTAGCCTTTGTAAAATCTTTCATCTGCCTAATATAATCATCATCATAATTCAATATGGCTGTTCCTTCTTTTGGTAATTCTTCAACTAAAATTTGTTTCTGCTTGGTTATTTCTTCTATTGAGCCAAAATATTCAATATGAGAAGGAGCTATTTTCGTTACTATGCCAATTTTAGGCCTAGTCATATTGGTAAAATGACGAATACCTCCCTTTTTTCTCATTGTGGAGATTTCTAAAATTAATATTTTAGGAAATTTAATGTTTCCAAAAAGTATTTTAAATATATGAGGTATTTGAGAAATAAATTTTGTAATTGTATTACAAATATCAATACGTAACACTTCTGCAGGTAGAGATAAGCTGGTGTTGCGTGTTAATCTTGTTTCTAAAACATCATATTTTGAAGTTAGAATATTTTTTATATATTCTTTTGTTGATGTTTTTCCTACACTCCCTGTAATATTTATTACAAATGGCTTATATTTTATTAAAACCATTCTAACTGTTACATATAATAAATATTCTAAAATAATTCTTCTTATGTGTTTAATCATGAACTTTTAAATATGAACTTGATATTTATTTTTAGCCTTTTTTATCAAATATTCAACCATCCTATCGTTAATATCATATTTTAGATCTTCTATTATAGGAACAAAATTAAGAGGAAAATTAACTTCAAAAATCTTTAAATTACCACTTTTATCATAAACAAAATCCACTGCTCCTAATTCTATATCTAGGGTTGATACAGCCTTTACTAATATTTTTTCATCTTCTTTTGGTAATTTTATTATTTCTCTTTTTCTTGTAGTTTGGTCAACATTAGACCTAAAATCATCACTAGAACTGACATTAGTATTTTTATAAGCAATTTCTAATTTATCACCTAAAATCACAGCCCTATTTGAATAAGAAGGTTTTCCAATATCAATAAATTCTCTTATTACCAGCTCATCAACATTTTCCGATCTCAAATAATCCACTACTGAAAAAAGAGATGATAATGAATCTATTTTAAGAACTCCTACACCGCAACTACCGCCTACGACTTTCAAAATAACAGGAAAACCACCTACATAATCAACATATTTTTTTAGTAAATCCCGATTTTCACTTAAGTCAAATATTGTTTTGGGCACAGGAACATTCTCCTTTTGATGAACAAAAAAAGAAGTAGGATATTTAGAAATTGATCTTTTATAATCTTTATAAAATGTAGTTAGTTCTTTGCTTAACAGAAATTTCTCTAGCGTTTGACATCTCTTTGCAATATATGGTCTATATAACATATCGCCCTTTTCTATTTTAATATTATTAGTATAGTCATAGGTTTCAATATAGAGCTCATGAAAATCTACTTTTAATTTTTCACAGGAAGATCTTAAATATTCAACTATTTCGGGTTTTGTATTTTTTTTGCATATACAATAAAATTTCATTTTTTTATACATTATTTTATTTATATAATAATTTTGTTCTCAATTCAAAGATTACAAATATTATGCTTTTACATCTTTATCTTTTTTGTTTTTTAAAAACACTAATAGCATAATCAAAAAGATGCTCTGTTGGACTTATGCCAGTATACTTTCTAAATCCACCAAACCCTGGACAGTTTTCTATTTCTAAAACATATACTCTATTTTTATATTTTAATAAATCAACCCCCAATACATCATTTTTTGTTACTTTAGCTAATTTTTCTGCAATATTTTTCATCTCTTTGCTTAATTTTGCCTTTTCGCCTGATCCACCTTGATGTAAATTACCTCTAAAATCATTCTTCGCTGCTATTCTTTTATAAACTCCTAATACTTTATACCCAACTACTAAAACTCTATAATTACTTCTTACTGGAATGTATTCTTGTATTAGCAATCCTGTTTTTGATTTAAAATAATTTTTGAATTTATTAGCATCCTTTTCGCTAGTTAATTTTTCTACTTCTTTACCCATCCAGCCATGAGGATCTTTTATTATCACAGGAAGTTTTACATTTTCTATTATATTTTTAAAGCAGAAATAGCTATTTACAATATATGTTTTAGGATGATTTAACTTTAATTTTTTTAAGATATTAATAAAGCTCACTTTATCCGAATTAGTCCTACCATCACAAAAACTCTGGTTGATTACTATTTTTTTATTTTTATCTAAATATTTTGCTAAAAAATATATTTCTTCCACAAAACTTTTCAAGTCTGGTCTAAAAATAAAAACATCATAGTCTAATAAATTATGTTTACAACAATAGACATTCAGACTACCATTGTCCCATTTACAGACAATATCTTCCATAAAAAATAGATTTACAGAAATATTTAATTTCCTTCTTTTAATAATATTGTCTATGTCTTTATATAAAGTGGCTTTGGGAAACTGTTTTAAACCAATTGTAGCAATCTTCATATTACATTGTTTGTTATTTATTTGGTTGTATCGACTAGAAATCTCTTCAAATCTCTCTTCCCAATAATTACTTTATACCGTAAAAGTTTCCTGTTAGTCACATTAGTTTTGGAAATAACTTTAATTCCTGATAATATAAAGGTTATTTTAATATAAGGACGTAAACTTAAACCATGTGATGACCTAATCCAAGCAACATCAACGATTTCACCATTTTCCTTTTGTAAAATATTTCTAACTTTTCTAGCTTCATTAGTAGCCTCTTTATCTGTCAACTCAGGACTTAATTCTTTTGTCTCTAATAAATTTAATATGTCTTGATAACCTAATTTACTAGCCAGTTCTCTATCTATTGAAGTCGAATCAGCTCCCGTATCTATTTTAGCCATAACTTCAAAATTTTTATCGCCTTCTTTACTAAACAATTTCACTTTTTCAATACTTCCAATCACTTCTCTATTAGACACTTCTTCTACTCTTCTCTCAACATCCCCTCCAAATAAATCTTTAGCAATCCTAATGCCATGCGCCACTGATTTTACTTTTAAACCTTTAACTCTCTTCAATCTTCCAGCCAAGCCTTCTAAATTGGCTACTTGAATATCAAGCCCTGGCCTGGCATTTAGTTCTAAAATTTCCGGACCGTATTTTTTATCAATAGCTATATCTACCCCTAAATATCCTAAATTAGTAGCAACTTGCGCTTCTACGCTCATTTCTAGTATTTTATCCCACTCTGGTATTTGAAAATCTGATAACTTTTGATTAGTGTCAGGGTGGCTATCAATTATTTTTCTAGATGGTAATTTAGTCATGGCAGTCGTAGTCATCCCCGAACCAATATCAATTCCAACTGCTACTGCTCCTTGGGCAATATTAGCTCTTCCTTGAGATCTTTCGGTGGGAAGACGCATCATGGACATTACCGGCACTTTATTAAACACAATTATTCTGATATCCGGAATTCCCCGGCGAGTATAGTTTTTAAAAATTGGATGAGTAGTTAATTTTCTTTCAATAAAAGCTGTATCTGGTAAACCTTGCAGGGAAAAACTACCATCTAAAATATCTAATACATGTGATTTTAATTTTTCAAAATCCCAAAGATTACCGGAACTTGTATACCATTCTCTTCTACGTAATGGCAATTTTAAAAATGCTTCTTTTTTCTTACTACGACGTAATAAGACTATCCCCTCTCCACCAAAACCTCTATTAGGTTTTATAACAAAATTCGCCGGTAATTTTTTCCAATCAAAACTTTCAAAATCTTTTATAGTTCTGATAACACCATATAATCTAGGCGTAGATATGCCAGTTTTTATTAATATTTCTTTCGAATCCAATTTACTGTCAGCCAATCTGACTGCCTTTTTTTTATTGTAGGGACGAATAAAATTTAGGTTTCTTTCATTCATTCCTAAAATTTCATTTTGAGCCATTTATTTCTTATTATCTTGGCGAGTAAATCTTTTTATTTCTCTAAATCGGATATATTCAGAAATACGAAGTCCTACCCATTTGGCCATTAAAATATTTATAACAAAAGTGAGTAATAAGCTTTCTGGATAAGCAAGTATAAAAGTCGTTAAAACATCCCAGCTAGCTACATAATAACATGCTACAGAAACTAAAATCGTTTCCAGAGATAGCATAATAGCTGTACGTGGCCCTTTTTCCATTTGAATAGCAATAAATTTTTCTACCATGATAATTAATACCAGTATAGGCAAGATCGAAATACCAATGATACCAGTTCTATTTGTAGCTGCTCCAACTACAAACATAGCCAAAATAGTAAAAGCAACGATAGATAGTACTATCGCCATTCTAGGTAAATACAAAAATCTGAATTTTCTCAATAATAATCTAACCAAGGTTGCTGCTACTAATATAACTATAAATATGGTTAATCCGTATTTTAAACCAGTAGCTAAAAATGAAAGTGTAATAATTGATGGTGTATAAATACCAAATGTTTTAATTCCTAAAAATTGACGAAAAAAGGCAATAATAGTAGCAATAATCGGCAACATAAGCATTAAAATAATATTATCTGTCGATACTCCTTTATTGATTAAATAATTAATTGTATAGCTCATAAAATTCGTTATGCCTAAATCTTTTATTCCGCGCTCGCTATAGAAAGTAATTAAATTATGACTAATTCCCGCCTCTCTAATTGACTCTAATATCTCATCTGCTTTTTTGGCTTCAATTACATAATCAAGAGCAGATTTTTTAGTTAAAAGTATGTATTTTGGATTTAAAACATCAAAAGTGGATTGAGCATAACGAGCAATAGAAGTGAATCCACCTTCCGTAATATTAATAACAGCTTTATTATTAACATTTAAACTTTCTAAATCTTCACTCTTTTGAGCAAATTTTGATAAGACATTTAAACCCAAATTCCCCGATGTCCAAACTATAATAGCTGATGAATTCTTTACAACTTCGCTATTTTCTAAAAGCGAATCAGCCAATGTCCCCTCTACAATATAGTCAGGATCAGCTTTATCATTTCTGATATCAAATAAATATACCCTTTCTCTCGAAGCTGTTTTCCTTATAGGCTGTAAATCTTCTTCCAGAATAGATTTATCCGTTATTAAAATTATAGAATCTTCATATATTTTTACTATTAATTCATCAGTATCTTCTCCTGCCTCATTTTTGCTTTTTAAAATTACACTGTAGTCTCCTGAGTTATTATATAAATGTTCTATTTTCGAACCTGCTCCTGATTCACCATCTCCAAAATCCCATTCATATTGGGTATTGCTATTATCATCCTCTTCATTCGTAATTGCCTTAAAAACTACTTTATAACCTAATAATTGTTCTGAATCTGGCCCAGCATTAGCTTTGGGAATTTTTATTTCTGGCTTATTTTCTTCAATATTTTCTTGATTTACATTATTATCTCCTGTCTTATTTTCGTCTTGAGCAAAAGCATAAGAAAAACCAAAAATAATCAAGCTTATTGTTAAAAATAATGTTATAAATTTTTTCATACTATTAAAATAAATTATATAAGCACAATCTCCTAAGTGCTAATATATTTTAGCACCTTAATACTTTAACATTTTCTCTGAATTAGCATGGCAGATAGCTATTGCTAGGGCATCAGCCGCATCGTCTGGTTTAGGAATTACATCTAAATTAAGTAATATTTTCACCATTTTTTGCATTTGCATTTTTTCAGCCCGGCCATAACCCGTAAGTGCTTGCTTTACTTGAAGCGGCGTATATTCAAATACTAGTATTTTATTCCTACGTCCAGAAACCATTAATACCCCCCTAGCTTGTGCCACTGTTATAACGGTTTTTACATTTTTAAAGAAAAAAAGCTCTTCACAAGCCATAACATCCGGTTTAAATTTTTTTATAATTTTCTCAGTCTGTTTAAAAATTTCATTTAATCTATCAGGCATGGCTAGATTTGGTTTGGTTTCTATACAACCATAACTAATAGAATATAATTTGTTTCCTTCTTTTTTTATTAATCCAAAACCTGTCGTTGCTGTTCCTGGATCTATACCTAAAATTATCATCATTAAAACATTAAAATATAAAAACATAGAAACAAGAAATTAAAAATGTTTTTTTAATGTTCTCGTGTTCTAGCGTTTTAATTAATATTTGAATAAATCTCATTAACATCATCATGCTCTCCAAGTTCTTCCATTAATTTCTCAACCTTTTCTAATATATTTTTATCATCAATTTTTACTGGATTTTTAGTAATTAATTCTACTTCTGAAGAATCAATCTTTATTCCTTCTTTTTCTAATATTTCTTTTAACTTTGATAATTTTTCAGGAACAATATAGATAACTATACTTGTATCTTCTTCTTTAATATCAGAAGCTTCATTATCAATAGCCAAAAGTTCAATTTCTTCTTTTTTATCATTAGAAACTTTGGAAATCCTAATAACTCCTTTTCGATCAAACATCCAGGAAACGCTTCCACTACCCCCTAATTTACCTTCATGATCAGATAAAATCTTTTTAATTTCTGATACTGTTCTATTCTTATTATCCGTAATAGCTTCAATAATCACTGCTATCCCGCCAGGACCATAAGCTTCGTAGACAACATCTTCTATTTGAGTACCACCATCGAGTTCACCTGTACCCTTCTTTATAGCTCTATCAATATTATCAATAGGCATATTAACTGCCCTAGCTTTATCAATAGCCAATCTCAACTTGTAATTAGCCTCAGGATCTCCTCCGCCATCTCGGGCGGCAATAGATACTATTTTAGATATTTTAGCAAAAACATTGCTTTTTTTAGCATCAGCAATACCCTTTTTTCTTTTAATTGTAGACCATTTGGAATGACCTGACATAAGGATTAGATTAATAACATAAAAATTAATATACTTTTAAATATTAATTCATCATTTCGTAATTCACCTAATAAAATTCTAAAATATTAAAATTAAAAAAATATTTTTTAAAATTTGATATTTAAGAATTTTATTAGGTGAATTAGATGAATTATAATTTAGGTGAATTTTAATCAATAACTAATACCATTTTACTTAACAATTTTAATAAATTTCCTCTTCCCCACCTGTACCACCATCCCATCTTTTACTTCAACTTCACTATCCCACTTTTTTTCAACCTGTCCCTCGATTTTCACCGCTCCTTGCTCTACTAATCTTCTAGCTTCTCCTTTACTAGAACTCATACCTGATTCAAAAACTAAATCTATTAATTTTCTTTTTTTATCCGAAACTTTATATTCTTTTATATCTTCTGGATTTTCTTTTTTTTGAAATACATTTATAAAGTTTTCTTGAGCTTCCTCAGCTTCTTTCTCGGAATAGAATATTTTAATAATTTCTTTAGCTAAATCAATCTTTACATCACGCGGATTAACTTCGTTTAAACGTACTTTTTCTTTATTTTTAGATATTTCTTCTTCTGAAACATCAGTTAGCAATTTAAAATATTTCCAAAGTAGATTATCTGGTAAAGACATTGTTTTACCAAACATATCAGAAGCACTATCATTAAAAGAAATATAATTACCATAACTTTTACTCATCTTTTTAACACCATCTAATCCTTCTAATAATGGTACTGTCATAATATCTTGCTCTGGCTGATTATATCTTCTTTGAACTTTTCTTCCTGTTAAAAGATTAAATTTTTGATCTCTACCACCTAATTCTACATCCGCCTTAAGCTCAACAGAATCATAACCCTGTAAAAGAGGATAAAGAAGTTCCACCATACTAACATCTATATCTTCCTTAATTCTTTTTTTAAAATCATCTCTTTCAATCATTCTCGCAAAAGTAAACTTTGAAGTTAATTCCATCATAAAAACTGGCCCCTTTTTGTCATACCATTCACTATTATATCTTATCTCTACTTCATCCATTTTTAAGACTTTACTTGCCTGATCTATATAGTCTTTCATATTCTTTTTAATATCTTCATCTGTCAGCATTTTTCTTGTTTCTGATCTGCCAGTAGGATCTCCGATTTTCGCCGTATAATTACCAATCAAAAAAATTACCTGATGTCCCAAATCTTGAAATTGTTTTAATTTTCGGAAAGGGACTAAATGACCCAAATGCAATTCTGAGCCAGTCGGATCAATACCAAATTTTACTCTTAATTTATCACCCCTAAGCAGTCGTTTTTCTAAATGTTCCTTTTCTATAACCTCATCTACCCCTCTCTCTAATAATTCTTTAATTTTTTTTTCTTTTACATTAGCCATATTTTAACTTTATTTAATCTCCCCAGCTATTAAACTTGCCACCGATAATACCTTAATCTTCCCAAAATTCTTCTCTTTTGGCAAGTAAATACTGTCAGTTATTATAATTTCATCTATTTTACTCTTTTGTAATTTCAAAGCAGCCTTCCCTGATAAAACTCCATGAGTACAAGCAAAAATAATGGATTTAGCTCCTTTTTGTTTCAGAATAGTTGCTGCTTTCATTAAAGTTCCACCTGTATTTATTTCGTCATCTAGAATTATTACATTTTTATCCTTAATTTCACCAGTTAATTCCATTTTAGCTACTCTATCATGTTTTCTCTCTCTTGATTTTTTTATATAGCAAGCATCAAAACCTAGTTTCTTAGCTAATTTATTATTTATTCCAAATGCACCCTCATCGGGAGCAACTACTATCGTATCTTTTAATTTTTTATTTTTAAAATAATCCACAAACAAATCAAAAGCAGTTATATGTTTAAATGGTATTTTGAAAAATTTTTCAACTTTTTCAGTATGTAGATCTAATACTATTAATTTATTAACTCCACTAGCTTTTAATAACTTGGCGCATAATTCAGAAGTAATTGCCTCTCCACTCTCAACTTTTCTTTCCTGCCTTCTATAAGGATAAAAAGGTAAAATAACTGTGATTTTCTTTGGTTTAAGTCTTTGTAGCGCATCTACAATTATTAAAAGTTCCATTAGATTCTCATTAGCAGAATTTGAGCCTGATTGTAGGATATAGCAATCATCCCCTTTGACATTTTCCTTAACATTCACATAAGTCTCCCCGTCAGAAAACTTCTTAATATTAATTTTAGCTAGTTTAATTTTTAGTTCCCTAGCTATTTTTTGCGCTAAAGGTTTATTTGATGTTCCAGAAAATAACTTCATTTTTATATTATAAATTATACATTATAAATTCTACATTCACTTTCCCAATTTATAAGTTTTATACGCCCAATCTATTAAACTTTTTGTTTCCTGAAATTGCTCTCCGTTTAAATCTTCCCCCAGAACAACTGTAATAATCTGATTACCTTGCCCATCATCTGATAATCCCAGAAAACAAAACCCAGCATTATCGGTAAAACCAGTTTTACCTGCCTTTATATGAGGATAATCAGCTAATAAAAGTTTATTTGTGCTTCTGATATGACGGCTAATTCCGTCTTCGGGTACAATATCATACTCTTTGGTAGTATCTGCTTCAATAAATTTATTATTATTAAAAGCATAATCCGCTAATTTAGCTAAATCTTCAGCTGTTGAATAATGTCCTTCGGCATCCAAGCCTGATGGATTAACAAAATGCGTATTTTTCATACCAAGTTCATCCGCTTTTTTGTTCATTCTAGAAATAAATACATTTAAATCACCTCCGGCGTATAAAGCTAAGGCTGAAGCGGCATCATTGCCAGAGGCAATTAAAGTCCCATAAAGGAGATCTCTCACTTTTAGTTTTTCCCCCTGTGCAAGATTAATATCTGCTCCTTCTAATTCAACAAAATCATTTGTAATAATTACCGAATCATCTAAATTTATTTTATTATCTAGAGCTACAATAGATGTCATTATTTTAGTAATACTAGCCATTGCTAATTTTTGCCGAGCATTTTTTGCAAATAATATTTCGCCTGATTTTCTATCTAATACTATAGCTGATTTTGCTTCTAATTTTACTCCCAAACTATCGCTTATTTTTTGGGGTGCTTTAATATTTCTTGTTTCTGCATTTTCCGAAATATTACTATTATTGGCAACATATGATTCATTGCCAACACCACTATTAAAATTAAATATTTGTGAAGCACCTAATAAAATTGTAAATAATATATTACTCATATTTAAATGTTAGACACTATTTAATACCTGATTTTAAATATTCAAATGCCATTTTGTCTGTTAAGTATTCTAGTGGAGCTCTATCGTCAGTTAAAATTAATTCATCCGGATCAAAAGATACTTTTTGCACAGAACTTTCCATAGATGATGACAAATTACGCAAATCATTATTGCCAATGCTGGGTGTAATTTTCGAAAAATCAATACTATCAGAAGATGCCAAAACAAAATAGTTATAAGAATATTCTGAAGAAGCTACATAAACATTTTCAAATTCTGATGCCAGTGTATTAGTAATTGCTTTTAGTAGTTTAGAATCTGGAGAGAGGGCTACAATATTAATAGCTAAAACTCCTTTATTTGATAAATGCGAGGGTACTGTTTGAAAAAATTCACGAGTTACTAAATGAGCAGGAATATATAATTGCTTAGCAAAAGCATCAATTATAATTATATCATATTTTTTACTATTTTGGCGAAGAAAAATCCTGCCATCAGAATTATAAATATCTAAATTATCATATTTTAAATTAAATTTATCTTGGACAATATCAGTCAGTTTTTTATCTATTTCTACCCCATCTATTTTAAAATCAAAATCATTTTTTAACAAATTACTATACTGATGCACCATTGTTCCTCCAGCCAAGCCTAAAATTAAAATATCTTTCTGCTTGTCTTGATAATTGACATAAGGAGCAATGCTAAAATAATCATAATACCCCTCTGTTATACCTAGATTTTCTTTATACATAGAGCTATAGGCATTATCAGCCCCTAATTTTAAATAATATATATCATCATTTTTTACAATATTTATATTTTGATAGATGGATTCATCTTTAAAAACAGTTTTTCCATATACTTTGTTTTTATCAAAGAATGACCAAACGAAAATTAATCCTATCAATAAAATAACAAGTATAATTGTCCATTTCTTTTTTAAAACTCTAGGTAATGTGAATATAATCAATATAGCCGCCGCAATAAAAATAGTATTATTAGTTCCTAAGATTGGTATAAAAACCAAAGAAGGCAAAAAAGTGCCAAATATACTGCCAACTGTAGAATAAGCAAACACCAAACCACTCTTTGTTCCTTCGTCTTTTTTTTCTCTATCTATTAATATTTTAATCATAAATGGACTCACAGCACCAAGAAGTGTTATTGGAACAATAAATAATAGTAGAGTAGTTATAAAAGAGCCTAATATAATAACTAGTGAAGCATAATTCTCTATTAAGAAATTTAGAGAAACAATTTTAGTAATAGGCTCGGTTAAAAATGGAATGATTAATATAAATAAAGAAGCTATAGAAATAATTTTCAAAATTAAATATTCATTTGGATTTTTATCAGCTAACTTGCCACCAAGATAATATCCTATAGATAAAAAAACCATAATTAAGCCAATAACATTTGTCCAAACAAATAATGAACTGCCAAAATATGGTGTTAACAACCTGGAAGCAGCAATCTCTATCGCCATAATAGTAAAGCCAGACAAAAAAGCAACAAATAATAAATATTTGCTGCTAATTGTTATTTTGTCCGCCTCTGACGGCGAATCTGCCGATAGAGGCAGATTTTTTTGTTCTTGTGTTTTCATGATTACCCAATCATATCTTTAAAAATTTGTAAACTCTCTAAGTATCCATCATATAACCCATTTTTAGTTAAGCTAAATAATCTAAATACTTTTTTATTAGTGTATTCATGTGTTATAGTTCCATATTCAAAAATAGATGATTTCTCTAATAGATATTTAATACTGTTTTCAAATCCTTTTCTATATTTCCCTTTAATAAAATCTAGAGACAAATGTTCATCATAAAAATATTTATTTTTTTCTTTTCTAATAAATTTTGATAAATTTGTCCAAAAAATCATATACATTAAATATTTTTTAAATATTCCTTTTCTGAATTTTTTATATTGGGGAAAATGGCATCTATTATAATGTAAATGCATATGGGCTATTTCTTTTCCTAGAATATCTACAAATTCTTTTATGTGCTTAAAATCTAAACAATCCTCGCTTTCTTTATAATATTTATTTCTAAATTCTGGATTCATTAAATTACTATTCAAATGCCCCCAGTCAAAAGTTACTTTTAAATTAGGATGTTTTAATTGATCTATAATATATTTTAAATCTTCCGCATCATTGCAAAAGGGCATAATCCCTGAACCCCATCCCCAAGCCATATTTTCTATGCAAACCACCACATTTTTTTCTTTGGCGTAATTTAAATTTTCTTTTAAATTATTTATTACATTTTTAAAAGCTTTTTCTCTACTATTTCCTTTCGTAATAATTCCAGGATGAAAAACTAAGGTAGATTGTTCTTTTTGTAATAATGAAACCGCTTCTATGTGTGCATGAACAGCTTTCTTTGTTTTAGCCGTCGATTCATCAGCTAAATTTAAATATATATTTTTATATCTCTTAGGAAAGTTTTCATAACAACCATGAAAACTGTAATAGGGTATCTCCGATTTTTCGTAACTTTTGATTTTATCATCTCTAATATCCCAATCATTATCAAAAATTCCTATCATCATAAATTCAGCTCCATCAAATTTACCCCTGCCAAATAAACTTTTATTTAAATTTATAGTATTACCATTTCTTTCAACAAACTTTCTAATTTTTGGCCATTCTGAAAAAATCATTTCTGACACCAAAAAAAAGGGGTTGGATGTAGCTGCCAACCCGCACAATAAATGTTTAACTTTTCTATTATTTTGATTCATCTTTAAACAATATTCTCTTTATTCTACTTTACCATCGGTATTTTCAACAGCAGATGGCGTCTCTTCTTTTACTTCTTTTAAATCTTCTACCTTTACATTAATTTTATCAAATAAAAATTTGTCTGTTAAAAAAACATAATCTTGGTCTGTAATTTTAGTATAGATATTAGTTTCATCTATAGAATTATCTCCAAAATTTATCTCTTTCTCTGAATCATCATTAAATTGAAATTTTACAATACCTTTTGGCTTATCAAGTCCAAATTCTTTTAAATCCGAGGCGTCTATTTTCTCTTCTTTACCTTCAATGACCTTATATTCATCTAAAATAGAATTTATTTTATCTAAATCTGCATTTGCTTCTTTTGGTTTAGTAATTTTCCAGGTATTATCTTCTTGTTTATTTATTTCTATCTCTACCTCATCATGTTTAATGTTAATTAACTTCACATCATCACTATTTACATCTAAAACATTAAATGTTTTTGCTGCTAGAGTATCATCTGTTTCACTTTTATCTTCTTTCTTGACTTCATAAAGATAAAAAAACGCTAACAAACCAACAAATAAACCTACTAAAATTATAGTTGTAGTATATTTTTTCATTTTTATTTCAATAAATTATTTTTTCTTTCTTCGTCTAATCCAAACTAATATACCAGCAATAATTACCACTACCGGCATACCAAATACTGTTCCATAAAATATTGCTTTTGATTGTCCGCCAGTTAGTGCCACTGTTCGCTCTTCTTCATCTTTGGGTCTGATTGAAATTAAATCTTCTTCAGAAGCAAGATAATCTACAGAATTTAGGAAGAAATCCTGATTACCTAGAGCATCAGCATAAGCATCAACAGCAAAATCTGAATCTCCAACCACGATTAACCTTGGATTTTTTTGGTTTGGCTCGGTATTGCCATCCTCTGAAGTACTCGGAGCTTTTTCAGCAGCTACTGCTATTGATATTGGTCCTTGTTTATCTTTATCTTTGTCAAAGGCAACTTGTTGATTATCAACATCCATTTCTAACCAAGAATCTGCTGAAGTACTGGCTAGGCTTGTTATAGTATAATCAGCGGAAGCATCACTGGCTGCAGAAATTTCACCTACTCCAGGGAAAAAGGCAGCTGATAATTTCTCTGTAATTTGATGAGATGCCCAATCATTAATAACAGGAGCAGAAGGATCAGTCCAAAAATACAATTTGGGATCAATTACAACATGATTATCAGAATTTATTCCCCATTTTGATACCAATGATGAGAACCCTGTATCAACTTTAACTTCACTTAGTGGATCAGTAAGTAAAAATAATTTACCACCATCATCAACATATTTTTCTATAACTTCTTTTTCTTTATCTAATAATTTTTTTTGCGGACCAGCGATAACTAAAACTGCTAAATCTTGTGGAATTTCTGGCTTTGTCAAAAGCGATAATTTAGCTACTTCATATCCTTCTTTCTCTAAGGAAGCTTTCACAATACTGTAGCTAGATTGATCCATGCCTTCGATATCCTTCTCACCATGACCATCTAAAAAATATATTTTTTTAACTTCATTGCGAGTTAATTTCAAAATACTAGAAGTAAAATCACTCTCTGAAGCTGTAGTTGTTTGCTCAGATTTATCTCCCATTTTAAATATAATTGTACCATATCGATCTATACCGTATTGCCTAGCTGCTGCTGGATTTGTATCAGGATCTATAAATTCTGTTTGAATATGGCTGGATAATTCTTTATATTCTTTAAGTAAATTATCTGCATTTGTTTTCTCAGCATCACTTGCTTGATAAAACAAAGTAACTTTTATATCTTGATCTACATTTTCTAAAACTCTTTTTGTCTGATCTGATAAAGAATATTTTTTAGATTTTGTTAAATCCCATCTAATATTTTCTTTCTTAGCAATAAAATTAGCAATAACTAAAACACCTAATAGGGCTAGGATTGCTACCACCGTATTAGTTCCATATTTTGTCTGCCTCATACCAAAAACATGTTTGATACCCTCACCAATTTTTTTTACAAAGTCATTTGTATTCTTGTCTGTATTTTCTTTTTTCTCAGTATTTTTAGTGGTTTCTTGTTTTTTATTATCTTGATTATCCATATTTTTATCTGAATTATCCATTTTAAATTAATTAATTTTATTTTAAATTATCTTAAATTCTTGATTCTTTATTCATAATTCATAATTCTGAATTCTATCTCCACTTTCTAACTCCAATAGATTTAGTAGTTACAAATAGCCAAAAACCAATAAAACTTAAATAAAATACTATATTTTTAATATCTATAATTCCTTTTACAAAGTCATCAAAATGACCCGCTAGAGATAAATAATTAAGAAGTTCATTTAATTTATCACTTAATTCTAAATTTCCAGATATCCAATTTATTATCCATAATAAAAGCATTAGAGCAAAGCTTAAAACTGCCGCTATAATTTGATTTTCACTCAGAGTAGAAGCAAAAATACCAATAGAAGCAAAACAAGCTCCAAGTAATATTAAACCTAAATAGCCAGATAAAATTGGACCCATATCAGGATTACCATATTTAAATAAAATCAAAACATAAACCAGCGTAGAAGAAAACATAATAACTAAAAATGTAAGAGAACCAATAAATTTTCCCAAGACAACTTCAAAATCTCGAACTGGTTTAGTCATTAAAATTTCCAAGGTACCCAATTTTCTTTCTTCCGCAAATAATTTCATCGTAATTAAGGGTATTAAAAACAATAAAGTAATAGTCGTGTTATATAGAGCTCCTTCTAATGAAGCTTGCTTAGACACTAACAAGATTACTGAGAAAAAATAACCAGATAAAATTAAAAACATAGCAAAAACTACATAAGCTACAGCTGAAGCAAAATATGATTTTAGTTCTTTTTTGGCGATAATGAAGATGTTGTACATAACTTCGTATAAAAATTATTAAGTTTAAAAAATTTATTCTTTTATTTTAAGACATCATAATTCCCAATATCTAATATCTAATTTCCAGTAAAATTTATAATGCCTAATAATAAATTATTTTTAAATTTAGTATTTGACATTTAGATTTTTATTAGAAATTGAAAATTGGTAATTAGAAATTTATATAATTACTTCGTCAATTTCAAGAAAACATCTTCAAGCTCCATCGCTTCTTTCTTTAGCTCTAATAAATCCCATCCTTTTCCAATAACTTCACGAGCTATAATTTTATTTAAATCTGTACCTTTATCAGATTCTATTGTATAAGTTGCTATATCATCTTCTAATCTATCTTTTTCTGAGGCTTTATTGACATCATTGATACTCTGTAAATGAGATAAAACTTCCCCTACTGGTCCTTTTATCTTCACAATCACTTTCTCGATACTACCAGTACCTGAAGTTAAATTCTCTGGAGTATCTGAGGCTACTATTTTACCCTTTGAAATTATTATTACTCGATCACAAATAGCCGAAACTTCTGATAATATATGAGTTGATAATATTATAGTTCGGCTTTTTCCTAATTCTTTAATTAATTTTCTTATTTCTGTTACTTGTTTAGGATCTAGGGTAATGGTTGGCTCGTCTAATATTAAAAATTCAGGATCCCCTACTAGAGCCTGAGCTAACGATACTCTTTGTCTAAATCCTTTAGATAAAGTTTTTATAATTCTATTTTTAACTTCTTGCAACCCTGTTTCATTAACAATTCTCTCAATCTGTTTAATTCTTTCTTCTTTTTTTATCCCTTTAAGCTCAGAACAATATTTAAGTAAATCAGTTACGGTCATATCTAAATACAAAGGTGCATTTTCTGGTAAATAACCAATCATTTTACGCGCTTCAATTGAATCTTCTAAAACATCATGACCAAAAATTTCTACTTTTCCCTCACTAGGAGGTAGGAATCCAGTTAAAATTCTCATAGTAGTTGATTTGCCTGCTCCATTGGGACCAAGAAAACCAACAATCTCGCCTTTTTCTATTTCAAAATTAAGATTTGAAATAGCCTCTACCTTACCATAACGTTTGGTTAAATTTTCTACTTTAATCATTTTATTAATAACTTTTTAATTTGTTTTATATATATACGCGGAAGTTTTTATATTTTATTCAATTTTTAAAATATAAAACACCTATTGAATTGAGTTTCATTATCTTTAAAGATAGTTCATATAAATATTGGTGTCAATATTGACAATATTAAAATATATTTTATAAATACATTTCAAATATTTTTTATTTTATAAACATAGACAATAAATATCCTAAAATACACCCAAAAGCAATTGGCGGCAGAGCAGCCACTGGTTTCCTTGTCTTAGTTATGTAGAAATAAAGATAAATTAAGTTAACTCCTAAAAAAGCTCCAAATATTACAAAGAATGAAGAGACTACATTATCTTTTATTAATGAAACAGAAAAAATAAGTGGAAAAGCTAGGTCTCCTGTTCCTAAATAAAAATTATTACCTTTAGTATCAATACTTTGATCTTTTATTTTAGCACTTAAATTTTTAAAACTTGAAGGAATAATTAGAGAAAATATAGCCCCACCGCGAGCCATATTTTTAAACATAGAAACCATATGACCACTAAAATGCACCGCAATCACATCATAAATTGACAATATTATTAATAATATTAAAACTTGTGTACTGGATAATCCTAAACCTAAATAAACACTAGCCCCAATAATAGAAATTATAATAGCTAAATTTTGAGTTAAAATATTTGGGTAAAAATATCTTAATAGTGGCAGAGTAATAGATAAAATAAGCGTTAAATAAATAGGCAAAAAAGTATCAAAAAAAACTAAACTACCGAAGAATATCATAATATAAAAAAACACTCCGAAGATGCCTTTTCTTTTTTATAATTTTAGTTAAAATAAACAAAACAGCCGTACCAATAAAAAAGGCTACTAAAAAATTTACCAGCGATATATCCTGCTCTACTATCGTTTCTTTCATTTCAGGAATACTATATAAAACCCAAGCAGTATATAGTCCTAAAAATTGAGTTGTTAAAAATATAATTGATTCAATGATAAAAAAAGATGATGATAGGTTTGATTTTTTTGTGTTTTTATTTTTCATAAAAATTTGTATCTACTCCCCCGTCCTAAACCTAAATACATATCTAATCTCATCACTCTCGCCCTTCTTTTCAGAATGCGCTAATTCTTTCCCTTCTTTAGTCTTTATATTTGAACTTAATTTAACTTCAATAAGCTGGTTGGGTAGAAGTTCTGAAGCTGGCTTAATAGTTAGAGTTTTATTTTCATATTTGTATTCACTGCCTAAAAATGGATTCACGTTAAATTTCAAATCAGTATTCAAATAATCAATTGTTATATTCTTGCTATTGAGCGAACTTTCATCAACTTCTTTATTAAAAGTAATTTTTATGGCTGAATTTAGAGCAACATTTTCTAGATTATCTTTTGGTTCTGTCTTGGTAACCCTAGGATTGCCAATAATAAAATCAATAGATTGCTCTGCTTGATTAGTAGGCATACATCCAGAAAAAATAGTGGTTGTTATAATTGCTAATAAAAAAATAATTGTTTTTCTCATACGAGACTTGTAAAGTTTCATTTTACTTTTAATTTATATATTTTTATTATAATACATTGCCAACTTAAATCAAAACACGTCTTCACTAATTTTCCGTTTCTCTTTTTTTATTGACCTTTCTTTTTTTTCTTTCAACCTTCTCTTAACTGATCCTCTAGTCGGTTTTGTCGGCACTCTTTTCTTTACAGATTTAATTGCCATATTAATCAAACTATTAAATTTATCAATTACCTCTACCCTATTTTGCCATTGCTGCCTCTCACTCTGAGAATAAAGAATTAAATTTCCCTGCTTATCAATTTTATTTTTCAAATTTATAAATACTCTTCTCTTCTGTTCTTCGTTTAAAAAAGTGGAATTAATAATATTCCACTTCAGAGTTACTTTTGTTGAAACCTTATTAACATTCTGCCCACCTTTGCTAGAAGATCTGGAAAAAGTTAATGCATATTCATTTTCTGGAATAGTAATTTTATTCATATTAGTATAATTCGTATGTATTAGTATATTAGCATCGCATCTAGTATCGAAGTAATGCTCCAACATTGCCTAATTTTTCTAACTCTTCACTCTCTTGTACAAACTCCACTTTCCCACCCTGCGCTATTACTTGCTGCACTAATTCATCAATTACATCCTCCACTTCTTCTTTATTATTCTCACATTGCTTACAATCATCTTTTTTATAAATCAACTTATCACAATTTGTACAAATATAGCCCGGTTTCTGCAAGCCTTCTTTTACAATTAATTTCATAATTTTCTTCTCAAAAGAAACTTGCAGCACTTCGTCTAAACCCGAGACTGCCTTATTCCCATCACCTAAATTTTCTTTTAATAATTGGACTTGTTCTTTTTCTTTTTCTCTTTCAACTTTTTCTTCAATTTTCAATGATTGTTCTAAAAAATGTTGATCATTTTCAAACATTTCTGTGTAGAAATCACCAACTAATTTATCTTTTAAATCATTGTGTAATAATTTTTCAAATTCTACCATTGCTTCTTTTGTCCCTCCAATAATTAATCGATCAAAATCTTTTTCTCTAAAATAGTTATAAGCTCTATCAGCTACTTCTTTTAAATTTTTATGTTCGATAGCATTAATGTGCCCCTGAAATCTTTTTTGAGATGATCCGCCTTTTTTATGCTTACCTGGAAATTCATTAAAAACATTAGTTATATCTTCAATCTCACCCAAATAAACTGAAAATATTTTTGCTTTTTCTTTATCTACCACAATTGTGCAATATCTTTCGTATTCATCAAACATAGCAAATAATGGTTTTAAGTGTAGGTTATTTTCTATATGAATTTGATTAGAAAATGGCTTATTCAGCTTATAACTATAAGCAATATCTTCTCTGGGATTTAGGAAAAATACTACCCCTTTGGATTTTTTGTCGGGAACTAATCTAGCTTGATCTAAGACTAATTTATAATTTTCTTCTCCAATTATTTCTTTGGATTTTTTAAGTAAATTTTTTAAATTTATTAAAATTTTCTCCGGAGTATTATATTTTTGATCGGCATTTAAATAAAGACTGATAGTCGGGGTATTTGTTTTAATTTTATTAAGTTCTTTTAGTTCTTCTTGGGTAATCATTTAGAGTTAATTTATTTAATAATATATACATCTTACCATATTTTAAGGTTTTTTTCAATCGCATCTTTACACTTTTATTTTTAAACTTTAAACTTATATAATAAGCGGGATTGGTATAGTGGCAGAATGCAACCTTCCCAAGGTTGAGACACGAGTTCGATTCTCGTATCCCGCTTATTATAAAAAATAAATGAGTTCGCCAGGTTATTCAACCTGGCGCCAGGTCGGATGACCAGGCGATTCTCGTATCCCGCTTTTATTTTAATTATTTATTTTTTTATATTTTTAATCATTGCCACCTTAGCTCATCTGGTAGAGCGATGGTATCGTAAACCATAGGTAGCCAGTTCGACTCTGGCAGGTGGCTATTGAAAAAACCGTCTTAAACGGTTTTTGATTTTGAAAATAAATTATAGAACAGCTAATTAGCCAATATCCGCCTTATCTCGCCTCTGTCGGCGAGTTACCGTAAGAGACAACCGCTCAATCCGCAACATCCGCTATTTAAGAGCGAAAAAATAATTCCACCACCTTTTACCATTAGATATTTCTTGAGCATTTTCATCCGATTTAAAAGTTGAACCCTGATCTTCATCATCCGCAGCTAATCCTGGCTCAACTGCTACTGCTACCTCTCCATCTTTCTGTAAACCTAAATTCTGTCTGGCTTGAATCTCTTTAAATGAATCTGTGTTTAAATAATCAACCAGAGCTTGCATTTCATGGTTTTTCCTCTCTAGTTCTTCAATTTGTTGCTTAACCGTATCTATTTCTTGATTTATTTGATATCTTCTATAAATTTCCTTGCCCAAAGCAATAGATACAAATATTAAAACTACCATTCCCACTAATGTTATAAGTTTATACAATGTCCTTCTTCTTTGTGTTTTAATTTTTCGAGCTAATGGTCTTTCACTCATCTGATTTTATTTCTTTTATGTTAAAATCGTTTTTTATTTCTTCTTTATTTTCCTCTAATTTATTCTTAATAATTTCATCTTTATTTTGCTCTAAAAAGTCAATTAACTCCTGAGCTGATATATCTTTTTTAGTTTTACTATGTAAATCCATAATTATTTCTTGCACTTCTTTCGGCTTTTCAATAGCAGCCATTTCCAACAAATTATTATTAGAGGCAGTCATTACTTTTACTGTACCATAATTAAATAAAGATGCCAGTAACCCATTAATCTCATAAGTAACATCTTGGATGCTAGAAATACCGCTCTCTGATACTGTTCTGGCAAATAATGTTTTTTGGTCTATATTAACAATACGTAAATTGGTAATAATAAAATGATCAAAATACCAACATACCCATTGGTATAGACCATAGCCAAGCCCAATAGATACCCAAACAAAAAAAATAATTATTCCTATATAATTTGCAAATAGAAAAGCACTTAATAAGAATGGAAATAAAAGTATTAAAAATGTTTTGCATAATGGCCAAACAAAACTCGCCCAATGCTTTCTGACAACTCTTATTACTTCTTCCCCTTCTTTTAAATCTTGTGAAAAATAATCTTTAAACATATAATATTAATAAGTCGATATCAATATACGAATTGATACTAATAATACTAATAAAATATATTCGTATAATTCGTATATATTAATATATTAGCATCAAAACAATGAAACAAAAAACTGTTAAAAAAATTACAACAATCGGTTTGGTAATAATTACCTGTCTTTGTATGATTATTTGGTTAATCTTTCCTTTATTCAAATAAATTGATACCAATATGCTAATTAATACAAATGAATCATTCGTATAATTCGTATGCATTAGTATATTAGCATTGCACAGTTATTTCTTCAACACTTCAATAAAGGCACTAGATGGAATATTAACTCTACCCATAGCTTCCATTCTCTTTTTACCTTTCTTTTGTTTTTTAAGTAATTTATCTTTACGAGTTCTATCCCCTCCATATAATTTGGCTGTAACATCTTTCCTAACAGCTGAGATATTTTCACGAGCAATAACTTTCCCATTAATAGATGCTTGTAGAGATACTTGGAAGTTTTGTCTTGGCAAAACTTCTTTTAATTTTTTAAGCATACTTCTCGATTCTTGCATTGCCTTCTCTCTAATAAGAATTCTAGAAAAGGCTTCTACTTCATCTCCAGCAATTAAAATATCTACTTTTACTAAATCAGCTGGTCTATAATCTTTTATTTCATAAGATAGCGAAGCATAACCAGAAGAAACTGATTTTAATTTATCATAAAAATCTCCCGTCATAGAAGCAAGCGGCATTTCATAATGTAGGATTGTCCTAGTTTCTTCCTTGCCCGAAACTAAATATTCACTTGATAAATATGTTCCTCTGGATTTTTTTACTAATTCTGTAATAGAACTTAAATATTCAACTGGAGTGATAACATCTATGGCTGCCCAAGGTTCAGATATCTCCAGAATTTCGGTTGGATCAGGTAGTTCCTGGGGTGTGTGGATTACATAAGTTTCTTTATTTTTTTTGGTAATTTTAAATTTTACTTGAGGAGATGTTACTACTAAATCCAAACCAAATTCACGCTTAAGTCTTTCCTGGATTATTTCTAAATGCAAAAGTCCTAAAAATCCACACTTGAAACCTCGCCCCAGTGTTGCTGAACTTTCCGGTTCATAGGTCAAGGAGGCATCATTCAAACTTAATTTAGCTAGACCATCTTTTAAATCATCAAATTGATCAGCATCCTCAGGATAAAAAGTAGTAAATATGATCGGCTCCATTTTTTTATAGCCTGGTAAAGGTTTTTCGCATTTAATTGATGCCAGGGTATCCCCCACATGACAATCTTTCATGTCTTTAAGGCCGGTTACCACATAGCCTACTTCCCCTGCTTTAATTTCCGGCTTTGATTGCATTTTTGGTTTAAAGAAGCCAACATCAAGTACATCAAATTCTTTACTTGTAGCCATTAATCTAACTTTGTCACTTTTTTTTACACTTCCCTCAAATACTCTGACATAAGTAATTACACCCTTAAAATCATCGTAGACAGAATCAAATATTAACGACTTTAATTCGTTCCCTTCTACTGCTTTAGGCGATGGAACTTTATCAATTACTACTTTCAAAAGTTCCTTTACTCCTGTTCCATCCTTAGCACTTACTTCATATATTTCATTTTCTTTACATCCCAGGACTCCAATAATTTCATTTTTAACTTTTTCTGGATTAGCATTAGGTAAATCAATTTTATTTATAACTGGAATTATTTCCAAATTATGTTCTACGGCTTGATATAAGTTAGCTAAAGTTTGCGCTTGAATCCCTTTGGTCGCATCAACAACTAATAAAGCTCCCTCACAACAAGCAAGACTGCGTGATACTTCATAACCAAAATCAACATGTCCAGGAGTATCAATTAAATTTAGGACATATCCTTCGTAATCCATTCGAACAGGTTGTAATTTTATAGTTATTCCTCTTTCCCTCTCCAAATCCATCGAATCTAAATACTGTTCTTTCATATCACGGCTTGCCACAGTATTGGTCAATTCCAAAAAGCGATCAGATAGCGTTGATTTGCCATGATCAATATGGGCAATGATGCAGAAATTGCGGATTTTTTTTAAATAATCTTTATTCATTATGAAAAATTATTTACCCTACTTTAGTAGGTTTATAATTTCCGACTAGAATTGATAAAATAACTTTTTAATAATCAAATTCTATCAGGAGAATTAGCAGTAGTAAAGTAAGTATTTTTTGGAGTGACAAATTGGGCCTTGCGAAATTTGTTATTTATCGCGTACTAATAACTAATTTCGCTTCACTTAATTCGTTAACCCTAATATTTTTTTAACTAAAGCAAAAAGAAACCTATAAATTTAGATTTCTTATTATTTCTCAATAATATTTTTTAAAAAAACAATATGAAAATTTTCTTACTTATAGATTAAGTAATATTTTAAGTTATTTGTCAATAATAAAGCATACTACTCCACGTTTTCCCCTAAAATAAGCTAATAATACATTTGACACATGCTATTAATCAGAGTATAGTAATGTTTATTACTTTTTAACCTAAATCTTAATGAAAACTAGAAATATAGCCATTATCGCTCATGTAGATCACGGCAAAACCACCCTCACAGACGCCCTAATGCAGCAAACTGGTGTAGCCAGCGCAGATATCACTATGGATACCGATATTATGGAAAAGGAGAGAGGAATTACAATTTATTCCAAAAATACCAGTATTTTCTATAAAGATACTAAAATAAACATAGTTGATACTCCGGGACACGCTGATTTCGGCTCGGAAGTAGAACGTGTTTTACGCTCTATTGATTCTGTTTTACTCCTAGTAGATGCCCAAGAGGGACCAATGCCTCAGACTAAATTTGTTTTGAAAAAATCTCTGGAATTAGGATTAAAACCAATTGTAGTTATTAATAAAATAGACAAGCCAGCCGCCAGACCCAATGAGGTGAATGATATGGTCCTAGAATTATTCATGGATTTAAAAGCCTCAGATGAACAACTTGATTTTAAAACCATTTATACTATTGCCAAACAAGGGATAGCTAAACATAAGCTAGAAGATGAATCAAAAGACCTAACTCCCCTGCTTGATTTGATTATGGAAAATGTGAAGCCAGCCTCAAGCGAAGAGTTATCAAATAAGAAACTTTTATTCCAACCTTTTAACCTAGCTTATGATAATTTTTTGGGCCGTTTGGCAATTGGTAGAATATATGAAGGTAAAATAAAAGATACTCAAAGTGTTATTATAAAAAACAAAGACAAGGTAAGATCTGGGCGACTAACAAAATTATTTACTTTCTACGGATTAGAAAGACGCGAGGCAAAAATTGCGGAAGCTGGAGATATAGTTATGATTGCTGGTCTTCCAGAAATTTTTATTGGCGAAACAGTTTGTGAAGATGAAAATCAAGAAACTCTACCCAGTATTGATATTGATGAGCCAACCATCTCACTAAATTTCCTAGTAAATGATTCCCCTTTTGCAGGACAGGAAGGTGACAAAGTAACTACCCGACAAATTAGAGAAAGATTAGAAAAAGAATTAGAAGTAAATGTGGGTTTAAAAATAGATTTTTCCAATAATGATTATTATAAAGTATATGGCCGTGGTGAATTGCATATCACTATTCTACTTGAAAACATGAGAAAAAAGGGCTATGAAGTTCAGGTCTCTGAACCACAAGTTATTATAAAAGAAAAAGATGGCCGTAAATTAGAGCCTTTTGAAGAGGTAACTATCGACGTCCCCAATAATATGTTCTGGCACCATTATTGAAAAAATGGCTAAAAGAAAAGGTGAAATGATTGATATGCAGCAAGAAGAAAATCAAACTAGAATGATTTTCCATATTCCAACCAGAGGACTCCTAGGATATCGAGGAGAATTTATTATGGATACTAGAGGAGAAGGAATATTATGTTCCAGAGTGTTAGGATTTAAACCACACGTTGGAGAGATAAAGAAACACAAAGTAGGTTCTATGATTTCTATGGAAAATGGCAAAGCTCTAGCATATTCTTTATTTAATTTACAAGATAGAGGCAAATTATATATTAATGCTAACACTGAAGTATATGAAGGCATGGTTATCGGTAATACCTCTAAAGGAGTAGATATTCCAGTTAATCCAATTAAAGGAAAACACTTAACTAATATGCGAGCCGCCAGCGCTGATGATGCTATGATTTTAAAAGCTTCTCAAGAAATAAACATTGAAAGAGGTTTAGAAATAATGAAAGATGATGAATATTTAGAAATTACACCGAAAAACGTCAGGTTAAGAAAAAAGTATTTGAGTGAATTAGATAGAAAAAGACATAATAGAAAATAAAATTTTTTAAAATATAAAGGCTCAATCTTGAATCTCCAGAAAGGTTGAGCTTTGATTATTTGCAAAGAGACTCGGTTCCCATTTTAGAACCGAGTCTCTTTTATTATACTATTTTAACTCCCTCAACTTTTTTCTCACTTAGTAACCAATATACATCCTCAATAACTTTACTCCTATTTAATTTAATTTTATCCCTCTCTGGCTTAGTCCAAAAAGATAATTTTAGCCTTATTTTTTCATCTTCAATTCCATCAAAAAATAACTCTATATCATCACCAGCTTCTACCCCTTTTATCTTTCTAACTGTATTTCTTATTTTCTTTATTATTTCCCCCAATTCATTCTCGTTATTTAGTCCTTTAAAACTAATCTCTAAATCAATTCTTCTCTTAGAATAGCCAGTAGTAATTACTACCGCTTTTTTTAAAACATCCGAATTAGAAATCAAAACTTTTCTATTGTCATAAGTTTTAATCACTATAAATCTCATTTCAATTCCTTTCACTACACCTTCATAATCACCTATTTTTATTTCATCAGATATAACAAAGGGTCTTTGAGTTAATATTATAAGTCCCGCTAGAAAATCCATTATATAGTCGCGCAAAACAAAACTTAAGGCAAAACCAATTAACCCTAAGCTCGCTATCAGAGCTGATAATTGTATACCATAAACACTCATAGCAATAATTAAGCCTACAACTAGTACAGCCGCTCTAAAAATACGGCCTATTACAATAGTAATCTCTATTCTTCCCTTGTCTTTTAATCGTTCAACTATTTCTAAAGAAATTCTTCTGCCAATATAAGAAACAACAAGGAAAATAATTAGAACAATTATCGCCAACATTAAAAGGGGCAGCTTATCTACAAAGTACTGCCAGTAGTTTTTTAGAGTTTGGATCAATATTGGCATAAAACTGCTCATAAAATATAGAATAATAAATTATGAATTAAGAATTATAGAAAATATATTATAATTTTTAATTTTTGATTTTTGATGCACATTTATTAGAAAAAAAGTTTTTAAAATTACCTATGAAATCTTTTGCATTTTCCTGCTTTAAAATAAGCCCCATAATAATATAAACCACCAATCCCCCCAGAGCTGCTCCTAAAGCCTGTAAGAGTACACCTAAATAGGTCTGCATGTCAACATATTCTGCTAATAGATATAACATTAGATAGGTAACTACAATCATAACTATACAAGCAGCCAATATTTTGAAGCCATTTTTAAAAATTCCCCCTTCATCTAAAGTTCCAACTTTTATCTTTAAAACTATAATAAGTAAAATCATATTTATAAAAGAGGTAGCAGAAAAAGCAAGAGCCAAGCCCAAGACGCCCATATAATTTACCAAAACAAGGCTGGCTATAATATTAAAAATCATGGAAATAATACTAATTATGACTGGCGTCTTAGTATCCGATAAAGAATAAAATGATCGCGCCAAAAGAGGTATCAGGCTCTGAGCAAAAATTGATAAAGCAAAAAGTCCCAAAGATTGAGCGGTTAAGTAGGTATCATTCCAATCAAAATGCCCCGCTCCTAAAATCAATCTTACAATTTGCGCTCGCTCTAATAACATCAAGGCACTAATAGGTACTACGAAAAATAATATTTTCAGAAAAGTCTTAGAAAATTGTTCTCTAAATAATTTTTCATCATTGCGAGCAGCTGCTTCCGCTAAACAAGGAAAGGCAGCGATAGAAAATGATACACCAAATATTCCAATAGGAAAAGTTTGTAGGTTATTGGCTAAATTATAAATAGCAATACTACCTGAAGCAATGGTTGAAGCAATAACTGTCACCATCCACAAATTAATTTGATTAAAAGCCAGAGCTAGGCTCCTGGGAATCATCAATTTAGTAATTTCTCTTACTCCTTGATGATTAATATTAAATCTTGGCTTCCATCTAAATCCTAATTTAATAACCTGAGGCAATTGCACTAATCCATGTAAAAATGCACCGATAACAACTCCAAAAGCTATCCCCGCAACTCCATATTTTGGTACGATGAATAGTACACCAAAAATAATACCCAGATTGTACAAAATTGGTGCCAGAGAATAAGTTAAAAAACTTTTGAATGAATTAAGAATGCAAGAGAAGATATTGCTTATACCAAATAATATAGGCGAAACTAACATTATTCTGGTTAATAAAATCGCTAATTCTAATTTATCTTGGCTAAATCCAGGAGCTATCAAAAACATCAAATGATCCATAAATATAAAAATCAAACTAGAAATTACCACTGTAACTAAAAGTAAAATATTTAATAATGAATTAGCAATTTCCCAAGCTTCATTTTTTTTATCTTTAGATAAATACTTAACAAAAACTGGCACAAAGGCAGATGATAGGGCACCTAATATTAATAGATTAAAGATAAAATCAGGTATACGAAAAGCAGCATAATAAGCATCTAACATATCTCCAGCTCCAAATTTGGCAGCAAAAAGACGATCTCTTATTAAGCCTAAAAATCTACTCAATAAAGAGGAAATGCCTAAAATAAAAGCGCCACGAGAAATAGCGGATTTTGATGAAAAATTTTTAAAAAATTTAAACATAAATAAAATTATACCTTATTACTCTTTCTTACCTAACACAAACCCATAAACTTTATCACTGTTTATTTTATCTTCAACCCTAAATGTATTTTGATCTACTTTTAAATTATCTGGATATTGCCAAATTGACTCATAGTCTGAAGGAAATTCTATTTGAGCCTTAAAATTAACCATATTAGGAGTTCCTGGTTGTTTTTGGACTAATAAACTATGTTTTTCAGCTAATTTACTTCCTAATGATATTTTAAAAGGCAGCTTATATTTTAACACTATTTCTTTTTCTTCTCCTACCTCTAACCCAGAAAAGTTCCCAAAAACTGTCTTACCACTTTCTTCCGTTATACGAGTCTGAGATGGCTCATGAATCACTGTACTATCCTCAATCTCTTTTATTAAAGAGTCGTCCTTTGCATTTCCATCTGCAGGCATTAAAACATTATAAAATTGATTATCAAAGCCAGAAGCATCTATTAAAATACTTCCTTTGGGTACATAGAGCCTGAGATAAGAAACATTCTTAGTTCTAGTCCAAAAATCATTTTTATCACCATTGTGTTTTCTTTTTATTTTAACAGTATTTATGATTGACCCATCTGACTGTATCTCGGAATTATAATCTATTCCTTGATCTATCACCTGATCTGTTTTACCTCCTCCAATATTACTTGCTACTAAAGATAAATAGTCTCCTTCTGTCTCCTTAACTTCCCCTCCCCAACCAAAATCTTTAATTAAATTTTCTAACTCTTCATCGGAAAAGTAAATTAAAATATCTTTCTTATAAAAACTATTTATAAATGCATCCAGAACTTCTGGCCACTTATCTTTGTCGACATTAGATATTTTTTCAAAAAATTTTGGAAATAAATCAGCAATAAATTTTTTAGGTTTATTTAATTGCTTATCGTAATCTATCTCGACTTCTTTTTGAGCTTCGTTGAAAAAATTTTCGGAGGTAACTGTAACATTATAATCAGGCATTTCAATCGGTCCAGTTACTTTTAATAAATCTTCAAAAACAGAAGCTGTGAAAGTAACTACACCATCAACAGTTGGTCCACCTGCTTTCTCTTGCATTATATTAACTTTTTCAGCTGATGTTGGAAAATCTAGAAACCAATTAGCATCACGCATATATAACCTGGTTTGTATTAAGCGCATAGCTTCAGGAGCTTTTACATTATCTGTCAGCTGGCCATCAATATTATAGGGTCCCTCTATTTTTAAATTGTTAATTTTACCCTCATCCATATCAAAAATACCATAAGTACCAATAAATCCTCCTGTAGCTCTTAACTCACGATTGTTTTGAAAAAGTAATAAATATTTACGAGGCTGATTATGACCCAATAACTTTAATATTAAATCTACGTGAGCTGAAAAATATTCTAAGCCTTTTTCTAATTTAGGAATGCTTGATTTAAGTATTATCACTTGTGATTTATACTCTTCGGGAAAATCTTCTGCTTTTACATCTTCTAAATCAAGATTTGCTTGTTTAATATTTTTTTGAGCTAATAAAATGTTTTCATAAGAAGAAGCCAGAGCAGTAGTAAATGATATTTTATTGTAAGAGGGTACTTTTTCGTTATTTTCTCCCTTAAATTCTGAAAATATATCTTCGGTTTTTGAAAAAGGTTCAAAAGCCTGAGTTAAACATTTAGAAGCATAGGAAACATTGGCACCAGCCTCTAATAATTTTTCTCCAGAATAAATACTTGATCCGCCAGGTACTTCTCTTAATAAACGAGCTATTATCTCACCTGTTCTGCCTAATTCTGATCCAGCCGCTTCAAAACGCTCAGCCGCTACATTAAACTTATAAGAAGCGAGATTATAGTCTTTTTCCATTATCGATCCTTCACCTGACATTAAATATTGATAAGCCACATTTGTATCATCTAATATTTTGCCTTTTGTCTTAGATAAATTATTATCAACAAAAGCAAACCCTTTAATTGAAGATGTAAAAAATAAAGCAATTATTATAAAGGCAGTAAATGATTTTTTTAAAAACAATAGCTTTTTAAATGAAATAAGCCCATTAGTCACTTGGTTAAAATTAAAATTTTTAACCACTGATTTTATAGTATTTAGCAAATATTTCAATACTTTATCGTTCTTTCCCTTAAAACTTAAAATACTACTATTTTCTAAGTTTTGATTGGTCGCTCTTTCTGTCCCCTGTAACCTTAAATTAGACTGAGTCGATTCATTAAATATTTTGTTTTGCTTATTTATATCAATGCTTCTTTTCTTATATACTTTATTTTTTTGGTCACCAAAATATTCCTGTTTTCTTTTTATCACTAAAACAGGTTTGATATCTGAGTAAAACCTTTTTTTATTTTTATTTGATTTTTCCTCCATTGTTTTTGTTTTGCTTTTAAAATTATATCACAAATACGTAGGGGTTCAAAATTTTGAACCCCTACGTATTTGTAAATTATGTTTCATATTTATTTTACATTTTCATAAATTTTTTGTGTCTCCTTCGCACAATCTATCCAATTAAACTTTTTTATCTGTCTATAACCGTTATTAATCATATTATTTCTTAGTTGCTTATCTTTTAAAACTTTTTCGATATTTAAAACTATATCTTCCCTATCTTTAGAATTAAAATATATTGCCGCCCTACCCAATATTTCAGGTAAAGAAGAAGTATTAGACGATATAACCGGTAAACCAAAACTCATTGCTTCTAGTCCTGGCAAACCAAAGCCTTCTATAAATGAAGGAAAAATATAAAGACTAGCTTTGGTATATAAATAAGCTAAATCTTTCTGGGAAGCAAAACCAAAAAATACTATTGAATTATCATGTAAAAGTCCTGTGCTATAAGCATCTTGTTTTAATCTTTTATAAAAATAATCTTCTTTCCCAATTAAAACTAGCTGGTGTGAAAAATTATTTCTTTTTTTAAATTCTTTGTAGGCCTCAATCATTCCTTCTAAGTTTTTATGAGGATAAGCATTGCCTACATACAAAATATAAGGCTTGGTTATTTTATGCTTTTCTAAAAATCCCGGCTCCGGAATGGATAACTGCCCACTCTCTACTCCGTCACAAGCCTCATAAGTAACTTCTACTTTATCTGATCTTATTTTAAAATAACTTATCAAATCTTTTTTGGTAAATTCCGAAACCGTAATAACCTTTTTCGCTCTTCTAACAGCTGAATTAATAGCTAACTTATAGCCCAAATATTTAAATTTATACAATAATGGCCCTAAGGTAGTTGCCCTTTTAGTTGGAAATCTTAATAAAATTAAATCATGAATAGTAACTACGAAATCCCCTCGATATAATACTGGCACATTAAAATGAGGAAAATGCATCAAGTCAATCTTGTGCTCTTTTATCAATTTAGGCATTTTTAATTGTTCATCTAACGAATACCATTTTAAATCAGCAACTATCTTTTCAAAATTTTCATTTTCAGGAATATATTCATCAAAATTTTCTTGGCGTAAAAAAATAATATACTGATTTGTTCTATCAACTTTTTCTAAATTCTTTATTAATTTTTCTGTATAACGTCCCAGGCCTTTACCTTTAGGGCCGTAAAAGCGAGCATCTATTCCAATACGCATAATAGAATAAATATAATTAGTATCAAAATTCCTAATTTCTAATAAAATTTTTAATATCCAATGACAAATTATTTTTGAAATTTGACATTTGGATTTTTATTAGGAATTAGAAATTGGTAATTGGAAATTAAAACACTGTATTACATAAAACAATATTAGTATAATCCTATTACTTTTTATCTTCAAGCACACTTAACACGCTCTTTGCACATTCTTCCCATCTAAACTCCTTCACTCTCCCTAATCCTTTATTAATCAACCTTTGTCGCAAATTTTTATCAACTATTCCATTATAAACACCCAAAGCCAAATCATCAATATTATAAGGATCAATCAACAAAGCTGCATCTTGACATACTTCCGGTAAAGAAGAAACAAAAGAAGTTACTACCGGCACTCCACAAGCCATCGCCTCTAGTGCCGGAAAACCAAAGCCTTCATAAAAACTAGGATAAACAAATAATTTGGTTAAATTATATAAATAAGGCTTATCTTCTTCTTCTATAAATCCTGGAAAAATTATATCTTTTTTATATTTTGATTTTTCCCAATTTTCAAATATCTTTTTATAGCACCAAGCTTTCTCCCCCGCAATAACTAATTTATTATTAATTTTATTCTGGTCTCTTAATTTTTCATAAGCAGATATAAGCCCTACAATATTTTTGCGCGGCTCTATTGATCCTAGTGATAAAATAAAATCTTTTGGTAAATTATATTTTTTTCTAATTTCTTCCAATTTATTGTCGTTATTACAAACCTTTAAATTCTCATTTATTCCAGAATATATTATCCTGATTTTTTCTTCCGAAATGCCATATGTTAAAACTAGGTCATCTTTAGTAGCTTCTGATACTGCAATAATGTAATCATTGTCTTTAGCTAATTTCTTGGGGTTTACCACTCTATGCCAGAGTCTTCTCTTTAATGAGTAGAAATGGGAATAATGAGAAAAGGCTAAATCATGGAAAGTAATAATGTTTTGGCAATTTTTATCTAATGAATAAAAAGAAATATTTGGTGCAAAGAATATATCACAATCTAAGATTTTACTTATTTTGGGATAGTTAAATAAAACAAAAGACAAATTTAATAATTTATTAGGTATTTTTGTTTTTTTTATCTCTACATTAGGAAAATCAAAGGCCTTATCTATATCAAAGGAAGGACCCTTAAATGAATTAAAAAAAAGCTTATATTGATTTTCTTGATCAATTTTAAAAAGATTAGTTAGAAGATTCAGGGTATAACCCTCTACTCCTGTTCTTTTACCTTCAGATAACATGCGAATATCTATACCTATTTTCATTTATTTTTAGCTAATTTATCTTATTATATTAAATAAATATTTTATATTCAACATAAATAGCCTAAATATGAATATTTAGGCTATTTTAAACTATTTTTCACAAAAAAACCTTGACATTATTACTATTATGTGTTATCCTTTATTGTTTGTTCATTTACAAAATTTCCTTTTCTCTTTATAGCCCTAAAATTTAAGGCTTTAATGAGGAAAGGAGGTAGCATGAGTAGCTACCCGAGTGGGTTTGTCTAACAATAGGCAAAAATGCGAACCAGACCAAGATTCGACGGGGCGTCGAGGTCTGGTTGAACTTATTTTCCCCGTTAAACCTCTAACTGACAGAAGAAAGGAGGTTAACCCTGATTAAATCAGATTATGGCATGACGGCTTGCCATTTTCTGAAGAGCAAGAATAACCGTCAAACCCCCTGCATATTAAGGAGGTAAAATGCAGGTACACAAACGCTGGTTAGCAATGCTAACTAGCGCGATCTGAGAAAACGCCACTCAGATCGTACAGAGGCGGTTCCCTGGGAGTTACCGCCGGGCGAAAAACTCCCAAACGGCCACGCTCAAGGCCACACCGAGACAGGCGATCTCGGCATTGAGCACAGGGGGCAAGCACCACATCGATCTTTTGCTTCGCCCCCACCCTTTTCAGAAAATATAATTAAATTGTATTTTGTGAAAATTAAAAAATCACGCCTTAGGCGTGATTTTTTATTATCTATTATTTTATTCAAAGTACAGACAGGTTTCAAACCTGTCTTACCTTATTCTTCTTCCTTCAAATATTCTCTAAAAAATGCCAACCCCAAACCAATAAATATACCACCCAATAAACCAAACGCACCTACCAAATAAGGGTTATATTTTTTTAAAGTAATAATGGGTTCATCCGCTTCTACAGAAAACGAACTGTTACCTTCAGCATTTATTTCTAGAGTTTCAACTTTTTTCTTAGTCTCCTCTACTAAGGCTTTAGATAATTTACCCACCACATCTCTATTGCTATTATTTAACCTCACGTCTATTAAATGAGAAGATAATTGCTTTGTCTTAACTTTTTTAGCTTCTTGATAAGCATCGCTCATTTTATCTTCTAAACCTGCTTCTTTGTAAACTAGGATTATAACTTCTGGAGTCTCAAGCCAACCGGTAATAGTATTGCTTAAATATTCAGCTGCCTGAATTGAATAATAATTATCATACTGAAAATCTTCTGTTTTTTCTCTTTCAACTCTATGAATAGTCATTAAGATTGAGGCGTCAAAGCTGTCTTTTTGTAAAAACCCTAAAATTAAAGATAAAGCTCCACATAAAACCCCTATAATTATAATAAATTTAATTTTTTCTTTTAGCACTTTAAAATAATCCTTTAAGTTCATAAGTTTATGTTGTTTAAATATTGTTAATTATAAATTTAGACATTGGACATTTATTCGCCATTCAGATTCCTTAATTCTTAATTTTTAACAAATTACACTAACTATATGTGCTTCTAATTTTCTCTTGGTATTTACTATACTCTTCTTCCACATAATTCTTAATCTTTTCTTTAAATAATTCAATATCATATTGCTTGGCATGTTCTCTAATCGCTTCTGGATCATATTTTTCCGCATCAAATTCTCTAATCTTATCAACTAATTTCCAAGGAGTTTGTTCGTCAAAAAATTCTCCTGTTATCCCTTCTTTAATAGTCTCCCTGGCTCCGCCTTTGCGTAAAGCTATAACCGGCCTGCCCGATGCCATAGCTTCTACGGCCGATATGCCAAAGTCTTCTTCCTGAGGATATATCAAAGCTCGGCAAGATGATAAATATTTGCTTTTTTCCTCATCACTTAATGGTCCTAGAAATTCTATATTTTTCTTGGCTTTTTTCTTTAAATTGTCATACTCTTCTCCCGTACCAATTATTTTTAAAGGATATTCTAAGGCGTTAAAAGCTTCGACAGCCAAATCAACACGCTTATATGGCCTAAGCCTGGATACAATTAAAAAGTAATCCCCCACACTTTTAGAAACATAAAATTTATCCGTTTCAACTGGAGGATAAATAATATCACTTTCTTTCCCATAATATTTTTTAATTCTATGAGCTACAGTTTTGGAATTAGCAATATATTTGTCTACTCTATCAGCTGCCACCCTATCCCATTGCCTTATTCTATTTAAAACTAAAGGGAGCATTCTTTTAATAACTGCCGGCTGTTTTAGTTCTTCTGTATAGCTATGCGTATCATTCCATAAATACCTAGTTGGTGAATGGCAATAACTAATATGTAGCGTATCCGGCTGTACAATCACGCCCTTCGAATAAGCTGAGCTATCAGATAAAACCACATCATAGCCTGATAGATCTAATCTTTCGATTGCAGCTGGCATTAAACTTAAATACCATTTATATTGGCCGGATCCTCCGGGTAATTTTTGAATAAAGGAAGTTCTAATATCCATATCTTCAAAAAGCCCCCTAGTCTCTTTCTTGTCATAAGTTAGAGTATAGACTGGGGCCTTAGGATATAGCTCGTGGAATATTTCTAAAACTTTTTCTGCTCCACCAACTTGGTTTAGAAAATCATGTACTAAGGCAACCTTCATAGGTTAGATATTAGTTAGTAGTTAGTGGTGATTAGTAGATTCTACTCATCACAAACTACTCACTACAAACTAATACGCTGCCCTCCCTATTATCACAATCACCAACGTTCTAAAAAATATTTGTAAATCTAATTTTAGTGACCAATTTTCAATATAATAAGTATCTAGTTTTACTTCATCATCAAATTCTAACTCTGCTCCTCCGCTTACTTGGGCCATACCAGTCATACCAGGTTTAATAGCTAAAACTTTCTTATGCCATTTCTGGTATTGAGCTACTTCTTCTGGCTCATGAGGACGTGGTCCAACTAAACTCATTTCATTTCTTAATACATTAAAGAATTGTGGTAATTCGTCAATACGAGTTTTTCTTAAAATTCTACCCACTTTGGTAATTCTAGGATCATCTTTCATTTTGAATAAAGGCCCTTTACGTTCACTGTATTTTAATAATTTCTTTTTCATTTTGTGGGCATTTTCAACCATGGAACGAAATTTATACATCTGAAATTCATTTTTATTACCTACTCTCTTTAGTTTAACAAAAACAGATCCCTTAGAACCAAGCTTGATTACGATTGCTACAATTAGGAAAAGTGGTGAAAATATTATTATTCCAATTAATGAACCAATAATGTCTAGAGATCTTTTTAAAATTCTTCCCCAACCATCCAATGGTGTTCTTTTAAGCTCGACTAAAGGAAATCCAGCTAGAGGCCTGACATCTATATTAGTTGCCTGAGTACCAAAAAAATCAGGAACGTACTTAAAGTCAATCTTTGCCTCATCAGCAAAATCTTTTATTTCTAAAGTTTTACTTTTGGATATTTTAGAATCTGTCTGGATAATTTCATCAATTCCTTTACTTTTGCTTATTTTCCCTAAAGAGCCCATAACTGAATCATTATACTCTTTGATATGTGCTACAACTATATAGCCTGATAAAGGTTTTTCGAAATTGCGAATTAAGTGTTTGCTAGCTGATCCATTGCCAATCAATACTACTCTGTAAACACCAATTCCATATTTATATAATCTTCTTTTTATAACACGAATTATAGACCGACCAAAGATAACAAATATAATTGACAGCAACCAAGTCACAATAATTAAAAATCTAGATGAAAAAAGTTCAGCTCTTAAAAATATATAAAAAGAAAAAATAGCTACACAAACAGTAACTCCTATAAAAGCACCGTACAAATCATCAATAAATCTCCTTTTGGATATTTTATAAAATCCTAATATAGCAAATACAAGAAGACAAAAAGGTGCAGCAACTAATATTAGCAGTAAATATTTTGATAAAGATAAATCAAATAATATTGGTCTGACTTCTGTAAAATAATTGGTAAAACGTAAAAAATAAGAAGCAAGAGCTGCTAATAGTATCATTAAAAAATCTAACGGTAAAAGCACAACTGTAAAAAATAATTCCGATTTTTTCATATATTAAATAATTGACCGCAAACTCTTTATTAGTACAGACAAGTTTAAAACTTGTTTCTTCATTATTAACTTTAAATAGGCAGGCTATAAGCCGAATTCTGTCTCATCCGCCATAGATTAACAGCGAAGGCGGATTGCCTTCATTGAAAACTACGGCGAATACTATGATCATCTATCTAGCCTTACTATTACTAGCAAGGTCATGCTTTTTATAAATTACACCAGATGGGGTTTACCCTATTATAATGTTACCATTATAACCTGTGAGCTCTTACCTCACTCTTTTCACCATTGCCTGCCATAGCCTATAAAGGCGACGGCTGGCTGTATATGTCTCTGTGGCACTTTCCCTCACCCTATCTAGAAGATAGAGTGCAATTGCCGTTAGCAATCACCTTGTTTCAAAGTCCCAAGGATTAATAGAAAATCCTATGAGGTTTTTCTACTCTCGAATCCATAAGCTCTGAGGTGTTCGGACTTTCCTCCCCTTATTATTATATAAATAATAAGAAGCGATCATAAACCTGCCTACTATAATAATAAAATAGCAAAGAAATTTATGCTATTATTAAAGTGGATTGGCTTATAACAAGCAATTTAGATAATATGTGAAAATTTTAACTACTCATATTATACTTATTTTAAGTCTTTTGTCAACTATAACGATCCTTTTTTTCTATATAAATACACAATTGTTACAATCACAGCTAATAGAACACCGAAAATTAACCAAACAATCATAGAATTATGAGCAAAAGGAAGACCTTCAATGTTCATGCCGTAAATTCCAGATAAAAGAGTTAGGGGTAGCAAAGATACAGAAATAATTGTTAATAATTTCATTATTTCGTTAGTCTTCAAGGAAACAATACTTTCATTAGTTTCAAATAAGCCATCTGAAATATTTTTATAATCATCCAAAATAGTCCAAACCTTCTCTAAATAGTCCCTAATATCATCAAAATATACTATATATTCTCTTCTTAAAATAAAATCTTTCTTAGAATGAGATAAACTATCAATTATAAATTTTTCCATACTCACGGTTCTCCTTATATCAAGAATTATTCTCCTAGCAAAAGCCAGCTCCTCAATAGTTTCTTTGTCTGCTTTTCTATCATAAATTTCTTCTTCTACGTTTGATACAAATTTACTTAATGATTTTAAACTTTCTGAATAATATGTTTTAAAAAGTGGGTCTAAAATTTTATAAAGTAAATAGCCTGATCCTCGGTTAGATAATTTCTTTTTATAATTATCACTTTTAGCAACTTTCAAAAATAAATTTTGGACAATATCAATTTTATTTTTTTGAATAGTTATTAAATAATTCTGTCCTACAAAAATATTTAATTCTAAATTTTTAAGCTTATTTTTTATAATTTGCGGAAAGTTTAAGATTGAAAAAATATAATGCTTATAAACATCAACTTTAGGAGGTTGCTTTTCTCCTAAAACATCCTGAATATCTAATTGATGAAATTGAAAATTTTCTTCTAGATAGTTAATGTCTTCATCTTGAGGATCAATAATATTTACCCAGTTAATATTTCCAATTTTTGTAGATTTTAGAGCCATATTTTTATTTCTTTAAGGCTTTATCTAAAACTAAATTTACCAGCCTGTCAGCTTCTTTATTTTTTTCTCTTCTTATATGTTTAAAAGTAACGGATTTAAAGCCCAAAGTCAAATTATGTATTTTGATAAAAAGCGGCTCTAAGTTCTTGTCTTTTACTCTATACTCTCTGTTCAGTTGTTTTACTACTAATTCACTATCTAAATAGCATAAAACCTCTATGGCTTTAAGCTTCTTTGCTCTTTCTAAACCTAAAATTAAAGCCCTGTATTCTGCCTGATTATTTGTATTTATACCAATGTACTGTCCAATTTTAGCAATTATTTTTCTTTTAGAATTATAAACAACCGCCCCACAACCTGCTGGTCCTGGGTTACCTCTTGATCCTCCGTCTGAAAATATTATTAGTTTTTGGTTTTTCATAAATAAATACACTACCAACCCTGGATATGATTGGTTTTTTAAATTTTATTACTTTTATTTTAACTCAAAATTTATAAACACACAAACTGCTTGACTTGATAATTGAAAGTAATATTATACTAATTAATATCTAACTTTTTTCAGATATTTTTTATTTATTTAATTTTAAAAACAAAAGGATGAAAAAACTAAAACAATTAGTAAATCTAGACAATTTCTCTAAATTATGGAGAGGAAAAGTTGCTTTTCTAATAGTCTTAGCAGCTTTAGTGATTGTTCCTATGGTTTCTGCTTCAAATAATGATGAGGTAGATAAAAATAAAGAAGAAATAACTTCAGAAAAATCTACGGAGAACAATAATCAAGAAGTAATAAATGAAGAAAAAAACAATCAAGAAGCTGGTACCAATGAAGGAGAAGAGAGTACTGCTAGTAATACTGCTTCTACTTTTCTCTGGATTGCTGTCATCTTGATTGCTGCTAAATTAGCTAGTTTAGTGGAAAGATTTGGCCAACCCTCTGTTTTAGGTGAACTTGTTATTGGCGTAGTTTTAGGTAATTTAGTTCTTTTGGGTTTAAATATCTTCGAACCTATTAAAGAAAATGAAATTATAGCTTTCTTAGGCGAACTTGGTGTAGTAATTTTGCTGTTCCAGATAGGACTAGAATCAAATATTCAGAAAATGAAACAAGTAGGATTTCGTGCTTTCCTAGTAGCAGTCGTTGGTGTAGTATTACCCTTTGTAATGGGTTATTTTATAGGACCAATACTTTTACCTGGTTTAACTAATAATGCTTACTTATTTTTAGGTGCTGCCCTAACCGCTACTTCAGTTGGTATTACTGCTCGTGTCTTTCAAGATTTAGGTAAATTAAAAATTCCCGAAGCACAAATTGTGCTTGGTGCGGCCGTTATTGATGATGTCTTGGGTTTAATTATACTTGCCGTAGTATCAGCCATGGCAACATTGGGTGCTGTGAGTATAGGTATGATATCCTGGATTGCAGCCAAGGCTGTTTTATTCTTAGTCGGCGCTATTGTTTTAGGTCAGCTACTTGCACCTAGAGTTGGAAAATTATTTTCCAAAATACATACCGGAGTAGGTATGAAATTCACCTTAGCCATTTCTTTCGGCTTAATCTTCGCCTACTTAGCTCAGGAAATTGGCTTAGCTCCTATAGTTGGTGCTTTTGCTGCAGGTTTAGTACTTGATCCTGTCCACTTTAAATATTTTAAAGATCCTAAAGTTGTTACTGATGTTAAAAAATGTGTTGAAAGCTGTGATGCTAGCTTAAAAGAAAAAGTATTGAAAACAATTGAACCACATGCTCATCGTCATATAGAGGATATTATTGAACCCGTTGGTTTTTTATTAATCCCTATCTTTTTCGTCATGACTGGCATGGCTGTAAAAATTGAAACTTTATTCAATTTGCCGGTATTATTAGTAGCCTTAGGAATCACCGTTGTTGCTTTTGTAGGTAAAATTTGTGCTGGCTTAGCCGCTGGTAAGGTAAATAAAGCCTTAGTCGGCTTTGGTATGATACCTCGAGGAGAAGTTGGACTTATTTTTGCTGCCATTGGTAAATCTATTGGCGTAGTTAATGATGAAGTATATTCAGTTATTGTTATTATGGTTATCTTTTCTACCTTATTTACTCCTCCCATTCTTACCTATCTCTTAAAGAAATATAAAGAACCAAAAGAAGCTTAAATAAAATTAATTATCATAAAAGCCCAGCATTTTGTAGCTGGGCTTTTTAAATTATTTTATTATCATTATTTTATATCTCTATTACTGCCACTGGGTTCCCTTCTTTCTCTTCTATTGTAACTTTCTTAATAATAACATCATTAACAGGTTTATCATTGCTATTAGTTGGAGTCTCTGAAATTGCTTCAACTACATCCATTCCTTCAATTACTTTACCAAAAACAGCATGCTTACCATCAAGCCAAGGTGTACCTTCCTTGGCATCTATTATAAAAAATTGGCTACCGCCAGTATTAGGTCCGGCATTGGCCATCGAAATTGATCCATATTCATTAATCAAACTCTCATCAAATTCATCTGGAATGACCCAAGTACTCTCATCATTAGGGTCACCATAACTTTCGTGATATTTGGCGGCATGTCCACCCGTACCATTTTTATTAGTAAAATCTCCTCCTTGAATCATAAAATCATTAATTATTCTGTGGAAAGGTGCACTATTGTATTTTCCAGCGCGAGCGAGATCTATAAAATTTTGGGATGTTACAGGAGCCTTATCTTTATATAATTCAAGCTTTATCGTGCCAGCGATTTTATTTACCTCTTTTTCTGTTTCCATGTTATTTTCTTTTAAATTATTATTTATGTTTTTTGTACCCCCTACTACTTCCCCACTTATATTATTGTCACTACCACATCCAGCCGTAATTAAAGCAAATGAAAATAATAGAATAATACTAAAAATTAATTTCTTTTTCATGATTTTTATTACTTAATAATTATTTTATAAAACCATCCGCTTTATCCGCCAAATCCGCTAATCCGTAAACAATAGATAACGGATTAGGCGGATTATTGCGGATAAGCGGAAAATATATCAACGAGTCTTGTAATTCATGTTCATTATTTCTAAAAATTTTATAAATACTTGTGCTGTTACTTTAACATCACCTAAAGCTCTATGTCTATCTTCTTCTTGTATCCCTACCCCCATTCTCCTCGCTACAACATCCAAGTTGTGGCTCCTCTCATAGGGAAATAATTTTCTAGACAAATTAAGGGTACATACGAATTTTGGAATTGGCAAATTAATTCCGCAAAGATTAATCTCCGCTTGTAAAAATTTTTTATCAAAAGAAGCATTGTGGGCAACTAAAGCACTATCTCCAACGAATCGTAAAAACTTAGGTAATACTTTATACATCGTAGGCTTATTCTCAACCATTTCATCAGTTATACCATTTACTGCTGAAGCACTAAGAGATATAGGCCTTTCCGGATTAACCAGAGCTTCAAATTTTTCATTAGTTATTTTGCCATCAACTATTTTTATAGCTGCCATTTCAATGATACGATCTCCTTGATCGGGACTTAAACCCGTGGTCTCTGTATCAAAAATTGTATACATTCTTCTCATTTTTTTATTTTTCTTCTATAAAATATTTCTTTAAGTCTTTTCTACTCTTCATTTCAGGTAGACAATTATCTATGAAGTTTTTGTAAGTATAATTCTTATGTGGGAATTGGCTTAAAACTATCTCTTTATTACATAAAGTCCCTGATCTTTGATTTACATAGTCTAGATAGTTAGACCAAGGATATTTATTGAGGTTATGGGTTATTTTGTGTAGTTTAGGATTTAGATTAATGTAGGCAGAGAGCCAGAGAAGATATTCGTTGGAGTTAATGCGGATGGATTTGAAGCGGTCCTGGAATAATATACCGGATTTATCATGTTTTTTATTAAAATAAATGGTATAGCTCGTTCCTAACCTATACATAAATTCTGAAATAGCATTATCTGACGTTTGTTTTAATATGAAATGATAATGACTAGGATTTAGGCAGTAGGCTATAAATTCTACTCCCAAAGACTCAGCCTTTTTCAGAAAGGCTGAGTCTTGAGATTTTAAGCTTCTTATGGTTTTAATAAAGCGAATATAATCTCTTGTTTCTAAAAAAATATTTCTTTTATCTACACCACGGTTGTAGATATGATAATACTCGTTATTAGAAAATATAGTCCTCCTCATGAAGAATTATTACTTAGCCTTCCTAAAATCAACTACCCTAATTTGCAAATTTTTCTTCCCATTCCATTCATTACAATCAATTTCAAAAATAATATCTATTTCATTGCCAAGCTCTTTTAATTTACCATTTTTAATATTAAAATATACACCTTCAATTTGCCCTTTATTATTTTGATCATTTAAAATTAATTTTAAATGATCCCGCCTTTTACCAATTCTATCAAAACTCATTACCAATACTTTATGAGATATAAATAAAGGTTTTTCATTATTAGCACCATATGGCTTTAATTTTTCTAGCTCATTATAAAAATCCCAATTGATATTTTTTAAATCAATCTCTGCTTCTATATTTATTTTAGGTATTAAATCTTCTTCGCTTAGTTTTTCTTCAGCAATTTTATTAATTTTTTCAGAAAATTTATCTAAATTTTCATTTTCTAAAGTACAACCAGCCGCTCCTTTATGCCCACCAAACTCTAATAATAAATCCGAGCAATCATTTATAGCCTCAATAATATTAAAGCTTGGAATACTACGAGCAGAGCCAGCACTCTCCTTCTCTCCTCGCGTTAAGACAAAACTTGGCCTAAAATATTCCTCGCAAATCTTAGAAGCTACTATACCCATCACTCCTAATGGCCAACCTTCTTTATTAGCTATTAAAACTTTCTTTGATAAATCTAATTCTTTCTTAATTTCCCTAAAAATTTGGTCCGTTATTCGCTGTCTTTTCCTATTAGATAATTCTAGTTGATAAGATAGAAGCTTCGCAATGCCATAAGATTCTGTGGCTAATAATTTATAGGCAGCATTAGCATGATCTAGACGTCCTGCCGAATTAATACGTGGAGCTAAATAGAAACCTACTCCAAAACTATCAACCTTGAGTAAATCTACTTGAGCAGACTTAGCTAGAGCTTGAAATCCCTGCCTTTTGGACTTAGATAATACTTTTAATCCTTCTTGCACTAAAATTCTATTTTCACCTGTCAGAGGCGAGCAATCAGCTATTGTCCCTACCGCTACTAAATCTAATAAACTTTTTTCAAATTCTTCTTGTAGTTCCTTATTTTCCTTAAATTCTGTATTAGTTTTTTTAATTATTTCAGACCTAAAAATTGCTTGAGCTAATTTAAAAACAATTCCTACTCCAGATAGTTCTTTATAGGGATATTCATCCTTTCCTTGTTTAGCATTAACAATTATATAATCATCAGAAAATTCTTCCGACAAATGATGATGATCAAAAACAATTACATCTACTCCCTTTTCTTTAGCATAATCAATTTCGAGCTTATTCGCTACCCCACAATCACAAGTAACAATCAATTTTATATCTTTTTTAATTAACCAATCTATCGCTTTTTTATTTAACCCATATCCCTCACGCGCCCTATCTGGAATATACAATTGCCCGGATAAACCCAAAACTTTCTTAAATATTTCTGTTAAAACGAGAGAAGAAGTTACTCCATCAGCGTCATAATCGCCATATATCCCTACTCTCTCTTTATTATCCATAGCTTTTCCAATTCGCTCCAGGGCCCTATCCATATCTTTAAATAAAAATGGATCATATAAATCAGAATATTTTAAATTATAAAACTTATCGATTTTATCTTTTGTATCAATTTTTCTATTAAATAGTAATTGTAAAATAGTAGAATTATATTGAGAAAAGTGAGAAATAAATTCCTGAGGTGCTTTTTCTAATATATTCCATTTTTTTGAAATTTCAGACATTCAATATAATTAATAACATGACTCATACTATCATAAATTTCCATATATGCAAAAAAGAGCATCCTGCTCTTTTTTTAAATTTATACCTATCTAGCTAACTCCGCCGCCCCCACAACACCTGCATCTTTACCCAGCTTTGCTTTTTTAATTTCTATCTTTCTCTTTTTAAAAAATACATTTTTGGTCGTTTCTTTCTTGGCTAATCTAAAAAGTAATTCAGATTTTCCTAAGCCCCCGCCAATTACTATTAAATCAGGATCTAAAATATTTACTAAATTAGAAATGCCCACGCCTAGATATTCGCCTGCATTTTGATATATCTTATAAGCTACACTTTTTGTACCTTTATCCATAGCTTCTTTTTCAATCTCTAAAGCGCTCTTCTTTTGTTTAGTTTTTTTATAATATTCATTTTCAATACTAGTACCAGAAGCATAGGCCTCCAGACAGCCTTCCTGCCCACAGCTGCATTTCCTACCACCATATTTAACAATCATATGCCCAGGTTCAGAAGCAAAGCCCTGCCCTTGATACATTTGTCCATTCAAAATTAATCCTCCGCCCACCCCTGTACCCAAAGTAATCCCCACCACGCTGGAAAAACCCTTGCCTGCTCCATAAGTAGCTTCTGCTAAAGTAAAACAATTAGCATCATTAGCTATTTTTACTGTAATTTTTTTACTTTTTTTAAATTCAAAACCAAGCTTGCTTTCTAGTGTCTTGGCTACTGGAATATTTTTCCAGCGGGAAATATTGGGTGAATGCACAATTATACCAGTCTTTGAATCTATCTGACCAGCAATACCAACCCCAATTTTTTCTATTTTATCTACCTTTAATTTTTTAAAACCGGCAATTATTTCATCTAACAAATGCTGAAAACTCTGCGTATTTTCAGTCTGAAATTCCACTTTGGAAACTAATTTACCGCTATTATTAACTAATCCCATAGCCGTTTTTGTGCCTCCTACATCAATGCCAATTGTATTGTTTTGTATCATTTATATATTGTTTATCGTTTTTTTTAATTCTACTAAAACCTCATCAACTACTTTTTCTACCTTATTTATATCTTCTCTAGTAGTTTTTGCTTTAAGCCCAAAATCTTTACTTTGAAACTCCTTAGCACATGCCTCAATGTCTGCTTGAATTTCTTCTGAAATATCTAATTCCCCCCTTTTGGCATAATCTAATATTACAGCCAAACCACCCGTTACAGCAGTAAACCATCCTTTTTGTAATTTGTATCTTGTTTGAGAAGTATCAGAATGAACAATTTTTCCCGGATCTTCATCGCTCCACATTTTCAACCTTTCTAACATTGGTATAATCTTAGTTCTTATAGCCTCTGGAATCTTATTTGATAAATCAGGATTTTCTTCAAATCTTCTCTCGGTCATTTTATTTTATTAATTATTTGTTTAGCGATTTGTAATTCTTCATCCGTCTCCACCGCCTCAACCTTAATTCTTCCCAAAAAAGGTAACCCTTCACATATAACTCCCCTCGTTCTTTCATCTCCTGACCCAATAGAGCCCGTAAAAATCAATACATCCGATCCGCCCAATTCTGCATAATATGCTCCAATATATTTTTTAACTCGTAGGCAAAACATATCAAAAGCAAGCTTGGCCGTTTTATCTCCTTCTTCTACCCTATTTAAAACTTTCAACCAATCTTTCTCGCCACATATCCCATATACTCCACTTTCAAAATTTAACATTTTATCTATTTCATCAACATCCAAATTTTCTTTTCTTTGTAAATAGGTAATCACCCCCGGATCAATATCTCCTGATCTGCTCATCATCATTAATCCTTCCATAGGTGTAAACCCCATAGAAGTATCTACTGCCTTGCCACCTAACGATGCCGTTATTGAACATCCCCCACCAAGATGACATGATATAATCTTTAAATCTTCAGCTACTGTTTTGGTCTGTTGATCCTTGATCTCTGATCCTTGATTACTCTCAATCATCTTGCTCACCACATAATTATGCGACAACCCATGAAATCCATACCTTCTCACATCAAATCTCCCCGGTATCGCATATCTATACACTTTCTCTTCTAAATCTTTATAAAAAGCGGTATCAAAACAGGCATAATTTGAAACATTTGCTAATAAATTTATGGCTGCCTCTATTCCCATTAAATTAGCTGGATTATGTAATGGTGCTAATTCATTATATTTTTCTAATTCTTTTAAATTTTCAGCTGTTATTTTAGTAGTTTCTACAAATTCCTCGCCTCCGTGCACAACACGATGCCCTACTATCTTAATACGCTCCAAATCACCTATCTCTTTCAGGGCAATCTCTAAAGCCTCTTTATGATCCTTAACTTCTTCTCCAATATTTTGAATATAGCCAAATTTTTCTTCTTTTAAATCTCCACTGTTAAAAAATTTATATTTCAAGGAAGTGGAGCCGGAATTTATAATTAATATTTTATCTTTCATTTATTTCTTAATTAATCGATTTTTTAATTATAACATAAATCTTGTCTTAAAAAAAGAAAATACCGATATTTTAGCTTAATATAGGCATTTATAGTAATATAACTATTATAAAAAATTTATTCCCTAATTTAAAAATTCTAAAAACTTCTTTCTTCGAATACTTCTTTTTTCAATTCTTCTATCTGCCTAAATAATTCTTTGGCTTCTTCTACTGATAATTCTCCCTTGACCTGCCTTGCAATAATCTTTTGTCTTAAAGAAATAAAATATTCTCTCCCAAAAGCTTCTTTTCCTTTATTTGGATCTTGTTTTCTAAGTTCTTCTAACACCTTAGACATTTTGTCTTGTGTTTTAGCTCTCTTTAATTTTTCTTCTGCCAAATTTATTACTTCTGCTCCTTCTGATCTCTCATTCATATTTTTATATTATTAATTTCCCATAATCCCCTAGCCCTACATCAGCTGCATTCCCCTCATCCGTATCCATTTGAAAAGATAAACTGAATTTAGGGTGAATACGCACAATAACATCTTTAAAAATTAAAGCACGAGAACCAGTTATCTCCACTGATACTCTCTGCTTAGCTTCCAATCCAAATTGCTTTGCTTCATCTGGAGATATATGTATATGACGCATAGCACAAATCAATCCTTTATCTAATTTTATTTCTCCTTTTGGACCTTTTACTAATATGCCAGGTGTACCAATAATATCACCAGATACTCTGACCGGTGGAATATCGCCTAGTTTTCTGCCATCAGTTATAGAAACTTCTACCTGACTAAATAGACGGCAGGGTCCAATCACCCTGACATTTTTAATTTCTCCCTTGGGACCAACTATATCAACTACCTCTTTAGATGCATATTGTCCTGGCTGAGATAATTCTTTTAGCGGTGATATTTTATATCCTTTGCCAAAAAGCTTCTCAACATTTTCCTGAGTTAAGTGGATATGGCGAGCAGATATTTCGACGGGAACTTTGTTGTATGTATTTTTCATATTTTTTTCGTAGGAGCAAAACAGTGTTCTACTCCTACATTAGTTATATATATTCTAAAAGATTTGTCCCCGTCATCTCTTCCGGCTTATCTAATCCCATCAAACTCAATACGGTAGTCGTCACATCAGTTAAAATCCCAATAGGTAATAATAAACTTAAATCTTCCAACTTGCCTTGCCCTTTTTTATTATTTGAAATAGCTATAAAAGGCACCGGATTTACCGTATGCTCTTTATTTATTTCGCCATTTATCAAATTAATCATAATATCAGCATTACCATGATCGGCAGTAATTATGACATTGCCATCTTTTTCTAAAATTTTTGGCATAACTTTACTCAAACACTTGTCTATCGTCTCTATACCTTTTATGGCTGCCTGTAAATTTCCGGTATGACCTACCATATCTGAATTAGCATAATTAATTAGGGTAAAATCATGTTCTCCTTTTTCTATATCTTCTAAAACTTTATCCGTTACTTCTAAAGCACTCATTTCTGGCTTCTTATCATATGAATCTACTTGTGGTGAAGGAATTAACATTCTATCTTCACCCTTAAATGGATCAATACGACCACAGTTAAAAAAAACAGTTACATGGGCATATTTTTCTGTTTCAGCAATACGTAATTGTTTTAAATTATTTTTACTCACCACTTCACCTAAAACATTATTTATTTTGTTTTCTGTAAATACAATTTTTACTGGCAAGCCTTCGTCATATTTAGTCATGCAGACAAAATATAGATTAGGGATTAGTTCCCTCTTAAATCCATCAAACTCCGGAGAAGTTATGGCTCTGGTTATTTGTTTGGCTCTGTCAGACCGGAAATTAAAAAATATTACCGCATCATTAGCTGATATTTTACCGTCAACTCCTTTTATTACTACCGGCTCTAGCTCTTCATCATAAATATTTCTTTTATAAGAATCTTCTATGGCTTCTTTAGTGTTTTTACTCTCTCTGCCTTCTCCTAAAACCATAACGCGATAAGCTTTCTCTACTCTCTCCCACCTATTATCACGATCTAAAGCATAAAACCTACCAGAAATTGTAGCAATTTTACCAACTCTTAATTTTTTAATTTTTTGCTCTAGCTCTAAAATAAAATCTTTGGCAGAATCTTTGGGCGTATCACGGCCATCAGTAAAAGCATGAATATAAACGTTCCTAACTTTTTCCTTTTTTGCTAATTCTAAAAGTGCATATAAATGTCTGCTGTGGCTATGAACCCCGCCAGGACTTACTAATCCCATTAGGTGTAAAGAAGAGTTATTTTTTTTAACATGCTCAATAGCACCTATTAAAGCTTTATTGGTAAAAAAAGACTTATCTTGAATAGCTTTATCTATTTTAGGCAATTCTTGATACATTACCCTACCTGATCCCAAGTTCATATGCCCCACTTCCGAATTGCCAAATTCAAATTTAGGCAAGCCTACTTCTTCTCCGGAAGCTTGTAATAAAGCATGTGGGTAATCGCGAATCAGGCTATCAAAAAAAGGCTTTTTGGCTCGAGCTACCGCATTTCCTTCGTGCATGGGAGCTATGCCAAAGCCATCTAGAACTATTAAGATTGTAGGTTTAATATTTGACAATATGTTTATTTTATGATTTTATTAAATTACAGGAGGTAAAAGTGGCGAAGATATATTACTCAAAACAAAAGGCCGAGAGAAGAGGGGCTGCTGCTGGATTAGCAATAGGAATTTTTTTCTTTTTATTTTTGTTAATAGCACTAACACCTAACCACTTGTTCTTTTAGAGAGTTTGTATGTCAATTACTCTCTTAAAATCAGAAAACATAATTATTTGTGTTTTGTGGTTTATCCCCCACCATTTATGGTGGGGGATTTTATTATTTTAGCAGATTCTCAATTTCCATTAACCTATTATACTTAGCAATTCTTTCTCCTCTTGATAATGATCCCGTTTTTATAAATCCTGCTCCGGTACCAACTGCAAGGTCAGATATAAAAGTATCAGTGGTCTCCCCTGATCTGTGAGATATAATTGCTTTAAAACCAGCATCAAAAGCTTTTTTAATACACTGCAGAGTTTCAGTTACAGATCCAATTTGATTTAATTTTATTAAAATAGAATTGGCTAATTTTTTCTCAATTCCCATCTCCAACCTCTTCATATTGGTAACAAATAAATCATCACCAACAATTTGAATTTTGTCACCCAATCTTTTCGTCACCTTCTGCCAACCTTCGAAATCATCTTCATCCAAAGGATCTTCTATAGATAAAAATGGATATTTTTCAACCCAATCAGCATACATTAAAACTAATTGTTCTGCATCTAGAGTTTTATCTTGAGCTTTAAAGTAATAATTTTTAGACTCCTTCTTATAAAATTCAGAAGCGGCAGCATCTATAGCTAGCATAATATCACTACCTGCCTTGTATCCTGCTTTTTCAATTGCTTCTATTATATATCCAAGAGCTTGATCATTATTTTCTAGGCTAGGAGCATAACCACCTTCATCACCTACAGTTGTAGTATAGCCTGCTTGTTTTAAAATTTTACCTAAACTATGAAATACCTCAGCGCCTTGTCTTAGGCGCTCAGCAAAAGACTCTGCTTGAGGCATAATCATATATTCCTGAATATCTAAACCTGAATCAGCATGTGCTCCTCCATTAACAATATTCATTTGAGGATAAGGAAGACTATATTCAGCACTACCACCTATTTTTTCAAAATTCTCTTTTACATATTCATAGGGCTCTAGTCCTTTTGATTTGGCAACTGCATTAAATATAGCTAGCGATACTCCCAGGATTGCATTGGCGCCTAGCTCGGATTTGTTTTCTGTCCCATCTAAATCTATCATTATTTTATCTACCTGTGCATGATCTGAAACATCTTGGTTTATCAATGCTTTTAATATTTTTGTATTTACATTTTCACAAGCTTTAAGTGTTCCCTTGCCACCATATCTATTGGAATCACCATCACGAAGTTCTAGGGCTTCATGAGTACCCGTAGATGCGCCTGATGGTACTAAACCTAAACCTTCCGTTCCGTCTTCTAGTATAGCTTTTACTTCTACAGTTGGATTGCCGCGTGAATCTAAGATTTCACGAGCTTTTAATGTTTTTAATTTCATTATGTTTTATATTAATTTATGTAGTACCAACCCCTCCTGGTTGGTTTTCTAAACATACCAGCCTAAAGAGGCTGGTACTACTTTTTTATTTATCATTCAAGGCTGCAATTCCTGGTAGTTCCTTCCCTTCCAAAAACTCCAACATCGCTCCGCCACCAGTCGATACAAAGGTTAATTTTTCCTCTAAACCTAAGCTTCTAACCAAATCAAGTGTCTCCCCCCCACCAATAATACTTTTAGCATTGCTGTTTGCTACAGCCTGGGCTATTTCATAAGAACCTTTGGCAAATTCTGGAACTTCAAAAAGCCCCATGGGACCATTCCAAATTACCATATTTGAATAATTTATAATTTCTTTATATTGAGCAATGGTCTTTGGTCCAATATCTAGAATCATTTCAAAGTCTTTTAAATCTGTCCCATTTGAAATCCTAGATTTAGCGTTTTCATTTGGACTGCTAGCTACAATATAATCTTGAGGCATATATAATTTATTCTCCCCTTCTTCTAGATATGGTAATAATTTTTTTGCCTCAAATGCCATTTCTCTCTCTACTTTAGATTTGCCAACATTCTGTCCTTTTTCTATAAGAATATTATTAACCAAAGCTCCACCTAATAAAACTTTCTCTGCTAGCTCTAATAATTTTTCAATAACTTTAATTTTAGTAGAAATTTTAGCTCCACCTATTAAACAAACCAAAGGATGTTCCGGATTTCTTAAAATATTAGATAAATTATTAATTTCTTCTTCCATTAATAATCCGGCTACAGCTGGTATAAATTTTGTTACTCCTTCAGTTGAAGCATGAGCCCGATGAGCTGTCCCAAAGGCATCATTAACATAAATATCAGCTAAGCTTGCTAGTTTCTTGGCAAATTCTGGATTATTTTCTTCTTCCTCAGCATGAAATCTTAAATTTTCTAGTAAAACAATGTCTCCTTTCTGCATACCGGCTACCTCAGTTTCTACTTCTTCTCCGATACAATCACTTAACATTAGAACTGATTCATTTAGTAAGGTTGATAAATATCTGGCTACTGGTTCTAATCTTAATTCTTCTACTATTTTTCCTTTTGGTTTTCCTAAATGAGACATTAAAATAATTCTGGCTCCTTGTTCTATTAAATATTTAATAGTAGGTAATGCTTTTACAATTCTAGTATCATCACTTACTTTTCCCTCCGAGGTTAGAGGCACATTAAAATCCACACGCATTAATACTTTTTTGCCCCTAATGTCGATGTCTTTTATTGTTTTTTTCATTTTTTAAAGTTAGAATTTTAAATTTAGAATCTAGCTATTTTATTCTATATTCTACATTATAAATTCTACATTCCTTCAATCTCTTTTATTTTAACATAAGGACCGCTAATTTGGCTAATTTCTACTTTAGAACCGCTCAAAACTGTCCCTTTACTTAATAATTTAATATTAAATTTCAAATTAGAAGGTAGAATAGTTTCTCCATGCTCAGAAATTTTTCCCAAGCCAATTTTAATATTAGTAATTTTTTTTAAGCCATTTTTTCTGGCATACTCTTTTATATCCCGAACTATTTTGTCTGCTGCATGTAGGTCGTGCATAAAATCAATATAACATTAAAACAATATAATTAAATAACAATTTATTTTTTATTATCTATACTTTTTCCTAAAGTTTTCAGTTCTGTCCAAAGCATAACACCTATTTCATCGGCTAATTTTAAAGCAATAATGTAATCTTCTTTTTTTATATAATTCTCATTTAAAGAGAAATAGAGAAGGTACTTAGACTCTTTTAATGATCCATAAGATATTTCAAGAAAATTCAACTGGACAGCTCTTTTCCTTCTAGCAAAACCTTCAATATAATTAAGTATCACCGAGAGTAATGATCTTCTTATCTATGAAACAACTCCATATAATTCTGCCTTTGGATATCCCCTGGTTAATTTATACATTGAATGAACATATTCATCCATTTTTAATTTTAACTCATCTTGAAACTTAGGCATTTGTTATTTTGTTCTTGTGTTATCTTGTTATTTTGGCTTAATGTACCGAACACGTAATACAAGGATCATAAGCTCTGATCATCATTTTTATTTTCCTTGTTCTTTCTTCTTCTGTCAAATTTAGAACTCTTGATAAATATTGTTCTAAATCTCTTTCCATATTAGATATTAGTTGCGCTGTTGGTGTAATAATATTTAGTTTAGTAATCTTTCCCTTGCTACTTATTCCATAGGCATGATAAAGCGTTCCCCGAGGCGCTTCTATCGCTCCTACTCCGTAGCCTTCTTTCACTTTATAATCTGTAGCTATATTTTTCAAATCTGATTTTAAAACTTTTTCTAATAATTTTATACTTTCTTCAATACTATCAATAATTTCAATCATTTGCGCTAAAATATTGTAAAAAGAATTACAAGAAGGCAATATAATACCCGATTTTTTTAATAATTTTTGCGCTTCTCTGTTTAATTTTTCATGATTAATATTAAGCCGGGCCAGTGCCCCTACCATAATTTCTTTATCGTTTTTCTTAACCCTCTTAACTGCTTCATAGGGCAATTGAATTTCTTCTATATTATTTTCAAATTTATCTGGTGAAATATTTAATCCTTTCGTTGATACTACGCTACCATCATATATTGAATATTCCTTTTTATTGCTCAAAGCTACATATTCCGTCTCCCGACTAAAGCCTGGATATTTTAATTTGCTAAAAAATTCTCCTAGAATTGCAGCTTCTTTTAATATCTGACCACTTTGTTTTAGTAATTTCTCTACTTTAGATCGATTTGGTGCTACTCTAAAACCTCCTATTTTGCCAGACACAGGATGTATTGATCTTCCACCAAAAACATGAATCAGCTCATTACCATATTCTCTAATGGACAAAGCTAGCTTAGTATATTCTGGAAATTGTTTAATTAAAGTAGAAGCTTCTGAAATATCAAAGAAATCTGATAGAGATAAAAAATAAATATGCAGTGTATGGCTTTGAATAAATTGGCCCAGCATTAAAATTTTACGCATTATAACTGCATCTTCGGGAATTTTAACGTCTAAAGCTGATTCAACGGCTTTTAGCGCAGTTAAGTAGTGAACAACCGGACATACTCCGCAAATACGAGCTGAAATATTAGCTGCTTCTTCAAAATTCCTGCCTACCATTATTCTCTCAAAAAGCCTAATGCCCATTATTACTTCAAAGCGAGCTTTTTGAACATTACCATTAACAATATCACCAATAAATCCAGCATGGCCTTCAATTTTGTCTATTTGATTAATTTTAATTGTTCTTTTATTACTCATTGTTTTTTTAATTTTTCAATTTTTACTCCATAAACTTCCATCATTTCATAAATCTCTTTCTCACTCACCCTATCTTTCAATGCTTTAATTATATTTTCCCAGTTAGCCTCTTTCAAAAATCCTCTACAACCATAGCACTCTAACCCACCAGATAAACAAGCAGCACCACATCCTCCAGCTGTAGCCGGTCCCAAGCATGGCTTTCCTTCTTGTAATAAGCATTTATAACCATTTATTTGGCACTCATAACAAACTGGCCTTTGGATATTCTTAGGATTACGGCCAGCTAGCAGCATATATACTATTCTCAAGAAATCTTTATTATCAATAGGACAGCCCAGCACTTCATAATCAACTTTAACGACTTCTTTAACTGATTCTACTTTATAATCTTCCACTTCCTTTGGTCTTTCGTAAACAAATTTAGGCTTCACTAATTTAGGATGATAATTTTTCATTTTCTGCACTCCCCCATGAGTAGCGCAAGTACCCAGCGCTATTAAAATCTTACTTCGTCCGCGAATACTTTTTAAAAATTTAAATTGTTCATCTAATAATGGAGTACCTTCTACAAAGACAATATCATAGTTGCCTTCCTCGGGTAGTTCTTCAATCAAATGAAATTCTGCCAAATCAATTCTTTTAGTTAATTCTAAAAATTTCTCACCTAAATCTAGGATAGCAAATTCACATCCCTCACAGCATGTTAAGCTTACTATCCCTACTTTTGGTTTCTTAGTCATAAAAAGATAAAAATTTTAAAACATTAAAACAATTATTTTGAATCTTTGATATTTTTTATTTCAGTCCAAAGCAGAGCACCTATTTCATCTGCTAATTCCATTCCCTTTTTATATTGATTTTCGTTAATAAATCCTTCCATTAAAGAAAAATGTAAAAGATATTTAGTTTCTTTCAATAATCCATACGACATCATTGAAAAATTTCTCTGATTACCCTTATTAAATCTTGCAAAACCTTCTATATAATTAAGTATTACTGACAATGAAACTCGTTTAAGTTAAGAAACTATACCGAATAATTCTTCTTTTGGAAAATTGTATGATATCTTATAGCAATAATGAGCATATTGATCCATTTTCTTTTTCAATATTTCTCTATAATTCTCTTTCATTAATTTTGTTCTCGTGCTCTAGTGTTTTAATGTTTTTATAATCCTATATTCGCCAACCCTACACTATACCCATTCCACTTATTCAAATTCATCACTTGCAAATCACTCAACTTATCACAAGCCCAAAACCAGTGCATGGAGACAAAGTCTCCTATTTTTATATTTTCAATAAACTTCTTATTATTAAATTTAAAATATATATCTTTATTTTCTAAATTTCCAAAGATAAACTGATTATCTTTAAATATTAAAGGCCTATATTTTATTTCTAATTTTCCAGATTTTATTTTTAAAACACGTGTAGGCAATATTAAACATTCATTAATAGTCTCCAAAGTATGCTCTACTGGATAATAACCTGTTCGCTTGGGAATATTCAGCACATGAAAGCTATGATGAGGCTTCGCTCCCATCGGAATCTTACCAATTACCTTCTCTGCCATTTTCATTTTAAACTTTTTCTTCAAGTTCTGCTTATCAATCAAATAACTATAGAAATTATTCATAGAAACATTATTCAGAAGATCATTCCCTATCCAATAAGCTTCACTAACTTTAGAATTAAGTGGATCTGAAATATGACTAGCATCAGCAATTAATTTTAAATAAGGATACATAGTCTGAAATTCAGCTAAAATCTCTTCTAACCCTTTATCTTGCTGATTCTGAGATACATATTCAAAAAGATTGCTATTCTTATCACCTCCGCAATACTGCAGCTTATTAGGACTAAAGGCATAACGAGCTGCAATCAACATTCCATTATACGATAGGTTTTCCATGTAATTGTTTTTGATCTTCTAGTTTCTCTCTAAATTTCCAAAACAAAACTACTCCCACTAAAATTATTAACGCTCCCAATATTTTATCTAACGACAATTTATGAGTTACAAAAGTAGCGTTTAAAAATGTTGTAATTGGTGAAGCTAATACTAAAACCGAAGCTGTCACCGTCACTGGCAATTTCTTCAAAGCACTATACCAAGTAATTACATACCCGCCTAAAAATAGTGAGACCAATAATATCCAAGCCATTTGATTAGAGCTTAAATCTAGCAAACCTCCCATATTCCCTGTAAATAATAAAAATAAAACTAAAATAATTGATCCAAAAAACATTCTGCCCCAAGCTAGGACCATCGAATCAATATTCTTTAGAGCAATTTTGGCAATAATATTTTCCGCAGCCCATAAAAGCGTGGCTATCAATATTAAAATTTCAGCGTACCCGAATTTCAGTCCAGAAAAGCCTTCAAAAATTACATTGCCTGTTAATAAAATTCCCAAAGCTATAAATTGCAATTTACTTAGCTTCTCTTTTAAAATCGGAAAGGCTAGGATAGCCACCCAAATAAATAAAGTTTTATGTATAAATGAGGCAGATACTGGAGAGGTAAGGCTTAAGCCTTGGAAAAACAATAAAAAAGGAACGCTGCCACCTATTAAGCCTATTAAGCTTAATTTCAGCCAGTCTTTTTTACTTAATAATTTTAATTTCTTAAAAATAAAAGGAGTTAGAACTATTAATGTCAAAAATAGAGCAACTACTACATTTTTCAAGGTCGTATATTGAAAAGCATTTTTACCTAAAGCCTGCATGCCAAATTTATTAAAAAAATTGGCTAAGCCAGAGATGACGGCCGTTGCTAGGACTAAATAGAATCCTTTTTGAATATTGATCATTTTTTTGTTAATACAAATTACAAATTAAACAATTATCTACACTATTCTGTTTTTGACCTGCTTATCTGTAATATTTAAAAAGCGGACTTAGCGGATTTTAGCAGATACGCGGAAAAATATATTATTTAATATTTTTATTTTACTACTTATAGAGCCTTGGTGCAATGTTGAAAAGTTTATTTATTACTAAAAATATCCATAATTTCCTCAGCCTCTTTCCTGAAAACCTTTTTTATAGCCAAATTAGCATTATGTAAAATGTAATCTCCCACTTTAAGATTTTTTAACATACTAATATTAACTTCTAATTTATTCTTTTTATCTTGAATTAGAGCTATTTCTCCTTTAATTTTTAATATTTTAGCAGGATAGGTTAGACACATTTTATTCTTCTTTTAGTTTATATAAGTAATATTCTCCTTCATGGGCTACTAGATCCATGTGTTTGTTTTTAAATTTTATCACCCTTTTGTAATTATCTAAAGTAAAATTAGCATATTCTTGTGAGCCATTTTCTTGTTTAGCCCACAATATTCTTTCCGAAATATTTTCCGTATACCCTCTCCAAATAAAATATCTTATGTTAAAATTTTTTAATACTCGGATAACATGTTCCTCAGTATTATTTTTTAATAAATAACTAATATATAATAAATAATGATCTTGTATATAACGGTTATTAGAGTTATCTATATAATAACCCCTTGCTTGATCTAATCCCCAAATCATTTCTTTATTATCTAAATTATTATTTAAATATTCTGACATTAAATACAATTTATCTCTCGATATACTCGGATCTGGTGAATATAGAGACATATAATTTATTCTTTTGTTAAATTGTAAATTTCCAATTGTAATTATCCAGATCGATAAGAATGTATATAAAAATAATTTTAGGTATTTATTTCTTGTAAAAAATATTTGACTCAATAAAACAAAAAATAAAACATACAATGAAATAGCATACCAGATAACAACATGTCCTATATAAACCCAACCGAAATATAGAATAATAGTAGCAAACAATAGTAAAATAAATTCCCTTTTCAATTTCCTATAAAATATATTCTTTATATAATAAAATATTATAACTGGAGCAAAAAGAATAAATGTAAAACCTATGTTTAACGCATCAGAAATATATTTTTTATTTCCTATATAAGTAATATCAAAAGGTATATTTAAAAAATAACTCAAATCCTTTTTTTGTTTATCATCCCATATCAAGTAAGCTTCATTTCTCATCTCATTAACTATATATTTTTGTGAATCTCGACCTAAAGTATCATAAAAAGATTGTTTTGAAGCTAACTTCTCACTTAAAATTGGGTCAATCGGGTTACCGCTAAATTTAATATTTCTGACAAACCATGGCAACATAAAAATAAATATTATTAATCCCCAAATAAAAAAATATTTTACTTTTATTTTATTTCTAATTATTTGTACTAGAAAAAATATTACCAACGGAACAATATACCATGTTAGAAAAAAATATTTTAACCCGGCCGCGATACCACAGAAAACACTAAAAATAATTAAGTCTTTTATTTTTCTTTTTTTTAGATAGTTTATAAAAGAACAATAACTGATCAATGTATAAAAAACAAAAATCATTTCTATTTTATGGTCTTCTAAATTTTGAAAAAATATTACAGGCAATGTTAAATAGGCAATAATAGCATAAACGCCACCCTTTAATTTATTTTTTCTAAAGAAATAATAAATGCATAAAACAATTAATAAAGTAAAAATAAAAATAAGCGCTAAAGTTATTTGGAAGTTAAAAAGTAAATATCCTAAAGTAAATAACATTTCTCCATTTTGAGGAAAACCATAATAAATCCAATAAGGAAAATTTACTATCCCATGATTCTCAACGAAAATCTTAGGATAAGTTAAATAGGAAATGAAAGCATCAAAACCAGAAGGAAATTGCTGAAATATACCCGAAATATCAATTCCTAAAATCACAGGAATAATTAAAAAAATACCTTTTCCAAATAAAGTTAATTTTTTGAGTTCATAAAAATTATTTTTATCTTTAAAATAAGTCCACAATTCTATAATTTCTTTATAAGTAACAAAGGTTACAATAATCATTAAAACATAAGCAATAATTCTATAATATAAACCAAACATTCCTAAAAAATACACAATAAACATTAAAGCACCAAATCCTAGAGCACAAGAAAATAAAAACTTTTCTAAAAAAAAGCTAGTTTTATATTTAAATATTTTTAATGTTTTACAACCTAAAGAAAAAGATATTAAAAATATCCAGGAAACTAAAATAATAGTAATTATATCATTACCAATAACGCCTAAATTATAAGAAGATCTAGCATAAATCCAGATAATCCATAAAAATGTAAAAAAATATAAAGACAAAGGCAAATAATATACAGGTATTTTTAAATCATTTATCTTATTTTTAAGTCCTTTTCTGCTTATTGACATAAAGTCTTTAATTTTTTTGCTTGGCCAAAAAATAATTAAAACTATTTTAAACAAAGCTAAAATATTAGCTATAAGTAAAGCAAAAGTAACAAACAAAGCTACTGATGATATAAATGCTTCTCCATAGTTAGGAAAACTATAAAAATAATAAACTATTACAACAATTCCCCACATCAGGAATAATCCTGCAAAAATTTTTGAATAATATTTTTTCATAAAACTATAAATAAATAACCCTACTCCTTAAAGCAGGGTCATTTATATTTTAATTATTTTAGTTATATTAAATCACCCCCTCAATCCCTCTCAACTGCTCCCAACTAAATACCGGCCCATCCTTACAGACATAATAAGGACCAACAGCACAATGTTCACATACCCCAATACCACATTCCATACGACGCTCCAGGGATAAATAAATATTTTCATCTTGAAAACCTTTTTCTTTTAATTTATCTATGACAAATTTACACATAATGGGCGGCCCGCAAACTAAGGCTACACCAGAAGCATCTGTTTCTTGCTGATCAAATAAAGCTGTGATTAAACCTATATTACATTTTACTCCTGAAATATTTTCTTCCCTACCTTTATCCAAAGTAATACTTATTTCTATATTCTTGCACCAATCATCAATTTCATCTTTAAATATTAATTCCTCCTTATCCCTGGCTCCATAAAATACCTGCATATTGCTAGATTTGGCGCTACAATAGGACTTAATTAGGGATCTAAAGGGAATAATGCCAATTCCACCAGCAACAATTAAAACTTTTTTATTATTAATTTTATCTATTGGCCAACCATTGCCATAAGGTCCTCTAATGCCAACTGTATCACCTACTTTCATAGTGTGCATTCTCTTAGTCAATTCTCCCACTTTACGGATACAAATCTCTATATATTTTTTATCATAAATAGATCCACAATAAGCAAAAGGAGCTTCATTAAAACCAGGAATGGATAACTCTAAAATTTGCCCCGGACTAAACTGAAAATTTTTTCTATATTTTCTATTTTCAAATCTTAATTTATAGAGATTGATAGTATCGTTTTCCTTCTTTATACTTATTATTTTTGCTTTTTCTGTTTGGTATTGGTTTTGCATTTTTTAAACTAATTATGAAATTAATGTCCTTGTAGATATTACTTCTAGCTAGATTAATAGCCTCAAATCTACTTCTTATGTATATTTTTTGATTTTTTTCTAAACGTTTTGAAATGTAATACTTTATATTGAGTTGTTATTTTTTCACTAAGTACCTTTGACTATATTAACATAATATGATATAGATAAACGTCAGACAAAAGAGGAGGACGACGCAATGGCTGCGTTCGAAACTATAAAAGTACCTAGTATCGACCAAATTACAATGGCCTTCGCAACACGAAAGGAAGAAAAACGCTACGTTTTTTTTCAGGTCCGTAATATTAGAGATATAACAAAAAAAGTAATAGAATTAAGAGTAATAGTTGAAGCCATTAGCCGCGATAAAACACGGCTGAATCTGGTTATAAAAGGTACTGCTATTATTTATGGCAGAATTCGTAAGGTACTTTGTAGCTTTAACACGCTCTCTCGGACAGGTAGCATTGTTACTACATAACCCCCTCGTTCTTTCCCTTTCATTTTATATTATTTCCTTCTATATATCCTCAATATAGGACAAAGTTGATTTTAATGACCAAAGGAATTATTTATCCTCTAAAATCTCCTTCAAAACCTCGCTTATTTCAATCCCCACCGGACAAACTCTAGAACACCTCCCACAACCCACACAACCGGAAATACCAAATTTATCAGGAGTTCTGACAAATTTGTGGGTATACCAATAATATATTCTTTCCTCGGTAGAATTTAAAAATTTATGATTACCGGCCACTTCTGAAAATTCATGATAAAAACAAGCATCCCAACATCGAACTCTCTCACCTTCGTCTTCTTCTAAACTCGGCCTATCATCTATTCTAAAACAATAGCAAGTAGGACAAGCTAGGGTACATTTACCACATTCTATACATCTCTTACCCAGCTCTTCCCATACTTTCTTATTATATCCTTTTTTCATTTTCTCTCTAATTTTCAACATTATAGGATCTTGGCCTTCCTCTTTTATTGGTCCTGCAAACTGAATATGATTATAATTCCTATAACCAAATTCTTCTAGTATTCTCTGCCCTTTTTCTGATCCGGTGAATACTTCATACAAATCTCCATGCTTTTCTAAAAATATATCAAATCGAACATGCTCCAAAATATGTTCTTCAAAATTTTCTAAGAATATTTTAAAAGATTTACTATCTTTATTATTTGAACTACCTTGACCAATAACTATAATATTTCTCCTTCTCGTTTGATAATTTAAATCTTTTTCAAAAACATGGTCATACAAATTTAGAGCTTTTAAATCAAAAATGGTCATACCCAAAGCTATGGTTGGTTTCAGATTAAGTTTACCCTCTTCCAAATTACTACCCTTATATTTAAATAAAGTTTCACACGGGGGTAGAAATAATTTTTTAAAATTTTTTCTGGCAACGGCGCCATTTAAAACAATATCTTGATAATCTTTGACATAGCCTAAGTCAAGGCCATCAGGTGCAAGTGGGGCGTATATTTTATGGGTTTCTAATAAATATTTTATTAGCTCTTTTAATTTTGTTTTTGTCATAATATTTTATAAAGCACCAAACTACAAATAACAAATTCTAAAGTAGTTTTAATTTTTGTAATTTGTGTATTGTTTGTTATTTTGTATTTGCTTTTTGAGATTTAATTTCATCAGTTCTCTCAATCACCTTTACAAAATCCTCTGCCTTTAAACTTACTCCTCCCCCCAACACACCATCAGCATCTTCTTTTGCCATGAATTCTTCAATATTATCTGGCGTAACGCTGCCTCCATACAAAATTCTAACTTTATTTGATATCCCTGCACTATATCTTTCAGCAATAATTTTTCTAATTAGTTGTAATACCTTTTCTGCATCTTCTCCTGTAGCAGCCTTGCCAGTACCTATAGCCCAAACAGGTTCATAGGCTATAATTGTTTTTTCGATTTGTTCTTTATTCAAACCGCTAATAGCAGCCTCTAATTGATTCTGAATTATTTTATTAGTTTTATTCTCTTTTCTTTCTTCTTCTTTTTCCCCCACGCATATCACAGGAATTAAATTATTTTTAAAAGCTGATTTAGCCTTTTTGTTTACCTCCTCATTTTTCTCGCCAAAAATATGTCGCCTTTCAGAATGACCTAAAATTACATAATAACAGCCTATTTCTTTTATTTGTGCTCCGGATACTGCTCCAGTAAAAGCACCTTTATCTTCAAAATACATATCCTGTGCTCCTAGCTTTATATAGTCAGGCTTTATTTTGGATACTTCAAATAAATGAGGATAAGAAGGGCAGACCGCTATTTCAACATTGCCCTTAAAATCAAAAAGTGAATCCCTTAAATCTGTAATTAATTTTAAACTTTCAGATAAATTTAGTTGCATTTTCCAGTTACCCATAATAAGTGGTTTACGCATATGATTGTAGAAATTAATTATTTAAAAATTTGATATTTGCAATAGAAACTTGGAATTAGAAAATAGTTATATACTAATTTCATTTTTCCAATTTCCATTACCAATTTCTAATATCCAAACAGCTATTTTCAATTATTATTTTAAAGAATCAATTGAAATTCCTACTCCTCTTGTTACTAACACAACTATTATTCCAGCAAACATAAGTCCAATAAAAATTAAAGGTAATGCTTTCTTAGCTGGTATACCAAAAACAAAAGAGGCTAGTGCTCCGCTCCACCCACCTGTTACAGGTAAAGGTATAGCTACAAAAGCGATTAAGGCTAGCGCTCCCCATTTTTCAAATTTTTCCGTGTGTTTTTTTCTAGTCTTTTCAAAAAGCCAATTAAATATTTTATTAAATATCTTAAATTTAGCCATCAAAAATTTGGAAACTGGTTCTAAAAATAATAATATAATAGCCACAATCAGAGTATTTCCTAAAACTGAATAAAAATAAGCCCAATACCAAGACATATTATAAACAGTAATAGCAATTGGAATTGATGCGCGAAGTTCTCCTATAGGAATCATGGCAATCAGAAGGGTCGCTAATTCCTCGGGAAAATTTTGGAATAATGAAATATAGTCTAGATGCATTTATATTATTTTGTTCTTGTGTTATGTTGTTATTTTGAACTTTTATACGCTCCTGTCCAAAGCCACCATCTAACTTTGAATAAATCTTTGAATACGCTTAAATAAGAAGATAAATTTACCTTGCTACCTGCCATATCATGCCAAGTAACAGGTTCTTCAGCTATCTTATATCCAAATTTGCGAGCAAGTGCCAATATTTCTATATCAAATCCCCAACCACCTAATTTTTGTACGTTGAAAATTTTATCAACCGCGCTGGCACTAAATAATTTAAAACCACATTGAGTATCATAAATTCCAGGTACTGCCACTATTTGAATTAAGATATTACCCATCTTGCCTGCAAGCTCTTTATACCAAGGCTGTGCTTTATCTAATTTGGCTCCCCTGGTATCACGCGATCCAATCACTACATCATAACCTTTATCAATTTGTGGCCAAAAATGATCTAATTCATTAATCTTAGTAGCATTATCTGCATCCATAAACATCACATATTGTCCCTGTGCTTTTAGAAATCCTTTTTTAACTGCTCCACCTTTACCAGGCACTCCTGGTCCTAAATCTAGGAGATTTAAATTAGCAATATTTTGTTTTTCCCTTTCAATAATTTTATCAGTATTATCAGTACAATTATTGGCAATAACCATTATTTCATAACTATAATTTTGCCTTTTTAAATATTCATCAACTGATTTTAAGGTTGGAACTATTCTTTCACCTTCATTATAGGCCGGAATTACTACGGAAAGTTTTATTTGATCTGGCATTTGTTTTTTTATTCCCCTCCTTTAATAAGGAGGGGTAGGGGAGGTTTCGTGGGTACAAAAATACTGTTATTTTATCCACGGAATCCCTCTTAATCTCCCCTTATTAAAAGAGGGAAATTATATTTTATCTAAATACGCTTGTAATATATAATAAGCTGCCATCTGATCTTTATCAATGTTGTTAGCAATTTCCCCATTCTTAATCAATTTTTCTGCTTCAACTGTAGTTAACCTCTCGTCTGCTAATATTATTTTAACATTAATATTATTTTTTAGAAAATCACTAAACCTTTTAACTTTTTCTACTTGTATTCCCACCTCTCCAGATAACATAAAAGGATTACCAATAATAATCTCTTCTACATTTTCTTTCTGACAAATTTCTTTTATTTGGCTAAAAATATACTTCTTACCCCTATTTTCTAGAGTTTTATAGGGTTTGGCAATAACTTGAGATTCATCCGACATAGCCAGACCAATACGGACATCACCAAAATCGATTGATAAAATTCGAGACATATTTTTTTATAACCAATTTACTAAGAAACAAGATACAAACAAATTTCAATTTCTAAATAATCAATAATCAAGCATTTTGTAATTTAGGATTTGCAATTTGTTTGCAGTTTGTATTTTTTTATTTGAGGTTTGTTTGGTTTATTACATTTTGTATTCTTGTATCTTTCTAATTTATTGTTAATATTTCATACCCTCCATCAACCACCGCCACCGTATGTTCAAAATGCGCTGATAAACTTCCATCTTTAGTTACAAATGTCCAGCCATCATCAAATAATTTTACCTCATAGCTACCGATATTTACCATGGGTTCAATCGCAATTACCATTCCTTTCTTTAACATCGGACCCCTACCTTTGACTCCAAAATTGGGAATTTGTGGATCTTCGTGAACTGCCCGACCTACTCCATGTCCAACTAATTCTCGCACCACAGAATAACCATTTGCTTCCACATAAGATTGTACTGCATTGCCAATATCACCTACTTTACTTCCTGGTCTGACTTGATCAATGCCTAAATTCAAAGAATCCCTAGTTACATTAATTAATTTCTCCGCTTCTTTAGAAATATTTCCTACCCCTATAGTTCTTGCCATATCAGTAAAATAATCTTTGTAACACAAACCAAAGTCTATACCGATAATATCACCATCTTCTAAAATTTCATCTCGAGGAATACCATGAACCACTTTGTCATTTACAGATGTGCAAACACTGGCTGGATAGCCTCTATATCCCCTGAATGATGGCTTAGCCCCATATTCTTCTGTTAATTGAGTAGCTTTATTATCTATATCTATAGTTGCTATTCCCGGAACTACCATTTCCTCCAATTCATCCATTACACTGGCTAAAATCTTGCCCCCTTCTCTAATTAATTCTATTTCTTTATCAGATTTTATTATTATCATATTTTCAAAATTAAGAAAGCCACTTTAATGGCTTTCTTTTTTTATATATATTCCTGTAAATTTCTTAAAATCTCATTTTGTACTTCCTGTTGATCATTCTCACCATTTATAGTAATTAATGCACCTTTCTTTCTATACATTTCAAGTACTGGGTCCAAATCTTTATGTCCCCATTCTAATCTTTTTTTAATCATTTCTGGCTGATCATCTTCTCTCATAATTAGCTCCACTTCATTACAACTTTTGCATTTCTGACTTTTACTGCCATTAGAAATATAAATTTCTTTACAAGCCGGACAAATTCTTCTTCTTGATAATCTTTTAATAGCCTCGGTATCAGATATTTTTATATGTAAAACTAATAGATTATATTTTTCAATACCTATTTCTTCTAATATTTTATCTAAATTTTCTGCCTGAATCAATGTCCTTGGGAAACCATCCAAAACTACATTAGAATCATCTTTTACTTCTAAAATTTTCTCTTTTAATAATTTTGTGGAAATATGATCTGGGACTAATTCACCTTTTATATTTATTATTTCATTGATTTTCCTGCCTAATTCAGTATCGCTAGCTGCTTCAGTTCTTAACATATCGCCCATTACTAAATAGGTATAATCTATTTTATCTCTAAGCATTTTTGCTTGAGTACCCTTTCCTGAACCAGAAAGACCGGAAAGGATGATGAATAAAGGCTTTTTTGTTTTAGACATTTTTTCTATATATAAATATAATTATGTATTTAATTACATTTTAAATTTCTAATACCTAATATCCAATTTCTAATAAAATTTCCAATGATTGAATGTCTAATTGAACATTAGTAATTTGTCATTTTCTTGGAAATTGTTAATTGGTAATTGAGAATTATAAAATAAAAATTTACACAAACATTCAAAAAATCAAATAGTTTCTATTAACACTCAAATTTAATAAAAACTTTCATAATCTCTCATCACTAATTGCGACTCAATTTGCTTTACAGTTTCCAAGACAACACTTACTACAATTAATATACCTGTACCACCAATAGTTAATCCCGGAATATTAAATACTCCTTGTACTATAAATGGTAAAACAGCTACAAAACCTAAAAACAAAGCTCCAGCTAGAGTTATTCTACTTAGTGTTTTTTGTAAATATTCCGAAGTTAATCGTCCCGGTCTGATACCTGGCACAAAACCTCCTTGTTTTTGAATATTTTCAGAAATATTTTTTGGATCAAAGGTAACTGCAGTATAGAAATATGTAAAGAAAAACACTAAAATAAAATATAATACTCCATAAAATATTTGGTTCTGGAACAAATCAACAATATTTTGAGAAATAGTTTTAAGTAAGTTATTATCCGAATTTACAAAAAAATTACCTACCATGCCAGGGAAGATCATAATTGATAAGGCAAAAATAATTGGAATAACACCAGCTTGATTAACTCGAAGCGGCAAATGCGTAGAAGTTCCTCCATACATTTTCATACCTCTTACTCTTCTAGCATAGTTTATGGGTATATTTCTTTGTCCTTCGGTAATAAAAACAATACCAGCAATAACTATAACGGCGATAGCTGCGAAAATACCCATATTAAATACTTTAGAAGCATCAAAATCTACCAAAGCCTGTTGGATAGCTTTAGGAATACTAGATACAATACCAGCAAATATTATCAAAGACACTCCATTACCTATTCCTTTCTCGGTAATAAGCTCTCCTAACCACATTAGAAATATAGTACCACCAGCTAAAGTAATTATGGTTGTAATTAATTGAAAGATAGATAATTCTCCTAAGATATTTTGTCCTGCCCTTTGCAATAAATTGATCATAGCATAAGCCTGTAAGCAAGCTAGGGGAACGGTCAGGTATCTAGTTATCATATTGATCTTACGCCTACCAACTTCTCCTTCTTCTTTCTGTAACTTTTCTAACCTAGGAACAACCATAACGAGTAGCTGCATTATAATTGAAGCAGTAATATAAGGACCAACACCCAAGGCTACTACAGAAAAATTTTTCATGCCTCCTCCAGAAAACATATTCAATAGACCCAATATTTGATTACTTTGAAAAAAATTTTTAAGGTTTTCAATATCTACTCCAGGAACAGGAATATGTGCTCCTAATCTGAAGACTACTAACAAAGAAAAAACAAAAAATATCTTTTTTCTAAGATCTTTTATACTAAATATTTGTAATATTTTTTTCCACACTATGATTAAAAGTTAAACGTAGGTCATTAAATGTATAAATAATTTTAAACAGATTCGTTTTATTCTTTTGGCTTACTCTTATTAACATCACTGCCTTTTGACACACACCACCACCAAAAGTTAAACCTTTCACTACCATCAGGTTCAGGTATTAATCTTTGCCGAGCTTCATTTATTAAATATATATAATTTTTTCTCCCATTCTTGGCTATATTTTCTTCCATAGCATGATCATAATCAAGGATACTTAAATATTGTTTGGCATGAATATCCATTTTAGAAGCTTTTGCTCCTGCTTGCCATCTACCTAGCCATACCTCCATTTCCCTATAGAAATATTCAACTTTATTTCTCTCTTTCATCATCATTATAATGTCTTCCTTGGAATCATTACCCATATTCTCAATATACATTTTATATTTTTCGAAACTATCATCTAAATAAACTCTGATATAATCTACAATTTCATCTATTCTAATCTCATCAAAAATATCATACAATTTTTTATAAAGTTCACTCGCTTCTTTTTTTCTAGTATCAAATTCTTCTTTGTTTATTACTTTATTGGGAATACCGTGTAATTTAACAAAATAATCAAATTCATTGCTTAACTTTTGCCCTAAATATAAACATTCCGGTAACTCTTTATATTCTAAAGAAGCACTTGAAATATTTTGTTTTAAATCTAATATTGTTTCAAGTATCAATAGCCAGTCTTTTTTTATCTGGCTCAGCTCTTCATCGGATAAAATCTTTTTTCCGACTGTGTACATGGATTAGATGTTATATATGAGATATTAAATGTTAGACTTATAAACACCTACATTTAATAATTTAAGATGCTTTTTTGCTTTTTGAAGCTTTTCTTTCTTTTTTCTTTAATTCAATCTTCTTAATTTCACCGCCAGCTTTTTTTATTTTATCTTCTGCACTTTTGGAAAAACTATCTACTTCAACTATTAATTTTTTATCTATATTACCTTCTCCTAAAATTTTTACTTTTATCTTAAGATTATCAATTAAACCAACTTTCAACAGATTCTCTTTACCTACATTATCACCGTCTTTAAACTTTTTTGCAAGACTAGCTATATTAATAATTTCAGGTTTTTCGAAAATTGATTTAAAGCCTCTTTTCTTTGGGATTTGTGAAATTAAGCGAGTTCTGCCACCTTCAAAACCAGGCTTTCTCTTTGAACCTGATCTTGCTTTCTGACCTTTCATGCCTCTAGCAGAATAGGTACCTTTTCCAGAACCTAGTCCACGACCAACTCTTTTCCCCTTTCTTTTTATACCTTTGCTTGGTTTTAAATCATTTAATTTCATATTTTAAGCTAATAATTATTTAAGTATTATTTCTCAGTCTTTTGTAGTTTCTTAACATTCTTATCTATAGTTTTATTATCAACGCTAGAGGAACCATTCACTGATTTTTCTTTTTTAAGAAAATATGGAGCAATTTCTCTTAAGCCCTTGCCTCTCCCATCAGCAATTTCTTGAGGACTCCTAATATTACCTAGTATTTTAATAGCGGCTGTAACATTATTGATCTTATTATTAGAACCTAACATTTTTCCTGAAATATTTTTAATTCCTGCTAACTCCAAAACAGATCTGACAGCACCACCAGCGATAATACCAGTACCCTCGCTAGCAGGCATTAAAATAATTTTTGCACCTTTATATCTACCTTCAACTTTATATGGAATCGTACCATTTACAACCGAAATATTAATTATTTTCTTTTTTGCTTGTAGAACTGCTTTCGATATTGCACCTGAAACATCATTACCTTTAGCAATGCCTATACCAACTCTGCCTTTTCTATCACCAATACAAATACAAGCTCTAAACCTAAATCTCTTTCCACCAGAAACAACTCTAGATACCCTAGCTAAATCAACTAGCTTTTGATCAAATTCTGGTTTTTTATCTCTTCTTTTTGAAAATTTCCTCATAAAATTATTTAATCTTTAAAATTTTAACCCACCAGATCGAGCACCTTCAGCAAAAGCTCTAACTCTTCCTAAATATCTATATCCACCTCTATCAAATACAACTTCAACAATTTTTTTATCCTTAGCTTTCTTGGCAATTAATTCTCCTAATTTTTTTGCTTTTTCGGTTTTATTTAACTTCTCGCTTTTTAATTCTTTATCTAAAACTGAAACTAGTGTTTTGCCATCTTCATCATCAATGATCTGTGCGTAATTATTCATATTACTTTTGAAAAAAGATACTCTGGGTCTTTTGGCAGTACCAAAAACTTTACTTCTAATTCTAGTATGTCTTTTTATTCTCTTTAATTTTTTAATCTTAGCTTGCTTTGTCTTCTTAAATCTTATTTTCATTTTTTCTATACTAATTATTACGATGCTAATATACTAATGCATACGAATCATACGAATGAATTATTAGTATAATTAGTATTCATTCGTATATTTGTATCGCCTATTATGCTTCAGAAGCTGTAGCTTTTTTACCCTCTTTCTTTCTAACATGTTCATCAATATATCTAATCCCTTTACCTTTATATGGTTCAGGCGATCTCACTTCTCTTATTTCAGCGGAAATTTGCCCTACGAGCTGCTTATCAATCCCTGAAATAATAATAATGTTTTTCTCAACTTTAAATTCAATTCCTGCTGGAGCCTCAATTTCTACTGGATTAGTATAACCAATTGTTATAACTAGCTTTTTACCTTGAATTTGCGCTTTATAACCAACACCAACAATTTCTAATTTCTTTTCAAAACCACGGACAACCCCTTCTACTAAATTACTAACAAGCTGCCTATATGTACCCCACATGGCTTTCATTGCTTTATTCTTTAATGATACAATAATTTGTGAATCTTTCTTTTCAATTCCAACATTAGGATTTAAATCTAGTTTCAATTCTCCTTTTGGTCCTTTGCAAATAATATTGCTCTCTGTAATTTTTATTTCTACCCCTTCTGGAATTGTAATTGGTAGTTTTCCTATTCTAGACATATTTTAAAAATATTCGTTTAATAAATATAACAAACAACTTCTCCGCCTAAATTATTCTTTTTAGCATTTTTATTAGTCATTAAGCCCTTGGAAGTTGAGATAATAGCTACTCCCAAACCATTTAATACATTTGGCAGATTAGCTTTATTTACATAAATTCTTTGTCCTGGTTTGCTTATTTTTCTAATCTTTTGGATTATTGATCTTTTTTGTGAATCGTATTTCAATTCTAAAATAATTTCTTTAGGAAATTTATCTTTTACTTTAATAGACTTAATATATCCTTCTTCTTTTAAAATTTTAGCTAAAGAATTTTTTTCTTTAGACATAGGAATAGAAACCACAGCCAGTTTTGCATTCTGGGCGTTTCTAATTCTGGTTAACATGTCAGATATTGGATCGGTCATATTTATTCTTTAAAAACATTAAACTTTAAATATAAAACTATAAGAAAAAACAACTACTATTCTTAACTTTTACCAACTAGATTTTTTAACACCAGGAATTTCTCCGTTTGATGCTAGCTCACGAAAATGAATTCTGCAAACACCATATTTTCTCATATAACCATGAATTCTGCCACAACCAGGAATTTTACACCTATTTATTTTTCTAGTGCTAAACTTTGGTTTTTTTTCTGCTTTTGCAATTAATGCTGTTCTAGCCATATTTTATTTAATTATTCTTTTTTCTTAAATGGAAATCCATATAATTCTAATAACTTCTTTACTTCTTCGTCTTTCTTAGCATTGGTTGTTATACATACTTCCAACCCATAAACCCTCTCTACATCGCTTGAACCTACTTCTGGAAAAACAGTGTGCTCCTTGAATCCTATGGAATAATTGCCAGATCCATCAAAACTTTTAGTAGATATACCTCTAAAATCTCTAACACGAGGAAATACTACATTGATTAACTTATTCAAAAATTCATACATATATTCTCCGCGCAAAGTTACTTTTAATCCTATTACTTGTCCTTCTCTTATAGAAAAACCAGATATAGCTTTTTTTGCTGTAGTTTTAACTGGAGCTTGTCCTGTAATTTTTTTAATAGTCTCAATTACCTCATCAATATATTTAGTTTCTTTTAAAAATGGTCCAAGTCCAACATTTACAGTTACTTTCTTAATATTAGGTACTTGTAGATTATTTTTAAAACCAAACTTTTCCTTCATTTTCGGTACTATTTCTTTTTTGTATCTTTCCTTTAATGTCATAAATATTTACTAAATTACGTTTTTACATTTTTTACAAATTCTTGTCTTCTTTTTATCTTGAATCTTTGTTCCAACTCTTACTGGTTTATTGCACTTTGAACAAAATATCATAGCGTTAGAGCTAGATATAGGCGCATTAAATTCAATTCTCTCACCTTTTTCCTTGCCTTTTCTTTGCTTTAAATGTTTGTACATCTTATTTACACCTTCAACTACAACTTTGTTATTTTCAGAAAATATCTGCAAAACTTTGCCTTTTTTACCTCTATCTTTTCCATTAATAACTACTACTATATCGTCTTTTTTTATCTTCATAATATTTATACTTAACATAAATCATTAACTATGTAATTATCCGCTTTATCCGCCAAATCCGCTATATCCGTAAACTACAAATAGCGGATAAAGCGGATTCTGCGGATAGACGGAAAAAACATACTGATAAATTTTATAATCTACTCTATAATACTTCTGGTGCTAATGAAATAATTTTCATATAGCCAGCTTTTCTAACTTCACGAGCAATTGGACCAAATATACGACTTCCTTTTGGCTCTTTTCCATCCAATATAACTGCTGCATTATCATCAAATCTAACAAAACTACCGTCTGCTCTAGTAAACTCTTTTCTTTGCCTGACAATCACAGCCTTTACTACTTCCTTTTTCTTAACTATACCACGAGGTAGAGCTTCTTTTACTGAGGCAACTATAATTTCTCCTATTCCAGCATAAGTTTTTTTATTCCCACCAGGTAGAACTTGAATACACTTAATTACTTTTGCTCCGGTATTATCAGCTACTATTAGCTTTGTTCCTTTTTGTATCATATAAATAAATTATTTAACAATTTTTACAACTCTCCATCTTTTATCTCTTGATAGGGGCCGACATTCTCTAATTATAACTTTATCTCCTTCATGATATTCATTCTTCTCATCGTGAGCTTTGTATTTTTTAGTTATTTTATATCTTTTCTTGTATAATCTGTGTGTTTTAAAAGTATCAACTGCTACCACAACAGTTTTATCTGCTTTATCACTTACAATAACACCCGTTAAATTCCTATATATTTTATTAACTTTTTTATTATCCATAATTTTACTTATTTACTTTCGTTAGATACTTTTTCTAATAATATCTTTTCTTTCATAATAGTTAAAATTTGACTTATACCTTTCTTAATTTTATCTACTTTTTTATAATCTTTAACTTGTCTTGAAGCAACTTTAAATCTGACTTCACGCAATTCATTCCTCTGTTCTGCTAAAAGCTTATGTAATTCTTTATTAGTCTTTTTTCTTATTTCTTCTACTTTCATTATTTTTATCTATTGTTCTTTTGATACAAACTTAGTTTTAATTGGTAATTTATTGGAAGCAAGTCTCATTGCTTCTTTAGCAATGTCAAAACTTACACCATCCATTTCAAATACAATTCTGCCCGGTTTTACTGGTACTACATAATGGTCAACTGCGCCCTTTCCCTTACCCATAGGAACTTCAGCACCTTTCATAGTAACTGGCTTATCTGGAAATATTCTAATCCAGACCTTTCCACCTCTTTGAATAAAACGTGTCATTGCTCGCCTAGCTGCCTCAATCTGACGTGAAGTAATCCATTTTTGCTCTAAAGCTTTCAATCCATAAGTTCCAAAATCTAAATTACATCCAGCCTTAGATTTACCTTTGGTTCTTCTGGTTCCCTTATGCCATTTTCTATGTTTTACTTTCTTAGGAATTAACATATATATAATTATTTCTTATCCTTATTTTTACTTTTATTAAAAATCTCACCTTTATAAATCCAAACTTTAATACCTATAATACCATATGTCGTTAAAGCATTGTACTTAGCAAAGTCTACATTAGCGCGCAGCGTATGTAAAGGAATTTTTCCTTCGGCTAACCATTCTCTTCTGGCAATATCAACTCCTCCAAGACGTCCAGCTACCATAATTTTAATTCCTTCTACATCCCTTGCCTGCATTGATTTTTCTATAGCTTTCTTTAAAGCTTTTCTATATGATATTCTTTTTTCTAACTGTTCAGCAATATTTTGGGCAACCAGATTAGCGTTTTCTTCTGGGTTCTTTATTTCTTTAATATTTATTTCAACTTTAGATTTTTTTGAAGATATAAGCTTCTTAGCATCTTTCTTTAATTCTTCTACCCCTACACCCGATCTGCCAATAATTATACCTGGTCTAGAAGAATAAATATTAATTTTTACAACTTGTGGACCTCGTTCTATCTGACAATCAGCAACACCAGCATTTTTTAATTTTTTATTTATAAAATCCTTTAACTTAAGGTCTTCAAGAAAATAATTTCTATATTTTTTGCCATCAGCAAACCACTTAGAATGCCAAGTCTTATTTATACCTAAACGAAAACTAATTGGATTTATTTTGTGTCCCATAATAAATTTTTAAAATTATTATACGCTCTTACGTCTAAATATTTTCTTTAATACTCCACCATTTCTAGATGGTTTAGTATTTCTTTTATTATTTATATCAAATTTATTTTTCTTCTTATCGTTTCTATTATCTTTATTATCCTTATCATCTTTTTCATTTTTTAGATTAGTCTGAGTTATGGTTTTTTTATCTTTTACTATACTTTTAGCTTTTTTTTTGCCAGCTACCCTTTCATCTAAAACTAAGGTAACATGCGAAGTTCTTTTTATTATTGGATTAGCCCTGCCAAAAGCTCTTGGTTTCCATCTCTTCAATACAGCACCTCCATCTACAAAAACCTTACTAATATATAGATTGCTTTTTTCCATACTATAATTATGTTCTGCTGTAGCTACTGCTGAATTTAATAATTTTAAAATTGGTAAAGATGCTTTTTTTCTTAGATTTTTCAATTGCATCTCACCTTTTTCTACATCTAATCCCCTAATCAAATCAACTACCAAGCGGCATTTCTGAGGAGACATATGTAAATGTTTTGATTTACTAGTTAATTTCATAATTATTGAATATCAATATTATTCTTTTTTATCTTTTACTGGAGCAGCAGGTGCTGATTCTTTTACCTTTGCTTCTGCTTCTTCTTCTTTAGCCATTCTGCCACCATGTACTACGAATTTCTTAGTAGGTGAAAATTCACCTAATTTATGCCCCACCATTTCTTCTGTTATAAATACAGGAATATGTTCTTTCCCATTATGAACACCTAAAGTAAAATTGATCATTTCAGGAAAAATGGTTGATCTTCTAGACCAGGTTTTAATGATTCTTTTATCTCCTGGCTTTAGGTCTTTAATTTTTTTTAATAACTTAGGATCACAGAATGGTCCTTTTTTAAGTGATCTGGACATAATATTATTTTCTTCTTTTAATAATCAATTTACTTGATCTCTTTTTCTTATTTCTTGTCTTAACACCGATGGCTGGCTTACCCCAAGGTGTTTTAGGATGTTTCATACCTATCGGAGTTGATCCTTCACCACCACCATGCGGATGATCAACTGGATTCATTGCTTTACCTCTGACGTGCGGTCTAATACCTTTCCATCTTTTTCTACCTGCTTTACCTATCTCTATATTAATATGTTCTACATTACTTACTTGGCCAACAGTTGCCATACAACTAGATAATATATTTCTTACCTCACCCGAAGAAAGTTTTACCTGGGCATATTTATTCTCTATAGACATTAACTGAACTTGTGAACCAGCACTTTTGGCTAACTGTGAACCTCTACCAGGGTAAAGTTCTATTTCAGAAATAAATGTACCTGTTGGAATATATTTCATAGGCATTCTATTACCTATATTTGCATCTATTTTCTTTTTAGATGATAAAATTTTGTCTCCTACTTTAATTAATTCAGGAGCAACTATATAACTTTTTTTACCATCTTCATATTTAATTAAAGCAATAAAAGCGGTCCTATTTGGATCATACTCTAGGGCAATTACTTCTGTAATCTCATCATATCTACTTCTTTTGAAATCAACTATTCTATATCTTCTACTATTACCACCACCTCTGTGTCTCGAAGTAACTCTACCAGTACTTTTACTTCTGCCAGTTTTTTTTCTGGATTTCAATAATAAAGATTTCTCCGGTTTTTTCTTTGTTAGAACACTATAATCAACCGTTTTCATATAACGTCTCGATGGGGTTGTTGGTTTGTAAGTTTTTACTGACATATCTAACAATTAATAATTGATAATAAATAATGAAAATGAAATTAGTTATTTAGAAAATAGAAATTTGTAATAGATATTAGAAACTAGAATTACAAATTTCTATTTTCTACTTTCAATTACCCTTTTCTAGTTTCTGTACATCCAGTTTCATGTAAAATATTTTAAATGTGATCACTTTCAATAACAAATATAATTTATACACCATCATATATCTGAATCGTCTGTCCTTTAGGTAAAGCTACTATAGCTTTTTTGTAAGTAGATGTCCTGCCTTGTACTTTGCCATATCTTCGCTCTTTTCCACCAACCTTTATAGTATTAATACTTATTGGTTTTATTCCATAAACATCTTTAATTGCCTGACTTATTTCTTTTTTATTAGCTTTATTTGATACTATAAAAATATATTTATTCTCTTCACTTAAATAAGTTGCTTTCTCAGAAATTTGGGGATAAAGTAAAATTTTGTGAGCATTGCTTTCAATTTTAGCTTTCGATTTTTCAACCTTTTTAGGAGTTTTCTTTTTGCTATCTTTCTTTTTACTATCAACTTTTTCTTCTTTTTTAAATTTATCTAAAATACTCATTTTATAAATTTATTGTTTATAATTATTTTGCAAATTTTCTACAGCCTGAACAGTCATTAAAAGTGAATCATATTTTAAAATATCATATAAATTTAGACTTTCGGTAGTAGTTAATTTCATCTTAGGAGCATTCTTAATAGACTTTAATATTGTTTTATCTTGTATTCCTAAAACTACTAAAGCATTTTCATTTTTAACTGGTAATTTATTAATACTTTTTACAAATTCCTTAGTGCTAATTTTCTTCATTTTTAATTCATCAACTAAAATCAATTTTTTATCATTTACTTTAGAACTCAGAGTCATGAATAAAGCTTTTTTTCTTTCTTTCTTGTTAATTTTTTTCTTGAAATTAATATTAGAACTTGGTCCAAAAGTAACACCACCACCAACCCAGATAGGAGATCTATTTGATCCATGACGTGCTCTGCCTGTACCTTTTTGTTTCCATGGTTTTCTACCACCACCTCTTACTTCACTTCTATCTTTTACGTGTGCTACTACGTTTCTTTTATTGGAAAGATGAGCAACTACAACCTTATGAATAACTTCTTTTTTTACTTCAATATCAAAAATATCCTTATCTAAATCTAGATCTTTTACTTTCTTACCTTCCATATTGTAAACTGTAACTTTCGCCATTTTATGATTTTATAAAAACTAAACTTTCTCTAGCACCAGGAATACCACCTTTTAAAATAATTAAATTTTTATCAACATCTAAATCTATAACTTCAGAATTTAAGGTTACTTTATCTCCGCCCATTCTACCAGCCATCCTTAAACCTTTTATAACATGTTCAGGATAACCAGCACCGATTGAACCAGGTTTTCTTAAATCATGTTTGTGACCATGTGTTTTTGGAGATCCATGAAATTTATGTCTCTTAACAACTCCAGCGAATCCCATACCTTTTGATTTAGCAATAATTTTCACTTTATCCCCTTTTTCGAAAACATCAACTTTTATTTCTTGTCCTTCTTTAACATCATTCAATTCATCTACTCTTAATTCTCTTAGATATCTTAATTTGTCTTTTCCTTTTAATGCTTTATTCAAATGTCCTGTTCTTGGTTTATTATTTTTTGCAGTTTCGGAAAAACCAATTTGTAAACTATTATATCCTTCTTTTTCAACTTTTTTTATTTGGGTAACATAACAAGGTCCAGCAGTAACTAAAGTAACAGGAATAGCTTTCCCTTTTTCGTTATAAATTCTGCTCATTCCAATTTTTTTTCCTATAATTACTTTATACATAATAAAATAATATTAAATTAATTCCGCGCTATCCGCAAACTAAGTTATTGCGGATGATACGGATAAAGCGGATTACGCGGATCAATAAATTACGTAAATTAATATTTACCTATCAAAAACCGGAAATTTAAGAAGCCAGAAAACATACGCCGGCTTCTAAAATTTCCGGACCTTGCTTACTTTAAATTTACTAAATAACAATAAAATAATTATTTAGTAAATTCTTTAGCTTATACTTTTAAGTCCCGATTTTAATCGGAACTTTAATTATAAACTATCCTACATTTTAATCTCAATATCAACTCCAGCTGGTAAATTCAGATTAGTTAATGCTTCAATAGTATCTGGCTTCGGTTTTAAAATATCAATCAATCTTTTATGAATTCTCATTTCAAATTGCTCTCTGGCATCTTTATGAACAAAGGTAGATTTATTAACTGTCTCTACTCTTTTCTCTGTAGGCAGAGGGACTGGCCCGCAAATCTCCGCCCCAGTTCTCTTGGCTGTTTCTACAATTTGAATAACTGCTTGATCAATTATCTTATGATCAAATGCTTTAATTTTTATTCTTATTCTTTGGGTTATCTCTTCTTCTTGGTTTTTAGACATTTTAATTAAAAGGTACTATTCAATTAATTATTTAATAATTTTAGTAACCACACCAGCTCCAACCGTCTTGCTACCTTCTCGGATAGCAAACTTTTGTTTTTCTTCCATAGCAATTGGTGCTCCAAGCTTTACATTTAAATTAGCTGTATCACCAGGCATAACCATTTCTGTACCTGCGGGTAATTCTACTTCTCCTGTTACATCAGTAGTTCTGAAATAAAATTGTGGCTTATATCCTTTAGCGAAAGCTGTATGTCTTCCACCTTCTTCTTTAGTTAGAGCATAAATTTCTGCTGAAAATTCAGTATGAGGAGTAATTGTCCCCGGTTTAGCTAAAACTTGACCTCGCTCTACATCTTCTTTCTTTGTTCCACGAAGCAGAATACCTGCGTTATCACCTGCTTGGCCTTCATCTAATTGTTTATTAAACATTTCAATTCCTGTCACAACTGTCTTTGGAGTATCTTTAAGACCAACTATTTCAACTTCATCATTTAAATTAACTTTTCCTCGCTCAATTCTACCAGTCACAACTGTACCACGTCCTTCAATTGAGAAAATGTCTTCGATTGGCATTAAGAAAGGTTGATCAACATCTCTTTTTGGTTCTGGAATATATGAATCTAACTTTTCGAATAATTCTAAAATTGGTTTAGCATCATCACCTGTTGGATTTTCTAAAGCTTTTAGAGCCGAACCACGAATGATGGGTATTTCATCGCCAGGATATTCATATTTTTTCAATAAATCTCTTACTTCCTCTTCAACTAAATCAACTAATTCAGGATCATCAACCTGATCAACTTTATTCAAAAATACAATAATAGAAGGGACACCAATTTGATGAGCTAATAAAATATGTTCTCTCGTTTGAGGCATGGGACCATCAGTAGCAGAGACTACTAGAATTGCACCGTCCATTTGAGCAGCACCTGTAATCATATTTTTAATATAATCAGCATGGCCTGGACAATCAACGTGGGCGTAATGTCTTTTTTCAGTCTCATATTCACAGTGAGCAGTAGCAATAGTAATTCCTCTTTCTCTCTCTTCAGGTGCGGCGTCAATTTGATCAACTCCTTTTTCCTGAGCTTTTCCTTTACCAGAAGCATTTAAAACTTTAAGCATAGCGGCTGTTAGCGTAGTTTTACCATGGTCAACATGACCAATTGTACCAACATTAATGTGAGGTTTTCCTCTTTCAAATTTATCTGCCATTTTTTTATTTTTAGTTAATAGTTATATAAAATATTAGTTTATATTATAGCTGTAAATTTACTTATGTCAAATGTTTTTTGGGCTTTTTCACAGTATTAATATACCAATTTATGCGAATTATACGAATAAATACTTGATTAGTATTATTAATATCAATTAGTATGCTTATCTCGAGTATTTTCGAGAGATTAGCATCGAAATATTAGAAATCATCATCTAGATCTTCATATAGATATTGGGTTTCATTTTTTAAATCTTCATCAGTAGAATCGCCTGTTAAAAAATGATCATCTAGATTTTTTTCCTCTTCATTTTGACTAGCGTGCCAAATAGCTATATCTTTATTGATTTTCTCTACTAATTCTTCTTTAGACATTTCTCCTATAAAAACATTTTCTGAATTAGAGACTATTTTCTTATATTCCTTAATATCCATTAATACATATGAGGGTTTACCTTCTTCTACAATAATATACTTACCACTAGAATTTTTTAATAGATCAATAATTTCGGAAAAATCTTTTGAATTCATAAAATTATGTTAAATTATTTATATTATTTCTTTTATTGTAATCTATCAATAAAGACAAATCTAATATAAATATTGAAATATATAGAAACTTATTGAAATTCACAGAAATTAATTGTTGTTTACCATGTACTCAGAAAAACAACAACGAATTTCCTATACTTCGACAAACTCAGCACAAGATTTCTATTAATTTCTAAGTTTCTATTTCTTTTCATCTTCTCCAATAATTTCTTTAGCGACATTGCCTGGAACTTGCTCATATTTCTCGAATTCCATTGTATAATTAGCTCGTCCTTGAGTTAGAGATCGTAGTGAAGTTGAATATCCGAACATGGAAGCTAAGGGTACAAAAGCTTTGATAACTTTCATATTTGTTCTATCAGTCATTTCTTGAATCTGCGCTCTTTTTGAATTTAGATCACCTACTACATCACCCATTGATTTTTCTGGAGTAAGTACTTCGACTCTCATTACTGGTTCGAGTAAAACTGGATTAGCTTTTTTAACACCACTACGGAAAGCCATAGATCCAGCTATTTTAAAGGCAGCTTCTGAAGAGTCAACATCATGATAAGAACCATCATATAAAGTTACTTTTACATCTATAACCGGATAACCAGCTAATACTCCATTATCAGATGCTTCTTTGGCTCCTTTACCAACTGGCTGTATATATTCTTGAGGAATAACTCCTCCTTTTATTTCATTAACAAATTCAAAACCCTTACCTCTTTCCTGAGGTTCAAGTCTTAACCAAACATGACCGTATTGTCCACGTCCTCCTGATTGCTTAATATATTTTCCTTCAACTTCTGTAGCAATTGTTATTGCTTCTTTATAAGCTACTTGCGGTTTGCCTACTGTTGCTTCTACTTTAAATTCTCTCTTCATGCGATCAACTAAAACATCTAAATGAAGCTCTCCCATACCAGCTATGATTGTCTGCCCAGTATCCTCATCAGTTTTAACTCGAAAAGTAGGATCTTCTTCAGCTAATTCTCTAAGTGCATGAGCCATTTTTTCTTGATCTGCTTTAGTCTTTGGTTCAATAGCAACTGATATAACCGGCTCAGGAAAAGTAATTTTTTCTAATATTATAGGATTATCTTCATCACATAAAGTATCACCAGTCGTTGTACCTTTTAAACCTACAATAGCAGCAATATCACCAGTATATACTTCTTTAATTTCTTCTCTTTTATTGGCATGCATACGCACAATTCTACTAACCCTTTCTTTCTTGCCAGTTGAAGCATTAAGGATATATGATCCAGCTTTTAATACTCCCGAATAAACTCTGAAAAATATTAATTTACCAACAAAAGGATCTGTGGCTACTTTAAAAGCAAGCCCGGCAAATGGTTCGTTATCATCTGTTTTTCTAATTATCTCTTTTTCTTCGTCGTGAACATCGCAGCCATGAGCTGGTGGAACATCTAATGGCGAAGGAAGTAAATCAACTACAACATCGAGTAATTTTTTTATAACAGCTTTTCTACCATCACCGCCAAGTACTGGATAATATTCTCCAGAAATAACACCCTTGCGCATTGCTCTTTTATATTCATCTACGGATATTTCTTGGCCATCTAGAAATTTTTCCATAACCTTATCATCAGCTTCTACAATTATTTCTAACATTTCATTTCTATATTTCTCACAAATTTCTTTCATATCTTCTGGAATTTCTTTTGCTTCAGATAATTCTAAACCATCTGTACCTTCAGTATAATAAGCCTTCATTTCTAGTAAATCAACTAAGCCTTTGATATCTTCTCCTTGACCAATCGGTAACATTATAGGAAAAGCTTTATTGCTTAATCTTTCTTTAATAGAATCTAGAGATCTATAAAAATCTCCACCAACTAAATTCAATTTATTTAAAAAACATATTCTGGGAACTTTATATTTATCAGCTTGATGCCAAACTGTTTCCGATTGTGGTTCAACACCCATTTTACCATCAAATATTACTACTGCACCATCTAAAACTCGCAGTGATCTTTCCACTTCCACAGTAAAATCAACATGACCTGGTGTATCAATAATATTTATACGATGTTCGTTTTTTTCTTTTAAATTAGTCGGAGACCAAAAACAAGTCGTAGCTGCCGAAGTGATAGTAATACCTCGCTCTCTTTCTTGTTCCATCCAATCCATAGTAGCTTCACCTTCATGAACTTCACCAATTTTATAAGAAATTCCAGTGAAATATAAAATACGCTCTGTGACTGTGGTTTTTCCAGCATCAATATGAGCGATTATTCCTATATTTCTTATTTTTTCGAGTGGATATTGTCTTGGCATATTTTCGATACTAATATACTAATTTATACGAATTATACTAATACAAAATTATTCGTATTATTAGTATTCATTCGTATATTGGCATCGATTATCTTGCATAGTGTGCAAAAGCCTTATTGGCTATAGCCATTCTATGAACATCCTCTTTCTTTTTAACAGCACTACCTAAACCTTTGGAGGCTTCGATAATTTCAGAAGCTAATTTTTGAGCCATAGGCTGACCCTTTTTGCCTCTAGCAACTTCAAGCATCCAGCGCATAGCTAGGGTGTTTTTGCGACTACCTCTAACTTCAAAAGGTATTTGGTAATTAGCTCCACCAATTCTGCGACCTTTAATTTCTAGTGTTGGAGAAACATTTTTCATGGCTTGATTAAAAACTGACATAGGATCTTTTTTGGTTTTCTCTGCTACAATATCAAAAGCATCATAAATTATAGATACAGCTACTGATTTCTTGCCACCTTTCATAATATGATTAATAAATTTGCCTATTAAAGCATTTTTATGTTTTGGATCTAGATATTCTTCTCTTTTATATACTTGTTTTTTTCGCATAATATTAGGGTTTAATTATTAAAGAATAGGGTGTAGAATTTTATTAATTACTGACTACTAACTATTCTCTATTCCCTTAAAAAAATTATTTACTTTCTTCTTTAGGAACTTCGGCAGGCGCTGCCTTCTTCTTGGCTCCCTTACTGCTTTTATCTAATTTAGCACCATATAGACTTCTTCCCTGTTTTCTGCCATCTACACCGCCTGTATCAAGCGGTCCACGAACAATATGATATTTAACACCGGGCAAATCTTTTACTCTACCACCACGGACAAGTACTACAGAGTGTTCTTGTAAATTATGACCTTCTCCTGGAATATAGGCAGTAACTTCCGTACCATTAGTAAGTCTGACACGAGCAATCTTTCTTAGAGCAGAGTTTGGCTTCTTAGGAGTCATAGTGGTTACTTTCATACAAACTCCTCTTTTGAAAGGATTGCCAGTTTTTACAAATTTCTTTTTAATTTTATTAAAATCACGCTGCAGTGCAGGTGACTTGGGTTTTCTCTTAACAGTTTTTCTTCTTCTCTTTACTAATTGATTAATAGTTGGCATTTATAGTTATAAATAAAAAAATATCTATATAAATAGATAGAAATTATATTAATTTCCTTTATCAATACTTATTATAGTAAGCAAAAAAAAGATGTCAAATGAATTTAATAAATTAGTTATTAGGAAATAGATATTATAAGATTATTTATCAAATAAAACCGAATAATCTTATTTAAAAAATAGAAACTGGCTATATAGAAAATAGAAATTGGTAATAGAAATTAGAAAAATTGAAAATAGTTATGATATAATTCAAATGAAACAAAAGCTATTTTCTAATTTCCAATTACTATTACTATCTTCCAATTTCTAAATAGCTAATTTCAATTTCATTTTTTAAAATCTCTGATTTCATATGATATTCAATTATTAGATATTATTTCCCACATTTGCATTTATTCTTTATTTCGTATTATAATTACTCTATGCAAATAAACATCCTAAAAAGCAAAAATCTCCAGCAATCCACATCTGAAATTACTAGAGACATTTTTGAAGTATTTTCTATTTTTTATTTAATTTTATTATTAGTAAATCAAATAAAAATAGGCTTTGTGAGTGATTTCTTAAATTTAAATCATATCTTAATAATTGTTGTAGTCTCAGGACTTTTATCTCTCTGGAAAGAAAAATTAGAAGTGGGCAATAGAGATTATGTTTTTATTGTAATTTTGGCTCTGCTTGGAGCTATGGCTATATTCTATAAAACTTCTATCTTCGGAAATTTTAAAGCTTCTATTTTCGCTTTCTTGAGTTTTGTTTTTATTATTTTAGTTTTATTTTTTTTATTAAAGAAGTAAATTGTTTTGCATTAAAAAAGACTGCACAAGAGCAATCTTTTTTTATTTATTATTTAATAACCAATAGCTTGCCACTGTATTTCAGCCTCAGCAGGATAAGTAGAGCTACTCCAGTATACCCTAAAAGTATCACCATCTACTCGACTTATATATAAATTACCCAATTCACTTTCAGTTAATGTAGGATTATTTTGACTGGTTGTTACATTATAGCTCGTATTACTTGTAAAAAAATTAGATGGTAATTCAATGGTATCAGAACAGCCCGCGATTACTGGGCAACCTGCTCCCCCTGAGGCACTAACATTAGCTACTCCGACTATTATTTTACTTGGATAAGGGTTAGGATTAGGCGTAGTTAAATTTGTATCAGAACCACTATCAGTACTATAATAAACAGCATTTTCATTAGATACATCCACTCCATCTACATCACCACTCACGGTTAAATTACTTATACTTAAATCATCATCCACCCTCAACGTCACCTCTCCACTTGTTCCTCCGCCAGATAATCCTGTTCCAGCAGTAATTCCGGTAATATCACCTCCATTTACCCATTCTAAAGCCTCTCCATTATAGGATAGTACTTGATTAGTTGAAGCAGCATTAGTAGTAGCTAGGTTATTAGTATGAATTACTCCTGTTCCTAACAAATTACCTACAGTTACCTCACCAGCAAAATAGGCATCTTTCCACTGATTATCTTCCGTCCCTATATCGTTAACATTATTTAGAGCAGGCATTAGCGTATCGGCTATCTTTAAAGGCATATCATCAGCTGTTCCTTTAGAAGGCCCTCTCCAAATCATACCATCTACTCTTAAGTCATCACCCATAGTCAGAGGAACACTACCTGCTGAATTATTAATCATGGTACCATTGAAAAAAGTTACTCCGCCTTCGCCGGTAGTTTTACCAATGTAAGCAGAATCAAACCTGGCAGTACCATTAACTGTTAGATCCTCGTTGTAGGTAATAGTTTGAGCTGGTTGAAGATCGGTAGCGGGGGAAGCAGAGGCTAGATCCACCAAAGCGAAGATGCCTAAAATTGTTAGGAAAGGCAATAGTTTTTTCATTTTCTAAAGAATTATTAATATTTCCTATATTATCACTTATTGCAAACTGAGCAAAGTCATAATTTTACATTCCTCTTGATCACAAGACTCTAACGCTTTACCAAAAATAGAATTTCTTCTTTCTTCGTTTTCTTTTAAGATAGATTTTAGCCCATCAAAATCACTAGCCTCATCAGTATCGCGTAAAGTAAATTTCATTGCATATCCTTCTCGAGAGGAGGTTGTTAATAGATCTCCGATTTCTATATTACCATTTTCGTTGATAACTTTTGTCGGAATTCTACCCGCCAAGGTAATTGGTGCCAAATTTTCGGGCATTTCATAATCTGCATCTAGACCTCCTAAACTACTAAAATTATTTGATTCTCCATCGAAATTAAAAGAAATGTTAGGAGTAGTACTCACTACGCCAATTACTCTTTTATCATAAGATGTATTAGTATGACCAACTTTTACATTGTCTACTAAAACAACTACGTCTCCTTTTTCTAGTTTTTTATTCGTAGAAAATCCTTCAGCAAGATCATAGGCAGCTCCATCAACCCCGGTATCATATGATATAGTACCGTCGCCAACATCTGGACAACCAGCTCCAGGATTATTGCTTGGATCATCTACACAAAGTCCGCCAAAAACTGCAAATACACCTTCTCTATTATTTTCGCATAATGTTGAAGATGGATTACACTTATCTCCACCCCAACTATAACTTTTATCTCCACTTGTAGTAGCTCCATAGCCAGTTGATATAGCATATTCTCCAGTAGCACTGCCACGACCCAAAACAGCTGAGTAATCACCACTTGCCAAAGCATCATATCCTAAAGCCATAGAATAATCACCTATATTACTATTATCCCACTGAACACTGTCTACATATCCTGCTCTAAAAGCAGATTTTCTGGGATACCATAATAATTTTGTAGCTTCACCAGAAGCTTCCAAGGTTGTAGCTGTACCATAATCACCTTGGGCCACTATCATGCCATCATCATAAATAGTTGTTCCGCCGTCTGTAGCATCTCCATATCCCCCACCCACAGAAGCAGTTCCAGTTACACCCAGTATTCCACCTAATGAAGTATTTCCACCAGCTAAAAAATTTCCATCTAAAAACAAGCTCCCGGTATCATAGATAGTAACTCCCGTAGATCCATACCCTCCGCCAACAGTTAAATTGCTAGATGCAATTACGTTACCTGTCAAAGCACTTATTCCACCTACTGTCAACATCCCTCCTGTAGTAAGAGAACTTGCCGATAAAGCTCCATTAGCATTGATACCGCCCGTGGTGTCATAAATTGTTACCCCGCTATCACCAAATCCACCAGCGATATCAATATCAGTTCCATCATTATAAATTAAACTAGAAGCTTCCCAACCATTTGATCCATATCTTATCGTTTGGCCAGAAGTTCCCGCAGGTAAAATACCTCCGTCACTAGTTCCATCTCCATCTGAAGAACCTGTTATGGGTATCCAGGTAAATTGGCCATTTTGATTATAAGATAATACCTGGCCAGCAGTTGCACTATTAGTTACATTAAGATTTTCTTCATTAATAATGTTTGCTCCTTCTAAATCTCCAACTGTTACTGCCCCGGCAAAATAACCATTTTTCCATCTATTTGTAGTCGAACCAATATCATTAATATCAGTCATAGTTGGAATCATGGTATCAGATATTTTAAGGGGCATACCATCGGAAATACCTTTGGATGTTCCTCTCCATATTTCACCATCAATACGGACATCATCTCCAAACGTTACTGGTATATTACTAATTCCATTATCATCTAAAGAAGAATTGACAATTGTATGGTCGGCAAAAATAACACCGCCCAGATGCATGCCCTCGTAAAAATAACTTGCTCTGCCGGCACTTACAGCACTATCGGTTCTTAACCTTTCTCCGTAAATAACATCTTCGGCCGGTTGAATTTCCTCCGCAGTAGATGCCTTGGAAATATTTATATTGAAAAAGCAAAAAACAATCGCTAGAAATAAAATAACTGCAAATTTAGCTATTTTAATCATTTTTTTTATTTTTATTTTTGTTTTAAATATTTTTAAAGATATTTATACTCTTGCTTATATTATAGCAAATTATAGCCTTGCGGTCAATATACAAACCAAAAGTTATCCCCTGTTATCTTTATACCACCTAACAAATCTTTCTATCCCTTTTTCTATACTAACCTTTCGGTCTATATCCTAATAATCTCCTTGATTTACTTATATCGGCATAAGTTTTTCCCACATCACCTGGTTGCATAAGCATTTTTTTAATTTTAGCTGATTTCCCTACTGCCTTCTCTATTACTTCTATAAAATATTTTAACTTAACTGTTTTGGAATTACCTAAATTAAATATTTCATAAGTACTCTTATTTTCCCCTACATAATTCATGGCTAAAATAATGCCACTTACAATATCATCTACATAAGTATAATCTCTAAAAGTATTTCCATCTCCATACATCTGTATCTCTTTGCCCTCAGAAATTAATTTGGTAAATTTATAAGGAGCCATATCCGGCCGACCACAAGGTCCGTAAACTGTAAAAAATCGTAAACAAGCTGTATTAATTTTATATAAATGATGATAAGTATAGCATATTAATTCACCTGCCTTTTTAGTAGCGGCATAAGGAGATATGGGTTTATCTACTCTATCACTCTCAGAAAATGGTACTTTGTTATTATTACCATAAATAGATGAAGAAGAAGCAAAAATAAAATTTTTAACTTTATATTTTTTAGCTAATTCTAGAAGATTGACAGTTCCTATAATATTTATCTGGTGGTAAAGCAATGAATTTTCAATAGAAGGTCGCACTCCTGCTCTAGCGGCCAAATGAATAATTATATCTATTTTATTACTTTTGAAAATCTTATCTAAACCTGCTAAGTTGCATATGTCCTCTTTATATAATATAAAATTTTTATTATCCAAAAATTCTTCAATATTTTCTTTTTTGAATTTTGGGTTATAATAACTATTTCCGCCTCTTTCGGCAGATGCGCCGCCAGAGGCACAAAAGTCATCCACACAGATGACTTTTTTATTTTGCTTTAATAATTTTTTAATCAAGTGGCTGCCAATAAAACCAGCGCCACCAGTAACTAGAATAAACATATATAATTATTATTCTAAATTCTAAATACAAGATACTATATACAGATTTCAAATTCTTCCTACTCCACTATACTTAAACCCTAATTTTCTCATTTTCTCTGGATCCAAAATATTTCTACCATCAATAATATTTGGTTTCTTCATTAATCTTTTAATTTTCTTATAATCAAGTTTCTGAAATTCTGTCCAATCAGTAGCAATTACTAAGGCTTCAGCTTTTTCGACCGCTTCATAAGGATTCTGACAAAATTTTACATTTTTATCTTTTAAAACTACTTGAGAATTTTTAGTTGCTTGAGCATCATAAGTTGAAATAGAAGCTCCAATATCAGACAGCATTTTAATAATATCAATCGCCGCTGATTCTCTAATATCATCAGTGTCTTTTTTAAAAGCAAGACCTAGTACACATACCTTTCTTTCTTTTAAATTATTGAAAAGATCTTCTAATTTATCAATAATTAAAGTTCTTTGTCTATTGTTTACTTCAATTACTGATTTTATAAGTTTAAAATCATAGCCATTTGTGCCGGCAATTTGATTGAGAGCATTTACATCCTTGGGGAAACAAGAACCGCCATAACCAATACCAGCTTTCAGAAAATCCATGCCAATTCGCTTATCCATTCCCATACCGCGAGCTACATCTTCTACATCAGCTCCAACCTTTTCACAAATATTAGCAATTTCATTAATGAATGAAATCTTTGTAGCTAAAAAAGCATTTGAGGCATATTTAGTCATTTCAGACGATTCAACTGTAGTCGTTACTTTTGGATAATCAATAGGTTCATACACTCCCAGCATTATATCTCGAGCTTTATTTGTTCTAGTGCCAAAAACTATTCTGTCAGGTTTTAGAAAATCTTTGACAGCCGAACCTTCTCTTAGAAACTCTGGATTAGAAACAACATCAAATTTACCTTTGTAATATTTGGAAATTATCTTTTCTATTTTTTGAGCTGTTCCAACTGGCACAGTGCTTTTATTTACAATCACTTTATAATTATTCATATTCTTGGCAATTTCTTTGGCAGCCGCTTCTACATAAGTTAAATCTGCCCTACCATCTTTCCTGGAAGGAGTACCAACGGCAATAAAAATAACTTCACTATTTGGAATAGTATTTTTATATGAAGTTGAAAAAGATAGTCTTTTATTTTTCTGCTCTTCTAAAATTAATTTTCCTAGTCCTGGCTCATAAATAGGAACCTTGCCGCTTTTATATAAATCTATTTTTTCTTGATCTATATCGAGATTAATAACCTTGTGGCCTATTTTAGCTAGACAAGCTCCAGTAACTGAGCCAACGTAGCCGGTACCTATGATTGCGATGTTCATATATTATACTATTAGTTTATTGAAATATTAATTCTACTACCAAAACTTTAAATTACTGAAATTGGCTGTATAGAAATTAGATATTGGTAATAAAAAGTGGAAAATGGATAAATATAACCTAGGTAAAATAATATCTAATTTCTAACTTCTAATTTCCATCACTATTTTCCAATTTCTATATAATTAATTTCTGACTAAATATATTTTCCTAAATCCTCAACTTTATCCTTCTCTTCCCAAGGAAATCCTTCACCTTCTCTGCCGAAATGCCCATAGGCTGCTGTTTTTTTATAAATTGGTCGCTCTAAATCCAGTGTTTTAATAATTCCTGAAGGGGTTAAATCAAAATTATTTCTGATAATTTCTACCAATTTTTCTTCACTTACTTTCCCAGTACCAAATGTTTCCGCCATAATTGAAATAGGTTCCGGATAACCAATAGCATAAGATAATTGCACCTCGCAGGTATCAGCTAAGTCGGCAGCTACAATATTCTTAGCAATATAGCGTGCCATATAGGCTCCGGATCTATCTTGTTTATTAGGACCTTTACCAGAGAAACAGCCACCGCCATGCGCTCCACGTCCGCCATAGGTATCAACTATAATCTTTCTGCCCGTAAGTCCAGTATCAGCATGAGGACCACCTTCAACAAATCTGCCTGTTTCGTTAACATAATATCTGGTTTTTTCATCAATATAATCCTTGCAAATAGGTTTTATTACTTGCTCAATCACATCTTCTCTTACCTTTTTTAAATCAATATCTCCATCGTGCTGAGCGGCAATAACCACAGCCTCAACTCTGACTGGTTTTTCATCTTTATATTCTACTGATACTTGAGATTTACCGTCTGGTCGCAAATACGATATTTCATTTGTTTTTCTTGCATCTGCTAATTTACGAGTAAGCCTATGAGCTAACATAATTGGCAGAGGCATAAGCTCTGGTGTTTCTTTACAGGCAAATCCAAACATCATACCTTGATCACCAGCTCCCATGGCCTGATGAGGACTTTTCCCTTCTTCCTCGCCTTGGGCTATATCTCCGCTTTGTTCATCGATTATACTCATTACCGCACAATTTTTATAATCTATACCATATTCTGCTTTGGTATAACCTATCTCTTTCAAAGTATTTCTGACTATTGTAGGAATATCAACATAGTGTTTAGTAGTAATCTCCCCACCAACCAATATTAAACCAGTAGTAGTAAATGTTTCACAACAACATTTTCCTTTAGGATCATGAGCTAAAATTTCATCAAGAACTGCATCTGATACTTGATCACAAATTTTATCAGGATGACCTTCTGTTACAGACTCTGAAGTAAAAATATATGAGCCTGACTTCATGTTTTTAGGCATGTTTTTTTAAAGTTATTATTTTAAATTATTTTTATACCAATTATAAGTTTCCTTTATTCCCTCTTTTATATCATGCTCTGGCTGCCAACCTAATTCTTTTTGAGCTAATTTAGTATCTAGGACAATATCTCTTACTTCACCCAAGACTGCTTCAACATGTTCTGCTTCAACTTTTATTCCAGCCAATTCTTTAATAATATTAAAAATTTCATTAATACTTACCTGTATTCCATAAGCTAAATGAAATAATTTATGCTCAGGCTTTTTATTAATACTCTCTACTATAAATTTAGCTAAATCTAGAACGTAAATAAAATCTCTAGTTTGCTTGCCATCTCCAAATATTTTAGGAGTTTCTCCTTTTAATATTTTCTCAATAAAAACAGATATTACCCTTCCAAATTGAGCATCATCTCTTGGCCCATAAACATTGCCAAAACAAAATATTAAATAATCTATACCATATAATTTATTATACATCCAGACATAATGCTCAGCAGTATGCTTGGAAATGCCATAGGGAGAACAAGGATTCAAGGGATGCTTTTCATCAACTGGTAAATATTCCGGCTCTCCTACTCTCGCTCCTCCGGTGGAAGTATAAATTATTTTTTTTACTTTATTTTTACGACAAGCTTCAAGTACGTTAATAGTTCCTAATATATTAATTTCGGCATCTATACTTGGTTCATCAATAGATTTCCTTAATTGCACTTGAGCAGCAGCATGTATAACTATAGCTGGTTTTTCGCTTTCAAATATTTTATTTATTTCCTCAGCTTGCCTAATATCAGCTTTATAAAATTTAGCATTTTTATTAATATATTTTTCTTTGCCTGTACTCAAATCATCTAAAATAACAACCTCCTGTTGTTGTTTTATTAATAAGTCTACTATCTGCGATCCGACAAAACCGGCGCCACCGGTGACGAGAATTTTCATATTTTTAAATAGTTAAATCAGTTAAACTAGTTAGATAAGTTAAATAAGTTAGCTAGTTCATTGGTTACATAATTCACCTAATTCATCTAATTTCTAATTCATCTAATAAAATTCTAAAATGTTAAATTCTTAAAAATCTTTTTAATTTTAACATTTTAGAATTTGACATTTTATTAGGTGAATTAGGTGAATTGTAATTTAGGTGAATTAATGCAATAGCGAACTAATCTAGCCTATCTAATTTATTTAATTAATACACATTTATTGCTTCTCCCCCTGGATGCATTAATACAATCCAATTAGGAACATTTATAACATTTTTAATATTATAACCTAATCCTGTAAAAATAGAAGGTCTGGAAATATGTCTCCTTAATCCATTTTCAATAACAAATATATTGCCAGCTTCATCTCTAATTAAGGTTCCGTCTTTAAATAAGACCGGGCTGCCTTCTTCATATTGGCTAAATTTTTCTTTGGATATATTAACTACTTTACTCCATTTAAACCTATTATTAAAAATTAATCTATCCCTAACAGGTTCTCTGTACTTTCCTTCTAATAAATATATGCCACCGTTTATGGGAGATTTAACTAAAGTTCCATTAGGATAAGATTGACTGGATTTTAAATCTTCCCCTCTCTTGTATAAATCTAGCTCTTCCTTGGAAACTTGAATTAAATTTTCCGCTCTATAGCCAAGATCATCAAAAATTTCTCGGGAAGTAATCGCTCGCTTCAATCCTCCTTCAATAATAAATACTCCACCATCCGGACCCTGCACCGCCGTACCATCGCTATATTTCATAGGTGTTGTAGTACTATAAGCATCTATTTCATTTTTACTAACTTCTACTACCAAATCTTTATTAAAACCATTTTCTTCAAAAACCTTGCCAGACCAGAAAGGCTTTTTCTTTCCATTTTGAATATAATAAATTCCCACTGAACCATTCTCGCGAATAAGTGTTCCGCTGGGATGATTGGTTACAAACCAATTGTTCCATGTTTTCCAGAAAAGAAAATTACCGCCATTGCCATCGTCATTTTTTGTCGCCCCAGCATTAGCTCCGGCATAGGGTGTATAATTATAGAGTCCGGCTGTAGCTTTAGTAGCCGGCGTCACCTCTACCTGATCACCCGTGGTTCTGGTCTGCCCTTGCTGCCAGCCATAATTTCCAGAATAATCATAATATTTTCTAAATTGCTTGGCCGCATAATTAACTTGATTGTAAACTCCCAAATATTCGCTATAGTCATTGCCATTATAAATGCCATAACCCATTAATTTATCTAATTGGTTTTGGGATAAATTCTGACAAGTTATAGCGCTTTGTTCTTTCTGGGCTGTGGCTACTAATAGCTTCTGACTAACATTATATGTTTTAGCTGCTTCATAAAAAACTGTAGCTACACTTTTTTGAGTACCGTTAGCATCAACACTTAAGTTAGCTAACCCACTTCCTTTGGAATTTAGGAACTCTTGAATATAGCCAGAAGACATAGAGCTCGAATCTAAATATTCGTCATCGGATAAAATATTGTTGGGATTATAGATTGCAGCATAAGATAGAAAAGGTAGAGCTATGAATATTATTGATAGAAATATTATTTTTTTGTGCATATTTATTTTATAAATTATTCATATTGAAATTAGCTATTTAGAAAATAGAAACTGGTAATAGAAATTTGATAATAGAAAATAGTATTCATTTAATTTCAATTTTCTACTTTCCATTACTAATTTCCGATTTCTATACAGCTATTTTCTTTAAAATTTAAAATAATTATCTGACTTTCAAATAATCCCTCAACGCTTTTTTCCAACTTCTCATTTTGGGAAGCTTAGTATTAATCAACCCAGAACAATGTGGTCTCTTGGCTTTAGTAGGAAATTCTTCCGAAGTGCAGGAATTAACTTTTATTTCAACTCCTGCTTGTCTAAAAATCTCTAGTGCAAATTTATACCAAGTAGTCTCATCCTCATTAGTTACATGATATATACCAAATTCTTCCCCATTTTCTATAATTTCCTTAGTTCTTTTGATTAAATCTAGGGTGTAAGTAGGTTTACCATGTTGATCATTGATTACTTTGAGTTCATCCATTTTTTTGGCTAAATTAAGCATAGTATCTACAAAATTCTTACCATTTTTACCATAAAGCCAAGCTGTTCTTAAGATATAATATTTTTCACAATTCTCTTTAATGTTTTTCTCAGCTACAGCTTTTGCTTCTCCATAATAATTCACCGGATTAATTTCACTAAAATCTTCTTCATAACCTTCTTTTCTTTCTCCATTGAAAATATAGTCAGTACTATAGTGAACTAATATAGAATCAATTTCCTTACAAGCTTTGGCCAAATTTTTTAAAGCATCACCATTCACAGACATACACAGTTTCCTATTATCTTCACAGCCATCAACATCTGTATAGGCTGCTGCGTTAATAATAATTTCTGGCTTCAGTCCTGTAATTTTTTTAGAAACTTGATCCTCTTTAGTAATATCAATTTCGGTTTGATCCCAAGCAGTGACTTCATAATTATTGTCATTCTCAAAAGCACTGACCAAGTCTTGGCCTAACATGCCTTTTCCGCCAACTATCAATATTTTACTCATTTTAATAATTTAATTGCTTTTTTAAATATATTCTTAGAAGTATCAAAAGTTAAATTTTCCAAAACCTCTTTTTCTGTATAAGAACCTTTTATTTCTGCCTCTTCTTGTGGTTTAAATATGTTCTTATTTGTTTCAATTAAATAAACTTGTTGTTTCGACATTTTACCAGAACGTTCTTCTTTACTTTTATCATATACAAATTCGTCAATAATATCAGTCTTTTTTAAATTGTAATCTTTTGGGGTAAGACCAGTCTCTTCTTTTATTTCTCTCATTATAGCATCATCTAGTGACTTATCATTTTCTTCCACTCCTCCTCCCGGAAAAGAAATAACTCCTCTTTTACTTTTAACTAAAATATATTTTATAGAATTTTCTTTTTTTACATAAATTATTCCTCTAACACCATTGATATATTCTTCCATTTATTTAAACTTTATTGCTATTTTAAATATTTTTCAAAATATTTCCTAGCAATTGCCATCGCCGCCAAAGTCATCCCATCTTGAATTTTATTATTATCAATCATCTTATAAGCTTTTTTAATAGGAACTTCTTCTACTTCTATAAATTCAGTTGCTTCTAATTTTTGCTTTGTTTCCTCCAAATCAGATGCTACAAAAACAGTACATATTTCCTTGCATAATCCATTCATGGGAGCATAGGTGCCAATTTTTTGAAAATTCTTGGCTTTAAATCCTGTTTCTTCTTCTAATTCTTTACGAGCCGCAGTCAAAACACCATCTCCTTTTTCTACAGCGCCAGCTGGCAGTTCATAATAAAATCCATCAACTGGGTATCTATATTGTCTTATAAATAAAATTTTATTATTTTTCGTAATTGGCACTACAAAAACTGAATTATGTGTATTTACAATATAATATTTCCCTTGTTTTTTATTAGGCAGCTCAAATTTATTCTCACTTATATAATACCACGGACATTCAAAAGCTTTCTTTGAGCTTATTGTTTTCCATTTCTTAAGCATTTAATTTTTCCTTAATTCTCTCAGCTACTTCTTCCGCCTCACCTTCTTTATATTTTTTTGATCCCCAGTGTTTTAATCCATCATCTGATTTTCTGGGAATAATATGAAAATGAACATGAGGAACAACTTGCCCAGCTGCTTTGCCATTATTAGTAGTAAAATTAAATCCTTCAGCACCAATACTCTCCATTAAAACCTTACCTATTTTTTTACTTATAACAATTAATTCTGATAATATTTCATCAGGAGTAGAAGCAGCATCATCGAAATGCTCTTTTGGTACAATTAAAGTATGGCCATGATTCACTGGATTAATATCCAAAAAAGCTAAAAACTTTTTGTCTTCGTAAATTTTAGTACAAGGAACTTCTCCTTTTATAATTTTGCAAAAAATACAATTATTCATAGGGTTTAGAAATTAGTACGTAGCCAGTAGTTTTTACTACTCCCTACGCACTACTAACTAATCACTTATTTATTATACTAATCCTTTCTCCTTCACTACCTTCTTATACTCTTCATAATCCTCAATATAATCTGATCTATTAGGATTATAGTTAGTAGAAGATATAGCAATTAATAGGGCATCAGAACTAAAATCTTCAAAATGATGCCAAACGTAATTGCCTACATAAATAGCTGACTCTGGAGCCTTCATAGGAATTTTCTCTAAACCCTCGCCTCTATCGACTACTGCCACACAAGAACCTTTAGCTAATATAAAAAATTCTTCTTCTTTCAAATGACAATGTGAACCAGTCTCGCCCTTAGGCTCAGATACAAAATAAACACGCTTTACTTCAAAATCTATATAATCTTTTAACTCCACCGGAGACATTATAAAATTCTCTGCTTCTATTTTTTTTATTTTGTGTTCTTTGAATTTAAGCATGATTTTATTATTTACCCAAAAAGCAACATTGCCGCCTCATATTTAGGCTTAATTATTTTTTTAGAATTTTCAAATTGTAATTGTTTCCATTTTCGCTCTAACTTTTGTCTCACAGAATCCTTTGCTTCACCTCGATCTAAATTCTCAATAAACGCAACCTGAAAAATTCCTGCTATATCATCAAAATTACTCATAGCGTCTGCCTCAACAACAATTTGTTCTTCTATGGTTTCCCTCTTGTCTTGCCTTGATCCTCTGTGATTTAGAATACATTTTTTTACTAGTTCTATTTTCTCAGTAGGATATTTTAATTCTTTTAATTTTTCTTCAGCAACTTTTGCACCTGTAATATGATGATTTCCTCGATCATCAACTATTGAACCAATATCATGCAGCCAGGCAGCAATCAAAATTACTTCCTTATCTCCACCTAGCTCGTCTGCTAATTTTCCGGCATAAGCAACTGTAGGAATAAAATGAAATTTGAAAGGTCCATAACCATATTTATTGGTTGATTCTCTACATTCTTTTTCAACAAACTTTTTTATTTCTTGAATTATATCCATAATAAGATCTTTATGTATGAATGTTAAGAACCTATTTCTTAGAAGACTCCTTAGGCTTCTCAGACTTATCAATCCCTTCCTGCCATTTATTCATTTCATCTTTCTTCCTGGCATTTAATTTTTCCACCCATTCAGTATTGGCTTGATACCATTCAACTGTCTCTGTTAGCCCTTGTTCAAATTTCTCTCTGGGATAATCTGGCTTCCAACCTAATTCTCTAATTTTAGTAGCATCTATAGCATATTTTCTATCATGTCCCGGCCTATCTGTTACATATTCTATCATATCCTCACCTTTTCCTAAAATCTTCAAAATCATTTTAGTTAATTCCATATTGTTCCTCTCATTATCAACACCAATATTATAAACCTCGCCAGGAGTTCCTTCGTGCAACAATAAATCCAGAGCCTTGCTATGATCAAGCGCATGAATCCAATCACGAACATTTAAGCCATCACCATAGACAGGCACTTTTTCTCCGGCCATCAATTTGAAAATGAAAAAAGGAATAATCTTTTCCGGAAATTGATAAGGACCATAATTATTAGAACAATGAGTTACAATTACTGGCACTTTATGAGTTACTCGATAAGCGTTACACATTAAGTCTCCGCCAGCTTTAGCCGCTGCATAGGGCATATTAGGCATAATAGGCCAATTCTCATCAAATTTCCTCTCATCATCCAAATCCAAATCTCCAAATACTTCATCAGTGGAAACATTTATCATTTTCTCAATATTGTTATAGCGAGCAGCATCAAGCAGCATCTGTACTCCAAGAGTATTAGTTAAAACAAAATCTTTACAACCACCATGAATGGAACGATCGACATGAGTCTCCGCTGCAAAACTAATCATATGGGTAATGCCATGTTCTTTGATGGTTTTATTTAACATTTCCAAATCAGTAATATCGCCTTTTACAAATGTATAATTTGGTTTGTCTTCAATATCTTTTAAATTATCTAAATTACCCGCATAAGTTAATTTATCGTAATTAACTATTTTATAGTCTGGATATTTATTCACCATCATTCTAATAAAATTTGAGCCAATAAAGCCCGCCCCTCCACATACTAATAATTTCATTTATTTTTCTTATTTAATTTTTAATTGTAAATATATTTTAGTAGCATTTTATATTATTTTCAACCCTAAAATGTAAAAATCTCCTCTTGCCAAACTCATATTTTATGCTATCCTTTCCTTATATTAATAACTACGGTCATCTGGTTATAATCTCGTTAAAGATATCTACTGGATAACCGCTTATAACAGCAAAAAAATGCTAGACAAAAAGAAAAAAGATAAGATTATCGCTAAGTTTAAAACTCATAAAAGCGATACTGGCTCTCCAGAAGTACAAATTGCCATCTTATCTCATGAAGTAACCGAATTAATTGACCATTTAAAGACTCATCGCAAAGATAATTCCTCAAGACGTGGACTTTTAGGTAAAATAGCCCTTCGAAGAAAGCTTTTAAGCTATTTAAAGAAAGAAGACGAGAAAAGATACGAAGATTTAATTAAAAAACTTAAATTAAAGAAATAAAGGCTATCTTTAGCCTTTTTCTTTTTAAATATATGAACAATAAACACAAAGATCAAAAAATAGGAGTATTTGTTGATGTACAAAATCTATACTACTCTGCTCGCGCCCTTTACCACAAAAAGGTTGATTTTGGTAAAATATTAAAAGAAGTTACTGGCGATAGGAAGCTAATCAGAGCCATTGCTTATGTAATAAAGACAGATGTAGTAAAAAAAGAAAGTAATTTTTTCGAGGCTCTAGAGAATAGAGGTTATGAAGTAAAATCTAAAGATTTACAAACTTTTTATGGTGGAGCTAAAAAGGGAGATTGGGACATCGGTATTGCTATGGATACTATAGAAATAGCTTCCAAAGTAGATGTAATAGTTCTAATTTCTGGAGATGGAGATTATGTAGAACTGTTACAACATTTAAAGAGAGCTGAAAGTTGTAAAGTTGAGGTAGCTGCTTTTCGTAAAAGCTCTTCCAAAAGATTAGTAGAAGAAGCTGATGAATTTACAGATTTAGGTAAAGATAGTAGGTTTTTGATAAAATAACTCAAAAGGTATTTTTATTTCGCCTTTTGATTTTATATATATTAATTAAACAGAACTTTTTACAGACTATAGAATATTAGAAAGGATAGGATTTTTTAAGGATTAGCGAATTGAAATGAAACGAAATTCGCGCTCGTGGGGTTATAAGGCGCGAAATTCCACTCCGTTCCATTTCGCTCCTACAAAGCTCATAGAGCTATTCCAATATCATATTCTCCCTAATATTCTTTACAGAATCTGTATTAAGTTCGGAAAGACCTTGTGCCAAACACAGGGTAAAAAATGTATGACAGATTCTAAAATCTCTACATTTGAAGAAGAAGTAGGAGGGAGAAAATTAATCATCGAAACAGGAAAACTAGCCAATCAAGCCAGTGGTTCAGTTACTGTTCGATATGGCGATACTATGGTATTAGCCACTATTACTATGTCAGAAGGTGTTCGAGACGACATAGATTATTTCCCCTTAATGGTTGATTATCAGGAAAAACTTTACGCTACTGGTAAAATCAAAGGCTCTAGATTCATGAAAAGAGAAGGAAGACCTTCTGATGAGGCAGTCTTAACTGGCAGAGTAATTGACCGCTCAATTAGACCCCTATTTCCACAACACATCATAAATGATATTCAAGTCGTTTGTGAGGTATTGTCTGTTGATGAAGAAAATGATTCAGCCATTCTCTCAATTATTGCCGCCTCAGCAGCTATGGCTATCTCCGACGTACCCGTACAAGAAATAATTAGTGCTTTTCGGGTTGGTAAGGTTGCTGGAAAATTTATTTTAAATCCAACTTTTGAAGAACGCAAAATTAGTGATTTAGATTTAATTCTATCAATTACTGAAAATGATAAATTAATAATGATAGAAGGCCAATCGAAAGAAGTATCTGAAGAAGATGTGATTGAAGCTATAAAATTAGCTAAAGAAAGTTCTAAGAAAGTAATTGATTTAATCAAAAAAGCGCAAAAAGAAATAGGCAAAGAAAAGAAAGATATGCCAAAGCCTGAAATAAAAGAAGAACTTATTGAAGCAGTTAAAGAAATAGCTGAGAAGAAAGTGGAAGAAATATTATTTATGGCTGGAAAGCAAAAAAGGAAAAAAGAAATTTATAAACTAAAAGATAATATAGCCAGCGAATTAGTAGAAAAATTCGGCGAAGAAGAAAAAGCCAACATTAAAACTGCTTTCGTTAAAATTTTAGACAATTTAGTAAACAGTAAAATTTTAGATGGAAATATTCGTATTGGTGATAGAGCCATTGATGAAATTAGACCACTATCAGCAGAAATAGATATACTTCCCAGAACTCACGGATCAGGATTATTCCAACGAGGAGAGACTCAGGTATTAACTGCCACTACTCTAGGTGGACCAAGCATGGAACAGATTATAGATGATATGGGAGAAGAATATAAGAAAAGATATATGCATCATTATAATTTTCCTCCTTATAGCGTTGGCGAAGTACAGCCCCTAAGAGGTCCTTCTCGACGCGATATCGGACATGGCGCTTTGGCTGAGAAAGCTCTAGAAGCAGTATTGCCTCCTAAAGAAGAATTTCCCTATACTATTAGACTTGTCTCAGAAGTTATGAGTTCTAACGGCTCATCTTCAATGGCTTCTGTCTGTGGCTCTTCTCTATCATTAATGGCAGCCGGTGTTCCTATTAAAAATGCTTGTGCTGGTATTGCTATGGGATTGATTGCTAATGATAAGGGTGATTATAAAATACTAACTGACCTTCAAGATTTAGAAGATATTGATGGCGGTATGGATTTTAAAATTGCAGGTAGTAAAGATGGTATTACTGCTATCCAGATGGATACCAAAACCTTAGGCTTAACGGATGAAATGGTAAAAGAAACCCTAACCAAAGGTAAAAAAGCCAGACTTCAAATATTAGATGTTATGAATAAAGTCATTGATAAACCTCGTGCCGATCTATCTAAATATGCTCCTAGAATTATTGCTTTCAAGATTGATCCAGAAAAAATTGGCGATGTTATCGGACCACAGGGTAAGATTATTAATGAAATCATTGATGCCACTGGCGTGGAAATAGACATAGAAGACGATGGCATGGTTAATATTACCTCTACTGATCCTGTCAAAGCAGAAGAAGCTAAAAATTGGATTCACAATCTCGTTCGTGAAGCTAAGGTTGGCGAAATATTTGATGGCAAAGTAACCCGTAAAATAAATTTCGGCATATTTGTTGAAATACTTCCCGGCAAAGAAGGCTTAGTACATATTTCCAACCTTAAAGCTAATGGGATCTATGACGTTGAGAAAAGCTTTCATATAGGTGATAAAATTAAAGTAAAAGTTACAGAAATTGATGATCAGGGCAGAACTAATTTAGGATTATTTAAGAAATAAAAAAAATAAAATAGATATACCGTTGAAATACAATTGAAATACATTGTGGTTTACATGTACCTAAAATAGCCACAATGTATTTCTACGTATTTCTATAAATTTCTACTGTATTTCTTGTAATTTTAACACTTTAGTTTGTTTTTATAATAAACCTCAGAAATGTATAAAAATACAATCTAAATCATCTATGTCCAAAGACAAATTCACAGCTCACTGGTTTTCTCATTCTTCCATAAAAGACTTTCTAGATTGTCCGCGTGCTTATTATTTAAAAAATGTTTATAAGAATCCAAAAACTAATCGTAAAATCCAGCTTGTCTCTCCTCCTATGGCCTTAGGTCTTGCAGTTCATGAAGTTTTAGAATCCTTATCTCTTTTAAATAAAGACACTCGCTTCGAAAAACCCTTACATGAGAAGTTTGATCAAGCTTGGAGTAAAGTAAGTGGCAAAAGAGGTGGCTTCCTAGATGAAAATGTTGAGTATAGATACAAAAAACGTGGCCAAGAAATGCTCAGCAGAGTATATAAAAATCCAGGACCCCTTAAAAATTTAGCTGTCAAAATAAAACAAGACTTGCCATACTATTGGCTATCAGAAGAAAAAGAAATAATTTTGTGTGGCAAATTAGACTGGTTAGAATATCTAAAAGAAACTGACAGTGTCCATATTATTGATTTTAAAACAGGTAAAAGTACTGAAGATGATGACTCACTCCAACTTCCTATCTATTTATTACTTGCTACTAATTGCCAACCAAGAAAAGTTAATAGAGCCAGTTATTGGTATTTAGATAGAGATAACAAACCTATAGAAGTTAAATTACCTAATTTAGAAGAAGCAGAAAAGAAAATTTTAAAAATTACTGAGAAAATAAAGCTCGCCCGTCAATTAGAAAAATTTAAATGCCCCAAAAATGGGTGCTACGCTTGCAAACCTTATGAAAAAATAATAAGCGGTGAAGCTGAACTAGTTGGAGCTGATTTATATAATAGAGATGTTTATATTTTAAAGGAGAAGAAAGAAAATAGTAAAGAAAGTGTGATTTTGTAGAAATTTGTTAAAAATTAAATACTCAAGGCTCAACCTTTTTTAAGATTTAAGATTGAGCCTTTTGCTTTTTTATCTACCCGTTTTTTAAGGAGAATTCTATTACCCTCGTGTTATATTGTTATCTTGATTCATTTCTGCTATATTAAGCATATATTATACGAATAATTTATTCGTATAATTAATATAAATTAGTATATTAGCATCTAAAAAATATGAAGAAATTTGATCTATCTTATAATGATATCAAAAAAGGTCCTAAAAAGTCTGATTTTAGTCAAAATAGTACCTCGCCTAAGAGTAAGTCTAAAAATAATAAATCTAAACCAGCCAATAACCAGCCCAAAAACACCAGAAATCAATCTTTTGGTAAAAAAATAAAATCTATCCTAAAAAGCAAGAAATTTAAAAGAACTGTTTTAAAAATTGCCTTAGTTTGTTTTGGTTTGTTTTTAATAGGTATAGTAGGAGTCTTTGCTTATTTTTCTAAAGATCTGCCTAGTCCCGATAAGATTAATGACAGAAATGTAGCTGAATCCACTAAAATATATGATCGTACTGGCGATACTCTTCTCTATGAAATTCACGGGGAAGCTAAAAGAACCCTGGTATCTCTTGATCAAGTGTCAGATTATGTAGAAAAAGCTACTATTTCAGCAGAAGACAAAGATTTTTATAGACATTTTGGTTTTGACCCTAAGGGCATATTAAGATCACTTTTTCTAAATGCTAAGGGAGATAATAAAGTCGGTGGCTCTACTATCACCCAGCAATTTGTTAAAAATTCTATTTTAACTTCGGAAAAAACTTATACCAGAAAAATAAAAGAACTTATCTTAGCAGTCGAGATAGAAATAAAATTTTCCAAAAACGAGATTCTGCAAATGTATATGAATGAAATTCCTTATGGTTCAAATGCTTATGGTGTAGAAGCTGCTTCTGAAACTTTTTTTGAAAAAAAGGCTCAGGATTTAACTCTAGCCCAAGCTGCTATGCTTGCTTCTCTACCGCAAAGACCAACATATTATTCACCCTATGGAAATCATATGGATGAATTAAAAACTAGACAAGAATGGGTACTAGACCGTATGGCTGAAGATGGTTATATAACTCAAGACGAAGCAGATCAAGCTAAAGGAGAAAAGATAGTTTTCGCCGAAGAAAAAGAAGGTATTATTGCTCCTCATTTTGTAATGTATGTCAAAGACCAATTAGCAGAAAAATACGGAGATAAATTAATTCAAGAAGGAGGATTAAAAGTATATACTACTCTTGATTATGATATGCAGCTAAAGGCAGAAAAAGCTGTCACTGAAGGGGTAGAGAGAAATTATGCCTATGGTGCCAGTAATGCTGCTTTAGTTGCCATAGATCCAAAAACAGGTCAGATATTAGCCATGCAAGGATCTAAAGATTACTTTGACAAAGAGCATGATGGCAATGTTAATGTAGCTATAAGAGATAGGCAACCAGGATCTTCTTTTAAACCATATGCCTATGCCAAAGCTTTCGAAAAAGGTTATACACCAGACACTGTTTTATTTGATCTTGAAACAGATTTTGGCAATAATTATAAACCAAAAAACTATAGCCTTAATCAAAATGGTCCAGTTACTATGAAAAAAGCTCTCGCCGGTTCACTTAATATCCCAGCTGTAAAAACCCTATACTTAGCAGGAATTGAAGATACTATGGACCTAGCCAAAAGAATGGGAATCAATACCCTAACTGATCCAAGTCGATATGGTTTATCGCTAGTATTAGGAGGAGGAGAAGTAAAATTATTAGAGCATGTAGCCGCTTTCTCAGTATTTGCTAACGATGGCCTAAAACAAGAAAAAACCGCTATTCTAAAAATCATTGACCATAATGGCAAAACCATAGAAAATAATGAACAGAGAGAGGGAGAACAAGTTATAGATCAACAAATTGCTAAACAAATATCTGGTATATTATCTGATAATAATGAACGATCTTATATTTTTGGAACTCACAATGATTTAGTTTTATCCCGTACAGCTGCTGCAAAAACAGGCACTACTCAAGAGTATAGAGATGCCTGGACCGTTGGTTATACTCCAAATTTAGCAGCTGGAATATGGGTAGGAAACAATGATAATACTCCCATGCAGCAAGGTGCAGGTGGAATAAAATTAGCCACACCAATTTGGAACAACTTTATGGAAAATGCTCTGCAAGGTATGGCTGTAGAAAATTTTCAAGCACCAGAAAAAGTAGAAACTAAAAAAGCTATCTTAAATGGCAAAACTGCCGAAGAAACAAAAGTAACAGTTTGTCTGCCCTCTGGCAAATTAGCTACAGACAGATGCCCAGATGATTTGAAAGAAGAAAGATCATACCGTAAGGTTCACTCAATACTATATTATGTAGATAAAAATAATCCCCAAGGACCAATCCCTTCAAATCCAGCATCTGATCCTCAATTTGAAAAATGGGAAGGACCAGTTCGAGCTTGGGCTGAAGGACAAGGATACAAAAACGAAGAACCTCCAACAGAATATGATGACATGCATGATGTAAAAAATGAACCTTCTATAGAAATTACTTCCCCGCTTGATAAAGAAGTAATTACCGAAAGTCCCGATACAATCTCAGTCACTACCTCAGCACCATTAGGAATTAAAAAAGTTGAATTCTATTTAGATAGTACCTTAATCGGAGCTGATTTAACCGGACCATATCAACAAAGCTTTAATGCTACCCAGTATGAAAATGGTAATCATGTTATAACTGCTCGAGTATATGATATTGTCGGTAATCGTAAAGAAAGTAAGGTTAATATTGTAATTGCTATTAGTAAACCACCAACTATTACTTTATTATCACCTTCAAATGGTATATCATTGACAAAATCTAGCTTCCCTCAAACTATTTCAGCTCAAGCATCTGCTTCTAATGGAATTAATAATATTAAATTTTACGCAACCAATATTGGTACAGACAGTGATGGTTTGATTGAAAGAATAGAGCCAGATACTACCAGCCAAACCAATTTTTCTACTGCCTGGGCATATCCTGGACCTGGAACATATACAATTTATGCTGTAGTTTTAGATAATGACAACAAGTCTGCTTATACTCAAAAAGTTACTGTGGTAATTGAATAATATCTATAGATTAATAAAAAAAGCCAATTCATTTCTTCCTGAACGAATTGGCTTTTTTATATTTATAATATAAATTCAATATTTTTACTCAAAGTTATTCATACTCTTAATTAGAATAGTCTGTTTTTTCCTACAATTAAATCCAAATATTTAGGATAAATTTTGAATTTTAAAGAAGATCTTTTAATTTTTCGACCATCAATATTTACTTCTATCTTATTTTCAGTTTCAAGACTTAATTTCCTCGTTTGTAAAAAACTTGACTTTGTTTGATTATTAACCACACTCTCACAAATAAGTATATCAAGCAAGCCATCTCTAGGATTTACATTCCCCTTAATATTACCTTCTTTGATTTTTTTCATATCATCAGCTGTGGGCATATTTATAATAGAATATTCTTCTGCCTGAGCCTGTACTTTGTATCCTTCTAAAAAATCAAAATCAATCAGAGGAGGTTCTTTTTTTAGTATTTTTTTAAAAACAGAACTGATATTATTTTCTGGAAATGCTTTAATTGTAACTGAAGTTAAAAAGTAATAATCATCTACTTTCCCTAAATCAACACGGGCAATTTTTCTTGATGAAATCTCCTGGCAACATTCATCTAAATCATTTGGCATACCTAAACTTTCAGCAATTTTTGAATATCTCAAAGGAATCATTCCAAAAGCAATTTTTCTTCCTGAATGTGCAATCATATCAATAGATTGAGCGGCTACCTTATCATCACCTATAGCTACAATATTAGTACACCTCTTATCTTGCAAAGCTTCTCTGATTATTTCTTCAATTGGCCGTAGAAGACTTATTTGTGCTCTTTCATCACCAATACCAAGATTAGCTAATTTAATGCTTATTTGTTCTAATTTTTTAGAAAACTTTGATTTTTTAGCAAAATTATCACAAATGTAAAAATACATGTTGATTAATCAAAATTATAACAACAAGCTAATTTTTTATTAATACTTTCTATTGTTCCCTTTCCGGAATATCTTCTTCTTTCTGTTCTTTGTTCACTGGAACTTCTTTTTCTTTGCCTTGGTCCATAGATGATTGACCAGAGAAATGTGCTCCTTCTACTATAGATAAAATTTTAGCGTTAATATCACCTTCAACTTCACCATTTTCTTTAATTTCTAGTTTTTCAGCCTTAATATTTCCTTCAACTCTGCCTGCTACAATAATAATATTTCCATTTAATTCACCTTTAACTTCTGCTTCACTACCTACATCTATATTTTTCTCTGTAGTAACCTTACCATTTACTTTACCATTAATAGAAATACTTCCTTCACTAGAAAAATCTCCCTCTAAACTTACAGAATCACCAATTACAGTTTCTATATCTTCTTCATTATAATTTTCTTCATCATTTGGATCTTTAAACATTTTTTTTGCTTAATTTATATAATATTAAAAATCGTTATACTTATTATTATTTTATTATAATTTCGAAAAAAGTAAATGTTATTATTTTTCTCCAACGCTAGAGTTATCTTGAGCTTTTTTCATAACTTCCATTTCTTCTTCTGTCAAATTATGGCTAGATTTTCCAAAAATAATAGGCTTCGCATAGATTCTTGTACCAGATCTACTATGTAGCGAAGAAATAACTATACCATTATCTTTTAAATCAAGCAAGGCTATAGAAAAACTCTGATCCCCTCCAGTATCTCCAAAAGGATTGTAGCGTATAATCGCTTCTTTACTAATACTGCGAGTAGCAATATTTTTTATTTCCTGGCTAGATTTATATAATTTATAAATATCTCTCTCAATCTGATTATTTTTTTCAAATACTTCTTTCAAGAAATGCTCTACTCCCATTTCTTTAACTTGTTTGGTAATTTTCTTTTTATCTTTCAAATATGACCAAAAAATAAAAGAAAGTATTCCCAACCAGATTAATATTAGAATGTTTAAAATTAAAAGTAGATTAGAACTAATTATCATTATATTTATTATTCACAGCTGTGATTAACACAATTTCGTGTTTTTTTTATTTATTATAATACCATCCCTGAAATTTGTCCGCCTCTCTGCCTCCATTAGCGGATGCACCGTTAGAGGCGCATATCAGAAGATTCGCCGTTTAAGGCGAATAATTTGTTTGGAAATTGTAATTTGGTAATTTGCAATTTTATATAATGGGTCCGGGAGGAATCGAACCTCCGACCAATCGGTTATGCTTCCTGCTACGATTTTCATCGCCTCTTTCGAGTTTGTAGGCTGGACTGTCTCTTATCTAATATAATATATTAGATCTTGCCGTACAGTCTCTACACCTTTCTTGTTATTACAAGATTTGGCTCGGGATTGTCATATTTTGATTTTTATCAAAATTTAGATTTCCCCGAATTTGACAAGTTTTACTTATTAATATTTTAATAAGTAGCCCTTTGACAGATTAACATATTTAAGTAAAATAAAGTTATGAAACAATTGACTAACTGTAAAATTTGCAAAGAAAAATTACACGGCAAACAAAAAAAATATTGTTCTATTGCCTGTAAAAATAAAGCATTGCAAAGTTATTCAGCTCAAAAAAAACGTGGTTTAAAGAGAAAGCTTGATTTAATAAAGGCACGAGGCGGTTGCTGTTCAGTTTGTAGTTACAAAAAGAATTTAGCCGCACTTACCTTTCATCATATTAATTCAAATAAAAAATTTAAATTAGATATAAGATCTCTTTCAAACCGTACTTTAAATACTATTCTTGATGAAGTTAAGAAATGTATTTTAGTTTGTCATAATTGTCATGCTGAGATGCATAACCCTCACTTAAATTTAGCTAATTTGTTTAACGAGCCGACTGCTCTAACCGCTGAGCTACGGACCCATAAGTAGAAGTTCAAAAATTTGAGCCTCTACGTATGAGTTAATTCTCTGTATACTAACGTCCACAAAGTAGATTTAAATGTATTTAGAATTGCACCAATAAATATAAATAACACACCGATTATCAATATACCCAAAATTATTAACAAAATACCACCAATTATACCTGCCCCGAAGTGAATAATTGTTCCTATTAATATTAATGGAATACCAAATAATAAACCCAAAAATAACAAAGTAATTAATATTATAGCAGAAATAGCTGCATTAATGGCAAACAAAATAATTGAAATTAAAATTGAAACTAATAAATTATCTTTAAAAATATTAAAACCAATTTTAATAGCTGGTATTAATTTCTCTTTGTTAATAACTATAATACGCGAAGCATAATTTGAAGTAAAGCTTATTATAATTACTAAAGGTATAAAGATAACAATAGCTAAAAGCGCTAATATAAATCCTCTAAAAGACATATTAAGAATAAAAAGCATTACAACAGGCAAGCCTAATATAGCTAATCCTATTATAATCAATAAGGCAGATAATATTTGTAATACTAATATTTTCCAAAAATACCTTAAGCTTGATTTAAAAGCTTTAGAAAAATTAGACTCCCCTGTTTCTTCAATTTCATTTACTCCAACAATTATAGCACCTTGTGAAGTGGTTTTTAAAAAAACCATTACTAGCAACACGGCTATAACAATAAAAGTAACAATCCCAACTATGGCTATATTTTCAAAAACTAATCCTTCGCCTTTCTTGATAATATTAAAACTTTGATTATTATCTATCTTATTATAAAAGCTGCTAAAATTACCATTAAAACTGCTGCTTAAGGAAGACCCTCCCAAAAACAAACCAAAAAACCATAAAAATTTGTATTTCCCTGTTATATGCCAAGCTCTTTTTATTAACTTCCAATAATCCATTTATTTATCATCTTTAATTTCTTTTTCTTTTTTTTCAACTTTTTTACCATCCATTAATTCTTCAAATTCATCTCTTTCAATTGTTTCTTTATCTATTAACCTCTTATATATTTTATTTAATTTATCTTTATTCTCCAACACAATTTTCTCTGCTTTAGTTTGACCTTGAACAATAAATTTCTTTACTTCTTTATCTATTTGAGCAGCCACTTCCTCGCTATAATCTCTTTGTTCTGATATATCTCTACCTAAGAAAACTAGTTCGTCTTTTTGTCCAAAAGTCATAGGACCCAAAACATCTGACATTCCATACTGCATTACTAATCTTCTAGCTAATTTCGTGGCCTCACTCAAATCATTAGTAGCCCCAGTAGTTATATCACCAAATATAATCTTTTCTGTCACATACCCGCCCATCATTACAGCCAAATCATCTAAAAATTCCGCCTTAGAATGAAAATGTCTATCTTGATCGGGTAATTTCAGAGTGTATCCAGCTGCCCTGCCTCTAGCTATTATGGAAATTTTATGAACAGGATCAGTATTAGGTAATAAATGTGCTATTAGAGCATGTCCTGCTTCATGATAAGCTGTAATATCTTTTTCATTTTTAGACATAACTGCACTTTTTCTCTCTGGCCCTAACATTACTTTTTCTATAGAATCAAGTATATAACGTAATATTATTTTTTTCTTTCCTAATTTAGCTGTAAGTATTGCTCCTTCGTTTAATAAATTTTTTAAATCTGCACCAGAAAAACCAGGAGTCCTCTGAGCTACTATTTTTAAATCAACATCAGCTGCCATTGGTTTTCCTTTAGCGTGTATTTTTAAAATCTCTATTCTATCTTTTATGTCTGGTAAACCTAGAGTTACTTGACGATCAAAACGACCAGGACGCAGTAGCGCCGGATCTAGTACATCCGGTCTATTAGTAGCGGCAATTACTATCACATTTGTATCTTGTTCAAATCCATCCATTTCAGTTAAGATTTGATTTAGGGTTTGCTCTCTTTCATCATGACTACCTCCAAGGCCTGCTCCTCTTTGTCTGCCTACAGCATCAATCTCATCAACAAAAACGATACAAGGTGAATTCTTTTTAGCTTTATCAAATAAACTACGTACGCGAGAAGCACCAACACCAACAAACATTTCCACAAATTCTGAACCAGAAATATGAAAAAATGGAACACCAGCTTCACCTGATACTGCTCTAGCTAACAATGTCTTACCTGTTCCCGGAGGTCCCATTAATAAAACTCCCTTAGGAATTTCTGCACCCAAATCTTTAAACTTTTTAGGATTTTTTAGAAAATCTACTACTTCCCATAATTCTTCTTTGACTTCTTCTGATCCAGCTACATCTTTGAAAACTGTCTTCTTTTTATTTTTACTTTCTTCAGCTTTCTTGGCACTACTTTGTCCAAACATCATGGCTCGATTGTTTCCTTTTTGTAGAGATCTTGTCATAAAATATATAAAGACAGCAATAAAAGCAAAAGGAATTAAAAATGGTAAAACATTAGCAGCAAATAAAGCTAAGCCTGATTTTTCAACTATTTGAATATTTACTTGGTTTAATTTTTCCTGATCTACCCCATAATTTTTTAAGGTTTCAGTTAGAGAAGATTCTACCTCTTTACGTGCTACTAAATCTGCTCCATCTTTTGGTTTAATTGTTAGTTTATTTTCCTCAACACTTATTTTTTCAATTTCATTATTATTAATTTTATTAGCCACATCTGATAATGATATTTCTTCAGGTTGAGTCAGGGGAACTTGCCACATAGCAAATATACTCGCAATAACGAGGAATATAATAAAAGCAATGGCAATATTCTTAGCTAGGTTTTTCATTAAATTTTAAATAATTTTATTTCTAAAATGTCCTTAGAATTTTTATTAGCTTGAAATCTTCTATCGCCTCTATACTCTCCAATCCAGGCAATTTCATCTTTATTATTAACAATTAGCGGAACTAGGTCTCTTTTATCTAAATCAATTTTCTTATTTATAAAAAAATCCTTAATTTTTTGGCTACCCCCTAGACCTTGAGGATAAAATCTATCTCCTTTTCTTCTCGTTCTTATAAATAATTTTCTCCCTGTTTTACTCAAGTCGATATAACACCTATTTTTACTTATTCGACCACATCTGTCAACCTGCCTTGTTCTAAATTTTATATTAAATTTAGAAATTTCCGTCTCTCCATTTACTTTTAAACCTATTTTTTTAAATACAGCTAACTGATTTTTTTTTCTTATTACTATCTTATCATAAATTTTTATAATTTCTATATCTTTAAGATATTTTTTTGATCCGCTCTTTGAATTCTGCAATAATATTAAAATTTCTTTAATAATTGGCAATGAAACTTCTTTGCAAAACTTTTCATTCAAAATATATTTTAATAATCTACGCTTTAGCGCTGGGTGCAGATTATTAAATTTTTTTAAATTAATTTTATATTCTTCTTTATCTTTTTTAACTAATTTTTTATATAGATCTTTAGTTAAATCTGAAATCAAATCATTATCATCCTTAATTATATTAGAATTTTCAAATAAAATATTTTTTATATTCAAATTATAGTTTTTTTCTAAGCAAGGAATTAATTGGTGCCTTATTTTATTACGCCTAAATTTTATATCTTTATTCGTTTTATCTTCTCTGTACTCTATCTTATTTTTCTTCAAATAAGCTAATATTTCACTTTTATCAATATTTAAAAGCGGACGAATAATCTTATTATTTTCAATCTTCATCCCCGATAAACCCGATAATCCTGATCCTCTTAAAAAATGCATTAAAATAGTTTCTGCTTGATCATCCTTATTATGAGCCACAACAATTCTATTAGCTTTTTCTAATTTTAAAATTTTATTAAAAAATTCATATCTAATTTCTCTAAAATATTCTTCTAGGTTTTTTGCGCAGGAACTCAATTCTCGGTACCGAGAATTGAGTTCCGACACGTCTTTTTTATAGCTTTCTGGTTTAATGTTTTTACAGTATAATTTGGTTCTATATTTTTTTGCTAAATTTCTTACGAATTGTTCGTCCAATAAAGAATCTTGTTCTCGAAAATTATAATTAACATGAGCTAAAATAATTTTTATACCCAATTTTTTTCTCAAAGAATACAAAATATTAAAAAGACAAACTGAGTCAGGCCCGCCAGAAATACCCAAAATAATTTTATTACCTTTTTTAATTAAATTATTTTCTTTAATTGTTTTTAGAACTTTTTCTTTTAACATAATAATTTTATCCCAAATTTTATATCTAACAACTATTTATAGTATTATAAAAGCCCTTATTTTAAAAGGGCTTTTATACTTTCTACTGCTTACCTTCTGGAAAGATAATCAATAGAAATGAGGGAAAAAAGAACAATCATTTTTTTAAGAAGGAGCTTATAACCCAGCCCCCCTGGCGTGGATACGTGAGATTCTGGTGTTTCCCCGGGAGGAAGAAACATCATGAACCGAGGCACACATATACCACGCCAGGGGGGAGTGCTGGAGGAAAGAGGAGGAGAGGAAGAGAACGGGTACTCGCCTATGCAGGGAGGGGTTTTGCATAGAGAGTACTACGATAAAAAAACTTGTGAGTTTTGAATACTAAATTAACACTCAAAACACAAAGGTCTTTATAATAAAAATGATCTAATGTATTAATCTGAGGACAAAAACTATATTCTGCCCTCTAAATCAATCAATTAAATTACTTTTTCTTCTCTTTTTTTACCTTTTTTACAGGCATTTTATCTTTTTTCTCAGCTTTCTTTTTTGACTTATCTGCTTTTTTATCCTTTTTCTCTTCTTTAACTGCTTTTTCATCATTAGCCTTTTCACTTAAAGCTTTAATAGATAAACCTAAGCGATGCTCTTCTGGCTCAATAGATAATATTTTGAACTCTCTTTTATCACCCAGTTTAACTTCTTGTTTATCTTCACTTTTATCTTTGCTAGAAAACTCAGAAACATGCAAAAGCCCATGAATATCTTTATCTAATTGTATAAAAGCGCCAAAAGGTTCTATTTTAACTACTTCGCCTTTGACAACTTGTCCAACTTTATAGCTTTTTATAGCTTCTTGCCATGGGTCTTCCTTCAATTTTTTAATACTTAAGGTAATTTTGTTGTTATCTATGCCAATTATTTCAGCTTTAATGTTTTCACCTACTTTTACTATATTTCCCGGGTTATCTACACGTTTCCAAGACAATTCAGAAATATGGATTAATCCTTCAAACTCATCTTCCATATTAGGTAATTTAAATTTTACAAAAGCACCAAAATCAACTACAGCCGTAATAACACCATCTACAATATCGCCTACTTTAAGCTTATTCAACTTTTGCTTTTGTTTATCTAAAACTGCTTGTTTTTCTGAAACTATTACCTTTTTCTCCTTAACATCAGCTGTAATAATATTTACTTTCATTTTCTTACCAACAAAATCTTGTAATAAAGATAGTATTTGATGCTGATCGCCGCCTTCAACTTTTGGATAATGTTCCGGAGTTAACTGAGAAACTGGCATAAAGGCTGAAATTCCATATATTTTAGTTAAAAGACCGCCTTTATTAGCTCCTTGAACCTTTACATAAACACTTTCTCTTTTGTCTTTCTTCTCTATTAGCTCATCCCATATTTCCTTTTTGGTTGCTTTTCTAAAGGTAAGTTCAATGTCTCCTTCTTCATTATGCAACTCTAAAATAGTAGCTTCTATTTCATCGCCTACTTTTAAATCTGAATACGTATCCATTGTTTCCCATAGTTCTTCGCCTCTAATAACACCTATTCCATAAATACCTAAATCAACCCGAATCTCATTTTTTGAAGATTCAATTACTTTTCCTTTGATTTTATTACCAATTTTAGGAATATCTTGAGTAGCAATAAAAGAAGCGAAAGATTTTAGTTCTTTTTCTTTTTCATCTTCTTCCTCTTTTACTTTTTCAGAAACTAGTTCATCAAGACTAGAATTTTTATTAGACATTAAAAAAAATCTCCTTTCTTATGTTTTTTAGTACAAAGAAATTCTTGAAAAAAGAATCTTGTACCTTGAATTAATATAATATTAATTTATTTATAAAAATTTGCAAGAGAAAAAAAATCACAAGAACATAAAAATCCGCCTCTATCGGCAGATCCGCTGTCAGAGGCGAACAAAATAACATAAAAACAAACTTTTTTATCTATTTGTTTTTAAGTTTTAATGCTTTAATGTTTTAATAATAAAGTTTTTCTCTTGATGAAGTCATAATCCAGTGTTAAGATAAACATATAAATTAATAAGAAATTACAAAATGCATATTAGTTGGCATGGCCAATCTTGTTTTAAAATACAAGGAAAAGATGTTATTCTAATTACTGATCCACCTAATAAAAAAGTAGGTGTAAATTCTCCTAAAACTAAAGCTGATATTGTCACTATCAGTCATAATCATCTTTCTCATAATAATGTTAATGGTATCAAAGAAAAACCTACCATAATTGATACCCCCGGAGAATTTAATGTTAAAGGAGTAAATATATACGGAATTTCCAGCTTCCATGATAATAAAGAAGGTGCAGAATTAGGCCTTAATAATATTTTTGTATTTGAAATAGATAAAATAAAAATATGCCATTTAGGAGACTTGGGCCATATGCTATCTGATGAACAAATTGAAATAATTGATGGGATAGATATCTTAATGATTCCTGTGGGTGAAACAAATTTAATCAGCATAAAAGAAGTCATGGAAATAATTAATACCATTGAACCTAAAATAATTATTCCTATGCATTATCAGGTAAAAGGTTTAGAAAATAAGCTTTCTCCTTTATCTAAATTTACTGAAGAAATGAGCTTAAAATCTAAAAAAGCCATTCCAAAATTAGTTATAAAATATAAAGATTTACCTACGACCGAAACAGAAGTGGTTATTTTAGAAAAAAGATAGTCGATGTTAATATTTCGATGCTAATATACTAATATATACGAATTATACGAATAAATTATTAGTATTATTAGCATTAATTCGTATATTAGAATCGGGATAGGTATATTAGTATCGAACATGAATAATTTAGTTAAAAATCTAAGGAATCAACCTTTAAAAACAAGGAAGAAAATAATGTGGGTTTGTGTTTCTGCTTGTGCTTTATTTGTTTTTCTCTTTTGGCTATTTTTAATACCACACGAATCAACTAATAAAAATACTTCTTCTCTAAATTTTAAAGATATAAAAAAAGGAGTGAGTGAAAGAATCGATAAATCTGGGTTAAAGAATATCACTGGCGAAATAAAAAAGGCGACTGAGAATATAAGTAAGCCAGATATAGAAGATGAAATTAAAGAAAACAAAGTTCCTAGATTGCCTTTAGAGATAGAATAAGTGAACTGGTCATTAGACATCAGTAATTTATATAATAAATTTAGATTTCTAATTACAAATATCTAATGACTAATATTATTGTTATTTTTTTAATTTATTAAACTATTAAATAAATGGAATTAGGCTATATAAAACCAAGAAAAATTGTCGATGAGATGAAAGAATCTTATTTAGATTATGCTATGAGCGTAATTGTTTCCCGTGCCCTGCCTGATGTTCGTGATGGATTGAAACCAGTTCACAGAAAAATACTTTATGCTATGTGGGATGTCGGTTTGAAAAGCAGCGCTAAATATAGAAAATCAGCTACTGTGGTTGGTGAGGTACTGGGTAAATACCATCCTCATGGTGATATTGCTGTTTATGACTCTTTGGTTCGTATGGCCCAAGATTTCTCTATGCGCTATACCTTGATTGACGGACAAGGTAATTTTGGTTCTATGGACGGCGATAGTGCCGCTGCTATGCGTTATACCGAATGTAAAATGGATAAAATTGCTGAAGAAATGATGCTTGATATTGATAAAGAAACAGTTAATTTTACAGATAATTATGATCAAACGCATAAAGAACCAACCGTCCTACCAGCCAAGCTTCCTAATACACTTTTAAACGGCACTATGGGTATTGCTGTCGGTATGGCTACTAATATTCCTCCTCACAATTTAGGTGAGTTAATTGATGGCATTACCTATTTAATTGATAATCCTAAGGCAGTAGTTGAAGATTTAATGCAATTTGTTAAAGGACCAGACTTTCCGACTGGCGGTATTATTTTTGACAAAGAAGCTATCACTTCCGCCTATACTACTGGTAAAGGCCCAATTTTAATGAGATCAAAAGCCGATATAGTTGAGAGAAAAGAAGGACAATTTAATATTGTTGTTACAGAAATTCCTTACCAAGTGAATAAATCTACTTTGATTGAAAAAATTGCTCAATTAGTAACAGATAAAAAAATAGATGGCATTCGAGATGTTCGTGATGAATCCGATAAAGATGGAGTAAGAATTGTAATTGAGCTTAGAAAAGATGCCTTTCCCAAAAAAGTTTTAAACAGACTTTATAATTTAACACAGCTCCAAGACAAATTTTATGTAAATATGCTGGCTTTAGTTGATGGTATACAGCCTCGAGTGTTAAATTTGAAGCAAATTTTGGAATATTATATAGAACACAGACAAAACATTGTAGTTAGAAGAACTAAATATGATTTAAAGAAAGCCAAGGAAAGAGAACATATTTTAGAAGGTTTAAGTAAAGCCCTAGATCATATAGATGAAGTAATAGCTATTATTAAAAAATCCAAATCAAGAGATGATGCTAGAAATAATTTAATCAAGAAATTTAAATTTACTAAAATTCAAGCAGAAGCTATTTTAGATATGAGACTAGCTCAATTAGCTGCCCTGGAGAGAAAAAAAATAGAAGATGAATTAAAAGCTATTAAACAATTAATCAAGGAGTTAGAAGCTATTCTGCAAAGCAAACAAAGAATTCTAAATATTATCAAAGATGAATTGGCTGATTTAAAAGAAAGATTTGCTGATGAGCGAAGAACAAAGGTTATACCTGGCAAAGCAGATGAATTTGTTCCAGAAGATTTAATTGCTAAGGAAGATGTCATAATAACTCTAACCAGAGGTGGCTATATCAAGTCTCTCCCTCCTTCAACTTACAAATCACAAGGTAGAGGCGGTAAAGGAATTATCGGCATGGCTACCAAAGAAGAAGATGTGGTAGAAAATTTCTTTATGGCTAGCACACACAGTGATATTTTATTCTTTACTGATTCTGGCCGAGTATTTCAGTTAAAAGCATACGAGGTACCTCAATCAGGAAGAACTGCAAAAGGTAATTCAATTGTCAATTTCCTACAATTATCACCTAATGAAAAAGTAACCGCTCTGATTGCCCTAGATAATCACAATGCAAAATATTTAGTTATGGCTACAGAGAATGGTTTAATCAAGAAAGTAAAAACTGAAGATTTTGCCAAAGTAAGAAGATCAGGTTTAATAGCGATAAAACTTAAGAAAGATGATACACTTGATTGGGTTAAACCAACTTCTGGTAAAGATGAACTTATGATAGTAACAAAATTGGGCCAATCGATAAAATTTGATGAAACAAAAGTTAGACCTATGGGCAGAACGTCTATGGGAGTAAGAAGTATTAGATTAAAAAATGACGATAAAATAGTTGGTATGGATGTTATAGATCAAGAATTAAAAAACAAAAAACCAACCCTTATGATTATTACTGAAAATGGCTATGGTAAAAAAACCGATTTAAAATATTATAAGAAACAAGGCCGAGGAGGTTCTGGTATTAAAACGGCTAAAGTAACTACTAAGAATGGTGATATTGTTAGAGCCCAAGTAGTAACTGAAGACGATAAAGAGATTATAGTAGTTTCCGGCAAAGGCCAAGTTATTAGAATGTCACTAAAAGGAATTCCTAATCTAGGCCGAGCAACCCAAGGGGTAAGAGTTATGAGATTAAAAACTGGCGATAAAGTAGCTAGTATTGCGTGTATCTAGTTTCAGCTTTTATTTATAAAAAGCTTGAAATTTTATAAACAACAGCTATAATTCCTAATTCCTAAAGATTAATAAAATATTAAATATTTATATTATTTAATATTTTATTAGAAATTGGTTATTGAAAATTGGTAATTTTGGAGTAAAATCTAATCCATAAAATAATAAATACCTAAGGATAAACTTTTATTAAATAAACATTTAAACATACCAACATGCCTATCCCCAAAAGAAGAACAACTAGCTCCTCAAGAGGACAGCGAAGAAGCCATGATGCTTTGAAAAAAATTAGCCTAACTACTTGCCCCAAATGCAAAGAAGTTATCCTACCTCATAGAGTTTGTGAAAAATGCGGTACATATAGAGGTAAACAAGTACTTGAAATAAAGAGTAAAGAAGATAAAAAGAGTAAAAGTAAAGATAATAGAAAGAGGGAGTCAGAGAAAAAACAAAAATAGTTTGTCATTAGACATTTAATCATTTAAAATTCATTGGAAATTAGGTATTAGATATTTGAAATTTTGAAACGTTTTGTAAAAGATCAAATTTTAAACTTTTTAAGCTATTATAAATATCTCTAATTATTTAATATTACCAACATGTCCAATCGCCATCTTCTACGTACTGTCGCCATGCAAACTCTTTACGAGTGGGATTTTTACAAACGAGACAACAAAAGAATTGATGAGTTCATAAAACAAAATATGCAGGAATTTACTAAGAGCCAGGATGGTGCAGATTTTGTTAAAGAGGAGATAGAAGGTGTTTTAAAAGAAGTGAAAAATATTGATCAGGTAATAACCAAAGCAGCTCCAGATTGGCCATTGGAGCAAATAGCCATGGTTGATAGAAATATTTTAAGACTTGGAGTTTATGAATTATTATTTGCTGAGGATATTCCGCCAAAAGTAGCTATTAATGAAGCTATTGAACTTGGTAAATCTTTTGGAGGTAAATCTTCTGGTAAATTTATTAATGGTGTATTAGGTGGTATATTTAAAAATATGCCTCAGAAATAGCCAAAGACTATAAATTACTTATCCGCATTATCCGCCAAATCTGCTTAATCCGTTATCACTACAAATAATGTATAATGCGGATATAGTAGATTATGTGAAGAAAAAAAATAATGCACTAACATAATAATATATGAAAAGTGAAGAAGATTTTGCCAAATTAGAAGAAAAAATAGGTGTTAAATTTAAAAATTTAGACCTATTAAAACAAGCCTACGTGCATCGTTCTTATTTAAACGAACACCGAGATTTTTATCTAAAGCATAATGAAAGATTAGAATTTCTGGGTGATGCAGTTATGGAATTGGTGGTTACTGAATTTTTATATAAAAACTATCCTAATCCAGAAGGAGAATTAACTAACTGGCGTGCTGCCCTAGTAAATACCCAAATGATTTCCAAACAAGCACAAAGGCTAGGTTTTAATGATTATTTGCTTCTTAGTCGAGGGGAATCCAAAGATATGGGCAAGGCTCGTGAAATAATTTTAGCTAATTCTTTTGAAGCTACTATTGGCGCAATTTATCTTGATCAAGGATATGATAAAGCCAATGAATTTATTTCTAATAATTTGATCGGAGAGCTGCCTGATATAATTAAAGAAGAACTATATCTAGATCCTAAAAGCAAGCTTCAAGAAGCAGCCCAAGATAAATTAAATATTACACCTACTTACAAAGTGGAAAAAGAATGGGGACCAGATCATGCTAGACAATTTATTATTGGCGTATATCTAGATAATAATAAAGTGGGAGAAGGAGAAGGATCAAGTAAACATGAGGCGCAAATAGCTGCAGCTAAAGATGGATTAGAGAAAGATAAATGGGAGAAGGTTTTTGAAAAATAGAGTTTTAAAATTATAGAAATATAAAAATAAAATAATATAAAAATAGAGCTAGTTTATAAAAAAACCGATACCCTATAGGGTATCGGTTTTTTTATTTTTATATTTAACCTTTTTATTTATTCTTGCTCTTGTAATACCCTTGCTATAGTATCAGTTACTTCATCTACACTTCCAGTAGCATTAATTCTTAGTCCTGTTTCCATCCCTGAACGTTCAGCCATTACTCGGCGTGCTTCTTCGTTTGTAATATTTCCAGATTCAAGTAAAGCTGAAATTATTCTATCTCTTAACCCGCTGTCATTAATTTGCAAAGTAATAGGAAATTCATTTCTTCCTTCATCATTATCTGCTTTTTCTCCATATTCATCCATGGCAGTATTAATTTCTGCCTGAGTGGCACTGGCACATCCTCCCATTGCTATACATGATAAAGCTATTGCTAAACTTCTTTTACTACTTTCCATAGTACCTTTTAATATTTCTGCTACACCTTTTCCAACTTTCTCACCATACTCACTCAATTTTCTAAGAAATTGCCCTGCTTCTCTATCTGCTCTTCCTGTTAATTCATTAGCATATCTTTCTACTTCAGCTTCACCTGCTTCTGCTTCTAAATTTGGTTGTCGTTCCGTATTCATATTTTTAATTTAATTATTAATTAAAATACTTACTCTATTTATCTTTATTCTTTTCCTTCATTTTTTCAAAAATTTTCCTTAATATTCCTATTTTCTTTTCAAATACAGCATAAACTTTATCCATTTGCTTCTTTTTTTCTTCTGTCGAAGAATTTTGATCTGGCATTTTTTTATTTATTAATTATTATTATTTAGAATTTGCTAATTTTTTTAATAGGTCCCTTATTTCATTAAAATTCTCGTCAAGTACCCTGCCTATATCCTTTGCTTCTGATTCTATTTCTAAAACAGTAGTTTCATTAAATATTTTTAATGCTTCATCATAATTACCATTATCAACTGCATCTCTAAATTTAGCTAAAACTGCGTCTTTTTCTGATTGTGTATGTAAAGTTTTAACTATAAATCCAGGTAATCTATCAATTAACATTCTTAATTCACCTTTCCATGTTTCTATGTCACTTTCACTAGGTTCAAAATCCTCTTCTTTTCGAAATCTTGCTTGTATTTCATCAGCCCATGGTAATATATCCACTGTCTTATTTAAGCTTTTTTTTTTGGATTAGATTCACTAGGTTCTTTACTACCTTCTTTTAATTTATCAAGTATTTCATTTATTTTATCTCTTGCCTCCCCATTGTCTGTCTTATTCGCAACAGTCGTTTTAATATTATCAATATTTCTTGCCCTTCCATTTCGTAGTCCCTTTATTATTCCATCTTGAGCTGCATTTGTTAAAGATGTTTCTTTTAATAATTTTTCTAAGTTTTTAATTAACTTATCCCTTTCAGATTCTGGTTCATTTTCAACAACATCGCCTGTACCTTCTTCTTCAGCACTATCAGATGCTGCTTCGGAAGGTGTTTCTGTATTTTCCACTGCCTCACTATTTTCTCCACTTTCAGAAATTGCACTGGATTCCAAAAGTTTAATTTGATCAATTATTTTATCTCTTTCTTCTTCGATTATATTTCTATCAATTTTTCCTTTATTTTTGTCAATATGTTTATTAACTTCTTGATTAATAAACCGCATCACTCTATCATATTTTCTTGTATCAAGCATGCCCTTAATTTTTTTCAAACTTTTGTCACTTAATCCCAAATTTTTCTTTTTTTCTTCTAAAGCAGCTTTTACACTCTCTATTGTTGATTCTTCTTTAGAGGCTTCGCTGTTACCCTCAATAGTTTTATTAGGTTCTGATTCATTTTTAGATTCTTCCCCTTCTGCAGATTCTTTTACATTACCATCAACTTCACCATTAGTTCCTCTTTCTTCTTCACTTTCTTTTAGTATTCTTATCCATACAGCATAAATTATTTGATCTTTATTTTCATCTGCAATCCAATCTTCACCTTTTTTATGTATTAAGTCACCATCTTTATTTCTGATATCATTAGTATGCTTCGAAATTGTAAAACTATACTCCCCGCCATCATTAATTCTTCCTTCTCTTAAATTCTTATCATATTTATTTATAACATATACTACTTCCTTGCCATTGATTTCCTCACCTGGTTTATAAATAAATCCTTTGTCTGTTTTTATAAATGTACCTTTTAATATCTCATCACGTTTTTCACGTCTTTCATTTTCTACTGGTTCTCTATTACCTCTAGTATCTTCATCTTTATCATTTTCATTATTTCTCTTAGTATCAGCCGGCGCATCTTTTCTAAGTTCTGTTTTTTTCTTTGGTTCTGAACTTTTTTTAGGACTTTCTTTGCTATTTAGAGCATCAGCAAATTCATGCATTATGTCTCTTTCTTCCTTTCTTTTTATATATTCTTTTGCACCTAAAGCATCAGCTAATTCTTCAAATATTTTATTAGGATTTTTATCATAAACACTCATATCAGTTTTTTCTTCAGGTTTCTTTGAAGGTTTGACAAAATGTTCTTCTCCTACTAAATTTTTTAGTTGTTCTTCATATTCATTTTCTTTTGCTTCCCCACTCTTTAATAAATCGTCTTCCTTGCCCATCAAGATATCTATTTTATCAATTATAGTACCTAGGCTTATCTCTGCTTCATCATTATCATTTCTATCAATTTCGTCTTCTATAATTTTTTTAGCCTTACCTCCATCTTTATTAATAACAGCTGTTATTAATTCATTAGTCAAACCTTTATTTAAATGACCTACACCAACTGATTTTTTTATACTATTTTTTAATTGTATTATTTTATCCTTATTTTCTTCACCAAACGCAGATACCAATAATTCAATGTCTTTTCCTAAATCTTTCCGTTCTTCCTCATCTATTTCAGCTTCAGCAGCAGCACCACCACTATCCGGCATTGGCTTATTTGGACCACCGTCTGTTGGTAAATTATCCCCAGTTGGTTGATCTTCTCTTTTTCTCTGCCTATCAATTCTAACACTTGAATTTAATAATTCACCCAAAAGCTTTATGGTTTTATCTAGTTCTTTTTCCACTTTTACTATATCATCAACTTTCCAAAGTTTATCCCTTTCTCTCATAAAATCTGTTCTGCCAAAAGTATTCCAAAAGAATGCTTTGGCTGGACCTTTTTTTGCTTGCATTATTTTTCTTAATCTATGTTTTTTTTCTAAATCTACTCCTTCTTGCTCATCTTGATTAGCTAAAGCCTCCCATTTTCCTTTGTTAATACCAAAAGCATCACCTAATTTCCACCAGGCTCGTTTAAATAAACCACTTTTTAATTCAAAGTGTTTTCTGGCAGTTTTATCTTTATTTATTTCATCCTCATTAAGAGCTTCTTTTACTTTATTTAATCCATAATTTCTGTCTATTTCTTCTAATTCTGATTTTAAAGTTGTTTCTTGATTAACTTTTTCTTGTTTTTTATTTTTTACTTCCTCAACCGCAGCTAACATTTTATCAATATTACCTCCTCCATTTTTAAAGGATTCCACCATACTATTTATATCACCACCATTTTGCTCTAAAACAACACCAAGAGATGGCTCTTTTTGCACTAAATCATTCCAGAAAGAAGTGATACCTTTAGCTAGTTTCTTTTCTTTTGATTCTTCTGGATTTCTTTCATTTTCTGGTGTTGAATCAATATCGTGATTATTAGTTGATGTTTCGGACATTTTTTTTAAATTAACATTTTATTAATTATCTAGGGATTTTTTAATTTTCAACTCCTTTTTTTTATTCTCTAAATATTTTTTAATTTCCTCTAATCTTTTTAAAGTATCCAACCCAACTCTTTGAAATCTTTGAATAGCATTCTCATCTTCTGTAGCTATTTTTTCTAAAGCCCTCTTTAATAATATAACCGTTATTTCATTTTTTAAATCCTCAGAAAATTTCCCAAAATTATTTCGTAAAAAATTTTCCAGACTAACTTCATCACCATTTTTTAATAATTTATCAAAATCATTATAAAGTTTTTTATTTTGATCACTCATCATATTATTTAGTATTAGTTTATTATATCATATTATGCAATATGTGTCAATTTTACTCTATATTAGCAATTATACCTTTATACTGTAAGCTTATTAAGCTAATATATTATAAAATATTTAAGTTAATTATAGCACAATTTATCATTTAATCCCAAATATCCTCATAAAATAGAACAATAAATTTTTATTTAATTCTCCTTTTTTAAAATAATTAAGCTTTACTCATCGTATTCCATTCGTCATTATCAAATGTAAATATGCTTTTATCACTTAAATCTTGTGAAGGTGTACTATTTAAAACACTATCAAGGTTATTATCTGTTTCATTAGATTTTTGCAATAATTTCTTTAAACCATTATCCTTTTCAGAATATTTTTCTTTTTCAAACATATCATTATCAAATTCTTCAATTATTTCATTTTGTTTTTTTTCTTCTTCAAATTCATCTTCAAATAAATTAATACTTTTGTTTTTCATTTTTTTTAGATGCTAATTGCTAGATTCTACGAATTAATATTTATTAGTATAATTCGTATTCATTCGTATATTAGTATCGAGTATTATCTATGAATAATAACTGGCGTACCAATATCAGCCCATTCATACAATATTTTTGCTTCTGGGGTATACATATTTACACAACCATGACTCATAGGATGACCAAAATTATGATGCCAATAAGTACCATGAATAGTATAGTCTCCATAAAAAGGTAAAACATACGGCACCCCAGGCAAATTATAACCAGGTCCGGACATAGTAGTAGCTCTTATTTTACTTTGTACATAGAATGTACCAGTAGGTGTTGGTAAAGTTAAACCTGAGGAAATTAAATATTCATCTATTTTATGACCATTTTCAAAATACTTTAAAGTTTGATTAGATAGTGTTACTTCAATATATTTTGGATAATCATATTTAGGAGTTTCATAGGCTATTCTTCCTGGAGCAGTGGTAATTTCTACCACACTACCATGATCTAAATCACCAGCAGCCACATCTACTCCACCACGAAATTCTTCAGTATAAGCCATAAAATCAGTCAATAAAGCTTCTCCAGTATATTTAAAAGCTCTCACCTGAGGTCCCCCATTTTGTCCTGTACCAGTTACAATTTCTGCCTTTTTATCACCATTGATATCGGCCATAGAAATATTAGTACCACCCTTAAATTCATCTGGGTAAGCTTTGAATTCACCTAAAACTTCGCCTTTAAAATTATAAGTTTTAACCCAAGCTTGGCCAAAATAATGTTGAGAAACAGCTATTTCATCTCTCTTATCGTTATCAATATCACCAGCAGCCACATCCACCCCCCCCTTAAAATCAGAAGGGAAAGGAGAAAAATTCATAATAGTTCTACCATCTAATTCAAAAACTTTTACTTCTGGTCCACCACCATAGCCTGCTCCTGTTATAATTTCATCAACTCCATCGTGATCAATATCCCCGGCAGCGACTCTTACTCCACCCTCAAAGTTTTTATCATAGGCTAAAAATTCTGCTAAAATAGTTTTCTCATTATTAATTTTATATACCTTGACCCAAGCTTGCCCTCTAAGGAATTGACCCACAATAAGTTCATCTTTTCCATCACCATCAACATCACCACTAGCGACATCTACTCCGCCAGTAAATTCCTGAGAAAAAGAAAAAACACTCCAGACTTCTTGGCCCAATTTATTGAATATTTTTACATGAGGACCTCCTCCTAGTCCAGCACCAACTGCAATATCACCATAACCATCTCCATTAAAATCTCCGCGAGCAACCCTGGCTCCACCCCTGAAACCTTCATTATAAGCCATAAAATTTAGATCTTCGTGGAAATTTTGAGAATTAAAGACTTTAACTTGGGGAGCATGATTATCTTGCGCTAATACAAAATTACAAGATAATCCTATCCCTACTAAGCAAAACAAGGCTAATAATAGCGCTTTTTTCATATATTTAGTTTTAATTTTGTTTTTATTTTATACCCTATACGGGTTTTTATTTTAAAAATAATATAAATGTTGCAAATTAAGGATAAACTAATAAATAATTTATAAATACTTTTTTATTTCATTTTAATTATATCACATTTTTAACTTAAAATAAAGACTTACTTAGAAAGATTATTCACAGTTGATCCTTTTTATGGCTTATCTATTGCATTTCAAGATTTAATATTTATTATTAATAAACTTTTAGCTTATTCTATACTCAATAAACCATAAAATAAATTAACGTTTACTATTGACAATTATTTTTAAATATGCTATGCTTTAACGTTAAAAATGATTATGAAATAATTAATTAAAAAGTCAATACTTTAAATAAATTTATGAAAATAGCCATACTGGGATCTAAAGGGATTCCGGCACAATCTGGTGGAATAGAGCGACATGTTGAAGACTTGTCTGTAAGACTAGCTTCTCTTGGACATGAAGTATTTGTCTATTCTAGAAAACGCTATACTAAATACAATAAGAAACAATATAAAGGAGTAAATCTAATATACCTACCTTCTCTCTCTACTAAGAATTTAGATGCTATAACTCATACTTTTTTAGCAACTATACATTGCTTGTTTAAAAAATATGATGTTATTCATTACCATGGTGTTGGTCCTTCAACTCTAGCCTTTATTCCAAGATTACTGAAAAGAAAAGCTAAAATTGTTTCAACTTTCCACTGCCAAGATAAGTATCATCAAAAATGGGGCAGGATAGCTCGCGCTTATTTAAACTTTGGAGAATATGCTTCTTGTAAATTTCCCCACAAGACCATAGTAATATCTAAAACATTAAAAGAATATTGTAAAAAGAAATTTGATAGAGAAGCTGAATATATTCCTAATGGAATTGAATTTCAGAAGTAAACACGATGCTAATATACGAATTGATGCGAATTATACTAATAATTCATTTGTATAATTAGTATGCATTAGTATATTAGCATCGCAAATTAAATATATGACAAATCTAAAACAATTTGGTTTAGAGAAAGATAAATATATAATGACTTGTGCAAGACTTGTAAAACACAAAGGCATTCATTATTTAATAGAAGCTTTTAATTTCTTAAAAGAAGAACAAAGAAACAATCCCAAGGTTAAAGAATTGAAATTAGCAATAGTAGGTGATTCTTCTTTTACTGATGATTATGTCAAATATATTAAAAGCCTAGCTCAAAATAACAAAAATATCATATTTACTGGCTTTCAAAGTGGAAAAGCGCTAGAAGAATTATATAAAAATTCATATGTCTATGTTCATCCTTCAGAAGCAGAGGGTTTGTCTATCGCTATTCTCGAAGCTATGAGTTACGGCAAAACAGTTTTAGTGTCTAATATTCCAGAAAATATCGAAGCTTTTGCCGGCAGAGGCTATATGTTTGTAAATAAAGATGTAGAAGACTTGAAATATAAATTAAAACTGTTATTAGCTAATTCGGAATTAGTTAAAAAGACTGGTAAGAAAGCTTATAAATATGTAAAAGAAAATTACAATTGGCAAAATATAACCAAAGATACAGTTAATGTTTATAATGATATTTTGACTATACCAAATTTTAAAATTATTCCGGAGCTTAGTATTAACAACAAGTGTTAGATTGGAGGTATTAGGAATTATATTAATTACCTAATACCTTATATCTAACACCTTGAATTTAAATAAAAATTATCTTTTGAAAAGTAGGTGTAAATTTTAAACTTATTTTCCAGGGGGTAAGGCTTTCAAAAATTAAAGTCAGATTCCCGAGAACGGGCATTCCGCAAACTATGGAAGCCCGTTTTGAATTTAATAAAAGACATTAGTAATTAGAAAATAGAAATTAGTAAAAATAAATTTTATCTACCAATTACAAATCTCTAATTTCAAATTACATTTATTTTCTTGCAATCGTACCTTAAATATAATATCATCTAATTAATACAAAATTTTTACAGACAACATAAATGCGGGTGTCGTATAATGGTTTATTATGTTAGCCTTCCAAGCTGAAGATGAGGGTTCGATTCCCTTCACCCGCTCCAAAGATATAACAAAATTTTTTATAATTTTATCTTCACATGTCAAAAAAGAAAAAGAAAACTAAAGAACAAAAGAAGAAAGCTATTATAAATCGACAGAAATATCTATCAGTTATAAAGAAACCGGAGACAGCTATTGAAACAAGACAAGTGGAGATAGTTAAAGAAACTTCTAAATCTATTCAAAAAATAGAGGTTCCTAAAGAAAATAATGAAAATAAGTTTGTTATTTCTAATATAAAAAGATCTGTTGCCTATACTATTGTATTTGTATTAATCATTTTTGTATTATATTTTATGGAATCACAAATACATTTCTTTAGTGGTGTTTTTAGTAATCTTGTCTCTGCCTTGACTAAGTAAATTCAATTTAATAGAATCTATATTCTAGATTGAAGCTAAATAGCTTCAATTTTTAATTACATTTCTTAGATATTAAGTTACGTAAGATAGAATAGAATAGAATATATTATTCTTCTCTATTTAAACAATTAAACTTATAAATATAATGATAAAAACATTCTTAATAATTTTATTAGTAACATCAATAATAGCAGCCATAGCTTATTATTTTAAATTAAATAAAATAAATAAGAATAAATCTAGAGTTCATAAAAAAATGCAGGAAAGAAAAGAAATGACCATGGAGAGAATCTTAAAATTATTTGAAAATAAAGAAAGAATTACCAATCAAGAAGTGCAGTCGATATTATTAATTGAGGAATTGGAAACTAACGAATACTTAATAAGACTAGAAAATGATGGGAAAATTAAAAAAATGGGTGAGAATAATAACATATATTATATTAGAGTTGAAGAAGAAAAGAAGAAATAACGTATAGATATTAAAAGACCTTCTAAATAAGGTCTTTTTTAGAAATAGATATTTTCAATCTTTAAATTAGCTAAACAATACTTTAATCAAATATATTGGTATATTGACATATCTTCTTTTTATGCTATAATAATATAATTATCTTGTTTAGCATAAAGAGCTCGTTTCCAAATGCTATACGGCTGGGCATTCTAAAGGGAGCTGATTATTTCAATCTACCTCTACTCCCTTAAAACACCTCAATTTAAATTATTTTGTATATTAATAATTACGACTAATACTTAAAACTTCCACACAAGATTTATATTAAAATAAATCTTTTTTATTGTTATGTTGTTTTCTTGATTTACCCCTGTGGATAAACCCCTGCATTTCTGTGGATAAAAGGTGCGTAAAAGTAGGATAATTGTTTAGTTTACCGTTTTAATCTTTTTTATAAATCCTTGTTTAGGCTGTAATATGCTAAAATTTAAAAATGTTCCACGTGGAACATTTTTAAATGAAATAATTTGAAACCCATACTTATCTATTTCTTCTTTGGGCCAAAATTTAATATCTTTTATTTTTAAAACATATTTAACTTTCTTTTCTATAATTCTTCCAGTATATTTTCTAGTTTCCGGATCCCATTCTTTTAAAACTAAAATGTCTCCTTCTCTACATTTAAAATCAGCCAGCCTTAATTCGAAATTCTTTTCTTTGTCTAATATTTTTTCAAAATATTCAGGCCACACTTTCTTTTCTATTTCCATTATTTTGGCTTAATATATACTAATCAAGGAAATGTTCCACGTGGAACATTAAGAATATTTTCAATTTTTTATTTTAGTCCTTTTCTGGTTTAATTTCTGTACTAAAAACTTGTGCGTTTCCTTTTTCGGTTTTTAATTCTATATTTTTCTTCCAATGGAATATTTCTTCTCCCTTTGTTTTAGCCCAGGCAATCATTTTATAGTTTTCTGTTATTAATTCATAAAGCACTTTTTTATTAAGTAAATTTGCTTTTTGTTGCATTAGATCTCTGGCCTTACTATAAAGAGTAGTAGTTTCATTATCTCTCCTTTGTTCATTTATATTTATTACAACAGTAACAAATTCAATATCTCTTTCAAAATATAAAAGCAATGCTTTGCTTCCGTAGCACAACATTAAAACATCCTCATTTTCATTACCTTCATGTATTTCAGGATTATAACGATCTTTTAAAACACCTTGTAGTATTTAAATTTTTTCTTCTTGAGTAGGCACGGAGATTAAAACTTGTTCTTCTTGAGACTCATCTGCCACCTTTTCAGTCTCTTGCTTATTATTGTATAATAATACTTCTGTCGTTCTTATAATATTATTAATTGTGTTAATAAAAAATACTTTTTTGATTTAATGACTTATTTTAGCCAAAATCTCAAAATGTTCCACGTGGAACATTCACATTTAATCTCTTTTTTCTAATATGGCAATAGTTGCTCCAAGCATTTCAGATGGATTGCGGGAATCACGAAAATCCCTTACAAGCTCATGATTACTTAAAAATTTGTGTACCATTTCTCTTAATTTACCACTACCACGTCCATGAATAATACGTATAGTCTCTGTTCTTTGCATAAATTCTTGATTTATAAATCTATCGCAAGCATCAATTGCTTCGCTTGGTTTTAAATTATGTAAATCGCAAAAAGGTGTTTGTGAATCCATTTCGGCGAGAGAAAACAAATGTTCCCTTTCGCCAAAAGACCTTTTTTCTCCGCAAGATGTCATAGTTATTTTGTTAATTAATTTATTTTAAGACAAATACAGGAAATGTTCCACGTGGAACACATACGAAATTTTAATTTTTACAACAATTATTTTTATAATAAACAATTATGTTTTTCTAAAAATTTATCTCTATTATTTAGAATTTCGTACGTGTTGGAACATTTGTAGAATTCAAAATTTTGAACCCCTATAAATTTGCATTAATAACAAATAAAAAGCTTAGTTTGATAGTTTAGTACTAGAATAAAACAATCCTAAAATTAACCAAAAGCACAAAGCTCCTTGTTGTATATCCCACAAATAATGATCAAAAAGCATAATAATAAAAAAACTAAACAGTATAGATGTCAAAGATATAACTAAAATTTGATTAATATAATAATTTCCCTTTTGTTTAAAATTGAAATATCTAATTTGGCTTAACATATTGATAATAAAAATTATAAACGTTATAAATCCTAATAGTCCATGTTCGCTTAGGATAAGCAAATAAACATTATGAACTGGCTGTAATTGCCACCATTCTGCTCCTTCATCTAAGTATTGTTTAGAATAATTTACAAAAAGTCCAGGACCTACACCTAGCAATAAATGATTTTTTATTATTGTGCTAGCCAAATGATTATAAAGCTCTCGGCCCGACAAGGAATAACTATCCTCTGGGTTTGAATCTATGCCACGAGAAGTAATTTGTGGCCAAAAAATAGCTGCAGTTATTCCAATAAGCAGAATTAAAACTATGATTATATTAATTTTAGAAAAATTCTTTTTAAATTGATTGATTAACAATGTTCTAAATCCTGAGGATAAAAATAGTATGGATAAAATTATAAATAACATCGATACAAGGCCAGCTAGCCAGCCAGATCTCGAAAAGGTTAAAAGCAAACCAAGAATCAGTGTGTATAAAATTAGGAGAAAAAATGGCAACTTTATAAAATATTTTACCTTATTTAAAACAAAAGGTAGGAAATGTTCCACGTGGAACATTTTATCAATTTTGGAGTAAGATAAACTCTTACTCGAGACACTTTCCCTATTTAAAACAATAAATATTATACAAAAAGTAAAAATAATAGATATGAATAGAAAACAGGCTAAGACATTAGAATGAGGAAAAGTGCCATAAGCACGAATCATTTTTTCTCCAAAGACATCTATTTTAGAAATATTTTGCAAAGCAGGTGACAAATCAACTTCTCCGAATATTTTTAAATTAAAAGAGCCTTGTTTTAAATATTGTAAAATTCCCAAAACAGCTTGCAAAAATCCAGCGGCAATAAAGGCGAGTAGGGTATAAGTAATTTTTTTTGCTGTCTTAATATTACAAATTACGTAAAAAAATAATACGCCATATTCAATCAATTTAGTCAAATTATAAAGTGATAACTTGACAAATTGCGAATTTATGGCAGAGATTAAAGAAATTAAGATAAACAGTGAAAATATTATTAATAATGTCTTAGTTGTTTTACTACTATCCTTTCCATTCCTTTTTTTTAGGGTAAATAAAAATCTTAAAATCCAAAATAAAACTAAAAGTCCTAACAAAATATCAGTTAAATATAGGGCGGCACTATTCCATTCTATAAAATGGTCGTCTATTCTTGAGACTGTAGTTTCAAAGACATGGCGTTTTTCTAGGGGAATAGAAAAAATGAATAGATAGAATATAAATAACTCAATTTTTTTGATTAAATTTAACACAGATATGATTTGTTATCTTGTTTTAATCTTCTATATCTCACTGATAATATCAAAACCCTTAAAACTACCAGTGATAGATAAGCCTATTATTTTACCTTGGCAGATATTTTTATCTTTAATCTTTTTAGCTACTTCATTCATAGTTGCACCGGATCCAACGGCATCATCAATTAATAAAATGTTACTATAAGTATTATTCTCTTCTACAACAATAGTCTTCTGAGCATTCTCAATCCTGTCTTTAAGCTTACCTAGTGTCTTTTGGGGAATTGTTATTTCTGTTTTTACTTTAGTTAGGGTAATTCTTTTAGTATTTAATTTTAATCCCTGCTCCAATTCTTTCATGAATTGTATCTCTCTTTTAATCGTAGGAGGAATAAAACCCACTCCTTCAATTTTATATTTTTTTATAATTTTTTTAACCTTAGGTTGAATTTCTTCAATTAATTCTTTAATTATTTTTTTATTCTGAGTCTGTTTGGCATATAGCAGAAGTTGGCCTAATTTAGTTTTACCAAATCTTTCTATGCTATAAAAATCAAGGTAATAAAGATAACTTAAATAAACTTTAGAAAAAGTATCTTTTATTTTTCTCTTTCCATCAATAAGCCCATTCTTTCTAAAAGTATCGTATTTTTTTAAAGTTTTAATATATTCTTGAGCAGTTTTTTGGATAGGTTGCCCATTTTTTTGGCACCAATAAATAAATCCATTTACACCTTCTTTTCTCTCGCCAGTAGGAGTGATAATTAAATATCTTTCATTAATTATTTTTTTAATATCATCATTTAAATCTATCTTTTCTTTTTTTAGTGTACTTTTTTCTTTTAATGAATAAAAAACCTTAGGCGGTTTTCCCAATTTAATAATCTCCCCTTTTTCTAAAAGTTTTCCTAAATGATGTTTAAATAAAGCCTGTCTTGAAATAGCTAAATAGCCTACTAACTCTTTGGCTGTAGATTGCCCCTTTTTCTCTAAATAATTAATAATTTTTTGGCTAGTATCTGTTTTCATGCTTTAATTATAGCATAGTTGACTGTTTACTGTCAACTGTCAACTAGTGTAATTTTAGTAAAGTTTTTTAATTTAAAAGGACCATTTTTCAGTAGTCCTTTTAAATTTCCTTATAATTTCAAAATTATTTAAAACCATAAGGAAGAATGAGACAAGAATGATTTTAGTAATATCTTGTCTCAATAAAAAAGAATGAGCAGAAAATTTTTATTGGCAGAGAGCAACTCGGCTACCATCTCCCCAACTGTAAGGGCTGTCTGAGCAGCCTTTGGTATTTCCCTCCCAATCGCATACCCTAGTGCACCTCAGACCTATAGATTGGCATAAATCATCAAATGTGTTGCCAGTGCCAGGAACATTAACCCTGGTGTAATTGGGGGCACATTTGGCTTGTAGTTCGTTTTCTCGATCTGCATTCCTAGTATTTTCGAATCCATACCAGCCTGGACTAGCTTTGCTGCAAATACTTGAATCGCAACATTCTGACACACTTTCGCAAGTTTGTCTGTTACTCCATTCTCCGCCTCCAGCTCTAGAACACGCTGGCTGAAAACCAGAAGCACAACAACAGTAATGACGAACTGATTTGTTCCTCTCGTTTCCGTATGCTGTCAATATTATTCCTATCACAATAACTGCGATAACTCCTAGAACAACAACAATGAAAGATCTTGCGCGCATCATCTTTTCCTCCATGAAGGGTTTTGTGGTATAAACAAATTTTATAATAATATTTTTTAAAAGCAATCTAATTTAAAAAGGACTGTATTAACTACAGCCTTTTTTAAATTTTTATAATTTTATATTTTTATCCTAATGACACCAGCCACTACCTTTATCACTAAAATCAAATCCATTTATAGGAATATATTCCCATTCGAAACTTCTAGAGTAAAGCTTAAAACTTATTATGCCTTGAGAATCATTGTATCTTATAAGACTGTTATCTTTTATATCCGTAAAATCATATAAATTATCAGTACCGCCAGTGCCTACGACAAATTCTAAAATGCCTTTTGATAAATCTAAATTGCCTTGAGGGTCTTGAGGCCTAAATCTTTCATAATCATGATCATGGCCATTAACCACTATTTCAGCGTTATGATCATATAGTGCCTGCCATAAATCTTTAACTTGTTCGTTATCATCATGTGGACCGGAACTAAAAAGAGGATGATGAAAATAGGCTAGGGAGCAACTGCCAGCTTTAGTTTCTAAATCATTTTGAAGCCATTTTTCTTGTTCTGATCCTGCTTCACAGCCGCCAATTTCAGAACAATTGCTATTGAGGGCTACTATATGCCAAGAACCAAGATCATAACTATAGTATCCTTTGTCAGGATCACCAGCAGCTTGACCAAAATATTTGAAATATCCAGAAGCATTTGGCGTATAGTATTCATGGTTGCCAGCAGTAGGTTTAGTTCTATCCTTATGCCTTCCCCAAGTAGGATCATAACAGTCTTGAAATTGTTCATCTGTGCCTTGTAAGTAAGCATCATCTCCAGCAGTAAAAATTGTACCAGGAAGCTTATCTAATAATTTAGCAGTGGCTTCATCTCCATCCACCCCGCACTTAGCAATATCACCAGCTCCAGATAAAGTATAATAAGGAATATCTTTTTTTAAATTAAATAAACCAGCGACATCTGTTCCGCCTCTAAATTTATTATCATAAGCAAAAAAAGTGGTATCTATTTTGGTGCCATCGCCTTCATATAACTCTACTTGCGGACCACCGCCAGGGCCTGCACCAACTATAATTTCATCTTGATCATCTTCATCTATATCGGAGGCGCTAACAAAAGCACCAACGGAAAAATTTCCAAATGCTCTAAAACTAGCCTTATTTTCAATTGTATTACCAATATGGAAAACTTTTATTTCAGCAGCATCTTCTTTCTTGGAAACCACAATATCTTTTCTGAATCCATCGCCATTAAGATCGCCAGCGGAAACATCAAGTCCGCCATGGTAGCTTTCTTCAAAAGCAAAAAATTGTTTTAAAAAAGTTCCATCAGCTTCATAAATTTTAACTTGCGGGCCACAGCCTTCACCTGCTGCCACAATTACTTCATCACCGCCGTCATTATCTATATCGCTCATAGCAACCGAGGCTCCGCAAGTAGCTTCACCAAAAGCATTCCATTCTCCTAAGACAGTTTTTTCATTATTATATTTATAAACTTTTACCCAAGCCTGCCCTTCCGCTGATTGAGACATAGCTATTTCATCTTTACCATCTCCTTCCACATCACCTGAAGCAACGTTGATGCCAGTCCTAGTATCAGGACGAAAAGGCCATATTTCTATTCCTCTCTGTGTCCCATCTTTTTCAAATACTCTTACCTGAGGTCCACCGCCCACACGAGGTGCAGTGATTATTTCATCTAAACCATCAGCATCTATATCGCCAGAAGCGATAAATACACCTTGCCTGGAATCTTCACCATAAGCGAAAAGTTTATTGGGATCGGTTTCAACATTTCCATTTTCATCAAAAGCTCTAATGTGAGGGCTGCCACCTGGTCCTGCTCCGGTGATTATGGAAAAGGTTAGATCCTGGCGACTAAGAAGATCGGGATTATAATCTGCAGCATTGGTGAATAGAGGAATTCCAGGAAGAAAAAATAAAATAAACAATAAATATTTTATTTTCATAGGTGTTTTTTTATTTATATTTGTTTTTATTATATATGAAAAAGAGAATAATTTGAAATGAGAGACTCTTTAGTTGGAAATACTAAAGAGTTGAGGGAAGGGGATTTCTTAGGAGTTCAGCTGTGATCGGGTCGGGAAAATATATGACTAGAGATGGAACATCTATTAGTGGTGCGAGGTCTTTTTCTGATTGTTTTATTATTTTTAGGTGTATTTTCCCATTTTCAAGCCAAACATACGTTTTCTCTCCAATATAACGCCTTTTAGCTTTAAACCATATCGGATTGACTTTTACATCGGAAGGAGAAGATCTCCATATTTTTTTTAGATACCGTTGAACTCTAGCACAGTTAATATGGATGCTTAGGACTTTACAAAGATTTTTTCCTATTTCTGTAAATAGCAAAATACGGGCCAAACAAACCCAGCAATCATGGTTAACATGCTCTTCAAATCTAGAAGAACCTTTTCCATTGATGAAATGGACCACATCACTAGCCCTGAAACCATGTATACAGCGTAGACCAAGAGGATAAGAAAAATTACAAATCAGCCAGTCTGAAGATTCTTTATCATAAAGCATTTTATCCCTCTTTCTTATGTTAAGGTTCGAATGAACCTGCCGAAGTTGACACTAAACCTTATCTTAAAAATATAATTTTGGCAATATTTAAGTTTATACACATTTACTCATTGATTAATGAATATAAAGATAATATTTTTGAATATCAAGCTAATTTCGGCTTGATGACAGAGGAAGGATGAAAAAATGGAAATGAAGCTGTTTTCGGGGCGAGCTAACCAGTCACTGACTGATAAAATATGCACAGAACTAGGTCGGATTACGGGAGAAAAAATACTGAGAAGCCAAGTAAAGGTAGAACGCTTCGCTGATGGTGAAATTGATGTTCAATATTTAGAGAATCTTCGTCGTTGCCATGTGGTAATTGTTCAGCCGACTTGTCCACCAAGTTCGGAGACGTTAATGGAACTTTGTCTTTTAATTGATGCAGCTAAGCGTGCCTCTGCGGAAGAAATTACTGCAGTAGTTCCTTATTTTGGTTTTGCGAGGCAAGATCGTAAAGAAAAGCCTCGTAAACCAGTGTCAGCGAAGGTTGTTTGTGATCATATAAAAAGTGCTGGAGCGAAGAGGATCGTTGCTATTGATCTCCACACACCAACTATTATGGGTTTATTCGATGGACCATTTGACGATGTTTGGTTTGTTGGCAGTTTACTTTCTCATTTCGATGGCTCTCGTAATTGGGGTGAGGTTACTCTTACTTCGCCCGATGTTGGTGGGGTGGCCCGTTGTGATACTGCAGCGGCCAAAATAAGTCCGGATATGGCTGTTGGTTTTATCAGAAAGTCTAGGCCGGACGCTAATATAGCTCTAGTAAAAAATGTTGTTGCTGATGTAGAAGGTCGTGATGTCATTTTTTTGGATGATATGGCTGATACTTTAGGGACTTTAGTTAATGCAACTAAAGCAGTAAAAGAGCTTGGAGCGCGTAAGGTTTTTGCTGCTGCCACACACGCTCTCTTAAGTTTTAACAAGAAGGAGGGCAAAGAAGCAGTTCGGCTTCTCATGGAATCCGATATAGAAGAACTAGTAGTTTCTGACACAATTCCTATTCCGCCAGAAAAACTTGTCCCAAAAATCAAAGTTGTGTCAGCAGCACCAGTTCTTGCTCGCATAATTGAACGGATCCATCGAGGAGGATCTGTTTCTAGTCTTTCAGACGAGTCCTTTGCTTGGGTAAAAAGTGACTGTCACTGTCGATAAAATGCACTTTCCACTATCAGGAGCTCTTTAAGAGCTCAATCCAATTATAAAAACTTTATAAATAAAAATAACCAGTGAATATACTGGTTATTTTAGTCGGAGAAAAGTTGACATTTTTAAAAAATATCTTATTATTTATCTAGTTTGTGGGGAGTGAACCTTACTGTGCGGTGCTAGTTAGAGGAGGAAGAGGAAGGCATGAGTTCAGATTGTGTGGAGAGGGATGCGGATGGATTTGAGTTGACAATTCGTTCGCTAGGGCCATTAGATGGTCTACAGTGGAGGGATGGGCTGAGTTTACCCGGGTTATGAAGGGTAGACTAAATAGCGAAGAAGAAATGGGTATTATTGATCTCATTCGAGAGGTTAGCGGAAGAAAACCCACAGACAAGGAGATTTAGTACATTAAAGCACATCAAATAACAGCGAGTCCTTCGCTGCTGGAGTTCCTGCATTTATGCCTACCTGCGGGAACTCTTTTTTCATTTATGACTATTTTATTTCTTCAAAAAATATATTTGTAAACTTAGAAATTATATATGGTGGGAATTACTAGAAGAAGTTAGAACTTGTTTGAAAGAGAATAATGGTTTTAATTCGTATGCTTTTTCTTGAGTATTTATTTATGCAGCAACAAACTAAGTTTATTCTTAAGTAATAATATCACAAAACCAAAGCAGCCTTTGCATAATTAAGGCTGCTTTGGTTTTACACTATCCAGGAAAAGATAGTGCATTTTGGATCGCTATATTCTTAATATACTTGCTGCTACCTCAACACGACCAGCAAGCTCCAATATGTCTGGAGCTTGTACTTGATCGTGTGCTGTAGAGAAAGCATATATCTGATATACCTGTCGCAATATTAGTGCTACAGGAACCCAGTTAGCAATAAAGTTATAATCCTCCTCTGTTGCTCCATAACGACGATAATACAATGAGCGGATCTCAGGTAGAAAATAGATCTGTCGAAAATCTCCAGTTGGTATCACGGCTTGTGCGCACTTCAACCATTGGATATCCTCGAGAGACCAGTCTTCCCCTATCTGAGCAATGTCAATGGTAGGAACACCACTCCGAGTAACTTGCATAATTTTTTCATATGCAAGTACTGCTGATTGAGGAAATCCCAGAATAAAGCCGGTCAGAAGATCTGACTTGCCCTTGGTCCTTTTATACTGCCAAGCACCAGCAGCATTTTCTTGAACCGAAAGACTATCATCCCAGCCCGCTTTTTCAGCAAACTCCCGTTCCAGCCGTACTCTCTCATGAACCGCGGAGGGCACCATAAGCAGATCCCCCTCGAAAACTGTGGAGATACCCGCTTTTTCCAGAATCAGCTGAGCTTCTTGTTTCGACTGCTCCGAGACCCCCTCTAAAAGTAGTGCCGGTTTTACACCCAGAATGATTCCCAGCCATTCTCCAGGTTGTCTTCCTGGATTTTCCAGACATTCCATTATAGCACTAAACGTTTTTCCAATTCTTTCTCTTGCCAAGTGCCTCTTGATTTTCCCGAACATATCTCACCCCTCTCTTGTCTCCATTTAACAAGCCGCTAAATATACATCATTTTTATATAAAATGTCAAGCCAATAAAAAGAAACCTATTAATTTAGGCTTCTTTTTATTCCACAGAATACAAGTTAGTTATATTCTCTGGGGATTTAGAGACTCATGTGGTTTTGAAAATAACCAGGGAGGGTAGGAGTTCTAGTCGTCCTCGTCATAGGGATCGACATCAGGGTTTATTTCGAAAAACGTTGTCTCCTCATCCTTATGACAAGCAAGGCAGGTCTCTATATGCGCATCGCATATAACCTCTATATCACCTGGAAGACGATAATCCTCAAGAAAGCAGAAGTCCTCACAAGTCATGGACTGGGGGTCACTTCGTAGCTTTTGGAAAAGACGCTCACAGGCTTCGTCACAATCCAGCTTATCGTCTTCACTTTCCTCTTCTTCAAATCCCGGACCATCCTCGCCACCCAGAAACATTTGAAGATTAAGCTTGCGCTCCCGAGGTGTCTCCTTGGACAAGGCTTCGTGGAATCTGGCCACGTACTCGACAAACATGATGCCCAGCTGATAGTAGACTCCGGGCGGGAACTCTCCGATTGCAGCCATTTCCTCGAAATCGTGCACATCCCACTCTACACCAAATTGATCAATAATTATTTCCTCAATGTTTCTCCATGCCCACTTACAACCCTCTTCGCTCACGTCTTGAACTGAGAGTCCGGTCGACTCTTGGAGATCGTCATCACATACCAATAACAGAGCATGATCGAGAGCAATGAAGTAGCGCTTCCCTGCTCCCAGGAATAGCTTATCCTCTGGATCATCAACAGGTAAACCCCTCCCAAATAACAAAGGAAGTAGTTCCTGACCAACTGCAAAGAGCTGCTCCTGATGCTCCTCTTTCCGAGATAGCACCAGTTCTAGTCTACCTCTACATGAGTCCCACAAGGTACGAAAGCTTTTCAAGGTTCCTCCTCGCTCGCAATTTAGTTAATTTTTTCTACGAGCCCACCCGAGAATATGAATTTTAATATTCTCGGGTGGATAACGGAGAAACCTAGAACTTGCTCAACTGCATATTTAGACAGATTTATATAAATTTGTCAATAACAATAAACCCGATCTTTTGTCATTTGATACAAGATATCATTAGGATATTATAGTTATAGAGAACAATAAAACTTGATCGTGTCACATGCTACCACCATAAATATTGTAACAATTGTATGAAAATGTATTTTTTGTTATGATTAATGTAAATATATAAATAGTAAATAATTCTAAAACAATGAAAACAACCTGGCCTTACGTTTCAATCGCAAGACGTCTAAAGTCACTTATCACAATCAGTTGTGTTCTGGCTTTAATTTTTAGTTGTGTCGCCAGTTTCTTTACTGTGCAAGAAGTAGCGGCGGCGGATTGGTCGACTGAAAAAGTCGACAGCATTGGAGATGTTGGTCAATATTCTTCGATAGCAATTGATTCTTCAGGAAACCCACATATTAGTTACTATGATTACACAAATGATGATTTAAAATACGCTTACAAATCAGACAATACCTGGCATACAGAAACAGTAGTGGATAGTATAGGATATTCTAGTTCTTCCACTTCTATTACTCTTGACTCTTCCAATAATCCCCATATTAGTTATTACTACCATACAACGAGTAGCCTTAAATACGCTTATAAATCAAGTGGTACCTGGCATGTGGAAACAGTGGATAGCGCAGGAGATGTTGGATCATATGCCTCTCTTGCCCTTGACTCTTCCAACAACCCCCGTATTAGTTATTATGATAGTACTAACGATAATCTCAAATATGCCTACAAATCAAGTGGTATTTGGCATACGGAAACAGTTGGTAGTATAGGGTATACTAGTTATTCCACCTCTCTTGCCCTCGATTCTTCTAATAATCCCCATATTAGTTATTATTATGATATAAATGATGATCTTAGATACACCTATAAATCAGGCGGTACCTGGCATACGGAAACAGTAGATAGCGCAGGATATGTTGGATGGCATGCCTCCCTTACTCTCGATCCCTCTAATAGGCCTCATATTAGTTATTATGATTATACAAACACTAACCTAAAATACGCTTATAAATCAAGCGGTACCTGGCACACAGAAATGGCAGGTAGTACGGGACCTGTTGGTTTCCAAACTTCTCTTTCTCTTGATTCCTCTAATAATCCCCATATTGGTTATTATAATGATGCAGGTTTTGATCTTAAATACACTCATAAATCAAGCGGTACCTGGCATGCGGAAACAGTGGATAGCGCGGGAGATGTTGGCAAATATACTTCTCTTGCCTTAGATTCCTCCGATAATCCCCATATTAGCTATTATGATAATACAAATGACGATCTTAAATACGCTACAAAAGAAAATGATTCCTCTGACGATTCCAGTGATGACTCTTCTGACGATTCCTCTGACAATTCCTCCGACGATTCCTCTCAAGACGGCGACACTTCCCCTGATGGCGGCGTCTACGATGAACGTACAGACTCTGAAGGCAACGGCGTTCTAGTGGACTTGAATCCTAAAATCCTAACTACCTCCGGCCCTGGCGAGCCAGCTCGGCTGCAAGCTTATTCCAAAGGAAATACTGATGGCTCTAATTCTCTTCTGGATAATGATATTACCGGCCTTTTTCCTGATTCTTACACCGGTGGCGCCGGAATAGTTCCTATTGATTACAATAATAATACTGTCCTCGATCAATTCCTCATCTTTGCTATTAATAATGGCGGTCCTCAAGCCAGAGTGATGGGATTAAAAGCAGATGGGTTCTCTATCTTCCTTGGGGCAACAATTTGTCTTTGACTCATCTATCCGAGACGGACTATCGCCACCTCCGGTGACTTTGATAATGACGGCTACAAGGATGACGCTGCTTTGCTGTACCCAGGGCACATTAGATGATAAAAATGAAAAAATGAAGTGTACACACAACAT
>CAVVCK010000003.1:0-31522 GCA_963746775.1 uncultured bacterium
CAACCTGGCCTTACGTTTCAATCGCAAGACGTCTAAAGTCACTTATCACAATCAGTTGTGTTCTGGCTTTAATTTTTAGTTGTGTCGCCAGTTTCTTTACTGTGCAAGAAGTAGCGGCGGCGGATTGGTCAACTGAAAAAGTCGACAGCATTGGAGATGTTGGTCAATATTCTTCGATAGCAATTGATTCTTCAGGAAACCCACATATTAGTTACTATGATTACACAAATGATGATTTAAAATACGCTTACAAATCAGACAATACCTGGCATACAGAAACAGTAGTGGATAGTATAGGATATTCTAGTTTTTCCACTTCTATTACTCTTGACTCTTCCAATAATCCCCATATTAGTTATTACTACCATACAACGAGTAGCCTTAAATACGCTTATAAATCAAGTGGTACCTGGCATGTGGAAACAGTGGATAGCGCAGGAGATGTTGGATCATATGCCTCTCTTGCCCTTGACTCTTCCAACAACCCCCGTATTAGTTATTATGATAGTACTAACGATAATCTCAAATATGCCTACAAATCAAGTGGTATTTGGCATACGGAAACAGTTGGTAGTATAGGGTATACTAGTTATTCCACCTCTCTTGCCCTCGATTCTTCTAATAATCCCCATATTAGTTATTATTATGATATAAATGATGATCTTAGATACACCTATAAATCAGGCGGTACCTGGCATACGGAAACAGTAGATAGCGCAGGATATGTTGGATGGCATGCCTCCCTTACTCTCGATCCCTCTAATAGGCCTCATATTAGTTATTATGATTATACAAACACTAACCTAAAATACGCTTATAAATCAAGCGGTACCTGGCACACAGAAATGGCAGGTAGTACGGGACCTGTTGGTTTCCAAACTTCTCTTTCTCTTGATTCCTCTAATAATCCCCATATTGGTTATTATAATGATGCAGGTTTTGATCTTAAATACACTCATAAATCAAGCGGTACCTGGCATGCGGAAACAGTGGATAGCGCGGGAGATGTTGGCAAATATACTTCTCTTGCCTTAGATTCCTCCGATAATCCCCATATTAGCTATTATGATAATACAAATGACGATCTTAAATACGCTACAAAAGAAAATGATTCCTCTGACGATTCCAGTGATGACTCTTCTGACGATTCCTCTGACAATTCCTCCGACGATTCCTCTCAAGACGGCGACACTTCCCCTGATGGCGGCGTCTACGATGAACGTACAGACTCTGAAGGCAACGGCGTTCTAGTGGACTTGAATCCTAAAATCCTAACTACCTCCGGCCCTGGCGAGCCAGCTCGGCTGCAAGCTTATTCCAAAGGAAATACTGATGGCTCTAATTCTCTTCTGGATAATGATATTACCGGCCTTTTTCCTGATTCTTACACCGGTGGCGCCGGAATAGTTCCTATTGATTACAATAATAATACTGTCCTCGATCAATTCCTCATCTTTGCTATTAATAATGGCGGTCCTCAAGCCAGAGTGATGGGATTAAAAGCAGATGGTTCTCTATCTTCCTTGGGGCAACAATTTGTCTTTGACTCATCTATCCGAGACGGACTATCTGCCACCTCCGGTGACTTTGATAATGACGGCTACAAGGATGACGCTGCTTTCTGCCTAACCGGGGATATGGCTCCTACTGTTAGAGTCTACAAAGACGTCTCCGGTATAGATAACTGGGAACTAATTAATGAATTTACTGCTCCTTTTGGCAATGTTGGCTGTAATCTAGGTACTTTCCAATATGATACCGGAGCCCAAGAACTTCTAGTTACTCCTAATCATGGCCAAGCGGAACCTAAAGTCTGGATTTACACTGTCGGCGGTACCCTCAAGAAAGACTTCTGGGCCTATGATGCTCCTATTAACCAAGGGTTAACCGCTACCGGCATAGCCGATAGAATCTACACTACTCCCAATAATGGTTCTTCCTAAGTAAACGCTTTTGATAGCGCAGGAGAGAGAAAGAACTTCTGGTGGGTCTATGAAGAACAAGTGAGAGGAGACTTTACCATCAGATCAGGCCAATTAGACCCCTCAACTGACAAAGAAGAACTCTTAATCTCTCCTATTGGCTCCAACGGTCCTCATATCCTGGGCTACAGAGCTTCCGGAGTACAAAAGCCCACCCCCAACTTCTTTGCCTTTGGCGATGAAACCCTCCGCAACGGAGTAGGCATAGCTACTATAGAGAATTGGCATGGGGTGAATTAGCATAGATGTTTCTAGTATTAGAATAGCAAGAACCGTCAAATAATGACGGTTCTTTTATTTCTACTCATAAACAATTTCATTACAATCGCCTATATAATCCCAACTAGTGCTATCCCCGTCAGAATCGCACATATCCTGAGCAAAGCAAGTGCATCGAACCCCAAAGCTTGAATCAACAAAAAAAACAGGCGTTAAACCTGTATTTTACTTTCGCTTGTTTTAGCCAAATTCACACCCCTAGCACATCCGAAAAATAAAACAGGATGTAAATTTGCGCTACTTATCCATATGGACTGTACCGGATTCGAACCGGTGACCTCTGCAATGCGAATGCAGCGCTCTACCAACTGAGCTAACAGCCCGAATTTAATGTTGGAATTGTTATATTATGTTCTAAATGTTCAATTTGAACATTTGGGACCGTATTGATGTTGACAAAAATATCTCTAAATGGTATAAACAAGTGATGCTCTTTGAGTATCAAGCACTTTAAATTAACAAAAAAGGGAGTATGAAGGTGGATAAAAAAGAAGAACTCACAGTAGATCAAATTGTAGTTTTGGCAAAAATATTCTCAACCATATTGTGTTTTGGATGTGGAAGAGTGTGGATAGATTTAGAAATTCTATACTATTTCTATAAGGAGATAGGGAAAATTACTTCTCCTAAAAACGGTTTTTTCGAAACTATCCACATAATGTGGAAGTTACTAGAAAAAATGGATCTCGTTTCTTTTAATTCTGCAGGGAATTATATAGTAATAGGAGTAGGAAAAAAGGGAAGAATATATAATCCTCGAGAAATGGGGTACGATATAATATATTTCAGGTATAAAGAGCAAGCGTCTTGGTGGCGGGATTTAATTATTGAACAAATAAAAATAAGAGCAATTAAGGAGAGCAGGAAAGCTCTTAAAAGAGGAGAACTGCCTCCTCCTATAGTAGTACCCAAAATCACAATAGCCAAGACCTATTGACCCATCATCATTACCAATGACATTATCTCGTCAATAACCTTCCTCCCTTAAATCCCCTAAAATAATTTTTAAAATTTCAAATACTTTTTTAATACCCCAAAAGCTTTATCTTTTCTTTTCTTAATACTCTTTTCTTTTCCCAACCTTCCTTGTAATTGTTCTTCTCTTAAAATAGAAAGCAACTTTCCGATTTCGGGGCCTGATTTTAACTTAAATTTGGCCATAATTTCATTTCCATCCAAAATAGGCGGAGGAAGCTTATCTTTTTCTTTATGCAATTTATCTAATTCTTTTATTCTTTTAACTAGTTTTTTAAAATTAGATAAATCAGTTTTACCCTTTTCGGGGATAGTGGAAATAGCATCAAGGTAGAGCAACTTTAATAAGTTTTTACCCGGCCTTAATTTGTTAAAAAACATTTTCTCAATAGTAGCAGCGCGCATATCATTAATATCTCCATGAATCATAATTAAATGTTTCTTGATCATATAGAAAATATTTTCCGGATCAACTCGCAGGGGAGATCCTTCTTCCTGGCTATCTAATTTTAATCTTTTACAAATTTCTCGAGCCTTCTTTGCTCCTTTGATGTCGTGTTCATTAAATCTAATTCTGTCAGTCCCATCTTTCTCTGGAGTTTTAATAGTTAGGGGCTTCCCAATATCATGGAGTAAAACTACGATTGCTAGTTCAGCATTGATATTAGAGTTTTCTTTAAATTGCTTTTTAAATTTTTCTGATTTAAGATTTTTTATACATAACTTTGTATGCTCCCAGACATCGCCTTCGGAGTGGAAGTTCTTAGGATGAATGCAACCTTTCATGGCTAATAATTCAGGCATTAACTGTTCAAAAGCTCCACTTTTGTCGTATAAATCCAGTGCTTTTATAGGGTTTTCATAAAAAGCTTTTAATAATTCTTCGGAAATAGTCTCATATGGCACTACTCTTTCAGATTTACCCGACACAACTCTTTTTTTGTTAATATTGACCATATTTACCTTTATAGACTTAAAAGTATTTTTCTCAATTGCAAAATCAAGCTGGCAGGAAAAGCGCAAAGCGCGTAGCATTCTAGAATAGTCCTCTTTAAATCTTTCGCTAGGTTTCCCAACAGTTTTTATAATTTTATTTTTTAAATCTTGTAGTCCCTTAAATTCATCAACCAATTCTTTATTTTTTAAATTAAAGGCTAAAGCATTTATAGTAAAATCGCGACGTGCTAAGTCTTCTTTAATATCCATTTTATAATTTGACTGTATTTCAAAATCTCTATACCCGCCTGTATTCATAGCATGCTCTGTTCGAGGTAAAGCTATATCTATAGCTTCTTCTAACTTCGCTCCCTGGGGATAGAATTTATAAACACCAAAATTTTTACCAACTAAATTTACTTTACCCGATTTTTCTAAAAATTTATTTAGTTCAAATGGTTTTATATTTCTAATTACAAAATCATAATCCTTTATTTCTTTTATGCTTAACAAATAATCTCTAACAGCACCGCCAACTAAATATATCTCACTTTGAGGAAATTCTTTTGAAAGTTTTTTTATAAATTGAAAATGAGGCTTAGAAGATAAGTCTTTTTTTAATTGCAGTAACCTTTTTTGATAAGAAGAATTCATTTTATTCAAACTTATTATTAATATAAACTGCTTATTTTAGATTGAGATTAGCTGTATAGAAATTGAGAATGGTTAGCTATTTTTAACTTCCAATTTCTATTACCTCTACGAAGCTCGTAGGACTACATCTATTCTCCAAACAACTACTTTCTACCTATAAATATCACATTATGAAACTACACTAACACGAAGGCAAAATCTCGAGGTTTCGCCTTCAAGTAACTTTAGTTATGCTATTTGTAAATGTTTTACCTATAGATATATTAATTACATTCTATACACTATACATATTTTGTAAAATATATATAATTAAAATGGATCTTAAAATAACCTAATAAAACAAAAATGGACAATCAACCAGAACAAAAAATATATTCTCTTTACAAAGAATCAGAAAAAAATATTAAACAAAATACACCTGAGACACCTGAACCAGAAAAAAATAAAAAACCTAAAATAAAAAAAAGTATATTAGAGGCATTAATTGCTTTATTAATCTTAGCCTTAGTATCTATTAGCATAGCTGGCTATTTTTATTATACCTGGCAAAAAGACAAAACTTCAACTAAAAGCGCCCAAGAAGAAGCAGACCGTATAGCTCAAGAAGCAGCTACCGCCAATGAAAAAGCCAATCAAGAGTTAGAAGATGCTAATAAAAAGATAAAAGACTTAAGCCAAGATACTGATGAGGATGGTTTAACTGATGTAGAAGAGGCAGAACTTGGAACTGATCCAAATAAAAAAGATACAGATGGTGATGGATATAGTGACAGCGATGAAGTTAATGATGGTTATGATCCATTAACTGCAGCTAGTGATGATAATACAATTAATTCAGCTACTTTAATTCAACCCAATGAATTACAATATCTAGGAGCTTTTAGATTGCCAGCAGGAGATAGTAGTGATGAAGAAGCAGCCTCTTGGGGCTGGGGCGGAGATGCTATGACTTATTATCCTAAAGGTGATCCCGATGGTCCTGATGATGGTTATCCAGGATCTATATTTGGTACTGGGCATAACCAATATAATTATGTTTCGGAGATTTCCATTCCTGCACCGGTAAATTCTAGCAGCAAAAATTTAAGCGAATTAACTCAAGCTGAAACTATACAAGGATTTCAAGATATAAAAAATGGTTTATTTAAATTATTTACAGAAATGCCTCGCACAGGTCTGGCTTATTTGCCTAAACAAGGTTCTCAAAAGTCAGATAAACTTTATTTAACCTGGGGGCAACATCTACAACAAGAAAATACACCAGAGGGAGAGGCACCAACTCATGCCTGGAGTGAGCTTGATTTAGAAAATCCAGAGACAAAAGGTGCTTGGTATGTTGATGATATACCGTCACTTAGAACTTCTGATTATATGTTTGATATTCCTACTGATTGGGCTAATAAAAATACTAACGGCTTGATGCTGGCTACAGGCAGAGGACAAGAAGGAGGAGTAGGAAGCCAGGGTCCTTCATTATATGCAATAGGCCCGTGGATAAATGGAAATCCTCCCAAGGATGAAGCCAAGCTTACTACTAAAACTTTATTAGAATATCAAGATGCAGCAACTGCTGATATTGTTTATGATAAAAACGCTAAAACCATGAAAAATTATACCCACTCTGATAATTGGTCAGGCGCTTCTTTCCTAACTAAAGATAATAAATCAGCTGTTGTCTTTATGGGTACAAAAGCTATTGGCGAAACTTGGTATGGATTTGCTGATAAGACAAAGTATCCTACAGATGGTTCGGAATACACTGGACAAGTTCCTGCCTATCCTAATGATAATAGAGGCTGGTGGGCTGATTCTTTTGAAGCAGAAATTATTTTCTATAATCCTAATGATTTAGCTAAAGTTGCTAAAGGACAAATGGAAACTTACGAACCACAGCCTTACGCTGTTCTTAATATAGATCAATATTTGTATAATATTGATAAAATGAAAAACCCAAATTTTGTTAAAGCCAGAAATAGAGGCAGAGTAGGAGCTATGTCATTCAATAGAGAAGATGGCATTTTATATATTTTTGAAACAAGAGGAGATAGCGAAAATGAGAGACCGCTAGTCCATGTTTTTAAAATAATTTAGACTAGGAATAAAATACTACTACTTAAATTCAACAGTTTAATCTGTTCAATCTGCGGCTAAAGAATTAAGGCAATAATTAAACGGATTTAGCAGATAAATAAAAAAGAGGTTATAATAATCTCTTTTTTATTTGAAAATAAAATTTAATAATACTTAACTTTCCTACTTTGTAATCACTCTTTTAAAAACAGGTACTGATATACTTAAAGTAGCTACACCAAATACAAGTAATATTAATATTTCTTTAGAAATCGCCTCAAAGCCAGCGCCTAGGACCATTACTTTACGCAGAGCTTCAATAGCATAAGTCAGGGGAATCACATAAGCAATTTTTTGCATAAAAGCAGGCATAAGAGCTATGGGAAAAAATACTCCGGATAGAAATAACATAGGGAACTGAAACATAAATAAAAGCTGAGTAGCTGTTTCTTGTTTGGAAGCTATAGTAGATACTAAAATTCCTAAACCTACAAAAGAAAATATGCCTAATAATAAAAGCAGAAGAACTATAAATATATTACCCTGCACTGTTACTCCAAAAAGCAGAAAAGCTAGTAGCAGAACAATTATACCTTGCACAAGACCTCTGATTGCTTGAGATAAAGATTTTCCTAAAATAATAGCTAGTCTGTTAATGGGCGATATTAAAATTCCATCCAGCGTTCCTTGTTCTTTCTCACGAGAAACAGAAGCAGCGAGACCAGTGAGAACAGCTGTCATCACAATCATAGCTACGATTCCAGGCGCAATAAATTCAAAATAGTTAGGATTGCCGGGAATAATACCTTCTAGCTTAGTTGTAATAGGCTGCATAATAGCTAACGGTTTGATTAATGGTTTTTGATCTTTGGCTAGGGGTACTACTAAATCTGAGTTATTGTTTTCTTTGTTTAAAATAGTGCTAATTTTAACAATTCCTAACTGCTGACTAAAATTATTAGTAATCATATTCAGTGTTTGGGTAACCATTTGTGAAATCTGCGGATTAGCCTGATCTTCAACTATTGTTATTTCAGCTTGTTCATTTGAAGAAATATTTTGGCTGAAATTATCCGGTATAAATATACCGCCTGAAATTTCTTGTTTTTTTATACCGTTTTTTATAGCCTCCAAACTATCATAATTTTCAAGCGTAAATGTTTTCTCACCGTTGTCTGATAATTTTAATTCTGAAATAAGATTAGTTAAATCTGCTCCCGTTGATCCTGTATCTTGGTTGGTCATACCTATAGTGATGTTTTTTAATGAATTTTGACTAGGAAAAATAAAGCCAGTCATAATCATCATAAAAATAGGCATAATAAAGAAGGTGATTAGCCTTAATCTATCACGAGAAAATTCTAATAAATCTTTTTTAGCAATTTGCCATAGATCGCTGAACATATGTTTATTTATTATATAAGTTTTTAAATAAAAAAATATTGATAATTCACCTAAATTACAATTCATCTAATTCACCTAATAAAATAACTAAATACCAAATTTTAAATATTTTTTTAATTTTATTATTCTATAATTTGACCTTTTATTAGGTGAATTAGAAATTAGATGAATTAGGTGAATTATTAACAATATATAAATAGTAAAATTTTATTTTAACTTAAGCTTTATCTTGTCCTATTCCCAGCATTTCTCCTAAATGGTCCATGGCCATGTACTTTTGATTCACTTTTACTAAGAGTATCACGAACTTCATGGCCTGTTATAGCTAAAAATACATCTTCCATATTTGGATTTTCCCTATTTTTAACTTTATTTTTTAAATTATCAATTGTATCAAGAGCTGCAATTTTACCCTGATCAATAATAGCTACTCGATCTGATAAAAATTCAGCTTCAATCATATCGTGAGTGGTTAAAAGCACAGTAACGCCTTGGTTATTCAATTCTATGATAAAATCACGAATAAGACGAGTAGTCTGAGGATCTAGACCTAAGGTTGGTTCATCTAGAAACAATATATCAGGCTTAGTTAATAGGGCTCTAACAATATTAATCCTTTGCTTCATGCCGGTTGAATAGCTATTTACACGCTTATCCATCCAGTTGGTCATATGTAGGCGCTCTACCCATTCGGAAGATCTTTTCTCAATTTCTTCATTAGATAAATGAAATAATCTGCCAAAAAATTTTAAATTCTCTCGGGCAGTTAAATCATCATATAAAATAATTTTTTCGGCTACTAAGCCTATATGTTTTCTGACTTGATCAGGATCTTTGGCAATATCAAAACCAGCAATTAAAGCTTGCCCTGAAGTTGGCTGTAATAAAGTTACTAACATTCGAATAGTAGTAGATTTACCAGCTCCGTTTGGACCCAAGAATCCAAATATTTCACCTTTTTTAATTTCAAATGAAATATTATCAACAGCTGTCATTTTTTTAAAATCTTTTCTTAAATTTTTTACTTTAATTATATTTTCCATTTATTTAATTATATGAATTATAAAATTCTTAATATAATTTTCTTTTTTCTGTCTAAATCTAGTATATTAGCTATTTTTTACTATTGCTGATAAGCAGATTCAAGCAGATGTGGTGGATAATTATTTTATTAAATTAAATCTATTTATCATATTTTTTTAATAAAACCATAATTTGATCTAATTTTATATTTTCTATACGTGCTAATGATTTTTGCAAATCCTCAATTTCTTTCTTTGCCTCTATATTTGTTACGTAATCTTCCAGAGCTTGATGACGATCTCTCTCTCCCTGTCTATTTTGAGAAATCATAATAATTGGAGCAGCATAAGCTCCTTGAGTAGAAAATAACAAATTAAGCAGTATAAATGGATATGGATCCCACTGATTTCTAATAGCTATTAGATTAAATATAATCCAAATAATGATAATAATTGTTTGAGTAACAATAAACCACCAAGATCCCATAGCATGAGCTATTCTATCAGCTGTCCGCTGTCCAAAATTTAATTTTTGCTGATGTTTTTCATGCCAAGTTTTGGCTAACATTTTCTTTTGTTGTTTCATAAGATTGATATTTATTTTTTTATCTTAAGTAAATTTTTATATTCTAACCAAGTTAAAATAATTATTATTATATCTAAAATAGTTAAAAAAAGTAATCCTATAGAATAATTATAGCTAAATCTGTAAATCTGATAAAAAATAAATACTATAAAAATAGAAATAGCCAGGGGATAAGCCCATAATTTCTTTTCCCAAAGCGAAATAACTAAAAATATTTTTATTATTCCGTGAGTAATTAAATAAATAACACTAAAAATCTGAGTATTGATGGAAAAATTTTGAGATAAATTAATTAAATAATTTGCTATAATATCGTGAGGATCTTCACTAATTTCATTTTGAGTTAATAATAGTACAATATAGGCTATTTTGGAAGGATTAAATATAAATAATAGTATTCCACCGATAATTTCTAATAAACCATTTATTCCTTTTAAAAATATACTAATTTTGAATGTTTTATCGATAGTCAAACTATATATGATTAAATTTAATAAATTCGGGGATGCGAGATTCGAACTCACGACCTCACCGTCCCGAACGGTGCGCGCTACCACTGCGCTAATCCCCGATATACTATTTTCTCTAATTAATAATAGTATATTTAGCTTTACAAATAAAGCAATTCAATTATAATTTTTATTATATTAGCCCTCATAGTTTCTGCCTCTAACGACAGATTCATCGTTAGAGGCGAACAATGGACAAAATAATGGATTAATAATAAATTTAAATATACTAAATATTAGCCCTCGTAGTTCAATGGATAGAACAAGGGACTCCTAAGCCCTAGATCCAAGTTCGATTCTTGGTGAGGGCAGAGATTAAATGTTCTAGATGTTGGAAATGTTAGAGATGTTCTAAATGAATCTTTCAACTAGAACAGCTAGAACAATTTCAACAACTATAACATTTGGCCCCTACGGGGCAGAAGGGGCAATTAGCTCACTTGGCAGAGCGCTTCCTTGACGTGGAAGAGGTAGCAGGTTCGATTCCTGCATTGCCCATGGATTAATGGATGCTAATATACTAATACATACTAATTATACAAATATATTTCATTAGTATTATTCATATTAATTCGTATATTAGTATCGATTTATTAGTATTAAAAAATATGAAATTTATTGTAGGAATTTTGGGTATCGCTTTCGGAATTTTAATGTCCTTAAAAAGTGAATGGTTTTTATATAATGTTGGTCGTATATCAGCGATAGAAAAATATTTAGGAACTTTTGGCGGCAGTAGGCTATTTTATCAACTTCTTGGCGTATTAATTATAGCCATTTCTACTTTATATATGTTAGGAGTATGGGGAAGTATTGTAGAAGCTATTATTGGAGGAATATTTGGAAAATAATGAAATGTTGTAAGTGTTCAAGCTGTTCAAATTGTTCTAATGTTCTAAATGTACAATTAGAACAATTCCAACAACTACAACAGTTATAACATTTCCTGGGCCCGTAGCTCATCTGGTAGAGCGCCTGCTTTGCAAGCAGGAGGTAAGGAGTTCGAGTCTCCTCGGGTCCACCACGTACGAAATTTTGAAGCTTTCAATAATGATTTTTTCTGACTAATTTATTTTTTCGAAAAAAAATACTTCTACTAAATATCCTCGAAATTTCATACGTGGTCCATAAAAAAGACGATTCTATCGTCTTTTTTTTTATAAATTATGCACCTATTCGTATTGATTATTATTCATTTTTATGGTAAAATATAAGTAATAAATGTAATTTTAGTTTCTATATAGTTATTTCCTTGTTAATTGGTATAGTTCCCGAACAAAAAGGTTAGATTTAGCTTTATTTACCATAAATGCAAGGTATGAAAAAAAATAAAAATCAAATTAAAACATGGTATGCCATCTCCCTCGCATTTCAGCTGGGATTTCTTATAATTGTTTCTATTGGGGGGTTTATTTTCTTGGGAATTTTAGGCGATAAATATTTACATACTTCCCCTTTTTTGCTTATTATAGGCATTATTATAGGACTAGTTATCACTGTTTATGAAGTTTATCACTTGTTAGTTCCTCTAATTAAGAAATAAATATGCTTAATATTGAATTAAAATCAGAATATATTATAAATATTTTTGGATTTTTAATTACTAATAGTTTTTTTACAACTATTCTAGTTAGTTTGATTTTGGTAATTTTAGCCTTAATTTTCTATATTTCTCAAAAGAAAAAAAACTTTGTTTATAAAATGTTTAGTATAATAATTCTTGAACTGCTTAGATTCATAGATACAGTAACCAAAGATAGAAAACTTTCTAAAAAAATACTACCCCTACTGGCCACTTTGTTTATTTTTATTATAACAGCTAACTTAATAGCCCTAATTCCTGGTTTTTTAGGTTCATTCTATATTAATACAGCAGATGGAACTATTTCTCTTTTGCGCTCTCCTAATAGTGATCTTACTACTACCCTAGCTCTTGCCTTATTCTCAGTAGCTGCTATTCAAATTTTTTCGCTACAGGCCCTTGGTTTAAAAAAATATCTTAAACGATTCTTTAATTTTAAAAGTCCCATCACTTTTATTATAGGATTTTTTGAACTACTTTCTGAAGGAATAAGAATACTTTCTTTTTCTTTTAGGCTTTTTGGCAACATTTTTGCTGGTGAAATTTTATTATTAATTATTGCCTTTTTAATTCCTTATATTATTCCCCTGCCCTTTATGATTTTAGAAGTATTCGTAGGAATAATTCAAGCTTTTATATTTGCTATGTTGACGCTTGCCTTTATAAAAACGAGTACAATAGAACATATTACATAAATATATTAAATAAATATATTAAATAAATTTCTTAATATAAATAAAAAATAAAATAAAAATATGACACAAGACTCAGTTGCTTTCACTATGGCCATAGGTAGTATCGGACCAGCTATAGCCATTGGCTTAATCGGTGCAGCAGCGCTTATTAGCATGGCACGTAATCCCCAAAATTCAGACAAAATACAGATTACCATGATTATTGCTATTGGTTTCGCTGAGGCTGTTGCTATTTATGCACTTGTTATTGCTCTTATTTTAAAATTTGTAAATTAAAAATATGGATGAGGATATAAAAAAACGTCTTGATAAACAAGACGAAAAGCTTGAAAAAATTTATAAATATGTGAGGAGAATAAATATGTATTTTCTTGTTTCTTTTATTTCCTCAATATTACTAATAGTATTACCCTTGATTGGTTTAGCTATTATATTGCCTAAAGTTATTGATACTTATATGAATGCTTTTGAAGGACTAATGTAAAATTTAGAAAATAGATAATTTAATAAATTCGCATTATCCTTTTTATCAAAATACGAATGAAGCAGATTTTAGCGGATAAACGAAGAATATAAAAAGATATTTTATTTATATACAATCATATGGAAATTCTAGGAAAATTAGGCATTGATCTAAAATTACTTATTGCCCAAATAGTTAATTTTGGTTTGCTTTTGTGGATCTTAAAAAGATTTTTATATAAGCCAGTAATTAAAAGGATAGAAAAGGATGAAAAAGAACTTGAGCAATCAAGAAATGAAAGTGAAAAATTAAAAAAAGAACAAACTACTTACACCAAACAAAAAGAAGAAGAAACAAAACAAGCCAGACAAAAAGCCAGACAAATTATTACAGAAGCAGAGGAGATGGCAGAAAAAATTAAAATACGTATTAAAACAGAAGCAGAGAGTGAAAAAGAAAAAACAATCAAACAAATTCAGGCACGCTTAAAAGAAATAAATGATGATCAAGCAAGAAAATAAAAAAGAAAGTGGACGCATACTTTCATATTTTTCTGGAGTAGCTAAAATAGAAGGATTAGCTGGTGTTTTTTTACACGAAACATTATTAGATGAAAAAGGTTTGCCTGTAGCTTTGGTTATGGGATTTGATTCCAAGTATGTAGAAGCTATTTTTTTTAAAGAATCATTTAATTTAAAAAATCTAGTTTATCGTAGCCATAAAAGTTTTTCTATAAATATTTCAGCAAGCATTATAGGCAGAATAACAAATGGACTAGGAAATTCTATTGATGGATTAGGACAATTATTGGGCGAAGAAAAAAATATTTTTGTAAAGGCTCCTCAAATTATTGATCGAGAGCCAGTCACACAATCACTTTCCACTGGTATTAAAGTTATTGATACTACCCTACCTCTAGGCCGGGGGCAAAGAGAGCTGATTATTGGAGATAGAAAATTAGGAAAAAGCACTTTGGCTATTGATACAGTTTTAAATCAAAAGAACGCTAAATCACCAGTTTATTGTATTTATGTGCTCTGCGGTCAAAAAGAGCAAAAACTAAAAAGATTATTAAATATTTTTGAAAAAAATAATGCTTTTTTATATTCAACTGTAGTAGCTGCCCAAGCTGATTCAACTTTTGCTGAAAAATATTTAGCGCCTTTCGTAGGCTGTGCTATAGGTGAATATTTTCGAGATCAAGGTAAGGATGCATTAGTTATTTACGACGATCTAACTCAGCATGCTAAGGCATATAGAGACATAACACTTTTATTAGAACGTGCTCCAGGCAGAGAAACATATCCAGGAGATATTTTTTCTCTTCATGCTTTTCTTTTAGAAAGAGCCGCCAAACTCTCTTCAGAAAAAGGAGGAGGTTCTCTCAGCGCTCTGCCTATTATTGAAACCCAGGAGGAAGATATCACCGCCTTTATTCCTACTAATCTTATTTCTATTACTGATGGCCAGATTTATTTTGAAAGAGGTCTTTTCCAAAAAAGATTCTTGCCAGCTGTGAATGTAGGGCTTTCTGTCTCCAGAGTTGGTTCAAAAACACAGAAAAAACCTCTTCGTGAAGTAACAAAAGGTTTACGCTTAGCTCTTGCCCAACATAAAGAATTGCAGAAATTATCTCAGCTGGAAACAGTTAAAAGCAAAGAGGCAACAAAAAAGATTCATCAGGGAGAACTTCTATTAGAACTTTTAAAACAAAATAAGCATATAAATATTTCTTGGGTTGAGCAAGCAATTTTATTTTATGTAGTGGAAAAAGGTTATTTTGATGATTTAGAGAAAGACAAATGGAATCGTTTTGAAGAATTATTTTTAAAATTATTGGAAGGCATGTATAGCAATCTATTGGAGAATATAGACAAAAATGGTTTTAGTGATGAAAATAAAGAGCAAATAGAAAAAGTAGTTAATGATTTTAAGAGGGAGTTTTTATCGTAGAAATCAAATAAATATCCGCAATATCCGCTTTAATCCGCCTTCTCCGCCCAATAACATTAGCGGATTTAGGCGGATAAAGAGGAGGATACGAAAAATTTTGTTTTTTTATATTACCTATGAAAAAATACCTAACCTATAAAAATAAAATAAAGGGATTTAAAGATGTAAAAGAAACAGTAAAAATGGTAGAAAAAATAGCTGCTTCTTATATTCATGTTTTAAAAAAACAAGTAGCTATACTTTCAGAATATAGGGAAGCGCTTGAGAAGATGCTCTCAAGAATATTAAATTTTACCAATCAAGAAAATCATCCTTTATTACAGATGGGAGAGGGAGGCCAAAAAGCATTAATTATTATAGCCGGTGACAAAGGTATGGTAGGCGGACTATACCATGATTTGATAAATAAATACTTAGAAGATAGAAACCAATATAAAAACATTTGGGTTATAGGCAAGGTAGCCAGAGAATATTTAGAGGAAGAAGGCATAAAAGAAGAAAAAATCTCTTCTTATAATGTTGATTTTTCTCAACCTGAGGAAATAAATAAATTAAGCAATAAATTTATTGCACGTTTCCAAGAAAATAATTGGCAAAATATAGATATTGCCTATTCTTCTTTTGTCTCTTTGGCAGAACAAAAGCCTGCTTTTATTAATTTTTTACCTTTTAGCATGGCAACATTTCAAAATAATAAAGAAAAAACAGAAAATAACCAAGGTTTACCCATTTTTGAACCATCTAAAAATCATATTTTTGAAGTATTGCTTAAAAAATATATAAATGTATTTTTTACACATATTTTCCTAGAGAGTAAGCTTGCTGAATTTTCTGCCCGGACTGTAACATCAGAACATGCCGTAGCTAAAACTAATAATATTATTAAAAAATTTAACCTAATTTTTCTTAAAGAACGTAAAAAGACAATTACCCAAAAACAATTAGAAAGTTTAATTGGTCATAAAAAAGATGAATAATAATTTAAAAAATAAAGGAAAAATTGTAAGCTTAAAGGGCGGAGTAGCAGAAATTGTTTTTGAAAATAATCTGCCACCTATTCATGAATTGCTTACAGATTTAGATAAAAAAGCATTATTTGAAATAATCGAGCAAAAGGATAAAAAAACTGCCAGAGCAATTTCATTTTCATCTCTTGAGGAAACTTACAGAGGACAGACTATTTATGACACAGGTAAAAGCATATCTGTTGCCCTAAATAACAATATTCTAGGAAGAATGTTTGATTTTCTGGGTAGGCCAATAGATAATAAACCGTTTGAGCCTTTACTTAATAAGCCTATTTTCGAAAATTTAAAGGAAAAAGATGTAACTAAATATAAAACAAATAAAGATGGCTTGCTAGAAACTGGCATCAAAATAATCGATTTATTAGTTCCTCTTCGTATTGGTGATAAAGTTGGACTATTCGGAGGAGCAGGCGTGGGCAAAACAATTTTAGTAACAGAGCTAATACATAACATTGCTCTTAAGGAATTAGGATATAGTGTATTTGCCGGAGTGGGTGAGAGAATTAGAGAGGGTAATGATTTATATAATTCTCTCAAGGAACTAGGCATATTAAAAAATACAGCTCTCTACTTCGGAGAAATGGATAAATCTGCTGGAGTACGTTCTCGCGCTGGATTTGCTGCAGTAGCAGCCACAGATTATTTGCGACACAATACTCAGAAAGATATGTTTTTATTTATAGATAATATTTTTCGTTATGCTATGGCTGGAATGGAAATTGGTGCAACCTTAGGTAAGGTTCCGGCTGAATTAGGGTATCAAGCAACACTGGAAAAAGAAATGGCCGAATTACAAGAAAAGATCAACACTACCTCTGATGGCGCAATTACTTCATTTCAAGCAGTTTATGTGCCAGCTGATGATATTACTGATCCAGCAGTCGCGACTACCTTTTCTTATTTAGATGGAGCTTTGGTACTATCACGTGATATTGCTGAAAAGGGATTATATCCAGCTGTTGATGTTTTGCGCTCATACTCAGTGGCACTTGATCCTGATATAATAGGCGAGCGGCATTATAATATTGCTTCTAATATAAAAAGTGTTTTCCAAAAATATCACGAACTTTCTCATATTATAGAGATATTAGGCATTGATGAACTATCCCGCGAAGATAGAACCATTGCCAAGCGCGCTGAGAGACTGGCGAGATTTCTTACCCAACCATTATTTGTAGCTGGAGCTTTTCAAAATAAAGCGGGAGAATACGTACCTCTGGAAGAAACTTTAAAAGGGTGTGAGAAAATATTAAATGGAGAAATGGATAATGTTGAGCTTAATAAATTTTATATGATAGGGAGTATTGATCAGGTTAAATAAAATCTTGAATTTAGAATCATGAATTAAGTATTAAGTAAATATATTTATGCAATGTAAAATTATATCTCTAGATAAATTAGAAGAATTTGATAATCTTAAAAGCTTAACCCTACCAGCTTCACGCGGTGAAATGGAAATCTTACCCGGACATGCGGAAGCTTTTATTGAATTGAAAAAAGGATCATTAATTTTAATTGGTTCTAGTAATAAAGAAATACCTATTGAAAAGGGGGTTTGTTGTGTTAATAATGATAGAGTGGTGATTGTTTTATAAAATTAAGTTTAATGTATAAAAGCAAAGACGGTGATCCAGTCTTTTTCCTATTCTGTTGACTCAAATAGATGATACTATAATGTATTAATTGACAATAAAAATAGACGGTAAGTACCGTCTATTTTTTTAATTTTTTAACTTTTTATAATTAAATCCCTCTCTCCTTAACAGCCATCGCAATTTTCTTGATAGCTACCACCTGAGCAGCAGTACGAGAATCTATTTTATATTTTGTTCGAACAGCCCACATGTCTTTGAAAGATTTAACCATAATCTTCTTTAATTTATCCCTAACATCAGCAGCTTCCCAGTAATAATTAGCCGCATTTTGCACTTGTTCGAAATAACTAACAGTTACACCGCCGGCATTAGCTAGTATATCAGGAACAGTGACAATACCTTTTTTAAATATAATTTCATCAGCTTCTGGATCAACGGGACCATTAGCTAACTCAATAATAACTTTAGCTTTAATATTTTTAGCATTCTTTTCTGTAATTACATTTTCTAGGGCAGCTGGAATTAAAACATCAACTTTTAATTCAAGTAATTGTTCGTTGGTAATGGTTTTCGTTCCTGGGCAACCTACGAGCGATCTATTTTTCTCTTTGTAAGCTAGGACTTTATTAACATCTAGGTAGCCAGTTTTTTTATCACTTATTACTGCGCCTTTCGAATCAGACATAGCAGCAACTTTAAATTTATCACGAGCTAGTAAAATAGCCATATTAGCGCCAGCATTACCAGCACCTTGAATAGCGCAAGTGGTTTTGTTTGGCTTCATTTTTAATTCTTTCATCAATTCTTGAAGAGTATAATATCCACCCTGAGCAGTAGCTGTATCACGACCAAGTGATCCACCCATATCAATTGGCTTGCCGGTAATAACACCAGGAGCTTGAGCGCCGGTTAATTTTTCATATTCATCTTTCATCCAAGTCATAATTTCTCCGTCTGTATTAACATCAGGAGCTGGTACGTCTTGAGTTGGCCCAATATATTTATATATTTTTCGAATAAAACCGCGTGATAATTGTTCTAATTCATTTTTGGATAATTTCTTAGGATCAACAATAATACCACCCTTACCACCACCCAAAGGAATACCGACAGTAGCGCATTTCAACATCATCCAAGCAGAGAGAGCCATTACTTCTTCACGAGTTACACCTTCGTGATATCTTATTCCACCCTTGTATGGTCCAAGAGCGTCATTAAATTGAGATCTAAAGCCTCGAAATACTTTTAATTTACCGTTATCCATTCTAACAGGAATAGATATTTCTAGAATTCTTTTAGGAAGTTTCAACTGTTCATAAACATCTTCATCGAAATTGAGAATATCTTTAGCTTTTTTAATTTGCTTCAGATAGTTTTGGTATGGGTTGGCCATATGTTATTAAAATTAAATAATAAAAAACATTATTAGATATAAGACCAATCTCTCGGGAATACTTGAGACAAGTACACTAACAAGTACTAATGATGCGAATCAGCCAATTAGTATTATTAGTATAAATTCGTATATTGGCATTATAATAACAACGCTTATAATGCTAAATTGTTGTTGAAAGTATTATAGTATATGAAAATTTTCTTTTCAATATTATTTATAGTAATATATGCACATAAGAAATATAAACCACGTATGAAAATTTTTTGTGGATAATTTTCTTAAAATTATTTACGAAAATATTTTTTTATAAACTTTAATATATGCCAAATATTTTCATACGTGGTAAATAATATTTATGAGTGACTATGAAATAAAATTAAAAAATAAAGGCTTTAAGGCTATTTGTGGAGTAGATGAGGTAGGTCTTGGTCCTTGGGCTGGACCAATTGCCTTTGGAGCGGTAATCCTGCCTATGGAGTTATTAGATTTTCCTTTTATGGATTCTAAGCTGCTAACAGCCAAAAAGAGAGAAAATATCTATGAAGAACTTAAAGATTTAATTATTTGGAATGTAGCTACAGTTTCTAATAAAGAATTAGACAAAATAGGTCTTGCTTCAGCCAAAATACTAGCCTTTAAACGCGTTATTATGGGTTTATCTGTAAAACCAGATATAATTTTAATAGATGGCCGATATATATTTAAAAAAGGTATAAAACCTAAGATTCCCTGTGAATTTATTATTGATGGTGATAATAAAGTAAAATCTATTTCAGCCGCCTCTATTTTTGCCAAAGTTTATCGAGATAGAATAATGATTAAATTACATAGAAAATATCCACAATATAGTTTTGATAAAAATAAAGGGTATGGAACTAAAAAGCATCAAGAAGCTTTGAAAAAATATGGGGTATGTGAAATACATAGGAGATCATATCGACCCATAAAGAGAATAATTGGTTAATTGAAATATTTTTGATATAATATTAGCAAGTATAAAATATAAGGTGTAAGAATTGATTTAAAATCTTAAATTTTACATTTTAATTTTTAGTTTAATATTAAGATATGCAAAACAATTTTCTAAATCCTGATCAAATTTTAAAACAAATAGATATTAAAGAAGGAATGACAATCGCAGATCTTGGCTGTGGCTCTGGTTTTATGACCACCAAGGCTGCTCAAATTATAGGAGAAGATGGCAAAGTATGGGCAGTGGATATTCAAAAATCAACTTTATCGGAAGTAAACAGCAAAATTAAATTATATAATTTAAGAAATATAGAAACCCTATGGGCTAATGTTGAAAAAGTGGGCAGCTTGAAAATTAAAGACAATTCAGTTGATATCTCTTTATTGGTTCATATCCTACATCAGTCCAAAATAAGAAAAAATATTTTTGAAGAAACAAAAAGAATAACCAAGAAGGGTGGAAAAATAGTAATTGTTGAATGGCAAAAAAATGATCTTTCTATAGGTACTCCTACAGAATTAAGAATAGACCGTGACCAATTATTAGAGGAAGCTGAAAGTACAGGACTTGAATATATCAAGGACTTAGAAGTAGGTGATCATCATTATGGATTTTTAATGGAAAATAAGTAATTACACTGATTTTATGCGCTGATAATTTATTAATGTGAATTACAAAATTCCTTTTATATTTCTCCGCCTTTCCGCTTAAATCCGCAAAATCCGCTATTTTTCGTATTGCGGATAGACGGATTATAGCGGATTTAGCGGATAAATTCTTATTTCGTTATTCGCATTATTATGAATAAAAGAGAAATAGGAAAATTAGGAGAAAATATTGCCCGCAAATACCTTTTGAATAAAAAATATGCAATTTTAAATAATAATTATCATAGCAGATTTGGGGAAATAGATATTATCGCTAGGAATAAAGAAAATATTTTAGTATTTTTTGAAGTAAAAACAAGAACTTCTAATAAATATGGAACAGGATATGAGGCCGTAGACTATTATAAACAGCAAAAATTGATTAAAACTGCTTATATTTATTTAAGTAAGCATAAAATTTGGAACAATAATTTTAGAATCGATGTATTAAGTATAGATTTAGATTTTAGACAGAGGATGAGTAAGGTTACTCATTTTAAAAATGCAGTTGGGGAAGAGTAAACTACATATGAAAGATATCTCTAGTAGGTGGCATTAGACCACGTACGAATTTTTAATATATAGATTATAATTATAATAAATCTACAGAAATTCGTACGTGGTGAGATAGACATCTTAAACCTCCGACTTCGTCAGAAGCTTTCGTACGTAGTAAATATTGACAATAAATTTTGTAAGTATTATAATTAATGTAAGTTTTAACACTAAAGTAATACTATAATTATATGACTTACTCTACTACAATTACTCAAAAAGGCCAAATAACTATTCCCAAAGAAATAAGAGATGTCTTAAAAATAAATAAAGGGGAAAAGCTTTTAATTGAATTTGAAGAAAAAAATGGAGAAATTATAATAAAACCTACTTTAGACATTTTGGATATAGCGGGAACTTTTCAAGTTAATAATAATGTTTTAAAGGCTCGTGATAAATTCGAAAATAAATATGAAAGATTATAAATATTTTATTGATACTAATATTTTTTTAAGAGTTTTAACTAAAGACAACGAAGCGTCTTTTAATAAATGTGTAAAATTTTTAGATGATTTAAAAAAGGGCAAATATAAGGCTTATACTTCTAATTTAGTATTAGCTGAAATTAATTGGACATTGGGTAGTTTCTATAAATTTCCTAAAAATAAAGTTATTTTAGCTATAGATTCTATTTTAAATTTAAAGAATTTAAAGATTATAGATGATTTTAATATAAAAATTGCTCTAATTAATTATAAAAAGTATTCAGTAAAATTTATTGACGCTTTACTTGCTTCAAACAATAAAATAATCAGTAAAGAAGTAAAGATTGTTTCATTTGATAAAGATTTTGATAACTTAAAAGTAGGAAGAATAGAACCATAATATTACTTGCCAAATAAATAATCATATAATATAATAATCACATAATCCGAACATACCAGTTCGGGTTTCTTTTTAAGAAAGATAGTAAATAGACATTAAACATTGGTAATTAGGGAAGATAAAAATATTAACCCTAATGTCTAGTGTTAAATATCTAATGACTATGTTTGATATGTTAAAAATTATAATAAAAAATAATCTAAATTTATGTTAAACGAATTCGAATCAGCCATTAACCAAATTTGCGAAGAAAAAGGCATACCTAAAGAAGATGTTAAAGAAGCCATGGAAATGGCTATTGCTTCTGCTTATAAAAAAGATTACGGGGAAAAAGGCGAGCGCTATGAATCTGAATTTGATTTAAAATCTGGTAAATCCAGGATTTTTAGAGTAGAAGAAGTAGTAGAAACTGAAGAAGAAATAGAAAAACCACAGCAGCAAATTTTATTAAAAGATGCTAAGAAGAAGAAAAAAGATGCTAAGGTAGGTGATGAATTAAAAGAAGAAGTAACTCCTGATGAGATGCAATTCGGTCGTATTGCTGCCCAGACTGCCAAACAAGTAATTACACAAAAGATCAGGGAAGCTGAAAAAGAAACAAGTTATAAAAGCTTTAAAGATAAAGAAGGGGAATTAATCAATGGAGTAATTCAACGAATTGAAAAACAAACTGTGTTTGTTGATCTTGGTCTTATTTCTGGTATCCTTCTTCCTTCCGAACAAATCAGAGGAGAAAGATATCAAATCGGTCAAAGAATAAAAGTATTTATTAAAGAGGTAAGCAAATCTCCTCGTGGAGCCGAAATAATTTTATCTAGATCAGAACCACAAATAGTTAAAAAATTATTTGAACTTGAGGTTCCTGAAATTGCTTCTGGTGTTGTAGAAATAAAATCAGTAGCTCGTGAAGCTGGATCACGTAGTAAAATAGCTGTCATGACTACTACCGAAGATATAGATCCTATTGGCGCTTGCGTTGGACAGCGAGGAACTAGAGTCCAAACTGTGATAGCAGAACTAGGAGGAGAAAAAATAGATATTATAGAATGGGATGAAAATTTAGTAAGATTTATAACTAATTCACTTTCTCCTGCTAAAATAATCAGTGTTCAATTAAATGAAGCAGACAAACACGCCCTAGTCGAAGTAGCTGAAGATCAATTATCATTAGCAATAGGCAAAGAAGGACAAAATGTAAGACTAGCAGTCAAATTAACAGGCTGGAGAATTGATATAATTAAGGAAACTGGAGAAAAGGCAGTGGAGAAAAAAGCTGAAGATGTTGAAGATAAAAATAAAGAAGATAAGACAAAAATTGAAGAGAAAAATGGTGAAAAAAAGGGAACCGCTGAGGACACTGAAAACACTGAGAAAAAAGAAGAAGTAAAAAACGAAAAAATAGATAAATCAAAGAAAGATAAGAAAAATAGTAAAAAGACTACTAAAAAAGAAACTAAATCCAAGAACAGTAAGAAATAGAATAAACAAACGTTCAGTCGTAGTTTTTTATTTAGGAGGCTAAAGCCTCAGAACCCTCACCTAAAGGTGGGTAGAAAAATACCAAAGAGTTTTTTCTTCTACCCTGCTTTAGCAGAGGGTAGCGGATGTGAAAATATTTAGGCTTTAGCCACACTTTTAATACAGTTAACTTTAAGTTAAAGTATTTAATCCAACAAAACATAAAATTTCATATTAACATTATAAACTAATATAACAAAAACCCATGCAATTAGAAATCTATCCAATCATTGCATCCCTAATCGCTTTGGCTTTTGCCGGAATATTGTCCTGGCAGATAAAAAAACTCAAAGACGGTGATGAAAAAATGAAAAGCATTGCTAATTCTATCAAAGAAGGAGCAATGGCTTACTTAACCCGCCAATATAAGGTAATTGGCATTTTCGCTGTTATTTTATTTATAGTTTTATGGTTAGCAACATCATTTGAAACAGCTATTGGTTTTATTGCGGGAGCTCTACTATCAGCTCTAGCTGGTTTTATTGGTATGAACATATCGGTCAGAGCTAATGTAAAAACGGCAGAAGCGGCAAAATTAGGCTTAAAACAAGCTTTATCTGTAGCCTTCAAGGGTGGATCCGTAACTGGTATGTCAGTAGTTGGCCTGGGATTAATTGGTGTTTCTATATTTTATATTTGGTTTCAAGATCCAATTTTATTAATAGGCTTTGGTTTTGGCGCTTCTCTGGTCTCACTGTTTGCTCGTGTTGGCGGCGGTATTTACACCAAAGCAGCTGATGTAGGCGCTGATTTGGTTGGTAAAGTGGAAGCAGGTATTCCTGAAGATGATCCCAGAAATCCAGCCACTATAGCTGATAATGTCGGTGATAATGTAGGGGATTGCGCTGGCATGGCCGCTGATTTATTTGAAACTTACGCTGTCACTTCTATTGCCGCTATGATTCTAGGTATGAGCATCACTAATGGTGTTATTTATCCTTTGTTATTAGGTGCTGTAGCTATTATTGCTTCGGTATTGGGCACTTTCTTTGTTAGGCTCAAGGGTGATAAAATTATGAACGCTTTATATAAAGGAACTTTTGCTTCGGCCATTATTGCTGCTGTAGGTTTCTTTATAGTTACACATTATTTAATGCATGACTTAAAATATTTCTGGGCTTCATTGGTTGGTTTAGTTGTAACAATTGCAATAACTATAATTTCTGAATATTTTACTTCAACTAAATATAATCCAGTTAAATCAGTCGCCAAAGCATCAGAGACCGGTCCTGGTACAAATATAATTGCCGGACTGGCCGTCGGATTGAAAAGTACTTGGCCAATTGTTTTGGTTATCTGCCTTGGAATCCTGGCTTCATATTCTTTAGCTGGAGTATATGGAATAGCTCTAGCTGCTGTTGGTATGTTATCAGTAGCTGGCATGATTGTTTCACTTGATTCTTATGGACCAATTACTGACAACGCTGGCGGTATTGCTGAAATGTCTAATTTGCCAGAGTCAGTTCGAACTAATACTGACTTGCTAGATGCTGTAGGTAATACAACCAAAGCAGTTACTAAAGGCTATGCCATTGGCTCTGCTGGATTAGCCGCCCTGGCCTTATTCTCGGCCTATACTGATGAAATTGTTAAAGCAGTCAGAGAATTAGGATTAAACATGGATATGACTTTAAGCATAGATAATGTTTATGTTTTAGTAGGATTATTAATTGGCGGATTGCTTCCTTTTGTTTTTGCAGCTTATGCTATGCAAGCAGTTGGAAGAGCTGCTTTCAAGGTTGTAGAAAATGTTAGAAAACAATTTAAAGAAAAGAAAATAATGGAAGGTATCGATAAGCCTGACTACGGTCAATGCGTAGATATCGTAACAAAAGCTGCTCAAAAAGAAATGATTCTACCCGCTATAATTGCTGTCGTCTCACCTTTAGCTGTTGGCTTTGTTCTTGGACCAAAAGCCTTGGGCGGATTATTAATTGGTATAATTGTGACTGGTTTGCTATTAGCTATTCAAATGACTACTGGCGGCGCTGCTTGGGATAATGCTAAGAAATATATTGAAAATGGAAATTTAGGTGGCAAGGGATCTGATGCGCATAAGGCGGCAGTGGTAGGTGATACAGTCGGTGATCCTTATAAGGATACAGCAGGACCTGCACTTAATTCTCTAATAAAAGTTATTAATACTATTGCTTTGATATTTGCTTATTTGATTGTTCAGTATCATATATTTGGGTAAATTATTCGCGCAGGTATCCGAAACCTCTTAAAGGTTTCGGATACCTCGACGTTATAACTTGAAATAAAAAAGACCTGGAATCCGGGTCTTTTTAAATATTTATAGTGTTTTAAAAACAGTATTATTAAAGTTTTTTTGTTGTTTCTATTAACGTATCGCAATATCCGACGTTCGCCTTAGCGAATGTGGCTTTAGCCCTTGCGGATATTGCGTGTTATATGCTGTTGCTATTTTTTTATGTCGTTATATTTTTTTCTATATCTGAAAATATTGAAAATTCCAAATCCCAAAAAAATTACCGTTGTAATGACTAAAATCCAATTAAAATTAGTTATGACGACACCAAGTAAAGTCAGTCCAACACCAAAACTAATTTCAAATGTCAGACGAAATTCGTTAGCAAAATCAAGTTCCCTGCTATCAACAAACTTTATGTCTTTGACAGAATATTGTGCCTTAACCTCTGTTAAATTTATTTCTCCATCTTGAGGCATATTTATGTTCGTTTAAGTATGGAATCTAACACCTTTTCTTTCTCTTCGTCTGACATTTGCGGATTAAGAGATTCCTTTAAAATGCTCCTAGCCTCGTCATAACTAATAAGCCCCTTTTTCATCAAGGTGTTTAAAATGTTGAATATAAGTTGTAGCGGGTCAAATGGACCTAATAATATACCCATAATTTTTTTGGGATTATTTTCAATTAAATCTTAATTTTTGTGGTAAAAAATAGCAATGGCATATAACTAATTGTTATACGAACAAATAACTGTTTAATAATTAAATTTCGTATATTATATAAACTTATAATAGATTATTATTTCAAATAAATTATTTTATAAATTCTCCTATTTCTCCTCCAACCCCACTCTAACCTCTTTATTATCAACACTAACCAACTCAATATCAGAGGGCAAGCTAATTATACTTTTATCAACTGTAAAAGAATGAGTGCCCCGAGGGGTGTTTTTTAAATCAATATTTATAGAGGGAGGACTATTTTTTAATTTATCAATATCTTCTTTTTTGCCCTTCACAGTAATAGATACAGAGCTGGGAGTATAGGATACTATTTCCAAGCTACTATTTAAATTAGTAAACTTAATTTCTGAAGACAGAGATTCAGTTTTAATAGACGAGGAAACATTAACTTTAATTGTTACTTCTGTAACCTCTACTGATTTTATATTATCAGGCAACTCTAGAGTAGTTTTTCTCTCCGTAGTATCAGTTATTCCTTCAATATTTATCTCTTTGGTATCTATATAATTAATGTTAGCCAAATCTTCTCTTTTGCCCTGAATAGAAACTGTCGATGGATTTACTTCTATACTATCTATAGAAAAACCAACCGCCGGATTACCTATTATTTTAGAATTGACACTAACAGTTTTAACCTCTGTATTTTTTAAAACTGGAACTATAACCTCTACTTCAGCAGGATCTAGAATGATATTAGTTAAAACATCACCATCTTTATTAATTACTTCGGGAGTAACTTTCTTTCTTACTTCCGCACTTTCTTGATTTAATTCTACCCTAGCTATTACTTTATCTATTTCGTCTAAAGTACCTTTAGCGCCTTTTATTTCAATTTCTTTGGGTTCAACATAGGGGTCGTTAACAGAATAGTCTTTAGCAAGATCTCCGCTTGTTTCAATTTCTATTTCTTTTTTAGTAGATGTAACCGAATCAATAACTACGCTTACTTTCTCTGGATCCTTTTCTACTATTTGAATACTAGGATCGCTTGAAGATACTTTTACTTCTACATTATATATTCCTTTATCAAAATGTTTTAAATCAACATAAGCTTCTAAGCTTGAGTCAGAATATTCCTGCCAAAATGACTGAGGCGCTCTTATTTTTAATTTTACTGTACCCAAATCTGAAGCCAGAGATAAATCATCAGCTAAATTATAGGCTTTCACCGGAATTTCTTTTTCTAAGAAATCAATTCTAAAGCCTTGATTAATCACAAAAATCCAAAGAAATATAGCAAAGGCTACAGCTAGGATCTTTATATAGAAATTGTTTAGTGGTTTTTTGGACATATTTGGATATAAATGACTAATGACTAAATCCAAATGAAGAATAAATTATTAAAATCCTAATGACTAAATTAGGTATTTGCCATTAAAACATTTGTCATTTATTCGTCATTCTGGTTTCTTAATTTTGAATTTTAAAATTTGAGCACTTTCCTATTAATTTTCTTCACCTCCACCATACTTTTTTTATGAGGAATTACTTCTTCATTTAATGTCTTATTTATGTTTTTATCAATCTTCTTTTGAACTTCTCGCTTAACACTATGGTAAATTATAACGTTTATAATCATAACTGAAAACATAACTAAATAAGGAACAGCTCCCTGACTAAATAATCTTTTACTAAAAATTGAAACATTGGCCTTGAGTTTCTCTCGTGTAATTTGGGCTTGGCTACCAGCACTAGAAATAACATTGGAGGACTTTGGAGTAGAGCTAACTATTTCGCTTCTAGCACTTTCATTGCCTCTACTGTCATATGCTTGTATGGCAATATTATAATTATAATTATTTTCTAAATTATCTAATAAATAATCCGTTTGATCTTTATTAAATTTTATAATTTGAAAATAGCTTTTTTCTTGCTGCCAATATATTTTATACCCCGCTAAGTCTTTCTCGGATGATTTGTCCCATTTAACATAGATGGATTGATCACCGGCTACAATTTGAGGAGCCTTTGGTATTGCTGGTGGAATATTGTCTATTGTCTCTACGGCTACTATATTTGAGACATTAGAAGGATTGTCTTTTTCATCAAAAGATCTAATACCTACATAATATCTTACACCCGGCTCTAATCCTCCAAGCTGCCAAATTTGTTTATTCTTTGCTTCAACTGGCTTAGGAACTTCAGGGTAAATTTCTGCCTTTTGAAAATTTTCCTGAGTAAATAATTCTTCTGAATATCTTATTTCATATTTTTCTGCTTGTCCATTAAAATAATCATCTCCAGAGGCAGAAAATGAAATATCAGCTGTGGTATTGCCAACTTCTTCAACTTTTAAGTCAGTAATTGTCCCGGGATAAGCTAAGTCAGATGGTGTAGTAAGAATTAATTTAGTATTTTCAGTATTTTCTTGATAACCATAATCTCCTTTGGCATCTAGAGTAAGGGGGGTAATAGAAATATAATAAGGTTGATCATTTATTAAATTATTGATGGTGTAGTTATCCTGATTCAGCATATCATAAGTTTGCTCTTTATTTTCTTCATAAAAAGTTTCTTTAAAATAAGGATCTATCGGTATGTTATCATTTTGTATAGCATCATCTTTGTCTGAATTTAATTGTGAGTTATCAATATTGTTATTAGCTTTATTAGCAGAATAATTAGCATTAGCCTCTTTAGGGATAACTTTAATACGATAACCTTTTAATTTTTCTTTGTCTTCTTTCTTTAAATTAATACTAATCTGCTGATCACCTGGCACAATTGTAATATTCTTTGGCGTAGTAATTTGTTTGCCAGTCATCTGGTTGATAACATTATAATTATCTGGATCCTCTGAACCAAGCCGCCAAATAGAAATGCCGCCGATTTCTTCTTTTTGAACCACTTCTAACTTTGCTTTCAAGCTTTCATGATTTTCATAATTAACCGCATATTTGTTTTCAGATTCATCAATATATAAAAACCAAGGAGCTTTGTTATTACCATTCCATTCTGGAGTTACACCATATTGAGAAATAATATTGGCCACTCCCTCATAAACTAAACCCTTTTTTTCACAATTTAATTTATCTTCCAAACACCATTTGTAGCCATAAGTAGGAATTCCGGCAATAATTTTATCCTGAGGTATATGTTTTTTAGTATATTCAAGTACATCTTGGAACCAATTGATTGGAGCAATAGCACCTGGTCCTGTATCGAGCCTTGAATAGTCATAAGCCATAACGCGCAGCTGATCAACTACCTTACCTAATTCGTCGTAGTCCATAGCGCCTGGCCCACGCCAATCATCATTATCATTTTTTTTAGCCTGGACTGTAACTGATAATATTTTATCTTTTGAATGTAAATTCTCTGCTAATTTTTGAATAAAGCTAGTAAACTGATCTTTTATTTCTGGTTTTAAACCTTCATAATCTAAATCTATACCATCATAATTTTCTTCTTCAACCAAATTAACAATATTTTTTATATGATTTTCTACTAAGTTCTCGTTCTAAGAATAAATTAGAACTAACGTCATCTTTATCAAAATTATTAGTAATAGTTGGCAGAACTTTTATTTTGTTAATAGCTGCTACTTCCATTAATCCTGAATCAAAAGATTTACCAACCACCGTAATACTGCCATCTGCTTCCAGTTTTCTTTCATAAGGGCTAATATAATCAAATAGTTCAGTATTATCTTTAAAAGTTTTTTGAGAATTTTCTAAATCTGTAACTGGCATCCAGCCACCGACTGAATATTCTTTTTCAGCTTCAGATAAATCCGGGGATAAGCCTATTTCTTCTGTAGCTTGACTAATATTCCCGGCTTTATCTTGAGCACTTAAACTTATATAATAGGTGGCCTCAGGAGTTAAATTATCAATTGAATAATGATCAATATTACCTGTTTTTATCGGAGCTTGATCTTCTTTCTCGTCCCCAGATCTAATGTATAATAAATAAGTAGATAAATCTTTTTCGCTATTAAGACGCCAAGTTATATCAAAACCATTTGTTTTAGATTTTATTTCTAAGCCTTGAGGAGTACGAGGAAATATAGTATCTTTTTCCTCTTCCGCATATGTCTTGCTAATAAAAAATACTGAGCAAAACAAAAATATTGCTATTGAAATAAAAAATAACGAAATACCAAAATTACCCTTAAGTTTCCAGGTTTTAATTTTTTTAAATAATTCTTTCATTTGTCTATATTATAGCAGAAAAATGGCTATAAATAAAGAGTATTTTAGAGAAATTGGTTATTGGGAAAATAGAAATCGGTAATAGAAATTAGATATTAGAAATTTGTTCTCTATTTTCAAATTTCAGATTTCTATTACTATTTTCCAATCTCTAAATAGCTACTTTCTAATTACAACCATCGCCTTTCTCCCTTCCAACATCCTAACCGAATTTTTATCTGCTCCATCTAAATAATCATGAATAGAGTCATAAAAATTATCATAAGTATATTCAAAGTTAGCGCCTAATCTTGTGCCAGGATCATTAGTTATAATTATATCTCCCGTATAGCCAATTACTACTAAATTATGATAAATCGGTCCAGGAGGAGTGAAATTGGGGTTATTTAGCATCCTTCCTGCTGCTGGAATTAAAACTGGATTATTCTTGGCAATTTCTCGTTTTATATCTTCTATATTAATATCATAAGTAATTTCAACATTATTATAATTTAAATATTCTTTAGCTACTTGGGCCACTTCCTCCATATTTAAATCCTTGTGCGATCCAAAAAACTCTATTTCCCAATCTATCATAGCTAGAATTTCTTGTTTCACTTGTGTCGGTGATACTTCTTTATCACCTTGTATGTAGTGATATAGCGTAAGCAAAGCTGCTTCTTCACAAGCATTCTGCCATGGTTCCGACCAATCTTTAAAAGGAGCTTGGGGAATAAAAGCCACTTCTAATTTTTTATTAACAGGCAATAATTTTTCTTTTTGT